>NZ_FPIS01000006.1:0-16825 GCF_900119235.1 Luteibacter sp. UNCMF366Tsu5.1 | reverse complement strand
GTACGGAAGTAGAACTGCGGACGATAGTTGCTGAAGAACGGGGTGTGGCGACCGCCCTCGTCCTTGGAGAGGATATACACCTCACCCTCGAACTCGGTGTGCGGCGTAACCGAACCCGGCTTGGCCAGCACCTGACCGCGCTCGACGTCTTCACGCTTCAGACCGCGAACCAGCACGCCGACGTTGTCACCGGCCTGACCCTGGTCCAGCAGCTTGCGGAACATTTCAACGCCCGTGACCGTGGTGGTCTGGGTGTCGCGCAGGCCCACGACTTCCGCCGCGTCGCCCACCTTGACGATACCGCGCTCGACACGACCGGTCAGCACGGTACCGCGACCGGAGATCGAGAACACGTCTTCGACCGGCAGCAGGAACGGCTTGTCGATGTCACGCTCCGGCTCCGGAATCCAGCTGTCGAGCGCGTCGACGAGCTTGATGATCGACGGCACGCCGATGTCCGACTGGTCGCCGTCCAGCGCCAGACGCGCCGAACCGTGCACGATCGGGGTGTCGTCGCCCGGGAACTCGTACTTCGACAGCAGCTCGCGGACTTCCATCTCGACCAGCTCAAGGAGCTCGGCGTCGTCGACCATGTCGGCCTTGTTCAGGAACACCACGATGTACGGCACGCCGACCTGACGCGAGAGCAGAATGTGCTCGCGGGTCTGCGGCATCGGGCCGTCAGCGGCCGAGCACACCAGGATCGCACCGTCCATCTGGGCGGCACCGGTGATCATGTTCTTGACGTAGTCGGCGTGGCCCGGGCAATCGACGTGACCGTAGTGACGGTTCGGCGATTCGTATTCCACGTGTGCGGTCGAGATCGTGATGCCGCGCGCCTTCTCTTCCGGCGCCGCATCGATCGAACCGTAGTCCTTGAACTCGCCACCAAAACGCTCGGCGCCGATCTTCGTCAGGGCAGCCGTGAGCGTGGTCTTGCCGTGGTCGACGTGACCGATGGTGCCGACGTTGACGTGCGGCTTCTTACGTTCGAACTTACCCTTTGCCATGACTCGAAACCTCTAAAAGAACGTTATGTGTTTTTGAAGAAGAAGCCCTTATCAGGACTTCTTCATGACCTCGTCCGCGATGTTCTTCGGCGCCGGCTCGTAATGGTCGAATTCCATCGTGAACGTGGCACGACCCTGGGTCTGCGAACGCAGCGAGGTCGCGTAGCCGAACATCTCGCCCAGCGGGATCATCGCGTTGACGGTCTTGCCCGACGGCGTTTCTTCCTGACCGGTGAGCATGCCGCGACGACGGCTGATGTCGCCCATGACGTCGCCGACGTAGTCTTCAGGCGTCACGACCTCGACCTTCATGATCGGCTCGAGCAGCACCGGGTTCGCCTTCGCGAAGCCCTGCTTGAACGCCATCGACGCAGCCAGCTTGAACGCCATTTCCGACGAGTCGACGTCGTGGTACGAACCGAAGACCAGCTTCACCTTCACGCCCACGACCGGGAAGCCGGCCAGCGGACCCGCGGTAATCGTCTCGCGCAGACCCTTTTCAACCGACGGGATGAATTCCTTCGGAATCACGCCACCGGTGATGTCGTTGATGAAGAGGAAGTCGTCCTTGATCTGCGACGAAATCTTCTCGTCCGCACGATCGGCATCCGAGATCGGCGACAGCTCGATCACGACGTGACCGTACTGACCCTTACCACCCGACTGCTTGGCGTGCTTGTAGTCCGACTTGACGTCCGACGCCTGAATGGTCTCGCGGTAAGCCACCTGCGGCTTGCCGACGTTGGCCTCGACGTTGAACTCGCGCTTCATGCGGTCCACCAGGATGTCCAGGTGAAGCTCGCCCATGCCCGAGATGATCGTCTGGCCCGACTCTTCGTCCGTACGAACACGGAACGACGGATCTTCCGCAGCCAGACGGCCGAGGGCGATACCCATCTTTTCCTGGTCCGACTTGGTCTTCGGCTCGACGGCCATCGAGATCACCGGCTCGGGGAACGACATGCGCTCGAGCGTGATGATGTGATCCTGCGCGCACAGCGTGTCACCGGTCGTGACGTCCTTCAGGCCAACCGCCGCGGCGATATCGCCGGCACGGACTTCCTTCAGTTCGTGACGCTCGTTCGCGTGCATCTGCAGGATGCGGCCGATGCGCTCCTTCTTCGACTTGACCGGGTTGTACACCTGGTCACCGGCGTTCAGCGTGCCCGAGTAGACACGGAAGAACGTCAGCGCGCCGACGAACGGGTCGGTCATGATCTTGAACGCGAGCGCAGAGAACGGCGCGTCGTCCTTGGCGGGACGCGTATCCGGCTGCTCATCTTCGTTGATGCCCTCGACGGGCGGACGATCGACCGGCGACGGAAGCAGGTTGACGACCGCGTCGAGCATCGCCTGGACGCCCTTGTTCTTGAACGCCGTACCGCAGAAGACCGGGATGATCTCGCTCTTCAGCGTACGCAGACGCAGACCTTCGATGATCTCGGCTTCGGTCAGCTCTTCGCCGCCGAGGTACTTGTCCATCATCTCTTCCGTGGCTTCCGCCGCGGCTTCGATCATGGCCGTACGATCTTCTTCGGCCTTGGCCTGGAGTTCCGCCGGGATGTCGACGTATTCGAACTTCATGCCCTGGGACTCCATGTCCCACTTGATGGCCTTCATCTTGAGGAGATCGACGACGCCTTCGAAGTTGTCTTCGGCGCCGATCGGCACCTGCATCGGCACCGGGTTGGCGGCCAGACGCGACTTCAGCTGGTCGACGACCTTATAGAAGTTCGCACCCGTGCGGTCCATCTTGTTGACGAACGCAAGGCGCGGAACCTTGTACCGGTTGGCCTGACGCCACACGGTTTCCGACTGCGGCTGCACGCCACCCACGGCGCAGAGCACGAACACCGCACCGTCGAGCACGCGAAGCGAACGCTCCACCTCGATGGTGAAGTCGACGTGTCCCGGGGTGTCGATGATGTTGAAGCGGTGCTCGGGCAGCGAACGATCCATACCCTTCCAGAACGCCGTGGTGGCGGCGGAAGTGATGGTGATGCCGCGCTCCTGCTCCTGCTCCATCCAGTCCATCGTCGCCGCACCGTCATGCACCTCGCCAATCTTATGACTGACACCGGTGTAGAACAGGATGCGCTCCGTGGTCGTGGTCTTGCCGGCATCGATGTGAGCCATGATGCCGAAGTTGCGGTAGCGCTCGATGGGAGTGGTGCGTGCCACGGTCTTTCCTCAATCTGAAGCTGTAATTACCAGCGGTAATGCGAGAAGGCCTTGTTGGCCTCTGCCATGCGGTGCGTCTCTTCGCGCTTCTTCACGGCGCCGCCACGGGATTCCGAGGCTTCGAGCAGTTCGGCGGCCAGCTTGCGCGGCATGGACGTCTCGCCGCGCTTGCGCGCTGCGTCGATCACCCAGCGCATCGCGAGCGCCATACGGCGACCCGGACGAACTTCGACCGGCACCTGGTACGTCGCACCACCAACGCGGCGGGACTTCACCTCGACGGCCGGGGCGATGTTGCCCAGAGCCTTCTCGACGAGTTGCACCGGCTCGGCGTGCTTTTCACCGATGTGCTGCAGGGCGCCGTAGACAATCGACTCGGCGACGGACTTCTTGCCGGACTTCATCACCATATTGATGAAACGGGCAATCAGCTGGCTTCCGTGCTTCGGGTCCGGGAGGACGACACGGGCGGGATGGGAACCTTTACGCGACATAATTCTTGTCCTTTACTCAGCTCTTCGGACGCTTGGCGCCGTACTTCGAGCGCGACTTGCGACGCTTGGTCACGCCGGCGCAGTCGAGACTGCCGCGAACCGTGTGGTAACGCACACCGGGGAGATCCTTGACGCGACCGCCGCGGATCAGGACCACCGAGTGCTCCTGCAGGTTGTGACCTTCGCCACCGATGTAGCTGATGACTTCGAAACCGTTGGTCAGGCGCACCTTGGCAACCTTACGCAGGGCCGAGTTCGGCTTCTTCGGGGTGGTCGTATAAACGCGCGTGCAGACCCCGCGGCGCTGCGGGCTGCTCTGCAGGGCCGGGGAGGCGCTCTTGTACGCCTTCGGGCTGCGGGATTTGCGCACCAACTGGTTGACTGTCGTCATGCGAAGCTATTCCTGAGAAACATAAAGGCAGACCGATAGATCGGCCCGCCAGATAAGCGTTGTTGACGTGCGCCGCCCGCGAAGCGAACCGACGCCCATCGTCCTTGATTCCGAACACGAGGCGCGTCCCTGCGCCTCATTTCGTATGTACGAGCAAAACCCGTCTACGGGCCTTACTCGGCGCTATCGGTGGACCCGGCAGGTGCCTCTTCGAACGTAACGGCCGGTGCCGAACCCGAGAGGGTTTCGAGCTCCGAGGCCGTCAGGCCGCCCTGGTTACGACGCGAAGCGTGGTAAGCCAGACCCGTGCCCGCAGGGATTAGCCGTCCAACAATAACATTTTCCTTGAGGCCACGCAACGTGTCGCGGGTGCCACGGACCGCCGCCTCGGTGAGGACGCGGGTGGTCTCCTGGAACGAAGCCGCCGAGATGAACGACTCGGTAGCCAGCGACGCCTTGGTGATACCCAGCAGAACCGACTCGAACTCGGCACGACGCTCGCCCCGAGCCTCGGCGCGCTCGTTCTCCTCGTTGATCCGGACGCGTTCGACCTGCTCTCCGCGGAGATACGTGCTGTCGCCCGACTCGGTGATCTCGACCTTGCGGAGCATCTGGCGAATGATCGCTTCGATGTGCTTGTCGTTGATCTTCACACCCTGCAGGCGGTAGACGTCCTGGATTTCCTTGACCAGGTACGAGGCCAGCGGTTCGACACCCAGCAGACGCAGGATGTCATGCGGATTCGGCTCGCCGTCCACGACGGTTTCGCCCTTCTCCACGTGCTCGCCTTCGAACACGATGACCTGACGCCACTTCGGAATCAGCTCTTCGTGCTCGTTGCCGTCCGCGTCCTTGATGATCAGACGCTGCTTGCCCTTGGTGTCCTTGCCGAAGCTGACGATACCCGAGCGTTCCGCGAGGATCGCCGGCTCCTTCGGCTTGCGGGCTTCGAACAAGTCGGCCACGCGCGGCAGACCACCCGTGATGTCGCGGGTCTTCGAGGTTTCCTGCGGGATACGGGCAACCACGTCGCCCACGCCCACTTCGGCACCGTTCTGGATCGAGACGATCGCGCCGGCCGGCAGGAAGTACTGTGCCGCGATGTCCGTACCCGGCAGCTTGAGCTCGCGACCCTTGCTGTCTTCCAGGCGGACGATCGGGCGCAGATCCTTGGCCTGCGTACCGCGACGCTTCGGATCGGTCACCACCGCCGACTCGAGGCCGGTCAGTTCGTCGGTCTGCGACTGCACGGTCACGCCATCGATGAAGTCGATGAAGCGGACCACACCGGCCACTTCCGTGACGATCGGATGGGTATGCGGATCCCAGTTGGCAACGGTCTGACCAGCCTTGACCGGATCGCCGTCCTTCACCGCAATCGTCGCGCCGTACGGCACCTTGTAGCGCTCGCGCTCGCGGCCGTTGGCGTCGATGACGCTCACTTCGCCCGAACGCGAGACCGCGACCAAGTGACCCTGGGCGTGCTCGACCGACTTCAGGTTGTTGAACTTCAGCGCGCCGGTCGTGCGGACCGTGACGTTGTCCACCGCAGCCGCACGGGACGCCGCACCACCGATGTGGAACGTACGCATCGTCAGCTGGGTACCCGGCTCACCGATCGACTGAGCGGCGACCACACCCACGGCCTCACCCATGTTGACCAGATGACCGCGAGCAAGGTCGCGGCCGTAGCACAGGGCGCACACGCCATGGCTGGCACGGCAGGTGATCGGTGAACGGACCTTGATCAACTGCACGCCACCCTTGTCGAGCTTGTCGACCAGGTACTCGTCGAGCAGCGTGTCGCGGGTGACGATGGGTTCGTCGTCGTCGCCAGGGGCGTAGACGTCTTCCACCACCACACGGCCAAGCACGCGCTCGCGCAGCGGCTCGACCACGTCGCCGCCTTCCACGATCGGGGACATCAGCACACCGTCTTCCGTGCCGCAATCGTGCTCGGTGATGACGACGTCCTGCGCCACGTCGACGAGACGACGGGTCAGGTAACCGGAGTTCGCCGTCTTCAGCGCCGTATCCGCGAGACCCTTACGGGCACCGTGGGTGGAGTTGAAGTACTGCAGAACGTTCAGGCCTTCGCGGAAGTTCGCCTTGATGGGCGTCTCGATGATCGAGCCGTCCGGACGCGCCATCAGGCCGCGCATACCCGCCAGCTGACGAATCTGGGCCGCGCTACCGCGGGCGCCGGAGTCCGCCATGATGTACAGCGAGTTCATCGACTTCTGGTTGACCACGTTGCCGTCGGCATCGGTGACCTTCTCGGTACCGATACCGTCGATCATCGCCTTGGCCACGAGCTCGTTGGTGCGCGACCAGATGTCGACCACCTTGTTGTAACGCTCGCCGGCGGTCACGAGACCCGACTGGTACTGCTCCTGGATCTCGACGACTTCCTTCTCGGCTTCCTCGAGGATGCCGCGCTTCTCGGCCGGGATCTTCATGTCGTCGATGCCGATGGAGATACCGGCACGCGTCGCGAAACGGAAGCCGGTGTACATCAGCTTGTCGGCGAACACGACCGATTCCTTCAGGCCGAGCAGACGGTAGCTCTGGTTGATCAGGCGCGAGATGTTCTTCTTGGTCAGCTCCGTGTTCACCAGGGCGAACGGGAGGCCTTCCGGAATGATCTCGGCCAGCAGCGCACGACCCACCGTGGTATCGACGAGCGACTGGCGCTCAACGCGCTCGCCGTCCACCGTTTCCACGCTGCGCACGCGCACCTTGACCTTGGCGTGCAGTTCGACGGCGCGGTTGTCGTATGCACGACGCACTTCGCCGACGTTCGCGAACACCATGCCGGCGCCCTTCGCGTTGATCAGCTCGCGGGTCATGTAGTACAGACCGAGCACGACGTCCTGCGACGGCACGATGATCGGCTCGCCGTTCGCGGGCGACAGGATGTTGTTCGACGACATCATCAGGGCGCGGGCTTCGAGCTGCGCCTCGATCGACAGCGGCACGTGCACGGCCATCTGGTCACCGTCGAAGTCGGCGTTGAACGCCGTACAGACGAGCGGATGCAGCTGGATCGCCTTGCCTTCGATGAGCACGGGCTCGAACGCCTGGATACCCAGACGATGCAGCGTCGGCGCACGGTTGAGCATGACCGGATGTTCGCGGATCACGTCTTCCAGGATGTCCCAGACCTGAGCTTCCTCGCGCTCGACGAGCTTCTTGGCAGCCTTGATGGTCGTGGCTTCGCCACGAGCCTGCAGCTTCGCGAAGATGAAGGGCTTGAACAGCTCGAGCGCCATCTTCTTCGGCAGACCGCACTGGTGCAGGCGCAGCGTCGGGCCGACCACGATGACCGAACGGCCCGAGTAGTCGACGCGCTTGCCGAGCAGGTTCTGACGGAAGCGACCCTGCTTGCCCTTGATCATGTCTGCGAGCGACTTCAGCGCGCGCTTGTTCGTGCCGGTGATGGCACGACCGCGACGGCCGTTGTCGAGCAGCGCATCGACCGACTCCTGCAGCATGCGCTTCTCGTTGCGCACGATGATGTCGGGCGCGGCGAGCTCCAGCAGACGCTTCAGGCGGTTGTTGCGGTTGATGACGCGGCGATACAGATCGTTGAGATCGGAGGTCGCGAAGCGACCGCCGTCCAGCGGGACGAGCGGACGCAGATCGGGCGGCAGCACCGGCAGGACAGTCAAGACCATCCATTCCGGCTTGTTGCCCGACTCGAGGAACGCCTCGATCAGCTTCACGCGCTTGGTGAGGCGCTTGAGCTTGGTCTCGGAATTCGTCGAGGAGATCTCTTCCTTCAGGCGAATGACTTCGCCCGGGAGGTCGAGGCTCTTCAGCAGCTCGTAGACGGCCTCGGCACCCATGCGGGCGTCGAACTCGTCACCGTGCTCTTCGGTGGCTTCCAGGTACTGGTCTTCGCTGAGCAGCTGACCGCGCTCGAGCGCGGTCAGGCCCGGATCGATCACCACGAAGGCCTCGAAGTACAGGATGCGCTCGATGTCACGCAGGGTCATGTCCAGCATG
The DNA here is from genome assembly GCF_900119235.1 of Luteibacter sp. UNCMF366Tsu5.1. Taxonomy (NCBI): domain Bacteria; kingdom Pseudomonadati; phylum Pseudomonadota; class Gammaproteobacteria; order Lysobacterales; family Rhodanobacteraceae; genus Luteibacter; species Luteibacter sp. UNCMF366Tsu5.1. The sequence continues at coordinate 8,741 of NZ_FPIS01000006.1, read as the reverse complement.
AGGCCGATGCGCGAGGGCAGCGACTTCAGGAACCAGATATGCGCGGTCGGGCTGGCCAGTTCGATGTGGCCCATGCGCTCGCGACGGACCTTGGCCAGGGTGACCTCGGTGCCGCACTTTTCGCAGACGACGCCGCGATGCTTCATGCGCTTGTACTTGCCGCACAGGCACTCGTAGTCCTTGATCGGACCGAAAATGGCTGCGCAGAACAGGCCGTCACGCTCAGGCTTGAACGTGCGGTAGTTGATCGTTTCCGGCTTCTTCACTTCGCCGTACGACCACGAACGGATCAGCTCCGGCGAAGCCAGAGCGATCTTGATCGCGTCGAAATCCAGCGTCTGTCGCTGCTGGTTGAACAGATTGAGCAGGTCTTTCATGCGTAATCTCCGGTAGCCGCGACGATCACTTGATCTCTTCGAGTTCGATGTCGATGCCGAGCGAGCGGATTTCCTTCACGAGTACGTTGAAGGATTCCGGCATGCCCGCGGCCATTTCGTGGTTGCCGTCCACAATGTTCTTGTACATCTGGTTGCGGCCCTGGACGTCGTCCGACTTGACGGTCAGCATTTCCTGCAGGGTGTACGCCGCGCCGTATGCCTCGAGCGCCCAGACTTCCATTTCGCCGAAGCGCTGGCCACCGAACTGCGCCTTGCCGCCCAGCGGCTGCTGGGTAACGAGCGAGTACGGACCCGTCGAACGTGCGTGCATCTTGTCGTCGACGAGGTGGTTCAGCTTCAGCATGTGCATGTAGCCGACGGTGACCGGGCGATCGAATGCCTCGCCGGTGCGGCCGTCATAGAGCGTGGTCTGACCCGACTCCGGAAGATCGGCGAGCTTCAGCATGTGCTTGATCTCGGACTCCTCGGCACCGTCGAACACCGGCGTAGCCATCGGCACGCCGTCGCGCAGGTTGTTCGCCAGAGCGATGATCTCGTGGTCGGACATCGACTTGAGATCCACGTGGCGAACGGCGCCTTCGGCACCGGCGTTGCCGTGGTTGTAGACCTCGTCCAGGAAGTCGCGCAGCTTCGCAGGCTTCTCGTTGGCCTCGATCATGGCTGCGATCTTGTGACCAAGACCCTTCGCAGCCCAGCCGAGGTGAACCTCGAGGATCTGGCCGATGTTCATACGCGAAGGCACGCCCAGCGGGTTCAGCACGATGTCGACCGGACGACCGTCGGCGGAGAACGGCATGTCCTCGACCGGAACGATCATCGACACGACACCCTTGTTGCCGTGGCGGCCGGCCATCTTGTCGCCCGGCTGGATGCGGCGCTTAACGGCCAGGTAGACCTTGACCATCTTGAGCACGCCCGGTGCGAGGTCGTCGCCCTGGGTGATCTTGCCCTGCTTCTCCTTGAAGCGCTTGTCGAAGTTCTCCCGATGGCGCTTGACCTGCTCGGCCGCGCGCTCGAGGAACTCGGAGACCTCCTCTTCCTTGACGTTGATCTTGAACCAGTCGTCCTTCTTGAGGGTGTCGAGGTAGGCGTCGTCGATGACGGTGCCACGCTTCAGGCCACCCGGGCCGCTCATCGCGGACTTGCCGACGAGCTGCGAGCGCATACGAGCGTAGATCGCGCCTTCGAGGATGCGGAACTGGTCGTCGAGATCCTTGCGGATCCGCTTCAGTTCGGTCTCTTCGATCTGCTTGGCACGCTTGTCCTTCTCGATGCCGTCACGGGTGAAGACCTGCACGTCGATGACATTGCCGTCCATGCCCGGGGGCACGCGCAGCGAGCTGTCCTTCACGTCCGAAGCCTTCTCACCGAAGATCGCGCGGAGCAGCTTTTCTTCCGGCGTCAGCTGGCTCTCGCCCTTCGGCGTGACCTTACCGACCAGGATGTCGCCCGCCTTCACTTCCGCACCGATGTACACGATGCCGGATTCGTCCAGACGCGCGAGCGCCTGCTCACCGACGTTCGGGATGTCCGCGGTGATTTCCTCGGCGCCGAGCTTGGTGTCGCGAGCGATGCAGGTCAGCTCCTCGATGTGGATCGAGGTGTAGCGGTCTTCCTGGACCACGCGCTCGGAGATCAGGATCGAGTCTTCGAAGTTGTAGCCGTTCCACGGCATGAACGCGACGAGCATGTTCTGGCCGAGCGCGAGTTCGCCGAGGTCGGTCGAGGAACCGTCCGCCAGCGTGTCGCCCACCGCCACCACGTCACCGACATTCACCAGCGGGCGCTGGTTGAGGTTGGTGTTCTGGTTAGAGCGGGTGTACTTGGTCAGCGTGTAGATATCGACGCCGGCGTCATCGTCGCCGACCTCGTTCTCGTTCACGCGCACGACGATACGTGCCGCGTCGACCTGGTCGATCACGCCACCACGACGCGCGGACACGGTCACGCCCGAGTCACGCGCCACGGCACGCTCGATGCCCGTGCCGACGAGCGGCTTCTGGCTGCGCAGGGTCGGAACGGCCTGGCGCTGCATGTTCGCACCCATGAGGGCGCGATTCGCGTCATCGTGCTCAAGGAACGGCACGAGCGCCGCCGCGACCGACACGGTCTGCATCGGCGAGACGTCCATGTAGTTGATCTCGGCCGACGGACGAAGCTCAGATTCGCCACGGAAGCGGCACGACACGAAGTCTTCGATGAACTTGCCTTCCTTCGTCAGCGGCGAGTTCGCCTGCGCGATGACGTGGTCGCCTTCTTCGATCGCGGAGAGGTAATCGACCTTGTCGGTGACCTTGCCGTTCTCGACCTTGCGATACGGCGTCTCGAGGAAGCCGTAGGCATTGGTGCGGGCGTACACGGCCAGCGAGTTGATCAGGCCGATGTTCGGGCCTTCCGGCGTTTCGATGGTGCAGACGCGGCCGTAGTGGGTCGGATGCACGTCGCGCACTTCGAAGCCGGCGCGCTCACGGGTCAGACCGCCCGGTCCAAGCGCCGACACACGACGCTTGTGGGTGACTTCGGACAGCGGGTTATTCTGATCCATGAACTGCGAGAGCTGCGACGAACCGAAGAACTCCTTCACTGCCGCAGCGACGGGCTTAGCGTTGATCAGTTCCTGCGGCGTCAGGCCTTCGGATTCGGCCAGCGACAGGCGCTCGCGAACCGCGCGCTCCACGCGGACGAGACCGATGCGGAACGTGTTCTCCGCCATTTCGCCGACCGAACGCACGCGACGGTTACCCAGGTGATCGATGTCGTCGACCGTGCCGGTACCGTTGCGGATGTCGATGAGCACGCGCAGCACGTCGAGGATGTCCGACGTCTCGCCCTGCTCCGCCACGAGGCGCTGGGATTCTTCTTCCTTGCGCTCCGAGAAGTAGCGGTGATCGTAGAGCACGCCCGGACCGATCACGTCCTTGCGGCCGACGCGACGGTTGAACTTCATGCGACCCACGGCCGACAGGTCGTAGCGGTCGAAGGTGAAGAACAGGTTGAAGAACAGGTTCTGCGCGGCGTCCTTGGTCGGCGGCTCGCCCGGACGCATCATCCGGTAGATTTCGACCAGGGCTTCGAGCTGCGTGCGCGTGTTGTCGATGCGCAGCGTGTTCGAGATGTACGCACCGCGATCGAGGTCGTTCACGTAGAGCGTCGGCACCGTCTCGATGCCTGCCTTGCGGAAGCGCTCGAGGTGCTCGGCGGTCAGCTCGTCGTTGGCCGCAGCGATGATCTCGCCGGTGTCCTTGTCGACCATGTCGATCGCCACGATGCGGCCGACCGGGTAGTCGTCCGGCACTTCGAGCGTGGTGATCTTCTCGTTGGCGAGCTGGCGCACGTGACGCGCAGTAATGCGCTTGCCGGCCTCGACCAGCACCTTGCCGTCGATCACGAGATCGAAGGAGAGGGTTTCACCGCGCAGGCGCTCGGCGACGAGATCGAGCGTGACGCCACCCTTCTTGCCGAGGTGGAACACGTTGTGCTCGAAGAAGATGCTCAGCATCTCTTCATTGGTATAGCCGAGCGCGCGCAGCAGCACCGTGACCGGCAGCTTACGGCGACGGTCGATACGGGTGAACAGCGCGTCCTTCGGGTCGAACTCGAAATCGAGCCACGAGCCACGGTAAGGAATGACGCGTGCCGAGAACAGCAGCTTGCCCGAGCTGTGCGTCTTGCCACGGTCGTGGTCGAAGAACACGCCGGGCGAACGGTGCAGCTGCGAGACGATGACGCGTTCGGTTCCGTTGATGATGAAGGTACCGGTCTCGGTCATGAGCGGAATCTCGCCCATGTAGACCTCTTGCTCCTTCACGTACTTCACGGCCTTCTTCGAAGCCGGGCTGTCCTTGTCATAGATGACCAGGCGCACGGTGGTGCGCAGCGGCGCACCGAAGGTCATGCCGCGGTTGCGGCACTCGCGCTCGTCGAATGCCGGCTCACCGAGTCGGTAGTCCACGTATTCGAGGGCAGCGTTGCCCGAGTAGCTCGAAATCGGGAACACCGACTTCAGGGCGGCGTGGAGGCCCTTGTCCTCACGCTGCTTGGGGTTGACCTGCTCCTGCAGGAATTCCTTGTACGAGTCGGTCTGGATCGTCAGCAGATTGGGCACGCCCAGCACGGGGGGCCGCTTGCCGAAGTCCTTACGGATGCGCTTCTTCTCGGTAAACGAGTAGGTCATGTTGGGTACCGCCTCGGTTTCATGATGCCGGCCAGGGGGCGCCGGCTAACAGTTAATGAATCGAAAATCGGAGATCGGGATTCGAACCGCGGAGCCCGTGCCGGCGCTCTCGAATCGCGATGTCCCATTTCCGACGGGACACGTGGAGCAGTAAAACGATGGAACGGTGAAACGGGCAAAGCCCGGGGGCTTACGCCCCCAGGCTCGCTTGACGCTATGTCGAACAACTGGCGCGCAAGGCGCCGATTACTTGAGTTCGACCGTGGCGCCGGCAGCTTCGAGATCCTTCTTGAACTTCTCGGCGTCTTCCTTCGACGCAGCTTCCTTCACGACGCCACCGGCTTCGGTGAGGTCCTTGGCTTCCTTCAGGCCCAGGCCGGTGATGGCGCGGACGGCCTTGATCACGTCGACCTTCTTGTCGCCGGCGGACTTCAGGATCACGTCGAACTCGGTCTGCGCTTCGGCAGCCGGGCCAGCGGCAGCAGCCGGGCCAGCGACGGCAACCGGAGCAGCAGCGGAGACGCCGAAGGTGTCTTCGATCGACTTCACCAGTTCCATGATTTCCGTCAGGGACTTGGCCTTGATGGCTTCAACGATCTGTTCGGTGGTCAGGGTGGACATTGTTTCTTACCTTCTGAAATGGGGTTTCGAATGAGAAAAGTCGAGACAGATCAGGCTTCGGCCGGGGCTTCTTCGGCGGCAACTTCGCCACCACCCTGCTTGTCCGCAACGGCCTTGATGGCGCGAGCGAACATCGTGACCGGCTCGGCCAGCACGCGGGCCAGCATGGCCAGGGCCTCTTCACGGGTCGGCAGCGATGCGAGCACTTCAACGTGCGCGGCATCGAACAGCTTGCCCTCGATGGAGACGACCTTCGGCTTGAGCTTGTCGTTGGTCTTCGCGAATTCCTTGATCAGGCGGCCAGCGGCGCCCGGTTCCTCGGTCGAGAACGCATAGAGCAGCGGACCGACCAGGGCGTCCTTGACGACCTCGAATTCGGTACCGGCCACGGCGCGGGCGGCGAGCGTGTTCTTGACAACTTTCAGGAACACACCCGACTCACGGGCCTTCTTGCGCATCGCGGTCATCTGAGAGACCGTGGTGCCCGCGTATTCGGCGGCGACCAAGGAGTGAGCCTTCGCGGCGACTTCTGCCAGCTCGGCGACTACTTCTTGCTTCTGGGAGAGATTAAGGGCCACATTGCACTCCTCGTATGAACTCCGCTCACGGCTCCTGCCGCTTGCGGTCCTGGGCGACATCGTCCTGACGTCGGGGATGCAAGCATCCCGGGTGGTGGCCTTTCCAGATTCGAAACGAATACCAGAAGGGGCTGCACCATCTACGCAGGCCGGAGCCACGAAGGCCTCCGATTAAGCAAACCCGCTACCGACGACGGCGTTTCCTTGCCAACACGAGCTCCCTGCTCGTCGTCGTCGCGCGCTGTTCGCGCCTACGGTCTTTGACGGCTACCCCGATCTTGCGACCGGGGGCGCCCTCAAAAACGTGCCCCCGCCGGCCATGCCGGCGAGGGTCGTAACACTTACTTGGCCGAGGTATTCACGGTCGAGGTATCGACCGGCACACCCACGCCCATGGTGCTCGACAGCGACACCTTCTGGATGTACTGACCCTTCGCTGCGGCCGGCTTGGCCTTCAGCAGATCGGCGATCAGCGCATTGAGGTTGTCAGCCAGCTGGGCGGCTTCGAAGCTCGCCTTGCCGATGGTGGCGTGAATGATGCCGCCCTTGTCGTTGCGGAACTTGACCTGGCCAGCCTTGGCGTTCTTCACGGCCGTGGCGACATCGGCGGTGACCGAGCCGTCCTTCGGGTTCGGCATCAGGCCACGGGGACCGAGCACCTGACCGAGCTTACCGACGACGCGCATCGCGTCCGGCGTGGCAATGACGCGACCGTAGTTCAGATCGCCCGCCTGCATCTTCTCGGCGAGGTCGTCCATACCCACGGCATCGGCGCCAGCGGCCAGTGCGGCCTCAGCCTTCTCGCCCGGCGGAACGAACACGGCGACGCGAACGGTCTTGCCGGTGCCGTGCGGCAGCAGCGACGAACCGCGCACGCCCTGGTCCGACTTCTTCGCATCGATGCCGAGGCGGACAGCGACGTCCACCGACTCGGCGAACTTCGCCTTGGCGTTGTCCTTGACGATCTTCAGCGCCTCGTCGAGACCGTAGGTCTTGCCGGGCTGCACGGCCGTCGTAGCGGCCTTCATACGCTTGGTGAGCTTTGCCATGTCTTAACCCTCCACTACCAGACCCATGGAACGCGCGCTGCCGGCGATCGTACGCACGGCGGCATCCAGATCGGCAGCCGTGAGATCCGGCTCCTTCTGCTTCGCGATTTCCTCGAGCTGGGCGCGGGTGACCTTGCCCACCTTGTCGGTGTTCGGCTTCTGCGAACCCTTGGCCACACCCGTGATCTTCTTGAGGAGGATCGAGGCCGGCGGGGTCTTCGTGATGAAGGTGAAGGTACGGTCCGAGTAGGCCGTGATCACGACCGGGATCGGGAGACCCGGCTCGAGCTTCTGCGTGGCGGCATTGAAGGCCTTGCAGAACTCCATGATGTTCAGGCCGCGCTGACCGAGCGCCGGACCGACCGGCGGCGAGGGGTTAGCCTGACCGGCCTTCACCTGCAACTTGATGTAACCAATGACTTTCTTTGCCATTTAACTTTCCTCGCGAGTGCAAGCGCCTTGCGGCTCCTCGCTGTAGAACCATCCCTGGACGTTGGTAGGTACGCACCTGCGGACCCCTGAAACACGGACACGCCAGAGCGAAAGCTCCAGCGTGAACCGGGCATTATAGGCTCCTCACGCGGGCTATGCAAACCCTGTGCCGGAGGGCTGGCAGAGCCAGCCAGGACGTTACCTCAAGCTTTTTCCACCTGGCCGAACTCAAGCTCGACCGGCGTGGAGCGACCGAAAATGAGCACCGCGACGCGCAGGCGGCTCTTCTCGTAGTTGACTTCCTCGACGACGCCGTTGAAGTCGTTGAACGGACCATCGGTAACGCGAACCATCTCGCCTGGCTCGAAGAGAACCTTCGGGCGGGGCTTTTCGACGCCTTCGCGCACGCGGCTGAGAATGGCATCAGCCTCGGTATCGCGAATCGGATGCGGACGATCGGCGGTGCCGCCAATGAAACCCATGACCTTCGGGGTTTCCTTGACCAGGTGCCAGCACTCGTCATCGATACGCGGGGTCTTGCCGCTCGTATCGGTCTCGATCTGGACCAGCACATAACCAGGGAAGAACTTGCGCTCGCTACGACGCTTTTGGCCGCCGCGCATTTCGATGACTTCCTCGGTCGGAACCAGGATTTCACCGAACTTCTCTTCCATGCCTTCGCGCTTGACGCGCTCGTCCAGAGCCTTGCGAACCTGCTGCTCGAACCCCGAATAGGCGTGAACCACGTACCAGCGCTTGCTCATGCCTTACCTCAATGTCCGAGCTTAAGCAGCCAATCGAGCACGAGCGACTTCAACAACCAGTCGATCAAGCCCATCAGCAGCGAAAGAATGACGACGACAACCATGATGATGCCGGTCGTCTTGAGAGTTTCGTCGCGCGACGGCCAGACGACCTTACGCAACTCGAACTGCGATTCGGCAACGAAGCCGCGCAGCTTGCGACCCGGAACGGTGAAAGCGCCGATCGCCATGGCGGCAACGACGGCGACGATGACGCCGACGACGCGCGCGAACGACGGCACGCTCGGGTTATCGCTGAAATAGTAGAAACCGACGATGCCGGCAACGAGCACGACCAGCGCAAGCGCCAGCTTGCCGATATCGGCCGGGCCCAGACCCTTGGCTTCTTGTGCCTTCGTATTCATGCGCACTCGGGAGTGGCACGCCAGGAGGGACTCGAACCCCCAACCTGCGGTTTTGGAGACCGCTGCTCTGCCAATTGAGCTACTGGCGTACAAGGTGAAACAGTGGAACCGCGAAGGCGGGCGGTCGATGACCCACCCGCCTCGCGACCGGCAGCCGGATCCGAAGATCCGGCGTCGTTCTTACTTGATGATCTTAGCGACCACGCCGGCGCCGACGGTGCGGCCACCTTCGCGGATGGCGAAGCGCAGACCTTCGTCCATGGCGATCGGGAAGCCCAGCGTGACGCTGATCTTCACGTTGTCACCCGGCATCACCATCTC
>NZ_FPIS01000004.1:0-392026 GCF_900119235.1 Luteibacter sp. UNCMF366Tsu5.1 | reverse complement strand
CTCCGGTCGTTCCCGGACGCTTGTCACTCGTTTACCCCCTTTGTGGAGCCGGCGCTCAGGCGCTGCTCCCACCCCTTCCCTGGCGGCTATAGCGGCGTGGTCCCACCTGATCCCATCCCGAACTCAGAAGTGAAACGCGCATGCGCCGATGGTAGTGTGGCTCAAGCCATGCAAGAGTAGGTCACCGCCAGGGGCTTTATCCTAAAAACCCGGTCTCGTTGAGGCCGGGTTTTTTCTTGTTGCTGTCGTGCCCAGCGGGCACGACCCGCAACAGGTCACCGCCAGGGGCTTTATCCTAAAAACCCGGTCTCATTAGAGGCCGGGTTTTTTGCTTGGCCTGCGGGAGCCACCATGGCGGCGAGAAGCCCACGAAGCGGTGTAACAGCGAGACAAGTTCCCATCGCCAGCAGGCTGGCTCCCACCAGACAAGCTTACTTCGCTGCCATGGCGGCACCTACGCGGATGGGCTGTCGTGTGGCCGATTTGTCGCTTCGGGCGTTCCCATTACGATGCATCCGCCCTTACGACCGATCGGCTACAGTAGGCCCATGTATCTACAGACTTTCGGACTTCGCGAACCGCCGTTTGGCGACGCACCGGATCCGCGTTTCGCGTGTCTGTTCGCTCGCGAGCGCGAGATCCTGGCGCACGTGGAATACGAGGTCGGCGCCGGTCCTTCGAGCGTGACACTGGTGACGGGCGAGCGGGGTATCGGGAAGACGCTGCTCTGCATGCTGGTGGAAGCCGATGCACTGAGCCGGGGAATTCGCGCGGTCCGCCACGGCGAGGGCGACTATGCGCTCGAGACCATAGCCTGGCTGCGTTCGCTGTATGCGGGGTTTGGCCTGCCGCTGCCCTTGAGCGCCGAAGCGAATACGCAGGATCATCTCGTCGACGGCCTGGCGACAGGCCTTGGGCGCCTGACGCACCATGTGAACCACCGCTTCCTCTGGATCCTCGACGATGCTGAGGAGCTCTCCGACGATGATCTGGACATCGTCATGCGCTTGCTCGTCGCCTGTGAGAAGGCCGGCGCACCGTTCCATATTCTGCTCGCGGGCGAGCCATCGCTCCGCGAACGGCTCGTCGGACCGGATGCTCCCGAACTTGCTTCCCGTATCCGCAGCCGGCTGCCGATGGGGCCGCTCAACGGTGAAGAAAGCGAGCGCTATGTCCGTCATCGTCTCCATGTGGCAGGCACGACGCAGATGCCGTTCAGCCGTCTGGGGCTGCGCAGCCTGCGCGATGACGGCAAGGGCAATCCGCGCCGGTTGAACACACTGGCTCATCGCGCGCTCGAGCGCGCGGCCGAGCGGGGCGAGCGTTCGATCGGCGAGCGCGCCTTGTCGTTCGTGGTGCGAGAGGCACTGCCGCAACACGCTCAGTACTGGCTGCGCCGATTCCGCAAGCCGATCCTCGTCGCCGGCATCCTGGCCGCGGTTCTGTTTGTCGGTGGCGCGGCGACTTGGTTCCTTACGGGGCACAGTCCTTCGCGCCCCAAGAGCCTGGTAACCGCCACACCGGAACAGGCCCTGGAGAAATTCAAGGACGCACTCCCGCCGCCCGATGTGGGTAAGGTCCGGGTTTGGGGGGAACTGCTCGCGCGCTGGCAGATCACCTCGAAGGAAACGTCGGTCGCGAACGCAATCAACTGCGATGCGACGATTTTCCCTGGCTTCGCCTGCGTGAGCGGCCGCGGGTCGCTGGACCAACTGCGTCGCTTCGACCGCCCTATCGTTCTGGAACTCGACGAGACGCACGCGAAACAGCAGGTGTTGCTGGTGGGCGCGGGCGATGAAGCGGTCCGCTTGTACCTCGGTGGAAAATACGTGGAACTGACTCGGGAAGCGTTCGCTCAGGTGTGGAGTGGTCGCTTCTATGCGGTGTTTCGCGTCGATCCCGCCATGCCCTTGAAGCTGGCCCGCGGCGACACGGGCGAAGGGCTGGCCTGGATTCTCGCGCGTCTTCCGCGCGATCCGGGTGCGCCGACAGCCACTCAGCCGACGAGCTTCGATCGCTCGGTGGAGGCTCGCGTTCTCGGCCTGCAGCAGCGCTTCGGCATCGCGGCCGATGGCGTGGTCGGCCCCGAGACGATGTTTGCGCTTTCGTCACTGGAGACGGATGGCCCTCATCTGGCGCGTGGCGTCCCCTGAGCATGTTCGTCCAGGTAGACACCCGTCGACGGTCGCGGCTTTCCTGGGCGACGATGCTCGTCGTCATCGTTTGTGTGGTCAGTTTCGTGGCGCTCGCGCTGGCCGGTCCCGATGAGCGTCGCTCGATCATGCTCCACTGGGGCACGGTGCCTGCCCATCTCTTCGGGACGGGGCTGCCGTTGTGGGAGCAGTTGAGCGACCCCGCCCTGTTGCGCCTGTTCACCGCCATCTTCATTCACGGCGGCTGGTTGCATCTGCTGAGCAACCTGCTCTTCCTCGTGATCTTCAGCCTTCCCGCAGAGCGCAGCCTCGGTTCGCCCCGGTTCCTGCTGCTTTTTCTGCTCGGCGGCGTGGTCGCGAACCTCATCGGTGCGATTTCGCTCACTGGGGTGCGCGTGGCGATCATCGGATGCAGCGGGGCGGTCTCTGCCGTGGTGGGTGCCTATGTCACCTTGTTCCCGCGAGCGAAGCTGGGCCTCGTGTTGCCGTTGGGCCTGTATCTCGAATTCGTGCGCGTGCCGGCATTCCTGCTGATCGGCATCTGGGCGCTGGTACAGTTACTTTTCAGCTACGCGGGTGCGAGCTACGGTGCGGTCGTGTGGTGGACGCACATCGGCGGGTTTCTCTTCGGGATCGTCTTCGCGCTGTTCTCGCGGGGCGCCATCGCCCGTCGCTTACGCGGCTGAGTATTCCCGCGGCGCGAGCAGATGCTCCTGCACGAAACCACGTAGCAACAGGGTCGCGTCACGCGTCGGGACGACGGCGGCGAGCATCGCGTCGGGCGCTTGACCCTCTTGCCGTAGCACGTCGTGCTTGCGCCGAATGTACGCGCGCATGACTTCCGCCGAAAACTCGGGATGGAATTGCGTGCTCACTGCGTGCTTGCCGTAACGCACCAGGTGATGCGGGTCTCGGTCCGACCGCGCGAGCGAAGTTGCCCCCTTCGGTAATTCCAGCACGCTCTGCTCGTGTGTCGCATGGGCATGGAAGGCGGCGGGCAACCGCGCGCCGAGTGGATCGGCCGCGGCATCGGCGTGCGCTTCGATGCGTATCGTGCCCATCTCGCGCCCACCCGGCAGGTAGTCCACGCGCCCGCCAAGCGCATGTGCCATCAACTGATGGCCGTAGCACACGCCGAGCATCGGCAGATCGATGTCCATGGCGTGGCGAATCCACCCCGCCGTGCGTTCGCTCCACGGCAGTTTCTCGGTGACCATCGAGGCAGAGCCGGTGAGTACGGCTCCTGCGCACTCATCGGGATCGGGCAGATGATCGCCGTGCTCCACGTCCACCACCTTTACGTGGGGCTCGCGCAGGCGAAGACCGAGACGGAACCAACGCGGGAAGTCGCCGTGGCGCTGGCTGATGACCTCGGGCGCGCGGCCGGTGCGAATGATGAGAACGGGCTTCATGGCTGATGACTATCGTCGATGTCGGTCGGCGGGAGAACGTTGAGTACTTCACGCACGGTGGTGAGTCCGGCGGCGACCTGCATGGCCGCCGAGATACGCAGGGGTTTCATGCCTTCGTGCAAGGCTTCGGCACCGAACCGGCCGAGATCGAGGTCCGCCGAGATCAGCGAACGCAAGCGCGTAGTCATCGGCATCATCTCGTACACGCCGGTGCGTCCGAGGAAGCCAGTCTTGCGGCATTCGAGGCAACCGACGGGCTCGTAAACCCGTTCGGGCACCGGCACGTCCCAGCCATGTGTCAGCACACGCCATGCATCCGCATCTTGCGTTGTGACCACCTTGCAATGCGGACAGAGGGTGCGTACCAGACGCTGCGCCACAACACCCGAGAGCGTCGACTGGATGAGGTAATGCGGCACGCCCAGATCGAGCAGGCGAGTGACGGCACTGGGCGAGTCGTTCGTGTGCAGCGTCGAGAGCACCAGATGGCCCGTGAGCGACGCCTGCACGGCCATCTGCGCCGTCTCAAGATCGCGAATCTCGCCGATCATGATGATGTCCGGATCCTGGCGCAGCAGGGTTCGCACGCCCGCCGCAAAGTCCAGGTCGATGGACGGCTGGACCTGCATCTGGTTGAGGTCGGGCGACACCATTTCGATCGGGTCTTCGACCGTGCAGACGTTCAACTCGGGTCGCGCGAGATGTTTCAGTGTGGAATAGAGGGTGGTGGTCTTGCCCGAGCCGGTGGGGCCGGTCACCAGCACGATGCCGTGCGGGCGTTCCACCATGCTGCGCCACACGCGATCTTCCTCGGCGGAGAAACCGAGCTGAGCGAAGTCCTTCATCACGAGGTCGGGATCGAAGATACGCATCACCACCTTCTCGCCGAAGGCGGTGGGCATCGTGGAGATACGCAACTCCACTTCGCGGCCACCGGCGGAGCGCGTCTTGATGCGACCGTCCTGCGGACGCCGTTTCTCCGCCACGTCCATGCGCGCGAGGATCTTCACGCGCGCGGTCACCGCGGTCATCACGGGCGGCGGAAGCTCGAACACCTTCTGCATCACGCCATCGATGCGGAAGCGCATCTGTCCGGCATCGCGGCGCGGCTCCAGGTGAATGTCGGAGGCGCGTTGTTCGAAAGCGTATTGCAGCAGCCAGTCCACGATGTGGACCACGTGTCGATCATCTGCACCTACTTCGCCGGTCTTGCCGAGTTCCACCAACTGTTCGAAGTTGATGATCTTCGACGGCTCGCTCCCCTTGGCATCCTGCGCGAGCTGGATCGATCGCTGCACGCCGTAGAACTCGAGCAGGTAGCGGTTGATGTCGATCGGGTTCGACACCACACGACGCACATCGCGGCGGAGCATGTGCGCCAGGTCGTTCGCCCAGCCGGTATCGAAGGGTTCCGCGGTGGCGAAGGTCACCTCCATCGACGACGCGGCCACGGGAAGGATGCGGTGGCGCTGGGCGTACGCGCTGCTCACGGCCTGCGTGGCCTGGGCCACGTTCACCTTCATGGGGTCGATCTTGAGATAGGGCAGGTCGGCCTTGCCGGCCAGCCATTCGACCAGGATTTCGAGGCTCAGCGGCCGCCCGGCTTCACGGCGGTTCTCCGGCTTGGCGTTCGCAATCAGGACCAGAGGGTGCAGCTCAATGGCGGATTTTCCGCCGCGGGAAGCGAGCCGGATGCGCTTGGCGTCGTCGCCGGTGAGGTATCCGTCTACGACGAGCGAGGCGAGCACCTCGTCGAGTTCCAGCCGGCCGCGGCGGCCGAGCAGCGCGCCGGGTTGCGGATTGACTGCCATGGTGGTGCGACCCCGTGTGAATCCTACGCCGCTATACTAGCCCGCTTTCTCAAGGACTCGGGAACCATGTCCGCGCCCACCTTCCAAGACGTGATCCAGACCCTGAACCGCTATTGGGCGGAGCAGGGCTGCGTGCTGGTCCAGCCGCTCGACACCGAGGTCGGCGCGGGAACGTTCCACCCGGCCACCTTCCTTCGTGCGCTCGGACCCGAGCCCTGGGCCGCAGCCTACGTGCAGCCCTGCCGCCGGCCCACGGACGGTCGCTACGGCGATAACCCGAACCGACTCCAGCACTATTACCAGTACCAGGTAGTGCTGAAGCCGAATCCGGACGACATCCTCGAGCGCTACATCGGCTCGCTGAAAGCGCTGGGTATCGATCCGCTGGTGCACGATCTGCGTTTCGTCGAGGACAACTGGGAATCGCCCACGCTGGGCGCCTGGGGTCTGGGTTGGGAAGTCTGGTTGAACGGCATGGAAGTCACCCAGTTCACCTATTTCCAGCAGGCCGGCGGTCTCGAATGCCGTCCCGTCACGGGCGAGATCACCTACGGTCTCGAACGCCTGGTCATGTACCTGCAGAACGTGGACAGCATCTACGACATCGTCTGGACGCATGCCCCGCATGGCGTCGTCACGTATGGCGACGTTTTCCACCAGAACGAGGTGGAGCAGAGTACGTACAACTTCGAGCATGCCAACGTTCCCGAGCTGTTCCATTGGTTCGACGTCTGCGAAGGCGAGGCCGGCAAGCTCATCGCCGCGGGGTTGCCGCTGCCGGCGTACGAGCAGGTCTGCAAGGCCAGCCATGCCTTCAACCTGCTGGATGCGCGTCGCGCCATCAGCGTGACCGAGCGCCAGCGTTTCATCCTGCGCGTGCGCACGTTGGCGCGCAGCGTCGCCGAGGCGTACGTGGCGCAGCGCGAAAAGCTTGGTTTTCCTGGCCTGAAGAACGACAAGGAGGCCGCCCGTGGCCGATAAGCGATTGCCGCTCGTCATCGAGCTGGGCACCGAGGAACTGCCGCCGAGGGCCCTGGACGACCTGTCCGCCGCGTTCGCGCGCGGCGTCGTCGAAGGCTTGGAGAAGCGCGGCGTTGCCGCAGACTTCGCCTCGGCGCAGGCCTATGCGTCACCCCGCCGTCTCGCGGTGCACATCGCCGAGGTGGCCGTGGCGCAGCCGGAACAGACCATCGAGCGTCGCGGCCCGGCGATCGCCGCGAGCCTCGGTGCCGACGGCGAGCCGAGCAAGGCGTTGCTCGGCTTTGCACAATCGTGCGGCGTCGAGGTGTCCGCCCTCGAAAGACTCGAGACCGACAAGGGCGCGTGGTTCGTGTTCCGCGCCGTGAAGCCGGGTCAGCCGACCGCATCGCTGCTCCCGGAGATCGTTACCGAGGCGCTCAAGGCGCTGCCGATTCCCAAGGCGATGCGCTGGGGCGATCGCGACGATACCTTCGTGCGCCCCGTGCATACGCTGCTGATGCTGCATGGTGCCGACATCGTCGAAGGCGAGGTTCTGGGGTTGAAGAGCGGTCGCCAGAGCAGCGGTCATCGCTTCCATCATCCCGCGCCGGTCCACGTCGCCGACGCCGACAGCTGGCTTGAGGCCCTGCGCCATGCGCACGTCATCGCTGATCCCGTCGAACGGCGGCAGCGCGTGCGTGACGAAGTGGCGCGCGTGGCGACCGGGGGCGTGCCGCGACTGTCCGAAGGGCTGCTCGACGAGATCGCCAACCTCACGGAATGGCCGGTGGGCATCGCCTGTACCTTCGAGCGCGCGTTTCTCGACGTGCCGCCCGAGGCGTTGGTCACCACCATGGAGACCAACCAGAAGTTCGTGCCGGTATTCGATGCCGAGGGGCGCCTGACCGAACACTTCATCGGTGTCGCCAACATCGAGAGCCGCGATCCCGCTGAGATCCGCAAGGGCTACGAGCGCGTCATTCGTCCGCGTTTTGCCGATGCCAAGTTCTTCTGGGACGAAGACCTCAAAACGCCGCTCGCCGACCACCAGGAAGGCCTGAAGAACGTTACCTACCAGCAGTCGCTGGGCAGCCTATGGGACAAGACGGTGCGCGTGGCCGAACTGGCGCGTGTCATCGCCAACCGTGTCGGTGTCGACGCGGGCCAGGCGACACATGCCGCGGCGCTGTCGAAGTGCGACCTGCTCACGCGCATGGTTGGCGAGTTCCCCGAACTGCAAGGCGTCATGGGCCGCTACTACGCCACGCGGCAAGGCATCGCGCCCGATGTGGCCGAGGCGCTCGACAGCTTCTACCAGCCGCGCTTCGGCGGCGATGCCATTGCTGCCGGCAAGGTCGGGCAGGTGCTTGCGGTGGCCGAACGTCTCGACACGCTCGCCGGCATCTTCGCCGTGGGACTCAAACCCAGCGGCAACAAGGACCCGTTCGCGCTGCGCCGCGCGGCGCTCGGTCTGGCGCGTACCCTCATTGAGGGCGGGCTGGAGATCGACCTGCGTGCCGCTTTCACCGAAGCCTTCGAGATGGTGCCCGAAGCGGCGCTCGTGGCTGGCGTGAAGCCGGGCAAGGATGGCAAGGCACCGGCCGTGGACATCGGCGCTCGCCGCCGGGAACTCGGCGACGAAGTCGTAGCCTTCGTGCTCGATCGCCTGCGCGGTTACTACGCGGATCAGGGCTTTTCGGCCGACCAGTTCGAGGCCGTGCTCGCGGTGGCGCCGGCCACGCTTCCCGACTTCGATCGCCGTCTGCGCGCGGTCGGCGAGTTTGCGCAACGCGCCGAGGCGGCTAGCCTGGCGGCAGCGAACAAGCGTGTGGGCAACATCCTGCGCAAGCAGGCGGAAGAAGCCAACGCCGCACCCATCCCGTCGAGCGTCGACCCAGCCCATTTCGAATCCGATGCCGAGCGTGAGTTGCACGCGGCCCTGGATGCCGCCCGCGCGGAGACGCGCGACTTGCTTGCACGTGGCGACTACACGGGCACGCTCGCGCGCCTGTCAGCCTTGCAGGGGCCGGTGGATCGGTTCTTCGACGATGTGCTGGTCAACGCCGAGAACCCGGCCGTGCGCGCAAACCGTCTTGCACTGCTCGCCCAGCTGAAAGCCAGCTTCGGCGCCATCGCCGACATCTCGCGGCTGTAATTCCCTCGGCGGTCTTCGGGCGATGCCGACGGCATCGCCCGAAAGACGGGGCTCAAGCGAGTGCCGTACCCTGTTCGTCGTGCACGCGCGACACCAGCGTCCGCCGGAAGGCGACCATTCGATCGGCGTAGTCCGATTCGCCCGAGCGGCCGAGGATGGCGTACATCTCCGCTACGAGGTCCGCGTGGCGCACCGGTGAAAAGCGGCTGCCGGCCATCTCGATATCCGATTGCAGCAACTTCATCGCGGCAGCAAGGCGGGAGGGATCGAGTGCGCTCGTACGCGCGGTCGATACTTCGCGGCTGCGCGTGGATTCGGATGACTCGGTGCGAGCCACGGTGTCTTCGTTGGACCCGTCAAGCATCATCGGTCCTTCGCCTGCGGCAAGCCAGACGAGGGACAGACCCAGCGTCTTCGCCATGGTCACGCAACGGCCACGCGACGGATCGGTGTTCCCGTCGCGCCAACTGCGCACCACGCCCTCCGAGAAGCCGCAGCGACGTGCGATTTCGCTGACGCTCCCCGACATCTTGATGACCGCGCGCACGCGGCTGGCAAAGGAAGACGGCGCTACCGAGGTCTCGGCGCGACCGGTGTCCAGGCCTCCGCTGGCAGCATCGGCCAGGATGGATCCCCGTAAATTGTCGTTCATGCGATTGAAACCTCGTTGATCAAAGACCGCCCCCCGGCGTTGAAGCTCCAACGCGCGAGCCCGGTATCCGGTGTACACGCGCTTCCCTTCGAAAGTCTTTCGCTTGAGAAGTTTCGGAAGGCGGCGATTCAGCGGCCGTCCCGCTGTCCGTCATCGATGCGATATCGCGAACTAATCGCCGGTTTTTTCTAGGAATGTTTCCTAGGGCGAATTCGCAGACATGCCGAAAGTCATGGTTGGCGCCGCCGTAACCGTCGATCCCGACAGTCTTTTTTTCTGCACGTGCACCCATGGCCCTCCCGCGATGGTTTCGAGCGACGGACGCGCGTGAATTTTTCGTGTTGCGAAGCCGCAAGCTCTTACGTATATGTGACGACGCGGCACGCATCGTGCTGCAGGGGGAGTATGCGGCGCTTCTTGGCAAGTGGCCGTTACAAATGGAAAAAAGACACAAGCCGATCGACCCTGGCCTGGTGCCGCCGGGACGGGCGCGGCTTGCCGATGAATCGCAAGAACGTACGACTTCGGAACTTCCAGGGGAGCCACTGAATGAATTTGCGTAACTACCGCACGGCAGCGCTGGGTCGGAGGACGGCGTTGGCCGTCGCTATCGGCCTGGGCACCGTCGCTGGCGCCGCGATGGCGCAATCGAACGTCACCGGTTCGATCTTCGGCCAGGTGAATCCGCAGCAGGGCAATACGGTCACCATCTCCAACCCCGATACGGGCTTCGCGCGATCGATCACGGTCGATGCGAGCGGCCGCTATCGTTTCAGTT
This sequence comes from Luteibacter sp. UNCMF366Tsu5.1, assembly GCF_900119235.1. Taxonomy (NCBI): domain Bacteria; kingdom Pseudomonadati; phylum Pseudomonadota; class Gammaproteobacteria; order Lysobacterales; family Rhodanobacteraceae; genus Luteibacter; species Luteibacter sp. UNCMF366Tsu5.1. The sequence continues at coordinate 382,105 of NZ_FPIS01000004.1, read as the reverse complement.
CGCTCCCGCCGGGCAGCTACAAGGTCACGCTCGAGAACAACGGCGCCGTGGTGAGCCAGCGCGACAACGTTTCGGTGACGATTTCGGGCGGTTCGGAAGTGTCGTTCGGTTCGGCAGCATCCGCGACCGAGGCCAGCACCCTGGAAGGCGTTTCCGTGAGCGCGACGGCCATGCCGTCGATCGACGTTTCGTCCGTGGACACGCGCACCGTGATCACCGCCGAGCAGCTCAACAAGTTGCCCATCACCCGTGACGTGCTTGCCGCCGCGCTGCTGGCACCGGGCGTCATCGGCAACTCCAGCTACAAGGATGCCCTCGGCAATCCGGTGCCCAGCTTCGGCGGCTCTGCGTCCTCCGAGAACGCCTATTTCATCAACGGCTATGCCGTGACCAACCCGCTGACCTCGATCGGCCTCACCCAGCTCCCGTTCGATGCGATCGATCAGCAGCAGGTGCTCACCGGCGGTTACGGCGCGGAATTCGGCCGGTCCACCGGTGGTGTCATCAACATCGTCACCAAGCGCGGTACCAACGAGTGGCACGGCGGCGTGTACACCATCTGGGAACCGTCCGGCACGCGCGCGTCGCCGCGTAACAACAACTATCCCGACACGGGTTTCTACCCGACGACCGACGGCACGATCTATCAGTACACGAAGAAGAACAATTACTGGCGCTCGACCATTGGCGCCTACGCGAGCGGTCCGCTGATCAAGGACAAGCTGTTCTTCTACATCGATGCCGAAATGAATCGGCGTGAAGGCCAGGGCATCGCCAGCAGTACGACCGCGGGCGCGATCACGGCGGCTACCGTCGGCCGCAACGGTTGGAACGAATACCAGTACAAGATCCCGCGCTGGTTGGCGAAGATCGACTGGAACATCACCGACGATCATCACATCGAACTGACCGGCGTCTCGGACAAGAGCGAGTACACGTCCAAGACCTACGGCTTCAGCTACGCCACGCTCGGTCACGGGCAGACGCAGAACGGCGGCGTCTATACCAAGGACGGCGGCGACCTCTACGTCGGCAAGTACACGGGCTACATCACCGACAACTTCACCGTGTCGGCTTTGTACGGCCAGCAGCGACTGGATCACATCCAGTTGCCGTATCAGTACAACCCGAACTGCCCGCTCATCAGCATCGCCACCGCGCAGGCGCGTGCGCCAGGCCTCAGCTACGGCGGTTGCCAGACCACCTCGGCCGCGGTTCGTGTGCCGGGTGCCAACGACGAAACCAACGGCTGGCGCCTCGATCTGGAATATCGCCTAGGCGATCACGACATCCGCTTCGGCGCGGACCGCCAGGAGGCGAAGTCGTTCACTGGCACCTCGCTCCCGGGCGGCTATAGCTGGACCTATAACTTCCAGAACAATCCGGGCCAGGCGATCGACGCCGGCCACGGCGTGGGTTCACCCGCGGCTGCAGGCGGCCTCGGTACACAGGGCTATTACGTCACCCGCGCGTACACGACCACATCGGCGAAGGTAAAGACGGTTCAGGAGTCGCAGTACATCGACGACCACTGGCAGCTCACCGATCGATGGATGATCTACGCCGGTCTGCGCAACGAGCAGTTCAAGAACTACAACGGCAACAACGAGGTCTACGCGAAGCAGCGCCATCAGCTTGCACCGCGCCTTGGTGTGTCGTGGGACGTCAACGGCGACTCCACGTTGAAAATCTATGCCAACGCCGGCCGCTACCACCTCGCGATGCCGAACAACGTGGCCGTTCGCGCAGCGTCGGGTTCGCTGGGTACGTCGGAGTACTTCAGCTACACGGGCATCGACCCCACCACCGGTGCGCCCACAGGGCTCGTGTCCGTACCGGTCAATCAGGCCGCGGGCTACACGTGTAATGGGACGAACGCCGTCTCCGCGAACCTGGAATGCGGCATTGCGCCGGATCCCCGCACGGTCGCGGCGAAGGGCCTGAAGTCGCACTACCAGGATGAGTACATCGCCGGTCTCGATCAGGCGCTTACCCCTTCGCTCAACTGGGGCGTAAAGCTGACCTGGCGCCAGCTGCGCAGCGCCATCGACGACACCTGCACCCCCGCACTTGGTGGCGCGTGCTTCCTGTTCAATCCGGGCACCGGCAATACCTTCCTGCAGGAGCAGGACGACGGTTCCTTCGTGGCGGTGCACTACTCGAAGGACGCGTTGCAGCTGCCGGATCTGAAGCGCAAGTACTATGCCGTGGATCTGTACCTGGAGCATCCGTTCTCCGACAAGTGGTACGGGCGCATCGACTACACCTGGTCGCGCAGCTACGGCAACACCGAAGGCCAGCTCGCTTCGGACCTCGATACCGGTAACGGTGGCCAGGCTGACGTGTCGGTTACGCAGGACTGGGATCTTCCGCAGTTGATGGTCGGCGCGAACGGCAAGCTGCCTAACAACCGCACGCACCAGATCAAGGCGTTCGGCTACTACCAGCTCAGTGACGACTGGCGCTTCGGTGCGAACCTCAACATTGCCTCGGGCCGTCCGAAGAACTGCACCAGCTTCTATCCGACCGCCGACGCCGGCTTGTACAACGGCTCGTTCTACTACTGGTGCGGTCTCCCCGGCACGCCTGGCTACGAGCGCTCGCCGCGTGGTTCGGCAGGCAACACGCCGTGGACCTACATCGTGAACCTCAACGCGGCGTACACGCCGTCCTGGCTGGACAAGAACCTGACCTTCCAGGTCGACGTGCTCAACGTGTTCAACAAGCAGACGCCGACGTCTTACAACCCGCGCTACGCGCAGTCGCGCTCGACGGTGAACCCCCTCTACGACCGCGAGCTCAATTTCACCGACCCGCGCACTGTGCGCTTCACCGCTCGGTACGACTTCTGATCGATCGGAGGTCGTCGTAGAAAGACAACAAGAGCCTCTGTACGGCACTTCGTACCGGAGGCGATAACCAGCGTCTCCCCAGATCGCCCTCGACCCTCCGGGTCGGGGGCTTTTTTTCTAGGAATGTTTCCTAGGCTGAATTCCTAATGGCGTAGGAATTGCCCGGCCGCGTGAATCGTAAATATCTGAGTGATACAGGAAATTCTCGCGGGTACGCATGATCTTGTCGTGCAACTAATTGCGACGACAGCTAATAAATCGTGAAGTTTTCGTATTGCGTAACGATGACAGCTTCCCGTATATCTCGTTCCGTCACCTGACCCGTGACGTTTGGGGGCGGCGTCCTTTCCGGGATGTCGTTGTATGACCAGAAAATTTTTTGACATCGATCCTAAGAGGGCCGGTTTGCGCCGGTTCGGGATCGTCTTGCCGTCCCACCGCAGCATTTTGCGATGGCGGCTTTCCATGGGGAGAAGCATTCGATGAATTCGCGTCATTATCGCGCCGCGTCTCTGGGGCGTCGGACCGCACTGGCTCTGGCGATCAGCCTGGGTACCGTGTCCGGTGCCGTGTTCGCGCAGTCCACCAGCGGCCGCATTTTCGGCCAGACGGCCGCCGGCGCTGGCGACTCCGTCACCGTGACGAGCGACACCGGCGTTAGCCGCACTGTCAACGTCGGTGCCGACGGCCGTTACGTGGTCGACCAGCTGCCGCTCGGCAACTACAAGGTCACGCTGAACAAGGGCGGTGCCGCCGTCGATTCGCGCGCCAACGTGACGCTTCGCGTCGGTGCGGGTACCGATGTCAGCTTCGGTGGCGCCACTGCCGCCACTGCCGATACGTCGAACCTCGAAGGCGTGACGGTCTCGGCCAATGCACTCCCGTCGATCGACGTCAGCACGGTCGACTCGCGCACGGTCATCACGTCCGAACAGCTTTCCAAGCTGCCGCTGGCTCGCACCGCCGAAGCGATCGCACTGCTCGCGCCGGGCGCCGTGGCCGGTAGCTCGTTCTTCGTTGGCCCGACCGGTAACCCGCTGGTGTCGATCGCCGGTAGCGCCGTCACCGAGAACGCGTACTACATCAACGGCTTCAACACCACGGATCCGCTCAGCGGCTTCGGCGGTATCACCCTGCCGTACGGCGCGATCGACCAGCAGGAAGTGCTCGCGGGCGGCTACGGCGCTGCCTACGGTCGTTCCTCCGGTGGCGTGATCAGCCAGGTCGGTAAGCGCGGTACGAACGAGTGGCACTTCGGTGGACAGGTTCTGTGGGAGCCGAAGGGCACCAAGGCCGACCCGATCAACTACTACAGCCAGATTGGCGCCAACGCCGGTCGCATCTACGATCGCAACCGCGACGACAAGTTCTGGCGCACCACGTATTCGGCCTACGCCGGTGGTCCGCTGATCAAGGACACGTTGTACGTCTTCTTGGCGGCCGAGCAGGAGCGTCGTGAGGGTTCGGTAACGACCAGCACCGCTTCGCCGTTCGTGTACAAGCAGACCTACACCAACCCGAAGTACTACGCGAAGGTCGACTGGAACATCACCGATTCCAACATCCTCGAACTGACCGGCGCTTCCAACAAGCAGAACTACGACGCGTCGATCTACGACTATGACTACGCGACCGGCCAGCGTGGCGACTTCACTGGCAAGGACACTGCCGGTGCACCGCAGAACAAGTCCGGTGCCGACGTCTACAGCGCCAAGTTCACCAGCTACATCACCGACGACCTGACCCTGACGGCCCTGTACGGCAAGATGAAGGGTACGTATTACACCGCGACTGCCGACTCGACCCTGCCGTCGATTCTGCAGGCGAACCAGCAGAACACCGGGCTCACCGGCGGTGGATTCATCACGAACTCCAACCCGTCCGCGCAGATTGCCGATCCGAAGCACAAGTCGACCAACACCAACCTGCGCGTCGACCTGAGCTACCACATCGGCGATCACACGATCACCGCGGGTATCGATAACCAGAAGGTGCTCGACAAGAACGACGGCATCACGACGTCGGGCCCGGGCTACGCCTGGGAATACTGGCAGACGGACGCTGGTACGCCGATCATCGGCACCTCGCCGACCGACGCCGCTTACGTGGCGCCGCCCGGCGGCGACGGCTACTACGTCGCTCGCTACGTCTACAGCACCCAGGCTTCGGTCCGCACGACGCAGCGCGCTCAGTACATCGAAGACGCGTGGCAGGTGAGCGATCGCTGGTTGCTGAAGCTCGGTCTGCGTAACGACCAGTTCACCAACTACAACCAGAACGGCCAGGCCTACCTGCGCCTGACCACGCCGCAGTGGGCGCCGCGCCTCGGTGCCACCTGGGACGTCAACGGCGATTCCAGCCTGAAGATCTACGCCAACGCGGGTCGTTACTTCCTCGCGCTGCCGGCGTCGGTCGCTCTGCGCTCGGCCGGTGCGTCGCTGTACACCCGCGAGTACTTCACCTACACGGGTATCAATCCGGACGGCACGCCGACCGGCCTCACCCCGATCTTCAGCAGCACGGGTGGCCCGATCTCGGCGAACCGCGAGTACGGTATCCCGCGTGATCCGAAGACCGCAGCTGCCACCAACATCAAGTCGCAGTACCAGGACGAGTTCATCCTCGGCTTCGATGCGGCGTTGACCGACAAGTGGACCTACGGCGCGAAGGCCACGGTGCGCAAGCTGCGCAACGCGATCGATGACGTCGGCGACGCGGGTGCGATCGAAGCCAAGATGATCCGTTCGGGTATCGATCCGGACACCATCGGCGACATCCAGGGCAGCTACCTGTTCAACCCGGGCCGTGCGAATACCTTCCTTGTTCCGAACACCAACGGCGGCTTCTACAGCGTCGACATGAACAACAAGGACTTCGGGTTCCCGCACAGCAAGCGTAACTACTACGGCCTCGAGCTGTACCTGGATCACGCGTGGGATGGCAAGTATCAGGTCCGCTTCGACTACGTCTACTCGAAGAGCTACGGCAACTCGGAAGGCCAGGTCCGTTCGGACATTCGTCAGGACACGGTCTCGGCGACGGTCGACTGGGACTATGCGGAAGTCATGCAGTACGCCAACGGCGAACTGGCCAACAGCCGCAAGCATCAGTTCAAGATCTACGGTTCGTATCAGCTGGCTCCGGAATGGCTCGTGTCGGCTAACGCCAACATCGCCTCCGGCGCGCCGAAGAGCTGCCTCGGCTTCTACGGCCCGGGCCAGACCAACCCGAACCTCGGTTACGGCTCGTACTACCACTGGTGCGAAGGTCAGCCGTCGCCTCCGGGTGAAGCAGGCCACAACCCGTGGACCTACATCGTGACGGGCTCGATCGAATACCGTCCGACGTGGGCCGACAGCAAGCTCGGCTTCAACCTCACGGTCTTCAACCTCTTCGACAGCCGTAAGGAAACGCAGATCTACCCGATCCGCGGAAGCACGGCCAAGCCGAACCCGCGCTACGGCGTCCCCCTGTATCAGACCACGCCGCGTTATGCCCGCGTGGGTATCACGTACGACTTCTGATCGGGTAAAGCCGCAAGAAAGCGCTACCAAGCTACAAGAAGAGAAAACCGACGGGCCAAGGACGGCCCGCTCGGCAAGGCCTAGTGCCTCCCCAGATCGCCCCGCGCCTCCCGGATCGGGGCGCTTTTTTGGCGGAACTGTTTCAACTGTAAGCAAATTTCCCTTTGTTCCCGAGCCGTCGAACCCTTCGATGTGCGAACTAGCCGTAAGAAAAACTCCTATCTCCGTGTAAATAATTTGTTGACACGGTGGTCGGCGTACGCCTATGTTCGGCGTCGGCGATGCTGGCAATCCCCTCGCGTTCTTACGCATAGGGACGGTTCAGCGGATGTCATGGCTTGTCGGGAGCAGGTCCACGGGGACCGCGTACCACTCTGGGAGGAGTGGCGCGCAAGGAATATCTCCGAAACGTGCGCCGACGAAGCCTCTTTTTCCGGCTTCGGTCGGTTTTGCTCGTTTTCAGGCCCGGTGAGGGCCGATCTGGGGAGATTTGCAATGAGTTCTCGCAGCATCCGGCAGGCATCCGTCCTGCGTCGTTCCTCGCTGGCGCTCGCGCTCGCGATGGGCATGGGCCTCACGGGCACCGTGTTCGCCCAGGCCACCACCGGTAGCCTGTTCGGTCAGGCCGAACCCGGCGAAACCGTCCAGATCACCAGCTCCACCGGTACGACCCGTACCGCGACGGTCGGTGAGAATGGTCGCTACACCTTCAACAACCTGCCCCTGGGCAGCTACAAGGTCACCCTCATGAAGGGTGGCGCCGCCGTCGACACGCGTGACAACGTCGAGCTGCGCGTCAACGCCGGTACCGAGGTTTCCTTCAACGCTCCGGCCGCCGCGGCAGCCAATGCGTCGAACCTCGAGGGCGTGACCGTCGTGGGCAACGCGCTGCCGCCGATCGACGTCTCGTCTGTCGATTCCCGCACCGTCATCACCCAGACTCAGCTGAAGCAGCTGCCGCTCGGCCGTAGCGCCGAAGCCATCGCGCTGCTCGCTCCGGGCGTGACCGCAGGCGCGACCGGCACGGGTCTCGCGAGCCCGACGGGTCAGGCGCTCGTTTCGTTCGCCGGTTCCTCGGTCAACGAAAACGCGTACTACGTCAACGGCATGAACACCACCGATCCGATCAATGGTTACGGCGGTATCGTTCTGCCGTACGGCGCGATCGATCAGCAGGAGATTCTGACCGGCGGCTACGGCGCCCAGTACGGCCGTTCGGCCGGTGGCGTGATCAACGTCGTGGGTCGCCGCGGTACGAACGAATTCCATTTCGGCGGCCAGTTGCTGTTCACCCCGAAGTGGGCGAAGGCCGATCCGCGCAACATCAATTACGTCAAGGGTTCGCCGGAAGAAGGTGAGCTCTACCAGCGTCGCCAGGACAACAAGGATTGGGAAGCGATCGCTTCGGCCTACGCCGGCGGCCCGCTGATCAAGGACAAGCTGTTCGCGTTCATCGCCGTTGAAGGCGCGCGTCGCGAAGGCACGAACGTCGGTGCGGTCTCCACGACCCGCGTCACGGATTATCGTTACGACGATCCGAAGATGTACGGCAAGATCGACTGGAACATCAACGACAACAATCTGCTCGAGCTGACCGGCGCGTCCTACAAGGACAACTACTCCGGCAGCATCTACGGCTACGACAACGCCACTGGCACGCGGGGTGCGTATCGCAATCCGGCGACGGAAGCCAACACCAAGCAGACGATGTGGCTGGCCAAGTACACCAGCTACATCACCGACAACCTCACGTTGACGGCACAGTACGGCCGACAGAAGACGCAGTTCTACACCAACCCGGCTTCGACCGATCCGAACCTGATCGGCATTATCACGCCCGAGAACCAGAACCCTGCGGCGAATGGCGGCGTGGCCGGCGGTATCGGCAACGCGCAGAACCTGATCCAGGTCGACGATCCGCGGCACGAGAGCAAGGGTTCGAACTACCGTGTCGACCTGAGCTGGGTGCTCGGCAACCACACGCTGTCCTTCGGTATCGACAACCAGTCGACGCAGGATAACGACGACGGCCAGTCGATGTACGGCAACGCCGGCTATGCGTGGGAGTACGGTACGGTCGCCACGGGTCAGACGATTGCCAACGGGCAGGTCACGCCGCCGGTGGGCTCGCCCTACTACGTCGACGAGTATCGTCAGATCACGGCGGCCAGCGTCCGCGTGAAGCAGCGTGCCCAGTACGTCGAAGACAAGTGGCAGGTGAACGACAACGTCCTGCTGTCGATCGGTCTGCGCAACGACCAGTTCACGAACTACAACGGCAGCGGTCAGGCGTACATCACGCAGACCAAGCCGCAGTGGGCTCCGCGCCTCGGCGCCAGCTGGGACGTCTATGGCGACAGCACCTTCAAGGTGTACGCCAATGCCGGCCGTTACTATCTTGCCCTGCCCGCAGCGCCCGCCATCCGTGGGGCATCGGGCTCCTACTACACCCGCGTGTACTACTCGTACACGGGCGTCGATCCCGCCACCGGTTACCCGACCGGTCTCACCCCGCTCAACACGATTCGTGGCCCTGGCGCCGAAATTTCGGCCAACAACGAGTACGGTCAGTCGCCGGATCCGAAGATCGTGACGGCCAAGGGCGTGAGCGCGGAATACCAGGACGAGTTCATCGCCGGCTTCGACAAGACGCTCGGTACGGACTGGACCTACGGTGCCAAGCTGACGTACCGCAAGCTCGGCAATGCGATCGACGACTTCTGCGATACCGGTCGCGTGCAGGATGCCTTCACGGCCGCCGGCTACGACGTCGATACGCAGAACTGGAACGCAGTGGGCTGCTACTTGTTCAATCCGGGTCGCGCGAACACCTTCCAGGTCGGTAACGCCAATGGTGGCTACGATTCGATCACCGTATCGAACAAGGAGCTGGGCTTCCCGCACCTGAAGCGCCACTACTACGCTGCCGAACTGCACCTGACTCGCCAGAAGGGTGACGGCAACTGGTGGGGCACCGTTAGCTACACGTACTCCAAGCTCTACGGCAACAGCGAAGGCCAGGTGGATACCGATGCCGGTACCCGCAGCGACCCGTCGGTTACCCAGGCTTGGGACAACGCGCCGCTCATGGTGTATTCGAATGGCAAGCTTGCCAACGACCACACGCATGCGTTCAAGGCCTATGGCGCGTACCAGATCACCCCGGAATGGATGATCGCCGGCAACATCGCGATTGTCTCGGGTGCGCCGCGTAACTGCTACGGCGGTTTCGGTCCGAACCAGGAAGATGCCGGTTATGGCGTCGAGTCGTACCACTGGTGCAATGGCCTGCCGTCGCCCCCGGGTTCGGGCAGCCGCCTGCCGATGACGCACACGGTATCGCTCAGCTCGGAATACCGTCCGGCGTTCGCAGACCACAAGCTGGCCTTCAGCGTGGAGGTGTTCAACCTCCTCAACGAACAGCAGAAGACCCAGCAGTTCCCGTACTACGGCGTGTCGGATGCTCCGAATCCGCGCTACCGCAGCGCCTATGCGTACCAGACCCCGCGTTCGGTGCGTTTCGGTGTGACCTACGACTTCTGATCCATCGATGTCGCAGGCCAGCGCCACGCCCTTCGGGGCGTGGTCACTGGAAAACGAAAAACGCCACCTTCGGGTGGCGTTTTTCGTAAGCGCGGGAAAAAACATCCCGCAAGATCAAGCGATTGCGCCTTTCCGGCAAATCTGACTGCCAGCTTGCCGACCGCATCGCGAAACCCGATTCCTGTCAGATTCGTCACTTGACTTTTCCAGAGGCGCATTTGCCGGTATGCTCCGACGTTCCCCCCGGAAGCCTTGTGCGCCATGCGCGCGCGTATCTTCCGTGACCCACCAACATTCCGTTCTGTAACGAGGTTCGACCATGCGCAGGATTTTCTTGTCGCTCGCATCCGTGGCCGCATTGGCCCTCGCCGGTTGCAGCGGCGGCTCCGACAACAACGCCCAGCCCGCCGCCGCCGGCAGCAGCCCGGGTAGCAGCGACAACGCGGCACCGGCCAATGCCGTCACCGGTACGGTCACTCTCCGTGACGCCGGTGCGCAGCTCAGTCCGGATGCCAAGCTCGACCTGAAGCTGGTCGACGTCTCGGCCGAGGGTTCGCAGCCGCTGGCCAGCAAGACCATTGCGCCGGTCACCATGCCGCAGTCGTTCCAGCTCGACTTCAATGCGTCGGACGTCAATCCGAACGACATGTACATCATCGAGGTGTCGCTGCAGGACGGCGAGCGTCACTACTCGTCGCCGCTCAAGACTCCTGTGCTGACCAAGGGCGCCAAGAACGTCGCCAACATCCAGCTCGTCGGTGAAGCCACGCCGGGCGAGAAAGAGCTGGCTGGCTACAACAGCGTCAAGAAGAACATCGGCGGCATGAAGGTCACCCAGGGCACCGCGCTGAAGGAAGGCGAGTCGCGCGGCTGGCAGATCTTCAAGAAGGGCAACGACGTCCAGTTCGTCATCGAACTGGTCGACTACGGCGACAAGGGTTTCACCTCGACCAACTACGCGTACCGCGACGGTAAGCCGTGGGTCATCGTGCAGGAGAAAAAGGCCAGCAAGGACGCCAAGCCGACGTCCACCGAGCGCGCGGGCTGGAATGACGCCGGCGAACTTGTGCTGAAGCAGAACGAGTCGGGCGGCAAGGTCGACGTGCTCTCGGACGACGAAGCCAACAACCTGCGCAAGCAGGCCGAAGCGATGTACAGCAAGGCGGGCGGCAAGAAATAATCTCGCTCACATGCGATCGCAGAAACGCCGGCCTCGCGCCGGCGTTTTCTTTTGGCAGCGAATGAGCTGTGTGAAAACTTGCTCCGATGTCGCGCAAGAAAGTACGAGTCAGTACGTCTGTAGGATTACCCCTACAGAGATCAGCGGTAGTGCCTTACAGAACTTGTCGACTCTCAGGAATACGGTTGCGTAGGGGGTACTTGGACCGTTCTACGACTACAGAGAGGCACGCAATGAAGGGTTCGCTTGGAAAGCTCGCGCTGGCCGCTATTTCGCTATTCGGCATCGTTGGAAATGCGTACGCACTTTCGCTCACTTCGACGTCGATCAAATACTTCGACGAGAACGGCGCCATCGTCGGACAGTTTCTCCGGACATGTGAAGCCGTGACTTATCACGGCGGCAACACGCACACCGCTTACACGATCTATGAAGCAACACCTTGCGGTAGCAACCCCTCGCCGCATTACATCGTCCCCGGTACGATCATCACCAACTACACCTTGCCTGGCTTCCTCACGATAAGCGCCGCGTGCGGCCCCGCAGAGTGTGAGCCCGCAGGCATTGCCGAGCCGCGACTGCTGCAAGACAAGGGCTGGACTTTTACCAATCCGTAAAGGGGTAAAAGAAAACGCCGGCTTGATGCCGGCGTTTTCTTTTGATGGAAACACGGGTCAAAGCCCGTGCCGCTTCCAGGCATGAAGCGTTATCAGAACGCCATCTTCAGCCCGAGATTCAGGCCATTGAAGCGCTGGGTGTCGTCGCCGAAGCGGCCGCTGTAGCTGACCCAGCCGCTCCAGGTCTGGTTGAAGTCGGCGCTGAGGCCGAGATCCGCCGTGACCCAGGTCTTGTCGGGCGAGAAGCCCTGCACGCTGAACTCGCCGGACATGTTGGTCAGGCCTGCGGTGACGTAGCGAGCATCGGCGCGACCGTCGTGGTTGTACGCGACTTCTGCGAACGGACGCAGCAGCGTGTTGCCCGACTGCCAGGTGCCCTGCAAGCGCCAGCCGGCGGTTTCGATGCGGGCGTTACGCGTCTGACGGTCGAAACGCATTGCGGTGCTGGTGTCGTTGCGCTCGGTGTAGCCGAACACGCGCAGCTGCTCCCATTCCACCGACGCGAACGGGCCGGTCTTCAGGGAGTCGCTGCCGAACCACCAGCCGCCGCTCAGGCCGGCACCCACGTGCGAACCGTCGGTCTTGCCGGTTTCGGTGCGGCGGGCGGCACCGAGGTCGATGCGACGGTCGATGTCGGTGAAGCTCAGTTGGCCGAAGCTGGCGTAGCCGCCGAAGTAGCCGCCGCCGTTGTGATAGAAGGCGTAGCCCGAGCCGGCGATGTCCTGCATCTTGTAGCCGCCACCGCCCTGGAAGTCCGCCTTGGACTGCGCAACGCCAGCAGCAACGCCGACCGACACGTGGTCGCTGACCTTGGCGTCGGCACCGACCGTCAGGTTGACGTTGTCGCTGTCGGTCTTGGGCGAGGTGTCGGTGGTCTTGAACTTCTGCTGGCCGTAATCGACCGCCGCGAAGAAGCGCGAGTCGGCACCGAAGTTGTCGGCCATCATCTGGTTGCGCAGCGTACGAACGTGCGCGGCGTTGGATGCGAGGCCCGCTTCACCCAGCAGCGAGATCTGCTGCGGCGCGCGGATGATCGAGATCGCGTACTGACCGAGCAGCGCATGTGCGGCATTGGTCGGGTGGATGCCGTCAGCGAACAGGTACGTATTGGCGGCATTCGGATCGCGCAGCGTGGCCGGCGAGCAGGTGATCGAGCTGGCCGTGGTGCATGCCGGCGTCGTGACGTTGGTGAATCCGTAGGTGCTCGGGCTTGCGATCACTTCGTTGAGCAGTGCGTAGGTGTCGATCGGCACGATGCCGCGGTTGGCCTGCGCCAGGCCGCCCGAGAGGATGCCGTTGTAGATCTGGGTCAGCTGGGTGATGCCGGCCGATGCGGCAGCACCCTGCGAGAGCGCGGCGGGCGTCTTGCCGACGTCCGGCAGGTTGAAGACGACGATGGTCTTAGCGCCTGCGGCTTGCAGCGCCTTGATTTGCGCCACTTCGTTCTGCGCGGCGGTCGCGACGACAACCTGCGCGGTTGCCGGGTTGCTGGTGGCGGCGAGCAGATCGTTGGCGCCGATCCACATCGTGTACAGCGCATTCGGGTTGGCCTTGCCGCCGTTCGCGGTCAGGTACTGCTGAATCTGCGTCGACGTGGCCGGGACCGGGTTCGCAATGGCCGCGCGTGCGCCGCCGAACGCGTAGTCGGTGCCGCCCTGGAGCGACGGCGTCAGCGTCAGGTTGAAGTACTTGGCGATGTTCTCGACCGCGACGGTGCCGGGGTTGGTGGTGAAGCGGGAGACGACCGGCGAGCCGGTCAACAGGGCAACGTTGCCGTTGTCGCTGAGGCTGTCGCCAAAGGAGACGACCTGCTGATATCCGTCGGCGTGCGCCCCGGCACTGAAGAGAAGGGCGGCGCCGATGGCACCGGCAAGATGACGAATACGCATGTGGATCACTCCGTGTGTGGGGCGTTAGAGAAACGTTACGTTAATGGAAGCCATACGCAAGCGCATGCTGCGCCGCGAAATGGAAAAGGGAAGTAGCCCCTGAGCGGTCGTGCTGAAAGGCCCAAGGGCCGTAAAAACTTGCGCCTAAGGCCCTGGACCGTTGGGTCGCAAGGCGATGTCGTGCTCACCCGCCGCAGCAGTAGCTGCGGCAGGCGTCTGAGTTATTTCTTCAAGGCGCGGGAGAACGCGTCGGCAAAGGCGCTGTTGGCAGGGGCGGCCGCAGGCTTGGGAGGCGGCGTACCGCGTCCGCCAGCCGGGCCACCGCGGCGGTTGCCGCCCGACGGCGCGTCGTCGCGCGCGGCGGGGCGTCCGCTCCGTGCCTCACCCGGCACGTCGTCCAGCCGCATGCTGAGGGCGATGCGCTTGCGCGGCAGGTCGACCTCCATGACTTTGACCTTCACGATGTCGCCGGCTTTCACGGCGTCGCGGGGATCCTTGACGAACGTATGCGACAGCGCGGAGACGTGGACGAGACCGTCCTGGTGCACGCCGATATCGACGAAGGCGCCGAACGCGGCCACGTTCGTGACGCGACCTTCCAGCACCATGCCCACCTTGAGATCCTTCAGATCCTCCACGCCCTCGGCGAAGCTCGGCGCCACGAACTCGGGACGTGGGTCGCGGCCAGGCTTTTCCAGTTCCTTGAGAATGTCGCGGATGGTCGGCACGCCGAAGGTGTCGTCGGTGAAATCCTCGGGCTTCAGGCTGCGCAGGAACGAGGTGTCACCGATGACCTGCTTCACCTCGCGGCCGCACTGCTTGAGGATGCGCTCCACGACCGGGTAAGCCTCGGGATGCACTGAACTTGCATCGAGCGGGTTGCTGCCGCCGGTGATGCGCAGGAAGCCGGCGCACTGCTCGAACGCTTTGTCGCCGAGGCGCGGCACCTTGAGCAGATCCTTGCGGCTCGGGAAGGGCCCGTTCGCATCGCGATGCTTCACCACGTTCTCGGCGACGCTCGACGACAGCCCCGCAACGCGCGCGAGCAGCGGTGCAGAGGCCGTGTTGACGTCCACGCCGACCGCGTTCACGCAGTCCTCCACGCGGGCATCGAGCGCACGCGCGAGCTTCACCTGATTCACGTCGTGCTGGTACTGGCCGACACCGATGGCCTTCGGTTCGATCTTCACCAGCTCCGCGAGCGGATCCTGCAGGCGGCGCGCGATCGACACAGCGCCGCGAATCGAGACGTCGAGCTCAGGGAATTCCTTGGACGCGAGTTCCGACGCGGAATAGACCGAGGCGCCGGCTTCGCTGACCACGACCTTGGACAAACCGAGCTCCGGATGCTTGCGCATCACCTCGCCTGCCAGCTTGTCGGTCTCGCGGGACGCGGTGCCGTTGCCGATCGCGATGAGATTCACGCCGTGCTGCTTCGACAGCTGAGCGATGCGCGCGAGCGACTGATCCCACTGATTGCGGGGCTCGTGCGGATAGATGGTGTCGTGCGCCAGCAGCTTGCCCGTGGCATCCACGATGGCGAGCTTGCAGCCGGTGCGGATGCCGGGGTCGAGGCCCATGACGGTCTTCGCACCGGCGGGGGCGGCGAGGAGAAGATCCTTGAGGTTTTCGCCGAACACGCGGATGGCTTCGTCTTCCGCGCCTTCGCGCACGCGGCCGAACAGATCGAGCGTCAGGTGCAGATGCAGCTTCACGCGCCAGGTGAGGCGCACGGTCTCGCGCAGCCAGGCGTCGGCCGGGCGACCGCGATCGACGATGCCCGCCCGCGCCGCCACCCGGCCTTCGCCTTCGGCGTGGCCCTGGTCGGCGTCCACGCCCGGGTTCAGGTCGATCTCGATCACGCCTTCGTTGCGCGCGCGCATGAGCGCGAGCAGGCGATGCGACGGGATCTTGGACACGGCCTCCATGTGGTCGAAGTAATCGCGGAACTTCGCGCCTTCGTTCTCCTTGCCGGGAACGACAGTGGCGCGGATCTGGCCTTTCTCCCAAAGCCAGTCGCGCAGCTCGCCCACGAGTGCGGCGTCTTCGGCGATGGTTTCCATGAGGATGGCGCGCGCGCCGTCGAGTGCGGCGCGGGTGTCGGCGATGCCCTTCTCCGCATCGACGAAGCTTGCGGCAAAGGTTTCCGGATCCAGCGTCGGATCGTCGCGCAGGCCCAAGGCGAGCGGTTCGAGGCCTGCTTCACGTGCGATCTGCGCCTTGGTGCGGCGCTTCGGCTTGTAGGGGAGATAGAGGTCTTCCAGGCGCGCCTTGGTATCGGCGGTGAGGATGTCCGCGCGCAGCGCGTCGGTCATCTTGCCTTGCTCGGCGATGCTATCCAGGATGGCCGTGCGGCGGTCTTCCAGCTCGCGCAGGTAGCGCAGGCGCTCTTCGAGCAGGCGCAATTGGATGTCGTCGAGGCCACCGGTCACTTCCTTGCGGTAGCGCGCGATGAACGGCACGGTGGCGCCGCCGTCGAGCAGCTCGACCGCCGCGCGCACCTGTTCGGGCTTGGCGGCAATGTCCTGGGCAATACGTTGTTCGATGCTCTGCATGTCGTTCCTGTGCGTTGCTCGCCGGCCGAACGTCGGGCCGGGCCGCCGATGATAGCAAGCACAGGGAACGCCCCGGCCGGATCGGCCGGGGCGGTGCGTCAGGCGTCGAAGCTGCCGCCCGTACGGCCGCGTGGCGCGGGCGCCGCGACCTTGTCGGCGCGGCCGACAAGCACGTAGGTGCTGGCGAGGAGGTCATGCACACCCTGCTTGCGCTGGGTGAAGGCGGCGACGACGTAGAAGACCATCGGCACCAGCAACGTGAACGCGTTGAGCAGACGGACCGCATTACGCCCTGCGGCGCGGCCCACGCTGATGCGACGACCCTCGGTGTCGGTCACGCGGATGCCCACGGCCATCTTGCCCGGCGTGGCCTGCCACTTCGAGCTTTCAAAGAAGGCGTAGTAGACGAAGCCGATGACCAGCAGCACATAGGTGATGGGCTGCGCGGTGGCGGCATACGCCGTGATGGCTGCCGTCTGGTCTTTTTCCATCTCGGCGAACAGCCGGGTCATCGCCGCGCCCAGCCCCATGCTCAGACTGATGGCGGTGAAGGGCACCATGAGGATGAGGTAATCGATCACCCAGGCGCCGAAGCGCAACCAGAAGCCGGCGTACTCCGGCTCAGCGGTGTCGTGAACGCCCATGAAGGGCGGTGGCGGTGGGGGTACGGCGCCTGGTGCGGGGCGCTCGTCGGGGAACATCTCACCGAGAGGCCGCCAGTCGGTCATCCCCTCGTACCAGCCGAGTTCCTCCGGACGACAGGTGCCGTCGCGCAGCCACTGCCGGACTTCGTCTTCCCCATAGGGGCCGAAGCGCTCGCCGTTGCGTCCGATCCAGACTTGCATGGTGTTCCTTCCGCTCGCTTGCTCGATGTCGGAATGATGCCAGATGGGTCGTCGGCGCGCCGACTGCTGGATGGCAGGGTGTCGTCAGGCGGCGCGGCGCTTCAGATGGACGAGCAGGAGCGAGATGGCCGCGGGCGTGACGCCGCTGATGCGCGAGGCCTGCCCGATGGTGGCGGGCAGCGCGCGCTTCAGCTTGAGCAGGACTTCGGCCGAGAGGCCGCGCACGCGGTCGTAGTCGAAGCCTTCGGGAATGGACGTGGATTCGTGACGCCGCTGGCGCTCGATGTCTTCGCGCTGGCGCTCGAGATAACCGGCGTACTTGGCCTGCACCTCGACCTGCATGGCGACTTCGGCATCCTCAACGGCAGGGCCGAGTTCCGGGACGGTGGTGAGCGTGGCGTAATCCATTTCCGGCCGGCGGAGCAGATCTAGCGCGTGCGTCTCGCGGCTGACGGCGAGGCCCAGCGAGCGCTCGATGGCGGCCCCCAGCGCATTGTTCGGTGCCGCCCAAAGGGCGCGCAGCCGGGCGCTCTCGCGTTCGGCAGCGTCGCGCTTGCCCTCGAGTCGACGGAAGCGCGCATCGGACACCACGCCCAGCGCGTGGCCCTGGGGTGTGAGCCGCAGGTCGGCGTTGTCCTCGCGCAGGTGCAGGCGGTACTCCGCGCGCGAGGTGAACATGCGGTAGGGCTCGATCGTGCCGTTGGTGGTCAGGTCGTCGATCAGCACGCCGATGTAGGCCTCGTCGCGACGCGGGTACCACGGCGCGTCGCCGCGCACGGCCAGTGCCGCGTTCAGCCCCGCGATCAGGCCCTGCGCCCCGGCTTCTTCATAGCCCGTGGTGCCGTTGATCTGCCCCGCGAAATACAGGCCGGGGATGCCCTTGGTTTCCAGCCACGGATGCAGGCCGCGTGGATCGAAATAGTCGTACTCGATCGCATAGCCGGGCCGCGTAATGTGGGCGCGCTCGAAGCCCGGAATGGAACGGACCAGCGCGTACTGCACGTCGAACGGCAACGAGGTGGAGATACCGTTCGGATAGATCTCGAACGTATCGAGGCCTTCCGGTTCCACGAAGATCTGGTGCGAGGTCTTCTCGGCGAAGCGCACCACCTTGTCCTCGATCGACGGGCAGTAGCGCGGGCCCACGCCTTCGATCTGCCCGCTGTACAGCGGCGAGCGGTCGAGCGACGCGCGGATGAGCTCATGCGTCGCCCCGGTGGTGTGGGTGATCCAGCAGCTGACCTGCCGAGGGTGATCGGCAGGCGAGCCCATGAACGAGAAGTGCGGCATCGGATCGTCGCCCGGCTGCTCGTCGAGCGCCGAGAAGTCGATGCTGCGGCTGTCGATGCGTGGCGGCGTGCCGGTCTTGAGTCGATCGGCGGCGACGGGCAACTCGCGCAGCCTCGCGGCAAGCGTCGTGGCCGGCGGATCGCCTGCCCGGCCGCCCGCGTATTGGGCCTGTCCGATGTGGATCTTGCCCGCCAGGAAGGTGCCCGCCGTCAGCACGACGCAGCGTGCGTGGAAGTCCAGGCCCATCTGCGTACGTACGCCCGCAACACGGCCGCCGTCGAGAAGGAGATCGTCCACGGCCTGCTGGAACAGCACGAGATTGGGCTGGGTTTCGACCAGGTGCCGAATGGCCGCTTTGTAGAGCGCACGGTCTGCCTGGCAGCGCGTGGCGCGTACGGCCGGCCCCTTGGAAGCATTGAGCGTGCGCCACTGGATGCCGGCGCGATCCGCGGCCAGTCCCATCGCGCCGCCCAGCGCGTCGATTTCCTTGACCAGATGTCCCTTGCCGATGCCGCCGATGGCTGGGTTGCAGCTCATCTGGCCGATGGTTTCGATGTTGTGGCTGAGCAGCAGCGTGCGCGCGCCGGCCCGCGCGGAAGCGAGCGCCGCTTCGGTACCGGCGTGGCCGCCACCGACCACGATCACATCGTAGGTTTCGTCATGCAGCATGGGAGGCGAGGGTAGCGGAATCAGGATCGATATTTTACGCGCTATGCGCCGTCGCGGCGGACCGCGTCTTCCCGTCTCCTGACGGGGTGCTGGCACGTCTTGTGCTTTTCACTACTCGCACTTCCTCCGGGCAGACGCAGCGCGATCATCCGCGCGCCGAGGCCGAACGCAGGGGTTTGGCCGAGTGCCGAAGGAAGGAAGCGGGGTGGGCAGGGATGCCTCATCCGGTTCGAAGAATGAGATCTGGCGCCCGGCGGTCTCAGGAACAGGGGGAATCCAGGATGACCGTGTTGCCGGGCGCCAGAAACCGAGTGACTGGCACAAAGAGCCGCGGCTATGGCCGCGGCTTTTCTTTGTTGAAGGTCACACTACACTTTTCCACTGAACCGTGTGTGACTTTTGCGTCAAGAAAGTGCTCTGTTTCGGCATTTGGTGACGCAGTACGTCAGTTTCTTACCTTCCGTGAGACCCTGCGTGACGCAGCGCACGATCAGCCAAGGGCGACGCGTCCGAGGATGTCGGCCAGGTCGCGCGACAAATCCTTGCGGGCGGCAAGCTCCGCGACCACGGCATGGGCGGCCGCACGCCGCGTTGGCTCAAGCCGCTTCCAGCCGTTGAACGCCGTCGCCACTCGCGCCGCCACCTGCGGATTCAGGCCGTCCACGGCCACAAGCCGGTCCGCGAGCCAGCGATAGGCCGCGCCGTCGGCGCGATGGAATCCTGTGGGATTCGAGCGGGCGAACGTGCCCAGGAGCGACTGCACGCGGTTCGGATTCTTGAGCATGAAGCTGGGGTCGCCTTCCAGCGCCTGCACCCGGGCCAGCGCGTCGGCGCCGGGAAGCTGCGCCTGCATCGCGAACCACTTGTCGAGCGCCAGCGCGTTCCCCTCGTAGCGGCGACGGAAATGCGCGATCGGTGCGATGGCCTGCGCCGGTGCCACGGTAGCGAGCGTGGCCAAGGCGGCCAGTCGGTCCGTCATGCCCGGCGCCTGTTCGTACTGGGCGAGCGCGAACGTGGTCGCAAGCGGCGCATCGATCAAGGCAAGCAGATCGAGCACGCGGCGCTTCAACTGACGACGCGCCTGGCTGGCGGCATCCATTGCGGCGCTGGTGGACGCCCGCAGCGCGTCGTAGCGGGCGCGCAAGGAATCCACCCCAATGCGCTGGGCCAACGCCTGAAGCATCGCCTGGCGCGCGGTGCGGATACGGTCCGGGTCGCGCTCGGCCTGTCGTTCGACCAGCTCGATTTCCCCGGGCGGGGTCAGCAGTTCGGCGAGCAGCGCATCGTCCAGCGACGCGTCGGCAAACAGTTCCGCGAGCGCTCCGGTCCAGGCGAGCAGCGCCGGGCCGTCGGCCCGGGCATCGCGGCAGTCGTCGTAGGCGAGGCCGGCCAGCTGCTGGCCAGCCTCCCACCGATTGAAGCCGTCCGGATCGTGGCGAAGCAGAATCGCCAGATCCTCTGGCTGGTAATCGCATTCGAGAATGACGGGGGCCGAGAACCCGCGCAGCAGCGACGGCACGGGTGCGGCGTCGATATCTTCGAAGACGTAGTGTTGGTCGGCTGTGTCGAGCACGACAGTGCGTTCGGCGCCTTCCGCGCGGGCCTCGCCTTCAAGGCGCAATGGGAGCGCCCGGCCGGACCGGTCGAACAGCGAGAGCCGCACCGGGATCGGCAAGGCCTGTTTGCTCGGTTGGCCCGCCGTGGCCGGCGTGCGCTGGCGCAGCGTCAGACGGTACTGCCGTTGCGCGGCGTCGAAACGGCCTTCGGCCGTGAGTCGAGGAGTGCCCGCCTGTCCGTACCAAGCCAGATAAGGCGACAGGTCGATGGCATTGGCATCGCCGAGCGCCTCGATGAAGTCTTCGATGGTGGCGGCCTGTCCATCGTGACGATCGAAGTACAGGTCCATGCCGCGGCGGAAGCCTTCGGTCCCGAGCCTGCCGGCCAGCATGCGCACCAGTTCCGAGCCCTTTTCGTAGACCGTGGCCGTATAGAAGTTGTTGATCTCGCTGTACTGCGACGGGCGCACGGGATGCGAGAGCGGACCCGCGTCCTCCGGAAACTGGGCACGCCGAAGCAGTGCGACGTCCTCGATCCGCTTGAGCGGTGCCGAATTCATGTCGGCCGAGAAACTCTGTTCGCGGAAGACGGTGAGGCCTTCCTTCAAACTGAGTTGGAACCAGTCGCGGCAGGTGACGCGATTGCCGCTCCAGTTGTGGAAGTATTCGTGGGCGACCACGGCCTCCACGTGACGGTATTCGTCGTCGGTGCTGGAATCCGGGTCGGCGAGCAGGTACTTCGCGTTGAAGATGTTGAGACCTTTGTTCTCCATCGCGCCCATGTTGAAGTCATGCGTGGCGACGACATGGAAAACGTCGAGGTCGTAATTGCGACCGTAGGTGCGCTCGTCCCACTGCATCGACCGCACCAGCGAATCCATCGCATAGTCGCAGCGATCGATGACGTCGGCTTCCGCCCATACATGCAGCGCGACGGCGCGACCGTCGGCCGTGGTGTAGTCGCGGCTGATCCGCTCCAACCGGCCGGCCACGACAGCAAAGAGATAGCTGGCCTTCGGATGCGGATCGACGAACCGCGCCCAATGACGCCCATCGGACAGTTCGCCGCTGCCGTCGGGATTGCCGCCCGCGAGAAGGACGGGGAAGCGCTGGCGGTCCGCGCGCAACGTGACGGTGTAACGGGATAGCACGTCCGGTCGATCCGGAAAGAACGTGATGTGGCGGAAGCCTTCGGCCTCGCACTGGGTCAGCAGGAAGCCGTTCTCGCGGCTGCCGGAAAGGTACAGCCCTTCGAGCGCCGTGTTCTCCGCGGGGCGAAGCGCCACTTTCGTGCGAAGGGTGCAGCGCTCGGCATCGACGGCGATCTCCAGCAGACCGTTGGCGAAGATGTACTCGCCTTCGACCAGGCGCCGGTCGTCGACCGAGAGTTCGAGCAGTTCCAGGCCCTCGCCGTTCAGCCGTATCGGTTCGTCGCCAGCCGCTCGCACCATCTGCAGCGTGGCATCGACCTCTGTGCGGTCGATGCCCAGGTCGAAGACCAGCGCCACGTGCTCGACGGCCCAGGCCGGTGGGCGATAATCATCGAGCCGGATGACGGTGGTGGGGGCGTCGGAACGGTCGCTCATGGCTGACGTCATTTGTCGAATACGGTGGGCAGGCTAACATGCGGCCGGATTCGTCAAAAGGAACTCCCATGTCCCGTTTCGCCGTGACGCGCGCCGCCCTGGGTGGCGAGGAACTGGTGGTGCTGGTGGACGCCGATGCCGATCGTGAAATCCGCATTGCGCGCCGCGGCGCCACGGTTCTTTCGATAATTACCTGCCCGCCTCAGGGCCGCCGCGACATCGCGGATGGCTTCCGTGACGAGAAGGAACTGGTCGGGCACAAGGGTTCGCGATTCGCGATCATGACGCCGTTCGCCAATCGCGTTAACGATTCGCGCTACACATTTGAAGCAACTTCTTACGATTTGCAGCCAGGTGTCGTCGGCGCGGATCGTGCAAGTCGCCACGGCTTCCTGCGTGGCGTGACCTTCGACGTGAAGCAGCAACACGCCGACGACGAAAAGGCCTCCGTCACGCTCGTCACCTCGGCGATCCGACCCGAGGTCAACTCTGGCTATCCCTTTGCGCTCGACGTGTCGATCACCTTCACCCTCGACGACAACGGCCTGAGCCTGGAAGCGATCACGCGCAACGTCGGCGAGCGCAATGCGCCCACGTTCTTCGGCTGGCACCCGTACTTCCGCCTCTCGGACCATCCGATCGAAGGCTGGGAGCTTCAGGTGCCTGGCGATAAGATCATCGCGACCGACAAGGACTTCATTCCACTGCCCGGCACACGTGCATGGCAAGCGTTGGACAAGGCGGACCGCGCACTCGATTTCCGCAATACGCGGCCGATCGGAGACACGCAGCTCAATCACACCTACGCCGATCTGCAACTCGATGCCGATGGCCGTGCACGCACGCACCTGCGCGATCCCAAGAGCGGCGCGGCGATCGCCGTGTGGCAGGAGCGCGGTGTGATGCTCGTCTTCACTGCCGACACGGCCGAACGCGATGCCCGTCGCTCGGTGGCGTTGGAGCCGATGGAATGCATGCCCGACGCGTTCAATCGCGACGACTGCACACCACTCGTCACGCTGGGCCCGGGCGAGGAGCGTCGTTTCGTGTGCGGTGTCGAGTTCGCTCGATGAATCTGCCCAGCTTCGCTGAGGTGCGCGATGCGGCGGCGCGGATCGCGCCGCATGCACTCGTAACGCCCGTCATGCGCAGCGATCGCATCGATGCATTGGTGGGTGCGCCCATCGTCTTCAAGTGCGAAAACCTGCAGCGAGGCGGTGCGTTCAAGTATCGAGGTGCAACCAACGCCGTCTGGTCTCTCACGGAAGACGAGGCGGTGCGCGGCGTCGTGACCCATTCGTCGGGCAATCACGGCAATGCATTGGCGATGGCCGCACGCACGCGAGGCATTCCCGCGCACGTCGTGGTTCCTGAGGGTGCGGTAAAAGCCAAGCTCGATGCAATCGTCGCCGCCGGTGCCACCCTGCATCGCTGCGAGGCGACGACAGCCGCGCGCGAGGCCAAGGCAGCGGAAGTACAGGCGCAGACGGGTGCCACACTCGTTCATCCCTACGCCGACGCGCGCGTCATGGCAGGCCAGGGCACCGTGGTGCCGGAAATGCTCCGTCAGGCATTGGGACTCGATACGGTGTTGGTGCCTGTCGGCGGCGGCGGCCTCGCATCCGGCTGCGCCATTGCCGCGCACGGTATCGATCCGTCGATCGTCGTGTTGGCGGCGGAGCCCGAAGGCGCCGATGACGCGGCGCGATCGCTGGAAGCCGGCGCGCGGGTAGGGTCGTTCACCCCGCACACGATCTGCGACGGGCTGCGCACCTTGATCGGCGAGCCCAACTTTCACGCGCTGCGCGATCATGGCGTTCGCGTGTTGCGCGTGAGCGACGCAGAGACGATCGCAGCCATGCGGCTGCTGTGGACCGAATTGCGCCTCGTCGTCGAGGTCTCCAGCGCCACGGTGCTGGCGGCCGCGCTGCGTTATCCGCAGTATCTCGCCGGCCGTCGAACAGGCGCGGTGCTGACCGGCGGCAACGTGGACATCGACGCTCTGCCCTGGTGACGCGTCCTTCGGCGCGGCGTCGATCACCGTTCTTGCCGTTTGTGGGCTACGCAGACCCACATGATGACGGTGGCGCCCAATGCGATGACGGCGTCATGCGTGCCGCGGGGCCCGTTCATACGTACGTTCGACTAGGCCGACAGCGGACATCCTCGCGAAAGGCGCGGCGATATTCTCGCCGCTCTTTCCGGGCAATTCGTGAGGTGGCAATGCGTTGCGCATGGGCCGAACACAGCGATATAGAGCGCGTTTACCACGACACCGAGTGGGGGGTTCCCGTCTACGAGGATCATCTGATCTTTGAGCGGTTTTCCCTACGTGCCGTGCAGGCCGGGCTTGCCTGGCGCACAGTACTCGTCAAGCGCGAATCGTTCGCCCGCGCCTTCCATGGTTTCGACATCGCACGTGTCGCCGCCATGAGTGACGACGAACTGGCAGCGGTACTGTCCGATCGCGGTGTCATCCGCAATCGCCTCAAGATCAACGCCATACGAAACAACGCCCGTGCCGCGTTGCGCGTCATCGATGAGAGAGGCTCGCTGTCCGCGTATCTGTGGGCATTCGTCGGTGGCACGCCGCAGGTCAACGCGCGGCGTGGCGACGAGCCGCTGCCCATGCGCAGCGATCTGTCCGATCAGTTGAGCGAGGCGCTGCAACAGCGTGGCTTCCGCTTTGCCGGCACGGCGATCTGTCAGTCGCTGCTGCAGTCGGCGGGTCTGGTCAACGATCACGCGGTAGATTGCTTCCGCTATCGATGACGCGGCGTTCACCGTGGCTGCACCCGTGGCGAGTTGCCATGACGGCATGGCTACCACACGAATCGGCATTTCGGGCTGGCGCTACGCTCCGTGGCGCGGCGTGTTCTACCCCAGGGATCTCGTGCAGCGAAACGAGTTGTCCTTCGCATCGCGCCAGTTCCCTACGATCGAGCTGAACGGTTCTTTCTACTCGTTGCAGCGGCCGGAGAGCTATCGGTCCTGGTATGACGACACGCCACGCGGGTTCGTCTTCGCGGTCAAGGGGCCGCGGTTCATTACCCATACCTTGAGACTTCGCAACATCGAGAAGCCGATGGCGAATTTCTTCGCCTCGGGTGTGCTGGCGCTGCGCGAGAAACTCGGGCCCATCCTTTGGCAGTTCCCGCCCACACTTCGATTCGAGCCTGCGGTCTTCGAGCACTTCCTGGCCTTGCTGCCGAAGACCACGCGGGCCGCGGCGGATATGGCGCGTGGCTACGACTCGCACCTGAAGCGCGAGCCCTTTCTCGAGTTCAGGCGTAGCCATCGGTTGCGCCACGCTGTAGAAATCCGCCACGAGAGTTTCGTCGATCCCGCCTTCGTCACGCTGCTGCGCCGATACGGTGTTGCGTTTGTCGTCGCCGATACGGCAGGCAAGTTTCCGCGCTATTTCGACGTGACCGCGCCGTTCGTCTACGTACGTCTGCACGGCGACAAGCATCTGTACACGAGTGGCTACGGCCGCGAGGCGTTGGGCGAATGGGCGCGCCGTATTCGCGCATGGCGCAAGGGCGGGCAGGCGCAGGGGGATCCGCGCATCACTCGATCGCTTCCGCCCACGCGTGCATCGCGAGACGTGTATGTCTATTTCGACAACGATGCCAAGGTGAAGGCGCCAGGCGATGCGCTCACGCTCACGTCGATGGTCTAGCTGTTAGAACGGCGTCTTGCGTCGCGATCCGCGCAGGTTCTCGATCGGGAAGCTGGCGATTTCGCCGCTACCTTCGCGACGCGACTGTCCTGCCGGTGGGCCCCATGCGTGGGCCGTCACGACTTCCCATGTGGAGGGAATCACGCCATCGGTGCGAAGGGCCTCGTAGGCCTCCACCATGCGCTGATAATGGCGCTTGCCGGTCAAGCCGCGAGGACGCTGCGCGTCCGCGTTGTTGGCGCCCAGACCCTTGAGTTCGTCGAGCAACGCGCGGGGCGTCGGGTAGGTCAGTGTATAGCGTTCGGCGAACAGGACCGGATCGCGCAGGCCCTGGGCAAGCATCGCGTCGCCCACGTCATGCATGTCGAGAAAACGCGCCACGTGCGCGTACTGGTCGGCCTCCGCCCACGAAGCACGCAACTCCTTCAACGTGTCCGGGCCGAAGGTCGAGAACGTGAGCAATCCGCCGGGCTTGAGCACGCGAGCGCATTCGGCGAACAGGCGCGGCAAATCCTCGCACCATTGGAAGCAGAGGTTGGAGAACAGCACGTCCACGCTGCGATCCGGCACCGGAAGGGTGTACGCATCGCCAAGCACGCGACCGAACGGTTTCAGCCAGGACGCGTGCTGCTTTGCCTGCTTCAACATCGGCAGCGCGAGGTCGATGGCGACGACCTGGGCCTTGGGATAGCGCTTCTTCAATGCCGCACTGCCTCGACCCGTCCCGGCGCCGACGTCGAGGACCACGTCGGGCACCTGCTCGTAGATGTCGAGCCGATCGATCAACGTGGCTTGCACTTCGCGTTGCAATGCGTCGTGTTTCTCGTAGGTGTCGGCGGCGCGCGCGAAGTTGCGGCGGACCTGACGGCGGTCGAAATGGAAATCGCTCATGGGTAGGCGTCGGTAAATTCGGTCAGGACATCCGCCACGGCGGCGGCGTGTCCGATGAAGGGGGCATGCCCGGCGTGGGCGATTTCCTCGAAGCGGCCACCTGCGGCGTCGGCGGACCAGCGCATGGCCTCGGGATGGACGATGCGGTCGCGGCGCCCTGCGATCCACAGGCTGGGCATATCGATGGCAGCGAGACGGGGGCGAAGATCTTCGCTTTCCAGCAGGCGGATGCCCTCCATGAGCACGCGTGGGTCGGGTTCGCCGCGTGAGAACGCCTCGTCCTTCAAGCGGCGCGCTTCGCCGCGCGGGTCGGCGCTGCCCATCGCTTCCAGCGCGATGAAGCGTTCGATGGTGGCGTGATAGTCCACGTCCAGATCGACAGCCAGTTGACGCACCAGCTCGGGATCGTTGCCGTGCGGCCAATCGTCCGCGCGAACGAAGCGTGGTGTGGCGCACATCGGCACCACGGCGCGGACGGCTTCGGGCAGGTCCAGTGCGGCAGTGAGTGCGACCAGACCACCCATCGACCAACCGAGCCATACCGCCGGCGGCGTTACCGCGGCGATGGCGCGGGCGCAGGCACCCGGCTCCAGCGGCACGCGCGAGTCGCGCGAATAGCCGTGTCCCGGCAGGTCGACGACGTGCATCGTGTAGTGCGCCGTGAGCCGTTCAACCAGCGGCGCAAGGATGCCGCCATGCATGGCCCAGCCGTGCACCATCACCATCGGCACCGGCCCGGTACCATGAACTTCGACGTGGAGATCGCTCACGGAGGCGAACTCGGCGCGAGCGACGGATCGACGGCACCGCGCGCATCGAAGACGAAACAATCGCCGCGCCAGTGCGCACCGCCCACTTCCTCGAAATACTTGAGGATGCCGCCTTCGAGCTGAAACACGTGCTCGATGCCCAGCTCGCGCATGTGGATGGCAGCCTTTTCGCAGCGGATGCCGCCGGTGCAGAACGACACTACCGTCTTGCCTTCGAAGCGTTCGCGGTCCGCGGCCACCGCTGCGGGGAACTCTGTGAAGCTGGCGAGGCCGTACTCCACCGTGTTCTCGAACGTGCCGGCGCTGACCTCGTAGTCGTTGCGCGTATCCAGCAGGACGACCGGACGACCATCGTCGTCGTGGCCCTGGTCGAGCCAGCGCCGCAGGTCCGTCGGCAGCACGTGTGGCGCGCGTCCCTCGGCGGGGCGAATGGTCGGCGCGCGCATGGTGATGATCTCTTTCTTCAGTCGTACGCGCATGCGCCCGAAGGGTGGCGCATCGGACACGCTTTCCTTCGGTGTGAGGTCTGCGAAACGCGGATCTTGGCGCAACCAGTCGAGAAACTCGGTGATGGCTTCGCGTGGTGCGGCCAGAAACAGGTTGATGCCCTCGGGCGCGAGCAGAATCGTTCCCTTCAGCGCCAGCGCCTCGCAGCGCTCGAGAATCCGGGCCCGCAGCTCGGCGAGATCGTCGAGACCGACGAACTTGTAGGCGGAAATATTGAGGATCGTCATGGGCGTAGCCGGGGTTCGCGACCGGTCATTATACGACCGCGCCCTCCACCGGGCGGGGCATCCTCGCCAGCGCGTCGAGCAGGGCGTCGATCTGCGCCGCGGTATGGGCCGCGGACAACGTGATGCGCAGGCGCGAGCCCTGCGGCGGCACGGTGGGCGGACGGATCGCCACGACGAGGAAACCAGCGGCCTCCAGGGCCGTCGCTGCCGATACGGCGGCTACCGGGCTGCTCATCGGGAGCGGCTGGATGGCGGTGGCCGACGTGGACAGAGTCAACCCGAGCTGTGCGGCGCCGACCCGAAATCTTGCGATGTTGGCCGCCAGGCGTTCCCGCCGGCCTTCGGGGTCGGTGCGCACGAGCCGCACGGCGGCCTGCGTCGCGGCGGCCAGCGCAGCGGGCATGGCCGTGGTGTACACATGGGTGCGGGCGAACTGGACGATGCCCTCGATCCATCGCGCATCCCCCGCGAGAAAGGCACCCGCGCATCCCACCGCCTTGCCAAGCGTGCCCATCAGAATCGGTACGTCCCGCGTGCCGAGGCCCGCTGCCGCGACCGACCCGGCACCACCCGGCCCCCTCACGCCCAGACCATGGGCGTCATCGACGTAAAGCATGGCGCCGCGATGGCGGCATACCGTGGCGAGATCGCGCAGTGGGGCCACGTCGCCGTCCATGCTGAAGACGCCATCGGTGGCCACGAGCGCGGGGAGATCCGGGCGCGCGTCGAGTTGCCGGGCGGCGCCCGCGGCATCGGCATGCGGGTAACGACGCAGCTCCGCGCCGGCCAGCATCGCCCCGTCGATGAGGCTCGCGTGATTGAGGCGATCCTGTACGCAGAGCGCCTTGTGGCGCGCTGGCGATGCGCCCGCGCCAAGCAGGGCCTGCAGTGCGCCGAGATTCGCCATCACGCCGGTGGAAAAAAGCAGGGCCCGCTCGCGTCCGGTCCAGTCGGCCAGCTCTTCTTCCAGCGCCGCGTGAGCGCCGCGGTGGCCGGACACGAGATGCGCGGCGCCGCTACCGACGCCCTCCGTCGAGGCCGCACGCGTGAGCGCGGACACGACATCGGGATGCGCCGCGAGACCCAGGTAATCGTTGCCGCAGAAATCGACGAGCACGCGGTCGCCGACTCTGCGGCGCCCGTCGGGCAGCACGTCGCAGACGCGCGCACGGCGCAGCAGACCCGCCTGCTCGCGTTCGACGCGCGCGGCGTCCAGTCGCGCGAGCAGGTCCGGTCGCGTCACGCCGCTGCGTGCTCCACGATGTCTGCGTGCACGGTGCCGGGTTCGAGGACGACTTCCAGCGGCTTCAGGCCGAGACGGGCAAACAGGCGGCGATCGTGTTCGACGTCCGGGTTGCCGGTGGTGAGCAGCTTTTCCCCGTAGAAGATCGAGTTGGCGCCCGCGGCGAAGCACAGTGCCTGCAGCGCGTCGTCCATGGTTTCGCGACCGGCCGACAGCCGCACGACGGACGCCGGCATGAGGATGCGCGCGACGGCGATGCTGCGCACGAACTCGAACGGGTCCAGCGCTTCGGTGCCGTCCAGCGGCGTGCCCGCGACCTGAACGAGGCGGTTGATCGGCACCGATTCCGGATGCTCCGGCAGGTTCGCCAGCGTCATCAGCAGGCCGGCGCGCTGCGCGCGCGACTCACCCATTCCCACGATGCCGCCGCAGCAGGTCTTGAGTCCCGCAGCGCGGACGTGATCCAGCGTGTCGAGACGATCCTGGAACTCACGCGTGTGGATGATCTCGCCGTAGTAGTCCGGAGAGGTATCGAGATTGTGGTTGTAGAAATCGAGACCAGCCGCTTTCAGCGTGTCGGCCTGCGGTTGAGTCAGCATGCCCAGCGTGGCGCAGGTCTGCAGGCCCAGGCCTTTCACGGCGCTGACGATCTCGGCCACTTTCGCGACGTCCCGGTCCTTCGGAGAGCGCCACGCGGCGCCCATGCAGAAACGGCTCGCGCCGGCCTCTTTTGCCGCCTGGGCTCGGGCGAGCACCGCCTCGACACTCATCAGCTTCTCGGCTTTCACGCCCGTGGCGTAGCGAGCTGCCTGCGGGCAGTAGGCGCAATCCTCGGGGCAGCCGCCGGTCTTGATCGAGAGCAAGGTCGAGACCTGGACCGCGTTCGGGTCGTGGTACTGCCGGTGCACGGTCTGGGCCTGGAAGAGCAGGTCGTTGAACGGCAAGGCGAAAAGGTGCTCGACCTCCTCGCGGGACCAGTCGTGGCGGATGGCTGCGGTCATGGGGGTATCCCGGCGGGCGAAGACGCGGAGTGTGGAAACCCGTCGGGATGATGTCAACCTTAACGGCATGGTAAAGGTTGACGGTGGCCTGGGTGGCACTGCCGTACGATGGTCCCGGGTTCCCACTAGGAGGGCATGCGCATGAGCGAAGGTCAGGGCAGCAGCGGCAACGTGCTTGCGGCAATCTGCAGTTTCTTCATTCCGGGACTGGGCCAGCTCGTGCAGGGCCGTGTCTTCAAGGCGCTGCTCATGTTCGTGCTCGCCGCCGTGCTTTGGGTGATCTGGTTGGGCTGGATCATCCACCTGTGGTCCATCGTCGACGCGGCGATGTATCGGCGCGATTGACGGGTCCATCGACGCATGGAAGCGTCTTTCTGGAAGCGATGGTTCGGTGCCGCCACACGCTTCTTCCTGCCGGCGCGTTGCCTGGTGTGCGCCGGTGCGGGCGGTGACGACATCGCATTGTGCGACGGATGCCGTGCCGAGCTCTCGCGCAACCTGTCGTGTTGTGGACGCTGCGCACTTCCCCTGCCGGTACCGACGCCGATCTGCGGCCAATGTCAGCGCGCACCGCGTCCGTGGGCCGATGTGTGGGTACCTTTCTCGTATGCGTGGCCGCTCGACATGCTGGAGGCCCGCTTCAAGTTCGCAGGTCACCTCGCTGCCGGACGCGTGCTTTCCACGTGCTGGCTGGATGCCGGCCCGCCGCCGTTGATGCCCGAGTTGATCGTGCCGGTGCCGTTGCATCCGAGCAGGCTGCGCAGCCGCGGGTACAACCAGGCGCTGGAACTGGCACGTCCGTTGGCGCGACGTTATGGCCTGCCGCTGGCGCACGACGCACTGCGTCGCACGCGCGGCACCGAAGCGCAGACCCTGCTCGATGCCGGCGCACGTGCACGCAACGTGCGTGGCGCCTTCGTTGTGCAACACGCGCCGGTGCAACGCCATGTCGCGCTGGTCGACGACGTGATGACCACCGGCGCCACGCTTGCCGAATGCACGCGCGCGCTGCACGCGGCAGGGGTCGAACGTGTGGACGTATGGGCGCTGGCGCGCACGCCGTTACCGTTCGATCGGCCGCCGCCTCCAGCGGAACGTATCCCTGGAGATGTGCCCGCGCGTCGATGATGCGACCGGCCTCGTCGACGCATCGGTGGTCTGGGGTCTTCGTTCACCACGGCGGCGCCGCGCTCAGCGATTCACGTAGACCGGATTGCCCAGGATCAGCAGTTTTCCGTCGGCCGCGCGAACGTCCACGCGCAGCCAGTGCGGCTTGCCATCGCTGCGCCAATCGATGTCCAGTCTGCCGTTGGCGGGAATGACCTGCGCATAGTCGGGCAACGCCTTGCCATCGAGGGTAACGGCGATCTTCTTGCCTTGCAGCGCCTCCGTACGCAGGGATAGATGAAGATCCGCTCCGGACGGCACGTCGATGGCGTCGCCCATACCGGCTTTGGCGATACCCGTGCTCGCGGTGACGTCCAGCGAGCGATCGCGGGTGCCTTCCGTGTCGATGAAGACATGGCCGGCACGGATGCCGTCGAGGATCGCCTCCATGGACAGTTCGCGCGCGTGGACTACCGTCGTCGGTGTGCCGATGGTGCCGGCGAACTCGTCGCGGGCGTCGTCACTGCCGACGTGGCTGTCGCTGCCGCCGATGGCCGTGATCCGGAGTCCAGCATTGAGTTGCTTTTCCCAGAAGGGAATGCCAGTTTCCGCGCGCTCGACGTCGCGTCCATTCACCGCTTCGATGGCCTGGAAGCCATGCATGTCAACGGTATCGTGCGGGGTGAAACCGCAGCCCATGCACGTCTCGTCGTTCGGTCGGCGAGGATGGTTGATGGAGATGACGCCGTGCGCGCGGGCCACGTCCGCCAGCAAGGCATTCCAGTCCGGCACCTGCTTGCTGCCTACGCGGAAATCCACGGTGCGCGAGACGCCGAACAGGTTGGCGTGTCCTTCGAAGGTGGTGATCTCCCGTGCCGGGATCAGCAGCATCGTGTCGAAGTACGGCTGCATCTCGCGCAGCTCGGACACCTGCGACATGGTGTTGTGTTCGGACACCGCTATGAAATCGAGACCGCGCTTCGCCGCCGACGTCACCGTGAGGAACAGCGGACACGGCACGCTCTTCGTCTTCGACGTATTGATGCACCCACCATCGCTGTGCGCAGAGTGCATATGCAGGTCGCCGCGATACCAGCGCTCGCCGGTCGCCAGTGTCGTCGTTAGACCGTGCTCCGGACCGAAGCCTTCCTCATCGCGCGAGAGCCAGATCTTCGCGGTGTATGTGGACGTCGCGGTCGGACGGATGTTCGGGATACCGAGCAGAAGCCGCCATCGTCCGGGCCCGATGGCACCGGGAAGGAACGAGGCGGTCGCGTCTGTGGCGGACACGGTGAAGCGGCGCTTGCTGCCGCCACTCCATCCGCGAAAGCCATCTTGCGCCTCGAACTCGCCGGGGCCCAACAGGCCCAGGTCGATCGCGGTCTTTTCCTCGCGGCCGGTATAGTCGACGTCGATGGTGATGCGCGAGGTGCCTGCCGGTACGTCGAACGGCAACTCGCGATAGGTGTGCTGGTCCGCGCCGGAAAGCGTGCCGCGAAGGACCAGGTCGGGTGCCCGCTCCGCTGCCACGCCGGTGGCGAGAAGACTGGCGAGAATGAAAGCGATCCAGCGGCGCATCAGAAACGGTACATCGCGGCAAGACGGAACGAGCGGCCGAGCAAGGGGCGCGCGATGAAGGTATTCGCGCCCGCATCGGCGCTCACCAATTCGCCCGCCCGCGGATTGCCTTCCGTCAGGCCGAGCGAATTGGTGAGGTTGTCCGCGTAGAAGAACAAGGAAAGTTGGGGGGTGGCATCGTAGCGCGCGCTGGCGCCGATCACGTAGTACGACGGCAGCACCACGGAGTTCGCGGTGTCGACGTAGCGCTTGCCTTCATGCTCGTACGACACTTGCAGACGCAGGCGACCATCCAACAGGTTCACGCCGGGCACGATGCGGTAGCTGACCTTCGGTACGCGGATCAACTGGTTGTCGTCGTAATCGCGCAGCACCGGGGCGCCGGCTACGACATCGGTGTAACTGAGCCCCTTGTACTTGGGGTCTTGCAGCGTCGCGTTGAACTGTACGTCGAACCACTTGCTCGGATAGAGCGTGCCTTCCAGTTCCAGGCCGTAGGTCTTCGTGTTTGCGTAGCCCGTCTGCGGCGTGGACGTGTTGCCGTTGCGGTCGAAGACGTTGTTGGTAAAGCTGACGTTGTCGTACTTCGTGTAGAACGCGGTCGCGTACAGGTCCACGAAACGATCGCTGTACTTCCAGCCGGTCTCGGCCAGGTCCATGGTCTGCAACAGCGGCGTGGCCGTCGGACTGGTGATGTAGGTGCTGAGGTTGGGCAGGCGGAACGCCGAGGTCCAGCGTGCGAACAGGCCTTGGCGCGGCGAGAACTGCCAGTTGGCGCCGAGCGTCCAGCCGGTCTTGTCGAACGACTGGTCGTAGTGGACGAACTGGCCGTTACCCGTCAGCACCTGGGCGGCAGCCGGCGAGCCACCGATGTCGACGGTCTGCTTGCCCTCGGTATAGCCCTGCACGTTCACCTTTTCCCAGCGCACGCCGCCATCGACGCGCAGCTCGGGCGTCACCTGCCATTCGTCCGACGCGTAGAACGCGTTTGTCTTCGACTTGCCACTGGCGTGTTCCCACTCGTAACCATAGCGATAGAAGCCGTGGTCGGTGAGCGAGCCAAGCACGTTGCCGTTGGCGTCCACGCCCACCAGATCCAGCAAGCGCGCGTTGTCCGTGGCATCGGTCAGCACCGTGGACGAGTAGCGATCGAAGTCCTGCTCGAAGTTGGCGTGGTAATAGCCGAAGGTGACGTCGTGGGTCTGGTCGCCGAACTCGAACTTGCGCAGCACGCGCGTGTCGTTAATGAACTCGTCGACCGGCAGCGTGATGCCGCGCAGGCCTTCGGTCACCACCAGGCCGTTGCCGTTCTGGTTGGCGACGTTGAAGACCTGCGACGGGTTGTCCACATAGCGGAACTGCAGGCCCGTGGCACCGGGAACGAGCGCGAGACGTTTGCTGTCCTGGGTGATGAACGAACTGGCGCTTTGCAGCGCGTTCGGGAACACGCCGTTGCGCTGCGTATCGGTGGTGCTGTAACGCATCGACTCGGCGAGCTTCCAGTCGTCGCCCAGGTCGTGGTTGAACTTGAACGACACCTGGGTGCGCTTCACATGCGTGCCTTCGCTGTTGTCGAAGTCGTACGTGCCACCGCCCGCTTCGCGCATCGGCAGGTGCTCGGTCTCCGGGCCCGCCAGCGTGCCGTAGTTGCCGTTGAATCCGGGCACGGCACGGATGTCGCCGTTGGCGTTGGTACGCATGGGAATGCCGAGGTACAGCGCTACCTTGTCGTCCATGTGCTTCACGTCGAAGCTCAGGTCGCCATGCTCCAGCGTCTTCGACAGCGTGGCGCGCAACTGGCCGCCGTCGTCCGCGTGGAACTGGGGGCGGCGCACGCCGTCATCGACGCGCCAGAAGCCGCCCACCGCAAGTTTCCAGCCGTTGCCCATGGGCGTGCCGTACCAGAAGTCGAGGCGATTCAGGGAGTAGTTGCCGACGGTGTACTTGACCAGGCCCTCGGCCGTATCGCCCACCTGACGCGGAATGAAGTTGATCGCGCCTGCCGGTGCGTTCGAATAGAACACCGACGACGGACCACCTCGCACCACTTCGACACGCTCGATGGTTTCGTCCAGACGAAACGCCTGATCGGCGTTGAGGTAACCCAGCGCGGGATCGTGCTGCACGGGGATGCCGTCTTCCAGCAACGTCACCGATCCGTAGCCGTCCACCGGGATGCCACGCGCGCGGATGTTGCCCGAGGCCTCGCCGCCGGAGGATTCCACCCAAAAGCCCGGCACGGACTTTACCGCTTCGGTCACGCTCGTCGGAGCCTGCATGCGCAGGCGATCCTCGTCGATCGTGGTGATCGAATAGCTGGTTTCCGCTTTGGTGCGCGTCTCGACGCCTGAGCGAGCGGTGACGACGACATTGTCGAGGTCCGTCGTTTTCTTTTCGGGTGCGCTGTCCTGCGCATGGGCGGCGGTGGCAAGCAACAACGCGGCGGCGATGGCTGCGCGCAGGGCGCAACTTGGCGGGGTGTGACGCATGATCGATGTCTTCCGGGGCAGGTCTGCGCGAACCCGCCCCTCGGGTGCCGCTGGGGTGTGCGGCTACCCGTGGCCTCTCCGTGGGTCCACGACCCTGCGAACGTTATGCGTCACGGGTGACGGAACGAATGAACTTACGTGACGGCCCGGTTTCAATCGTGAAAAACGAGAACCGCACCCTGGTGTGCGATCACGTCAGAGGGCCAGCGCCACCACGATGCCCAGCCACAGCGCCAGCCCTACCCACTTGTTGTGGCTGAACGCGGCAAGACAGGCGAGGCGTTCCCGGTTTCGCATGAGCCATTGCTGATAAGCGAACAGGCCGGCCGTAGCCACCAGTCCAATCCAATACGGCCACGCGAGTTCGGCGCGGGTGCCGACGAACAGCATCGTCAGCAAGAACGTGCCCATGAGGATGCCGATGATGACCAGGTCGGCATCGGCGAAAAGAATGGCCGTGGACTTGGCGCCCGCCTTGAGGTCGTCCTCGCGATCGACCATGGCGTATTCGGTGTCGTAGATCACCGACCACAGGATGTTGCCGATGAAGAGCAGCCACGCCAGCGGCGGCACGGTGTTGGTGACCGCAGCGAACGCCATGGGTATCGACCAGCCGAACGCCGCACCTAGCACCACCTGCGGCAGGTTCGTGTAGCGCTTGGTGAAGGGGTAGATCGCGGCAAGCGCCGCCCCGGCAAACGACAGCAGGATGGTGAGCCGGTTGGTGAACAGCACGAGCACGAACGAGAAGACGAGCAAGCCGGCGAAGATGACCAGCGCCTCGCGCGGCGTCACGCGCCCGCTGGCGATGGGCCGGCCAGCCGTGCGCGCGACCTGCGGATCGAGCTTGCGATCCGCGTAGTCATTGATCGCGCAGCCTGCCGATCGCATCGCAAAGACGCCCAGCGTGAAGATCACCAGCGGCCCGATGGGCGGGAAATCTTTCGCTGCCAGCCACAGTGCCCACCACGTAGGCCACAGCAGCAGAAGCGCCCCGATGGGCCGGTCCATCCGCGTGAGCACTAGATAGGCGTGAATCTTTTCGCGCCGCGCAGCCGGCAGTCCTTTCAGGAAAAAGGCGATGACGCGCTCGGCCGAGGTCGATGCATCGGCGGGGCGTGCGGGTGCGGCGGCAGGTGCCTTGCGCGCGGATGGCGCCGTCTTTCTCCCTGGGGAGGGTTTGCGGGACGTGGGAGTCATGCGGGAAGTCTAGCCGACGCCCGCCGACATGCCCTACTGGCGCGACCCGTCAAGGGTCGCGCCCATCAGGAAACCCTCAACGCTCCAGCGGTTCGATCGGATCGTTATCCACGGGCGGCTCAGGGTCCGCGTCCCGTTCCGGCCGGAAACTGCCCGGCTTGCGAATTTCCTCGTCCGGGCGGTTCTTGCCGGGCTCCGCAAACGGCGGCTGGGGATTGGTTGGCGTATAGGGCATGGGGCTCGCTCCATTCGGCGGGGAGCTTCCACGGTAGGCGCGGCGGAGTGAAGCACCCGGATACGTCTCGTAAAGCGTCGGTCCACGCGATCGTGGGGAAGACCGCCCGCCTCGCGCGGCGTATGCTCGGCGGTCGCATTCACCAAGGAACCCGATCATGAAGATCCTGATCATTGGCGCTGCCGGCACGCTGGGCCAGGCTGTCGTCAACGAACTCGGCGCACGTCACGAAATCGTCCGCGCCGGACGCACCCACGGCGACGTGCGCGTGGACCTGCGCGACGCGGCCAGCGTTGCCGCCATGTTCCGCGACGTGGGCGAACTGGATGCCGTCGTCTGCACGGCCGGCAAGGT
The DNA here is from genome assembly GCF_900119235.1 of Luteibacter sp. UNCMF366Tsu5.1. Lineage (NCBI taxonomy): Bacteria > Pseudomonadati > Pseudomonadota > Gammaproteobacteria > Lysobacterales > Rhodanobacteraceae > Luteibacter > Luteibacter sp. UNCMF366Tsu5.1. The sequence goes on along the minus strand of NZ_FPIS01000004.1, from coordinate 344,715 downwards.
GCCGTTCGCCCCGCTGGCCGAACTGAGCGAGGCACGTTACCTCGACGGCCTGCAGGACAAGCTGCTGGGTCAGGTGCGCCTGGTGGAAGTAGGCACGCCACGGCTGCGCGACGGTGGCTCGTTCACCCTCATCACCGGCATCCTGACCGAACAGCCGATCGTTGCCGGCGCCTGTGCCAGCATGGTCAACGGCGCCGTGGAAGCGTTCGTGCGTGCGGCGGCGATTGAACTGCCACGCGGCCTGCGCATCAACGCCGTGAGCCCCAACGTGCTGGTCGAGTCGATGGAAGGCTACGGGCCGTTCTTCCGTGGATTCGAACCGGTTCCCGCGGCACGCGCCGCGCTGGCGTTCTCGCGCTCGGTCGAGGGACGACAGACCGGGCAGGTCTACAAGGTCTGGTAAAGACGTCGCCGCACAGGCGCCGCTAAAGCAGCGCCTGTGCGGTCGCACCTGCCGGGATCTGCGGGCGCTCGATCGCCGCGATGCCACTGCGGGCATGATCGACGATCTCTCCGCGCTGGCGCAGGGCGTCGAGGAAATCGTCGACCTCTGCTGCGTTGCCCGTGTATTCCATGACCGACTGCGTACCGCTACGGTGCAGAAGACGCGCACCGTAGCGTGCCAGGCAGGTATCGGCGGCGGCCTCCGGTGCGTCGAACCTCACCACCAGCAGTTCGCGCTCCACGTGCTCGCGTGCGGTCAATTCGCCGATCTCGATCACATCCACGAGCTTGGCCGACTGCTTGACGATCTGGTCGATCACGGCCTCGTCGCCGAAGACGACGAGCGTCAGGCGCGACACGTCTACATCGGGCGTCGCCGCCACGGTCAGCGACTCGATGTTGTAGCCGCGCGCGGCAAACAGACCGGCCACTCGTGCCAGCGCACCTGCCTCGTTCTGCAACAGCATGGAAACCAGATGGCGCATGGTCAGAACATCCCCGTCGGTTCGGCCTCGGCCGGCGTCGCGGGCGCATGCCGGCTCGCAATCCACTCGCCGGTAATCATCTCGGCATAGGTCGCGCCCGGCCCCACCATGGGATAGACCCCCGCGTCGGGGTCGATGACCACTTCAAGAAAGGCCGGACCATCGAAGGCGAGGAAGTCGGCGATCGTGGCGTCGATGCGCGCGGGGTCATCGAGACGCTGCGCCCACTCGAAACCATCCGCCTGTGCGGCCTTCACGAAGTCCTTCTTGTGCAGGCTCTTGTCGGAGGCGGAGAAGCGGCCCTTGAAGAACAGCTTCTGCCACTGGCGCACCATGCCGTCGCCGCTGTTGTTGAGCACCACCACCTTCACCGGCAGGCCGTACGTCGTGACCGTCTCCAACTCACCGATGTTCATGCGAATGCTCGCGTCACCGTCGATGTCGATCACGACCCGATCGCGCCGTGCGAACTGCGCGCCGATGGCGGCAGGAAGGCCGAAGCCCATCGTTCCCATGGACCCGGACGTGAGCCAGTGCCGCGGCTCGCGAAAGTCGAAGTACTGCGCGGCCCACATCTGGTGCTGGCCCACGCCCGTACTGATGATGGCGCGACCGTCGGTGATGCGATTGATGGCCTCGATGACCGCGCATGGCTGGATGGCCTCGCCATCGCGGCGGAAGTTCATGGGATGCGTGGCTTTCAGCGTGGTCACGTGCTCGCGCCAGGCCGCGTAGTCCGGGCGGAAGCCATGGCGCTTGCCGTAGGCGGTGAGGCGGATCAGTGACGTATCCAGCGAGCCCACATGGTGCCAGTCCACCGCCTTGACCTTGCCGATCTCGGCGGGATCGATGTCGATCTGCGCAATGGCGCGCGCCTTCGGTGCAAATTTGTCGGGGACGCCAACCACACGGTCATCGAAGCGTGCGCCCAGCGCGAGCACGAGATCGCAATCGTCCATGGCGTAGTTCGCATACGCCGCACCGTGCATCCCGAGCATGTTCAGTGCGAGCGGATCGGTCGTGTCGAACCCCCCGATACCCATGAGCGTGGTGACCACGGGAATGCCGAAGGTATGCGCGAAGTCACGCAGCGCGTCGGCCGCGCCTGCGGCGACGATCCCGCCACCGGCATAGATGAGCGGTCGGCGCGAACGGTTCAGCAGTGCGATGAAGCGTGCGCACTCGGTGTCCGCGATGGTGGCGGATTCCACTGCACGCAAGCGCGTGCGGTAGCCGCGCACCGGCAACTCACGCGAGCCGTCGAAAACGAGCGGCGCGTTCTGGACGTCCTTGGGAATGTCTATGACGACAGGGCCGGGCCTGCCGCTGCGAGCGATGTGAAACGCCGTGCGCAAGGTGGCTTCCAGGGTCGACGCATCCGTCACGAGGAACACATGCTTGGCGCACGAGCCCATGATCGTGCTGATGGGTGCTTCTTGAAACGCATCGGTGCCGATGGACTTGGTCGGCACCTGGCCGCAGATCACCACCAATGGAATGGAGTCGGCCATGCAATCGCGCACGGGCGTCACCGCGTTGGTGGCGCCTGGGCCAGACGTGACCAGTGCGGCGCCGACGCGTCCCGACGCGCGCGCATAGCCGGCAGCCATGAAACAGGCGCCTTGTTCGTTGGCGGGCACGATCAACGGCAGCGGCTCGCTGCCGTCATCGGCCACGTGGTCCGCGTTGTAGCGGAAGACGGCGTCGTACACGGGAAGGATGGCGCCGCCGGAATAGCCGAAAAGGACGTCGAGGCCTTCGTCGGCAAGTACTTGCACGACGATGTCCGCGCCGGTCATGGATTGACCGGCCAGGGGATGGGTCGAGGGAGTGCGGCGAATGTCGCCGACGCTGTCCACTTGGGCATTCACGGTGTGTCGTTCCTTACTTGGCAAGTGATCCGGTGCGAAGGCTCGCGCACGCGACGCGAGCCTTCGCCATCCTCATTCCGCCTTGGCGGGTTCTGCTGCCGGCTTCGGCTGGTTCGCGGCGAGCCAAGGCATGCGTGCGCGAAGCTGCGCACCGACCTTCTCGATGGGGTGGTCCAGGTCACGCTGTTTCAGTGCCTTGTAGTTCGGCAGACCGGCCTTGTATTCGGCCGTCCATTCGCGGGCGAAGGTGCCGTCCTGGATGTCCTGGAGCACGGCCTTCATGCGTTCCTTCGTGCCTTCGTCCACCACGCGCGGGCCGCGGGTGTAGTCGCCGTACTGCGCCGTTTCCGACACGAATTCCAGCATGCGGGCGAGGCCGCCTTCGTAGAACAGGTCCACGATCAGCTTCAGCTCGTGCATGACTTCGTAGTAGGCGATCTCGGGCCGGTAGCCCGCCTCGACGAGCGTCTCGAAACCCTTGATGACCAGTTCGGACGCGCCGCCGCAAAGCACGGCCTGTTCGCCGAACAGATCGGTTTCGGTCTCTTCCTTGAAATCCGTTTCGATCAGCATGGCGCGCGCGCCGCCGATGCCCGCCGCATAGGCGGTGGCCCGCTCCGCGGCCTTGCCGGTGGCGTCCTGATGCACCGCGTAGAGGCAGGGTACGCCGCGGCCGATCTCGTACTCGCGACGAACCAGTGCACCCGGTCCCTTCGGCGCCACCAGCACCACATCGATGTCCTCGCGCGGCTTGATCTGGCCGAAATGCACATTGAAGCCATGGGCGAAGAGCAGCGTGGCGCCGGGCTTGATGTTCGGAGCGATGGCGTTTTCGTAGATGGCCGGCTGGGTCATGTCCGGGGTGAGCACGGCCACGAGGTCGGCACCACGCACAGCGTCGGCGGGTTCCGCCACGGCGAAGCCATCGACATAGGCGCGGCTCCACGACGGGCCGCCCGGACGCAGCCCGACCACGACGTCGAGTCCGGAATCCTTGAGGTTCAGCGCATGCGCGCGACCCTGGCTGCCGTAGCCGAGCACGGCGATACGGGCGTTCTGCAGCGGAGCGGTAGTGGCTTGGATATCGGTCACGAGGTGTCTCCTTGGAGTGTTCGAAACGGAAGGCGGAACGAATAGCGGTGCGGGAGGGATCAGTTGCCGATCAGTTCCTGGCTCAGGTCCTCGTCCTCGATCTCACGGCGTGCGCGAGGTGATGCGACAGGGGCGTCGTCGAAGGCCTGGGTGACGGCGCCTTCGGCGGCAGAGCCGACCAGGCGCGCGTACTTCGCAAGGACGCCGCGCGTGACCTTCGGAGGCGTAGGACGCCAGGCAGCGCGACGCGACGCCAGGTCGGCATCGGTGCGCAGTTCGCGCGTAGATGCATCGATGAAGATCGCGTCGCCCTCGCGCAGCAGGCCGATCGGACCGCCACGTGCCGCTTCAGGCGCGATGTGACCGACCATGAAGCCGTGCGTGGCGCCGCTGAAACGGCCGTCGGTGATGAGCGCGACGTCGTTGCCCAGGCCGCGTCCGACCAGTGCGGCCGTGACCGCGAGCATCTCGCGCATGCCGGGGCCGCCGGCGGGGCCTTCGTTACGGATCACCATGACGTCGCCGGCACGGATCCGCCCGGCCTGCACGGCGGCGAACGCCTCTTCCTCGCTCTCGAACACGCGTGCGGGCCCAGCGTGGCTGGTACGGCCATGGCCGGCCAGCTTGAGGATGCAACCCTCGGGCGAGAGATTGCCGTACAGGATGCTGTAGCCACCGCGCGGCTTGAAGGCGTTCTCGACGGAGCGCACGACCTGCTGGCCTTCCGTCGCGGCAGGTGCCGCGTCGAGTTCCTCGAAGAGGGTGCGACCCGTCACTGTCTGAGTGTCCGCGATGAGTCCGGCTTCGCGCAGCGCACGGGCGACGATGGCCGTACCACCCGCTGCGGTCAGTTCGACGGCGCTGTACCGGCCACCCGGCTTCAGGTCGGCGATCACGGGCGTATGCGCCGAGGCCGGTTCGAAGTCCTCGATGGACAGCGGCACACGCGCTTCGTTGGCCATGGCCAGCAGATGCAGCACCGCATTGGTGGAGCCCGCGGTGGCCGCCACCATGCGGGCGGCATTGTCGAATGCGGCTCGGGTCATGACGTCGCGCGGGCGGCGATTGGCTTCCAGGCATGCCATCGCCAGTTCACCGCAACGGAAGGCCGCGTCGCGCTTGGCAGGCGCGGTGGCGGGAATGTCGTTCAGACCAACCGGCGACAGCCCCAGCGTGGTGAGCACCATCGCCATCGTGTTTGCGGTGAACTGACCGCCGCACGCACCCGCACCCGGGCAGGCGTGGCGCTCGACGTCGTCCAGTTCGGCGTCGTCGATCTTGCCGGCGCCATGTGCACCCACGGCCTCGAAGACCTCCTGCACGGTGATCGGGCAACCGTTGCGGCTGCCGTGGTCGATGCTGCCGCCGTACAACGCAACGCCGGGGATGTTCAGTCGCGCAAGCGCCATGGCCGCGGCGGGGATCGTCTTGTCGCAACCGCAGAGGACCACCATCGCGTCGAGGCAATGACCGTCCACGGCCAGTTCGATGGAGTCGGTGATCACTTCGCGGCTGACCAGCGAGGAACGCATGCCCGACGTGCCCATGGCGATGCCGTCGGTGACCGCGATGGTGTTGAACTCCACCGGTGTGCCGCCCGCCGCCCGCACGCCTTCGGCGGCGGCTTCGGCGAGATCGCGCAGGTTGAGGTTGCACGGCGAGACGTTGGACCAGCTGTGCACGATGGCGACCATCGGCCGGGCAATGGCATCGTCGTCGAGGCCGGTGGCGCGGAGCATGGCCCGCGCCGGTGCGCGATCCGGGCCCGTCTTGATCGCATCGCTGCGCAGCGTGCGGATGGGGATCTTCTTCGTCGTCATGCGGCCTCCGCCTTGGCGTTGCAGGCTTCGATCACGGCGCGGGTCACGGCATGCGTGGTGGCCGTACCGCCGAGATCGCGGGTGAGATCGGCGTGTTCGAGGACGTGGTCCACGGCGGCTTCAACCGCGGCGGCTTCCTCGGTGAGCCCGAGCGAGTGGCGCAACAGCATCGCGGCGGAGAGGATGGTGCCGAGCGGGTTCGCCAGCGATTGCCCGGCGATGTCAGGTGCGGAACCGTGGATCGGTTCGTACACGCCCGCCCCGGGGCCGCCGATCGACGCCGACGGCGACAGTCCCAACGAACCCGCGAGCACCGACGCCTCGTCGGTCAGAATGTCGCCGAACATGTTCTCGGTCACGATGACGTCGTAGTCGGCGGGGCGCGTCAGCAGATGCATCGCCATGGAGTCGACCAACTGGTGTTCCAGTGCCACGTCCGGAAAGTCCGCCGCGACGCGTGTGGCAACCGAACGCCACAGCCGCGAGGTTTCGAGCACGTTGGCCTTGTCCACCGAGGTGACCTTGCGGCGGCGCGTGCGGGCCAGTGCGAAGGCGTGACGTACTACGCGCTCGATCTCCTCGACGCTATAGCGGCACTCGTCGGTGGCGTCGTGCTCGCTGCGAGTCTTCGCGCCGAAGTAGATGCCGCCGGTGAGCTCGCGGATGAAGACGAGATCGACGCCCTTGGTACGCTCGGGTTTCAGCGGCGAGAGTGCCGCGGTGCGCGGATGCAGCTTCAACGGCCGAACATTGGCGAACACGCCGAGCAGCTTGCGCATCGCCAGCAGGCCTTGTTCCGGGCGAACCGGCGCATTCGGATCGGACCATTTCGGGCCGCCGACCGCGCCGAGCAGTACGGCGTCCGCGGCGAGCAAGGCCTCGCGGGTCTGCGGGGGCAGCGGATCGCCGAAGCGGTCGATCGCGTCGCCGCCGATGGCGTGCTCCACAAAGGTGAATTCGTGGCCGAAGCGTGTAGCGATCTGGCGCAGTATCGCGACACCTGCCGAAGCCACTTCGGGACCGATGCCGTCACCCGGCAACACGACGATGGATGCCTTCATGCCGCTGCCTCCATGCGTTGTTCGTAGGCTGCGATGGCGCTCTCCTGCTGCAGCAGGAAGCCGAGCTGGTCGACGCCGTTCAACAGGCAGTGACGCGAGAACGCATCGAGATCGAAACGCAGGTTGCCGCCGTCGGGGAGGCGGATGGTGCCTTCCGCGATGTCGATGCGCAGTTCCACACCCGGGTTATCGAGCAGCCAGCGATGCTCGGCGTCGCTCACCACGATGGCGAGCAGGCCGTTCTTCAGCGAATTGCCACGGAAGATGTCGGCGATTTCGTTGGAGATCACCGCGCGAATGCCGTAGTCGAGCAATGCCCAAGGCGCGTGCTCGCGCGACGAGCCGCAGCCAAAGTTGCGGCCCGCGACGAGAATGGAACAACCGCGCGCCTCGGGTCGGTTGAGCGGAAAGGCAGGATCGTCTGTGCCGTCGGCGGCGTAGCGCCAGTCCTCGAAGCAATGCTTGCCCAGGCCGGTGCGTTCGGTGGTGGTGAGGAACCGTGCCGGGATGATCCGGTCGGTATCGATGTTTTCGTTGCGCAGTACCGCCGTGCGGGAATGCACGTAGGTCAGCGGGCGAAGGGTCGGGCTCATGCGGCTACTTCCTGGGTCATGTACTCGCGGGGATCGGCGACGTGGCCGGCGACGGCGGACGCGGCGGCCACCAGCGGGCTGGCCAGCACGGTGCGTGCGCCCTTGCCTTGGCGACCTTCGAAGTTGCGGTTGCTGGTGGCGACCACGAGCTGCCCGGGCTGGGCGAGGTCGCCGTTCATGGCGATGCACATGGAGCAACCCGGCTCACGCCACTCGGCGCCAGCCGCGCGAAAGACCTCGTGCAGGCCTTCGCGCTCCGCATCGCGGCGCACCTGTTCCGAACCCGGCACCACCAGCATGCGGACACGGCTCGCCACGCGGCGGCCGCGCAGGATGGCCGCGGCAGCGCGCAGGTCGGACAGTCGGCCGTTCGTGCAACTACCGATGAAGACGACGTCCACCGGTTCGCCCGCGATGGACTTGCCGGCGGTGACCTGCATGTAATCCAGTGCGCGCTGTTCCAACGCATCGGTGGGAGCAGGCACGGGTGCATGAATCGAAACGACCATGCCCGGGTGCGTGCCATAGGTGACCGAGGGCTGGATGGTCGACGCGTCGATGCGTACCTCGCGGTCGTAGCGCGCGCCTTCGTCGGTTGGCAAGGTGCGCCAGTAGGCGACGGCGCGGTCCCATGCTTCACCCTTCGGCACGCGCTCGCGGCCTTCGAGCCAGGCGAAGGTGGTGTCGTCCGGTGCGATGAGCCCGGCGCGAGCGCCGGCTTCGATCGACATGTTGCACACCGTCATGCGCTCTTCCATCGACAGCGCACGGATCGCCTCGCCGGTGTATTCGATGACGTGCCCGGTGCCGCCGCCGATACCGATGGTGCCGATGATGTGCAGGATGAGGTCCTTGGCGGTGACACCGTCCTGCAGTGAGCCATCCACGTGGATGGCGAACGACTTCGGCTTGCGCTGGAGCAGGCATTGCGTGGCGAGCACGTGACCGACCTCGGTCGTGCCGATGCCGAACGCCAGTGCGCCGAAGGCGCCATGCGTGGCGGTATGGCTGTCGCCGCAAACAATGGTCATGCCCGGTTGCGTCGCACCCACCTCCGGGCCGGCCACGTGGACGATGCCGCGCTGCGGGCTGTCCCAGCCCATCAGGTCGATGCCGAACTCGCGCACGTTGGATTCGAGTTTTGCGACCTGGGCTTCGGCTTCCGGCGTGTAATACGGTCGCTTGCCGTTGGCGCCGGGCGGCAGTGTGGGTGTGGAATGATCCAGCGTCGCCAGTGTGCGATCCGGACGGCGAACCTTCAGTCCACGGGTGCGCAATTCGTCGAAGGCCTGCGGCGAAGTGACCTCGTGGACCATGTGCAGGTCGATGTAGAGCACGCCCGGGGTGGCCTCGGTCTCGGCCACCACCTGGTGTGTGTCCCACAGCTTGTCGAACAGGGTGCGTGCGCTCATGCCGCGGCCCTCCCGGCGGTCGCATCCTCGACGGGTGTGAGCCAACCCCAGCGATCTTCGGTTCGGCCGTCGAACAGCCCGAAGAAATCTGCCTGCAGTTGCCGCGTGATCGGACCCGGTCGACCCGTGCCCACCGGCTTGCGATCGACCGAGCGCACTGCCGTCACTTCCGCCGCGGTGCCGGTCATGAACACCTCGTCGGCGAAATAGAGCATTTCGCGTGGCAGTGCCTGTTCGACGACGGCGTAGCCGCGTTCGCGCGCGAGAGTCAGTACCGAGTCGCGGGTGATGCCGCAGAGAATCGACGATGCGGCGGGCGGCGTGTAGATGACACCCTTGCGCACGATGAACAGATTTTCGCCCGCGCCCTCGCTCAGCAGTCCATCGGTGCCGAGTGCGATGCCTTCGGCATAACCGCCGTTGACCGCCTCGCGCGCGATGAGCTGACTGTTGAGGTAATTGCCGCCGGCTTTCGCGCCGCTCGGATAGGTGTTCGGCGCCGCGCGATTCCACGAAGAAACGCAGACGTCCACCCCTTGCTCGATGGCGTCGGCGCCGTGATACGCCCCCCAAGGCAGCGCGATGATGGCGACGTCCACCGCCGTATCGAGTGCCGGCGCGAGGCTGAAGGTGAATCCGCTGCGGAACACGATGGGGCGGACATAAGCCGAGGTCAGACCGTTGGCGACGATGACCTCGCAGCAGGCGCGATTGAGCGTCGCCGCGTCGTAGGGCATGGTCAGGTCATACACGCGCGCGGAGTGAAACAGGCGCTCGGTGTGTTCTTCCAGCCGGAAATAGCGCGGACCGTCCGGCGTTGCGTAGACGCGAATGCCTTCGAACACGGACGATCCGTAATGCAGCGCATGCGCGCCGACGTGGACAGTGGCATCGGCCCAGGTCTTGATGCGACCGTTGTGCCAGAGGTGGGTCGGGGCTTCCATGGTTACTCCTTCAGGACTCGACCGCGACGGCGGCGGTGTGGTGGTTGTTTCGGTGCTTGTCCATCAGCGCGACGAGGTCATCGTTGGTGATGGAACGCTGTTTGTCTGTAAGGTTTTTGAACCGCTCGAAGACGGCGTCGAGCGTTGCTTCGTCCAGGTCGTATTCCAGTTCTTCCAGGCGCTGGCGCAGCGCGTGGCGTCCGGAGTGCTTGCCAAGGACCAGCGAGGTCTTCGCTCCAACGTCCTGCGGCCGCATGATTTCGTAGGTGCCGCGGTGCTTCAGCATCCCGTGCTGATGGATGCCCGACTCGTGCGCGAACGCGTTGTCGCCCACGATGGCCTTGTTGCGTGGCACCGGCTGTCCGGTGACCTCCGCCAGCAGGCGCGAGGTCGGATACAGGTGCTGGGTGACGATGCCGGTATCGACCCGGAAGAGGGGGCGCCGGGTGTGCAGCGCCATCACTACTTCTTCCAGCGCGGCATTGCCTGCGCGCTCGCCGATGCCGTTGATCGTGCACTCCACCTGGCGCGCGCCGGCGGCAATCGCGGCGAGGCTGTTGGCGACGGCCATGCCCAGGTCGTCGTGGCAGTGCGCGGAGAACACGACCTTGTCCGCACCGCGGACGTGCTCGCGCAGGTAGGTGAACATGCGGGTGATTTCGGTAGGGGTGACGTAGCCGACGGTGTCGGGAGCGTTGAGTACGCTGGCGCCGGCTTCGACGGCGACCGAGAAGATCTCGGCGAGGAATTCCGGCTCGGTGCGCAGTGCGTCTTCGGCGGAGAATTCGACTTCGTGGGAGAGGGCCTTGGCCCTTTGGATCGCGCTGGCGGCGATGTCGATGACTTGTTGCTTGCTCTTCCCCAGCTTGTGTTCTCGATGCAGGGGAGAGGTGGACAGGAACAGGTGGATCCGGGAATGTCTGGCGCCTTCCAGAGCTCTGCCAGCGCTGTCGATATCGGCTTCCTGACATCGGGCCAGCGCGGCGATCGTGGGCGTTTTCAGCGTCCTCGCGATCTCGGCCACGGCGGCGAAATCATCGGGTGAGGCCTGCGGAAAGCCCGCTTCGATGATGTCGACCCCCAACGCCTCCAGGGCATGTGCCATGCGCAGCTTCGCTCGCCGGTCCATCGAGAAACCCGGCGCTTGCTCGCCATCGCGCAGCGTGGTGTCGAAGATGCGCACGCGGCCGTCTACGTCGCTTTCGACGGTGTCGGTGCTGTCCTGGTGTGTCGGTTTCATGTGTGGCTCCGCTCGTGAATGAGGCGGGCCGGGCATTAAAAAACCCCGCATCCGTTACCGGGTGCGGGGTTCTTTGGGAGTCTTCAGGTCGTTTTCTTATTTCACCTGGACACTTGCCCTCAGCCCGCACCTCCGCAGGTAATAAGTACAAGGCTAATAAGAAGGAGGCCGCTGCCGAGACGCAGCTTGCCGGTTACCGACGTAAGTCGGTTCGGGGCAATGCGGCCATGGGTGTTGCGCTGCGTCATGTGATCGACCGTATGCCAGTTCACCGACGCGTGTCAACACTTTCGAACGAAACTGTTTTCCTAGGACGTTTGGACGGCTAGACGCCCGATCCCGTGGTTTGCCGCGTCAGAGCCCGTGGCAAGCGGGCTTCACACAAGTGGTATGGCGCCATGGCAAAGCGAATTGTGGGAGCCGTGACATCGGTGAGAGGCCCGCGAGACGAGAGGTCGAGGAGCCGAATTGTGGGAGGCGCCACAGGGCACCTCGAGTAAACATCTTCTCGGGGCCCCACAGCGAGCCGATGGACGTCCACGGCGCCCTCACCTGCGATGCAGCGACACCTCTTGGAATGGTTCTCCTACCGCCATCGAGCCAGGAGAGGGAAGCCTCGGCCGAGAAGTCCAGTCCAAGTCCACATGAAACGATTGGCTGAATTCTCGGCCGATTTCTTACTGCATGACGTTCATGTAAATGCCGGCCACGAACAGCAAGATCGCGGCAGTCGTGACGAGTTTCGACGTCGTTGACGTGCGATAGCTCCCCTCGCGGGCCCCGGCGTAAATGCCGCGCAAGGTGCTACGCACAGGTGGCCCGGGCGTAAACGCCATATTCCACGCTAGTAGCAGCATTGACGCCATAAGCAGGAAGTTGGCAGGTGCTGGACGCCACAACGCATAACCGACACCTCCCACAGCAAACACAAGGGCCCAAACAACCGTGCTTCGTGATCCGGACATTGTCATGCCGCCTCTTCCGTCACCAACCGCAACCACCGCCGGCATCGTAGTAATCCTGCATCGGCTCCGCGACGTTCCAGTCCGCATCAAACTGCACCGTTGCGCCTCCCGTGTTCGTGACAGGGTAGCCGAACAAGGCGTCGTAGGCGGATTGGTAATGGCCACGTTCGACTTCTGTGACCGCCGCCTGCGCGGCCTCGATGCTGCCGGCGATTGTGCCGCCGATCGCGTCACCCAGGCTCGGGTCGTAGTTTTCAATCAGGTAATTGATGCCCGTCCCGATCGCGGTGCCTGCAGCGGCCGCGGGCAACACGCGTTGGGAGGCAAAAAGCGTCGTCTCCGACAATGCGCTTGCGGGGCTCAGACTGCCCACGGGCGCGGTGCGGAAATCGAGGTAGATTTCCTCCAGGGTCATGTCGGTGGTCGGCGCGGCAGCCGCGCCACCGCCCGCGCTTCCGCCACCTGACCCGCCACCGCCGCCGCCCTCGCCGGGGCCTCCAGGGAGCAGGGCAGGCCGCACCGTGGATACCTGCGCTGCGAACGACGCACGCACTTCACTGCCCGAGTACCTGGTGACGGCTGCACTCACGGCCGTCTTGTCGAACGCGCCAGCGACACGCAACAGAGCCTTGTCACTCAACCGCTTCGCGAAGATCGCCAGCAGTGGCGTGTCCTGGTTGCCGCGTGTGCGCTGATAGTGCTTCGCGATCGCCGCAAGTTCTTTGTCGGAGAGTCGGCTGATCAGCTGTTCGGTGGAGGCTGCGGCGAAATTCGCCTCAATGACGTCGCCAAAGTTGGCATCCACGGCCCTCTCGTCCGCTCCAATCACCCTCACCGACGCGCCTGTCGGCGCATGCGTTTTTATGACTTGCCGAGCGTTCGCCGCGAGATTCAACGGCTTCGAGTTCCGGGTCGTGCGAAGGTCCTGCCACGGGTCGCCGCCGCCGTCGTCACCACCGCACGTCGGCATTAAGTCGGGTCTTACGGTGGCTGGCGCGGTTGATTCGGCGAGTGCTGGGATGCTCACCGCGCTCGTGGCGAGAGCGATAGCGATGGTGAGAGCAATATGACTCTTCATGAATTCACTTCCTTGAAATTCCCCTGCAGCGACAACCGTAGGCCGAGCCTACTTGCGAGCCAAGCTGGCACGAAAATGCGAATTCGCGAGAACGTGTGGTGCTCTGGATTTGTTTGCCAGGCAAGTGCCTGGAAATCGCCGACGTCCAGCGCGTCCCGTAGGAATGCGCCTACAAGAAACCTTGCGAAAGGCGCCTTTCCGGCCAGCGCTTTCTGAGATGGCGGTCACATCGAGATTGTAGGAGCCGCGACAGCGGCGAGAGGCCCACGAAACGAAGGGAAGCCCAGGAGCTGAATTGTGGGAGTCGCTATAGCGGCGAGAAGCCCACGGAGCATGGAAGCGGCGAGCTGGCTACCCGTTGCTGCGATAGCATGTTCACGGGAGCACAACCATGCACCCAACTCACCAAGCGCGCAGCCACGATGAGAAAAGACGTGCATCCGCCGCCATCGGCTCTGCTGAAGCGTTCCGCGAAAGCATGGCCTCCAGCGCCTCGGGCACCGGTACCGTGCCGCCAATCAACGGCTCCACGACGGTATCGAATTTCGCGGGGTGCGCGGTCGCGGCGAGGGTCCAGGGGCGCGGGTCGTCCACGAGGCGCCTGCGCTCGAAGACGCGTACGGCAGTGGCCGTGTGCGGGCAGAGGATCGTGCCATCGCTGGCGGCGTGGCGGCGAATGGTGTCGCGGATCTCCGCATCGTCCACGCTCTCGGCCTGGCCGTTTCTGCGTGTTTCCTCGTCACCGCCGAAGAGGTGACGCAGACGTTCGAAGTTGCTCGGCGCGCCCACGTCCATGGCGTTGGCGATGGTCGGTACGGCATCGCGCGCGTGATACGGCCGACCGGCGAAGAATTCCGGAAGCGTCGCATTGGCGTTGCAGGCGAAGACCACCTCGCCGATCGGCATGCCCACCGCGCGAGCCCAGAGGCACGCCACGGCGTTGCCCAGGTTGCCGGTGGGTACGATGGTGTGCATCGGCTCGTCTGCCTGAAGCGAGGCGTGAGCGAAATAGGCCATCTGCGGCAGCAGGCGTCCAAGGCTGATGCTGTTCGCCGACGACATCGGCACATCGGCCTGAAGGGCGGCGTCGGCGAGCGCGCCTTTGACCAGCCGTTGGCAGTCGTCGAAGCTGCCCTCGATACGCAGCGCGCGCACGTTGTCGCCAAAACTTCCGAGCTGATGCGCCTGGCGCGGGGACACGCGACGATCCGGATAGAGGATCGCCACGCGGACGCCGGGCAGGCCATGAAAGGCCGCGCCCACGGCGGCGCCGGTGTCGCCGGAGGTGGCAACCAGGATCGTCAGCGGACGGTCGTCGCGTCGAGCGAGCCGGCTCAGGCAGGCTGCAAGAAATCGCGCACCGAAGTCCTTGAAGGCAGCCGTGGGCCCGTGGAACAGCTCCAGCAGGTGCGCGCCTTCGATCGGCAGCGCAACGCGCGGGGCGGGAAAGGCGAAGGCGTCGGCACAGATGGCGGGCAGATCGTCCGCGAGCGCATCGCCCTCGAAGAACGGCGCGAGCAGGTGCGTTGCTGTGTTGGCGAGGGTGCCTGTAGCCGACGGGCTGTCCACGTGGGGCATGCGTTCGGGAACGTACAGCCCCCCGTCGGGGGCCAGGCCCGCGGCGATGGCATCCGACAGGCCGACCGGCGGCGCGATGCCGCGCGTACTCACATAGCGCATGTCAGAGCACCCGTGCCGCGGGGCCGTCGATCGGCGCGACCAGTACGTCGCTGTCGTGGCCTGCCGCGGCAAAGGCGGCACGCATGTCGCGCGAGGCGGCCTCGGCCGAGGCACGATCCTCGAACCAGCCGAACACACTGGGGCCGGCACCGGAAATGCTGGCGCCCATGGCGCCGTGATCGAGCGCGGCCTGCTTGACCTGCGCAAAGCCGGGAATCAGCGGCGCACGGCGTGGCTCCACCAGTACGTCGGCCAGTCCTTCCCGTACCAGAGCGGCTTCGCCGCGGTAGCAGCCTGCCATCACCAGGGCGAGGTTGGCGCTTTGCGCGACGAATTCGCCGAGGGCATAGGCGCCGGCCAGCGCGGCGCGCGCGCGGCGGGTCTCGAGCACCACGTGCGGATGCACCAGTGCGCAATGCCATTCACCGGGGACGGGGATGCGCACGAGGCGCGTATCCGTCGCGAGCACCAGGCCGCCGATGAGCATCGGACCCAGGTTGTCCCCGTGTCGGCTGCCGCTGGCGACCAACTCGCCGTCGAGCGCGAAATCGTAGAGTGCCTCGCGCGGCAGCGGCTCGTCGAGCAGCGCATTGGCGGCGACGATGGCTGCCACACAGGATGCCGCCGAACCGCCCATGCCCGAGCCGAGCGCGATGCCCTTGTGCAGGACGAGTTCGAATCCATAGGGCAGGTCCAGCCCGCGCTGCATCGACAGCAATGCCGCGCCGGCCGTGTTGGACGGCGCATCCAGCGGCAGGTCGGTCACCACGCCGTCGATGGACGCGATGCGTACTTCGCGCTCCGGAATACGGCGTACCTGCGCGCGGTCTCCCGCGCCCACCACGGTGTGGCCGAGGATGTCGAAGCCGATGCCGACATTGCCGACACTGGCGTAGGCCTCGGCCTCGGCGATATCCGCGCGGGCCTGTGGCGAGGAGGGGTCTTTCAGCATGCGCATCGTTTTACTCCCATCGCGCCCGCCACGCGCAGCAGATCGGCGAACACCGCTGCTGCCGTGACCTCGGGGCCGGCACCCGGCCCTTGGACGACCAGCGCATTGTCGCAGTAACGGCGCGTCGCGAAGCGGACCACGTTGTCGGTAAGGCGCGCGTGCGCAAACGCGTGGCCGGATTCGACGACCTGGACACCCACGGAGGCGCGCGTGCCGTCGAGCCGCGCCACGTGGCGGAGCACGCCGCCCGCCTGCTGCGCTTCCGCAAGTCGGCTCGCCATCGGGGCGTCCATTTCCCCCAGACGTTCCATGAAGTCGTCGCGCGAGCAGTCGGCAAGCTCGGGCGGAATCAGGCTGGCGACGGAGACGTCGTCCAGCGACAGCGCCAGGCCGGCCTCGCGGGCGAGGATCACCAGCTTGCGGGCCACGTCCATGCCGGACAGATCGTCGCGCGGGTCCGGCTCCGTATAGCCCATCGCGTGCGCCTCGCGCACCAGCGCCGAGAACGGCACCGACCCGTCGAAGCGGTTGAACAGCCACGCCAGCGTGCCGGACAGCATGCCCTCCACGGAGGCGAGTTCGTCGCCCGTGTCCACGAGATCGCGTAGCGTCTGCACCACGGGCAGCCCGGCGCCGACCGTGCCCTCATAGCCAAGATGGGCCCCGCTGGACTGGGCGGCGGCCCCGATGCGCCGCCAACGCTCGAGCGGGCCGCTGGCCGCGCGCTTGTTGGGCGTGACGACGTGGATGCCGGCGGACAGCCATGCGTCGTAGCAGTCGGCGACCACGTCACTGGCGCTGCAATCGGCGAGTACCGCCATTTCACCGTGATGTCCCGCCACGTGGGCAGCGAACGCGTCCAGAGCCGCCGGCCGCCAGGTCTGCGCGCCGTGGGTGCGCCCGTTCAGCGCTTCGTCGTCGCAGTCGAGCCACATGTGCCGGCTGTCGCTCACCCCGCGGACGCGAAGTTCGAGCCGGCAATCGCGTAGCAGGCGCGGTGCGGCGAGACGAAGCTGGTTGAGCAGGGCGCTGCCGACCTTGCCGGGCCCGACCACGCCGACGTTGACGACCAGAGGCCCCGACACCGCGCGTACGGGTGCCGCCGGCCGCGGTGAGAGAGGGGGAACGATGGCGATGGACACGAGGAAAGCCTCCAATGAGAGGCCCTTCAAGTCACGTCAGGTGGGAGTGGGGCTGTCGTTCGGCACCGTCCCGTTCTGCGGGAGGTCGGGGCCGGTAGCGACAAGGAACTAGGCGCGCACGGACTCCGATCCTCCGACCGGGGTAGTGGTCGTGGTGGTAGTCGTGGCGACAGTGAGGAACGCAAGCGCGCCGACCGCAGGGGTCGGGGTGGAACGCAGCGCTGGCGAATGAGGATGCATGGGGCGACGTTATGCCGGCCGAAACGGGCTTGTCAATGGGTGCGTGCCTCGGCCGTTCGGCCGAGGCACGCATGACCCCCGTTATGACGCTGGTTCAGCGCGCCGAAAGATCGATGGCATACACGGCCGTGCCGTCGCCGTTGTCGCGCACCTGGCGGATGGGCAGGTTGAGGTCTTTCGCCACGTCTTCCTTGCCGCTGGCCGAGGTGAAGGTGATCGCGCCGCGGGTCTTCAGGGGTGCGAACGACCACGAGCGCTTTTCCACGTCGTTCCGCGTCAGCGTCTTTTTCGCCTCCAACCAGTGGATCACGACTTCGCGGTTGCCGTCCGGCGCGCTCAGCACGATGTTGTCGCCGGTCAGGCCGGGGAACTCGCCGCCGCCGCTGGCACGGTAATTGTTGGTGACCACGATGAACGGCTGCGAGGGCTTGATCGGCTTGCCCTTGTAGCGGAGGTTGGTGATCCGCTCGCCCTCGGGCTTCGACAGGTCGATGACGTAGCTGATGCCGCCCTGCATCTGGTCGAAGTTGTAGCCCGTGAGCTTGCCGATCAGTGGCTGCTCGCCGTCCTTCGAAGGATCGATGCGATTGAAGCGAGTGGCCGTCTTTTCCAGCCAGGCCTTGACGCCCGCACCATCGATCTTCACGGCCGCGAGCGTGTTCGGATAGAAGTACAAGTCCGCAGCGTTGCGGATGGTCATCGGGCCTTTGGGCACATCGGTGAAGTCTTCCGGTCCGCCGAAGCCGGTGCGGAATGCCGACGCGGCCGAGAGCACCGGCACGTCGCGCCATTCCGGATGCGTGCGCGCCAGCTCCTCGCGTGCGTAGTCACGCTGCGCGGCGTTGACGACCGCGATCGCCGACATGTTGCCTTCGTCGGCGAAGTAGCTGGTGAGCGCATGATCGGTGGCACCGATCGGCGTGTTTACATAAGCCATGGCGGCCTCGTGCGCCTCGCGAACGATCGGCGCGATGCTCGGGTCCGGCGCCACGCATTCGTTCTTCTTCGGGCAGATGGGGCGCACTTCGCTGCGGCTCTCGTCCTTCTGCACGACCCAGCGGCCACCGTCGCGCTTGAGCGCCATGCGGATGACGCCGAGATCCTTGCCGAAGAAGCCGCCCATGACCGCCGGGACGCCACGCACGATGCCGCGCTTCGCATCGACGTCCTTCATGCCGGCGTAGCGAGGGCCGGGGAACTCGGTGTGCGAATGACCAAGGAGCAGGGCGTCGATGCCCGGCACCCCAGCGAGATACCAGCCGCCGTTTTCCATCTGCGGCGTATAGGGCGCGGTGTTGAGGCCGCCATGCAGAATCGCGACAACGAGATCCGGCTTCTGCGCCAGCACCTCGGGCATGTAGCGGTTGGCAGCTTCGACCACGCCGTCCACCGTGACCTTGCCAGCGAGATTGCGCTTGTCCCAATCGAGAATCGGCGGCGGCGTGAAACCGATGATGCCGATGCGCAGCGTGGTGGTGACCGGCTTACCGTCGGTGCCGGTGGCCTGCACGGTCTTGGTGACGATGGTCCACGGCTTGAAGATCGGCTTGCCGTCGCGCGCGCTGTAGACGTTGGAGAGTACGAGCGGGAAGGCTGGGCCAGCGCACTGGCGCGCCTCGACGCCATCGACGTTCATCGCCGTGTTGGTCACCTGGGCGAGGAAAGGCAGGCCATAGTTGAATTCATGGTTGCCCGCGGTGCCGCCGTCGTAGCCGACGGCATCCATCGCCTTGTAGATGGCGAGTTCGCTGTCGCAGCCCAGCGGCTTGACCAGTGCCTGGTAGTCGGCGAGTACGGTGCCCTGGATGGTGTCGCCGCTGTCGAACAGCACCGTGTTCGGAAACTCGTGGCGCGCTTGCCGAATCAGCGTGGCGACGCGCTCGTAGCCGAGCGTCGGGTCGTCCTTCTGCTTGTAGTAGTCGTACGAAAGGATGTTCGAATGAACATCGGTGGTTTCGAGGATCGCAAGATCCAACGTCGCGCCGTCCCGCACGGTGGCGGGCGCAGCCGTCTTGCCGGCAGGGGCGCTCGCGCAGGCGGCGAGCAGGGCGGCCGATAAGGTGGCCAGGGCGAGGTGCTTGAGCATCGTGGGATCCGTTGGACGCGGGTTCGGGGCGGAAAACTAGCAGAAATGCGCGCGGCGGCGGGAATTACTCCCGCTCTGCCTTGGCTTCGTCGAAATAGGTGTAGCTCCGGCTTCCGTCCTCAAGGCGCTTGGTCTTGAGCACGAAACGGTAAGTGCTGCCGGCCATCGGTGAACCGTCCACGCGGCGCAGCGTCAGGTCGGTGGCGGCGTCGGTGGTCACGTTGACGGGTTGAACGGTGAGGCCATGATCGTCGCCCCCGGAAAGCGCCTCGCGCAACACACGCCCATCGGCCTCGTGCAGGTCGAGTTTCAGTATCGCCGCCAGTGTTGGCGCCAGGTCGACGTTGCCGCTCGGCAGCTCGTTGCGCCACGCCTGGCGGAAGTCGGGGCCGCTCGCAATCAAGGTGTTATGCACGTCGATGGGACTGAAGCTTCCGTGCATGCCGCGCTCGTTCGACATGCTGGTATACACCGTGCCCTTGAAGCCCTGCACCACCGCGTTCGCGTCGAAATCGTAGCTGGCGACGATATCCGGCGCACGTTTGTTCGCAAGACGCACCGCCGCCAGCGGCAACGTGCCGGGCACCTTGCCATAGCGCGCATCGACGAAGATCGCACCGAATGCCTCCTGCGACTGTAGAAAGCGCACGGCGTTCAGCAGCGCGGCCTTGTCGTGCGACGGCAGATACAGATATTCGCTGCCGCCGTTCGGGGCGATGACGAAGGCGTCCTTTGGCAACGTCTCCGGCACCTTGTACGCGGGCGTCGTATACGGGCCCGGCTTGCCGCACAGCTTTCCGTCATCGTCGTAACGGGTGGGTCGCACCTGTGTGCCATCGCTGCGTATGCCGGACATCACCGGCGCGTAGATGCAGCCGAAGCCGTCGTAAGCGGTGAAGCCTGCGCGGGTCATCTCATCCGCCAGGCGAATGGCGCCGGATGTGGCGAAACCCCATTCCGCATCGACTCGTCCCACACGACCGTCGGCAATCGTCCGTAACGGAAACAGATCGGCGGGGCCGGACACGGTGCTGTGTGCGTGATCGGAGACGATGATGAGATCGGTATCGCCGTCCATGCCCAGGGCCGATAGCTTCGCCTGCAGTTTGCCGAGCAGTTCGTCCTGCGCGCGCAGCGCCAGATGGAAGTTGGGCGATCCGACGCCGTAGGCGTGTTCCGTGGAGTCGGGATTGCGTAGCCAGACGAAGCTGATGTCCGGCTTCTCCACTGCCAAGACGTAATCCAGGAACACGCGCATGAGATACGCGTTGGCCGCGGTGGACGCTGTGCCGCTGGCGTCGGACGCGTCCGAGGTGTTGCCGTCCTTCAACGTCGCCGGCGGCAGCGCCGCCGTGGGGGTGCCGTTGTCGGGCTCCAGGTGGAAACGGTCGGCGTCGTACGCATGAACGGTATTGGCCGGAAGCGGAAATCCCGCGCCGATCAGCTTCTTGGCGAACGTGAGTGGCAAAGCTACGTTTTCATCGAGGATGGTGCCGCCCTCGCGGAGATCCTGCAGGAATGCCGGGCCGGACTTGCCGACGACCGCCGTCTTGAGCCCGGCCTTCCGCGCGCGTTGAAGCAGCGTCGGGGCCTGGAGAAGATCATGGTTCCAGTGGTCATCCAGCGCGCGCAGTACCGCGTAGTCTTCCGTGTAGATCGGTGCGGCGAAGTCGCTAGGCACACCCTTGGCATCGAAGCCCTTGGCGCCCGGCGCCCAGAATCGATTGCCGAAGAACCCGATCGTGCCCGGGAACGAGCCCGTGGCGAAACTGGACGCGTTGACCATGGTGAAGGTCGGGTAGGTCGCATGATGATCGGCGAAGAACGTGCCGCGCTTCGCCAGCGCCGCAAGATTCGGCGTGTCGTCCTCACTGATGGCGTCGGGCCGCATGCCATCCCATACGAAGACGATGACGCGACGGGCATGCGCGCCCGTGGCGACGGTCAGCATCAGCAGGACGGCCAGGCAGGCTATGCGACGCATCGAGTGCTCCATGAAACGATCAAAGGGAAGGCATGGTGGGCGGAGGATGTTTCAGTTCGGGGACGAAGCGTGCCGCGGATCACGGGCTGCGGAGATCGTCCCCTGATCGTAAGAAAACCTAAACATGCGGACGTCACCCTCGTCGTTTCTTTCGATGAGCTTCCTGCCCATGATCCATGCACGCCGCCGCCTGTTCCTCGCCCTTGCCGCCGCGCTTTGCCTCCCTGCCCATGCCGAGGACGCGCCCCCGCCGAAGGCCCAGGATCTGGAAGCGGTTTCCGTGATCGGCCAGGGCGAAACGCGCCAGGTGCAGCGTATCGTGCCCGAAGACCAAAAGGTGCTGCCGCCCGGCACGAGTCCGCAGAAAATCCTCAACCGACTGCCCGGCGTGTCGGTGCAGTCGAACGACGCTTTTGGCGCGAACGAGGAATCTCAGTCGATCACGCTGCGCGGCTTCAATACCACGCGCCTTGGCTACACGCTGGACGGCCTGCCCTTGGGCGACAATGCCTACGGCAATTACAACGGGCTCAACATCTCGCGCGCCCTGATCGCGGAGAACATGGCGACCGTGGAACTGTCCGAGGGCATCGGCGCCCTCGGCACGGCATCCACCAGCAATCTCGGCGGCGCCATCCAGTATTTTTCGGCCGATCCCGCCGCCACCTTTGGCGGCAAGGTCGCGCAGACCTTCGGCAGCGATCACAACCGGCGCACCTATGCGCGCATCGATACGGGCGATTACAAGGGTTTTTCCATGTACCTGTCCGGGGCGCATGCGGATGCCGACATGTGGGCACGTCCCAACTCGCCCACCAACACCAAGCAATTCAACGGTAAGGCGGTCTACGAGTTCGGCGACGGCAATCGGATCACCGGCTTCGCCGATACCTCGCGCACCAGCCAGGCCGATTACGCCTATCTGTCCAAGAGCGGCTTGAAGCGTGGCCTTGGCTGGGACTGGAATCTCTACGCGCCGGATTGGAACCGCGCTCTGGCGGCTGCCTATTGCGCGCCCGCGTATACCAAGGGCGGTGTCAGCGATCCGCGCTGCGGCTTCTCCGGCGGCGTGGACAACATCGACGACGCGTACTACCAGAGCCGCGCCCTGCGCCGCGATGACCTGTACTACCTGGCCGGCGATTTCACCGTGGCCGACGCGACCACGCTGCACACGCAGGTCTATCACCACGAGAACGCAGGACAGGGGCACTGGTGGTCGCCGGGGCAGAAGTCCTATCCGGGCACGCCCGAGGAGCTGCCGATATCGATCCGCAGCACCAACTACACGATCAACCGCAACGGCGCGATCGCGTCGCTGTCGTGGGAGTGGAGCGGCCACCGCATCGAAGGCGGCGTGTGGTACGAAAAGAACGACCACCACGTGGAACGCAATTTCTATTACATCGACGGTCCGGTCAGCGACGACCGTTATCTTTCCGATCCGGACCGCCGCTTGTTCTCGCAGAACTATACGATCACTACCAAGCAGGCCTATCTGCAGGACAGCTTCAAGGCGCTGGACGATCGCCTCAGCGTGGACATCGGCGTGAAGAGCCCGCACACCACCATGACCGCGCGCGAATTGCCGGGCATGGAGAGCCCCTATGCGAATGGCACGCTCAAGGCGGAGAAGTCGTTGCTGCCGCAGGCGGGCCTCGCTTACCAGCTCGCACCGGGCCAGGAACTGTTCCTGTCCTATGCGAAGAACATCGCCGCGTTCCAGGGCGGCGGTGCAGGCGGCCCGCTGTCGGTTTCGCAGAGCGCGTTCGACGGCACCCGATCGCGTCTGAAACCCGAGGAGTCACGCAGCATCGACGGTGGCTTTCGCAGTGTCGGCGAAGCGTACGAGGCATCCGTTGCGGTCTACGACGTGACCTTCAACAACCGCCTGCTCTCGCTCAATCCCTGCCCGAGCATCGAGGTCGGCACGCGTCCGGAATGCAATACCGCCTTCGTCAACGTGGGTTCGGTGAGCAGCCACGGTGCGGAACTTACCTTCATCTGGAAGCCCGTGCGCGGGTTCCAGTGGTACAACTCGGCGTCGTTCAACCGTTCGACCTACGACGACAACTACATCGCCAGCGGCAAGGTCGTGCCGGTGAAGGGCAAGACCACCGTGGACACGCCGAAGCGCATGTTCGCCAGCGAAATCAGTTGGACCTCGGGTCCGTGGTCGGCCAGCCTGCGCGGCAAGTACACGGGGCGTCGTTACTACACCTATACCAACGACCAGTCGGTGGCTGGGGCAACGTCGTTTGACGCGGGCGCGAGCTATGACTTTGGTGCGCTGGGTGGCTTGAAGGGTCTCGTGCTCGCCCTCAACGTCACCAACCTCACCGATCATCGCTACGCCACCAACCTCACCGCGTTCGCGGCCACCGACCCGCAGGGTCGTGCCCTGGCCTTCCACGCCAGCGCGCCGCGGCAGACCTTCGTGACCCTGACGGCGGACTTCTGAGCATGCGACATGCCCTATCCTCATGCGCCCTGGCCCTGATTCTGGGAGCGCTGCCCATGTCCACGCCCGCCTCGCCCACCAAGCCGATCGCTGCCAAAGTCCTGGTGATCGGCCATCGTGGCGCCAGCGCGCTGCGCCCGGAACACACGCTGGCCTCGTATGCGGTGGCGATCGCCGATGGCGCGGACTTCGTGGAACCTGACCTGGTGTCCACGAAAGATGGCGTGCTGGTCATTCGACACGAGAACGAGATCAGCGGTACCACCGACGTTGCCGCCCATCCTGAATTCGCTGCGCGTCGTACCACGAAGACGGTGGATGGCGTCACCCTCACCGGGTGGTTTACGGAAGACTTCACACTCGCCGAGCTGAAGACGCTGCGCGCACGCGAGCGTCTGGCCGACGTGCGCAAGGCGAACACGGCGTACGACGGCCAGTTCAGCGTGCCCACCTTCGACGAGATGATCGAGTTCGTCGCCGCCGAGGCATCGGCGCGGCATCGGGTGATCGGCATCATTCCCGAGATCAAGCACGGTACGTATTTCCGCGGCATCGGCCTGCCGATGGAAGACTCCGTGCTGGCGACGCTCGCGGCGCACGCGTATACGCGCACAGCGCCGGTGGAGATCCAGTCCTTCGAAGTGAGGAATCTGAAATACCTGCACGACAAGCTGGGCAAGAACCATCCGAACGTGCGGCTGCTTCAGTTGATGGACGATCCGGAGCAGCACCCGGCGGACGACTCGTCCGTCACGTATCGCCAGATGATGACGCCGGCAGGTCTCAAGGCTATCGCCGCCTATGCCGATGCGATCGGGCCCTCCACGCGCAGCATCATTCCGTTGAGCAAGGACGGCCGGCTGGCGCCCGTGACGCCCCTGGTCCATGACGCGCACGCAGTCGGGCTGGAGGTTCATCCGTATACCTTCCGCCCCGAAAACCGCTTCCTCGCTGCGGACTTTCGTAACGCGAGCGGCGACGACGCGCGGAACGAGGCCGGTTCCGTGGCTGAAATCCGTGCGTATCTCGCCACGGGTATCGATGCGTTCTTTACCGACGATCCGGCGCTCGGACGCCAGGCGCTGGACGGTGGCCTACACGCTCGCTAGGGCGTGACGGGTCCGCGGTGTCGGCCGGCGACGGACGACACCGCCAGTCCTCCCCGCTATGATCCCGGCTCAGCCAGCCCCAGGGATCGCCCATGTCGTTAGCCAAGTTCCTCCGCCACAAGTCCGTGGAGCAGTTGCAGGCCGAGGTCGGCCAGCGCAAGGACTTCCGGCGGGTCCTGGGCCTCTGGCAGCTCACGGCCATCGGTATCGGCGGCATCATCGGGGTGGGCATCTTCGTGCTCGCGGGCCAGCAGGCGGCACTCAATGCCGGCCCTGCCGTGGCGCTCAGCTTCATCATCGCCGGCTTCGGCAGCGCCTGCGCCGCGCTTTGCTACGCGGAATTCGCGGGACTGATTCCAGTGACCGGCAGCGCCTACACCTATGGCTATGCCGTGCTCGGCGAGGGCGCGGCGTGGATCATCGGCTGGGATCTGCTGCTGGAATACGCACTGGTCGTGGCGGTGGTCGCGATCGGTTGGTCGGGATACGTGCAGGTACTGCTCGCTAGTGCTGGCGTCCACCTGCCGGAGTGGGCGCAAAAGAGCATGAGCGCCGACACCATGAAGTACTACTGGCAGCATGCGCTGGGGTCGCTGGGCATCGGCTTCGCCAACCCGGTACCTGCGCCGACGGATGCGCATCGCTTCAACGTCATCGCTGCCGCCGTGTCGTTGCTGGTCGCCGTCCTTCTCTCGGTGAAGACCGAGTGGGGTGCACGCCTCAACACGATCATCGTCGCGATCAAGGTGATCGGCGTGGCACTGGTGATCGGTGTGGGCGCGTTTTTCATCGACACGACGCACTGGCAGCCGTTCATTCCCGCACGCGTCTTCGATGACAAGGGCGTGGGCCACTTCGGCTGGCAGGGTGTGCTGACCGGCGCGAGCGTCGTCTTCTTCGCGGTGTTCGGCTACGACACGCTTACCACTGCGGCCGAGGAGGCGCGCGATCCGCAGCGCGACCTGCCGCGCGCCGTGCTGCTCTCGTTGGCTGTCGCGATGGTGCTCTACATCGCCGTGTCGCTCGTGCTGACAGGCATCGTGCCGTACGCGAGCCTGAGCGGCGAAGCTTCCGTGTCGGACGCTTTCAACGCCATCGGCCTGCCGTGGCTCAGCAACGTGATTGCCGTCGCCGCCGTGATCGGTGTGATCAGCGTCTTGTTCGCCTTTATGCTCGGCGCCGCGCGCATCTGGTTCGCGCTCTCGCGCGACGGGTTGCTGCCGGCGTGGTTCTCCCGCGTGCATCCGCGCTTCGGCACGCCGGCCCGCCCCACCATGATTCTCGGCATCTTTACCGCGGTCGTCGCGGGCCTGCTGCCGATCGGTGAAGTGGCGGAGCTGGTGAACATCGGCACGCTCAGCGCCTTCATCCTGATCTGCGCTTCCGTGCTCGTGCTGCGCGTGCGCAAGCCGGCACTGGAACGGAAGTTCCGCACGCCCGCCGTGTGGTTCGTGGCGCCGCTGGGCATCCTGTTCTCGCTGGCGCTGATCTGGGGCCTGCCGTGGATCACCTTCGAGCGCTTCGCGATCTGGATGGGCATCGGCCTCATCGTCTACTTCGCCTACGGCGTGCGGCACAGCAAGCTCAACGGCGACAACCGGCGCTGACGAGACGCCGTTCGCTTCCGTTTTAGCGCCTCCCCTGGGAATAATGCGATTGCCGACGCTCGGTCGGCAGGAACACGTCAAGGAGACGGCAGTGGGGAAGTGGATCTATCTGGGGGCAATCATGCTGGCCGCCGCGCCGGCAGCATTCGCAGCCGACGCGGTGACGGTGCAGAAGCCGGCCACCTTCAACGAAGACGCGGATATTCCTAAGGCCGTGCTCGACGAATGCAAGCTGGAAAACGAGCTGCCCGACGCGGTAGCCGCCAAGGCAAAGGAATCCGGTATCGCTATTACCTTCGCCGACAAGGTGAGCGGAAGCGAAGCGGGTAAGACGTTGCAGATGCAGATCAGCGACGTCGTCGCCGACGGCAACGCCTTCATGGGTCATCACAAGGCGATGACCGTCAGGGGCAAGCTCTACGAGAACGGCGCCGTGATCGGCAGCTTCAAGGATCGCCGCACGTCCATGGGCGGCGCCTTCGGCGGATTCAAGGGCAACTGCGCCGTGCTGGTGCGCACGGCCAAGGCCATTGGCGAAGACATCGGTCAGTGGCTGACCGCGCCAAAAGTGGACGCGAAGCTGGGCGACCTCGAGTAGCGTGTCTTCGATTCGTGGACCGCGGGCCGCCGGGCCCGCGGTCCACGGCCAGCGCATTGAATCCTCGCCCTGCGCGCCTTACTTTCGATCCTTTCCGATCCGAACAAGGTGCGTCATGTCCGATCTCTCCGCGTTTCCGATCACCCGGCGTTGGCCGGCAGCCCACCCGGATCGCATTCAGCTTTATTCGCTGCCAACGCCCAATGGGGTGAAGGTCTCGATCATGCTGGAAGAACTGGGCTTGCCCTATGAGCCGCATCTCGTCGACATCACCAAGAACGAGAGCAAGCTGCCCGAGTTCGAATCGCTCAATCCGAACGGCAAGATTCCCGCGATGATCGACCCGAATGGCCCCGACGGGAAGCCGATCGGCTTGTTCGAGTCCGGCGCGATCCTTCTCTATCTTGCCGAGAAAACGGGCCGTTTCCTGCCCGCCGATCCGGCGAAGCGCTGGGCGGCGATCCAGTGGCTGTTCTTCCAGATGGGCGGCATCGGCCCGATGTTCGGCCAGGTGGGGTTCTTCCACAAATTCGCTGGCAAGGAATACGAAGACAAGCGTCCGCTGGAACGTTACGTCGCCGAATCGAAGCGCCTGCTCGGCGTGCTGGATCGCCAGCTCGATGGCCGTGACTGGATCATTGGCGACGAGTACACCATCGCCGACATCGCCACGCTCGGCTGGGTCAACAACCTCGTGACCTTCTACGGCGCGCGTGAACTCGTTGGCTTCGACGACTTCTCGAATGTCATCGCCTGGCTGGAGCGCGGCATGTCGCGGCCCGGTGTGGAGCGCGGGCTCAAGATTCCAGCGCGCTCCTGACACGCACAGCGGACGGGGAGCCATCGCGGCTCCCCGTATCGCTCAATAGAAGCGGTATTCCGCGGTGAGGCCGAGAACGCCTATGTGAGCGTTGTGCCCCGTATCGCGAGGGCCGTCGGCCTTGAAGCTGTAGCGGTCGTAGCTCAGCGTCAGACCCATGTTTTCGTCGTAGTCGTAGCCGAAGCCGACCCCGCCATAGAAGCGATTGCCGCTCCAGTCATGGTGAACTCGCGTCGTTGACGGGGGAAGAATGATCCACCCGCCGGTCTCCGTGAAATCGCCCTTGCTGCGCATATGGGCCAATCCGCCGTGTACCGTGACTGTGAGGTCGTAGGGCAGGTCCCATTTGCCATTGATGCCGGCGAGAAAGGCGTCGACCTTGTTCTTGTCGCTGTCGTCGTACTGCATGCTCAGCCCGCCGTAGTGGGCCTTCCATGTCGTGCTGCCGAGGTGCGCGTAGCCGGCTTCCACGCCGAGCGCGAACGGACGG
Source organism: Luteibacter sp. UNCMF366Tsu5.1 (assembly GCF_900119235.1). Taxonomy (NCBI): domain Bacteria; kingdom Pseudomonadati; phylum Pseudomonadota; class Gammaproteobacteria; order Lysobacterales; family Rhodanobacteraceae; genus Luteibacter; species Luteibacter sp. UNCMF366Tsu5.1. Next base: position 316,541 of record NZ_FPIS01000004.1, on the reverse strand, counting down.
GCCACGACCCAGCGGTAGCCGCCCAGCACACTGAAGCCCGTGCCGTTGCCATCTTCGCTTTGGTAACGCGCACCGCCGCTGGCGTCCCGATCCACATTGAAATGCGACTTCCCGCCCGTGATCGAAATGAAAGGGCTGGTCTGCGTCACGGACGCAGAGTCGGCGGAAGCGGCGAGCGGCGTAAGGAGCGCAGCGGCTGTGGCTGCGGTGAGTACGAGTAGTTTCATTGAAGAATCCCTGTATCCCTTTGTTCCTGGAGTGGCGTACGCTAATGACGGCGATCAAGGCCGGGCGCGATTATAGGGGCGGCGCTCGTCTCCACCCTAACGCAAAGACGTACGGCATCACGCTTTGAAGGCTCGCCTTCCGAAAAGTCTTGCGTGGTGTGGCGAGGGCGGGGCCCGTCATCCGTGACCTCTGGCATAGGGCACCCCGGACCCCGGCGTTTAGGATCGAGAGCTTGCGCGGACCAAAGGGGACCGTGCCGAACCGCTCGCAGGGATGGCCGGGCGCCTTACCGCTTCTCGGAGACCCATCAGTGAAATCCACCCTTCTTGCCTCCGCGCTGTTGGCCGCCCTGGCCGGCGTCGGCGCTTCCGCTGCCGTTCGCGCGGACGACACCCCGAGCGTGCCCGCACCGCAGGACGTCGCCTATAACGGCACGTTGAAGATCGCCGTCGACGCCACCGATCTCGATCACCGCATCTTCCGCGTCAAGGAAACCATTCCCGCACAGCCGGGTCCGCTGACCCTGCTGTTCCCCGAATGGATCCCGGGCCACCATTCGCCGAGCGGTCCGATCGACCAGTTCGCGGGCCTCGTGGTCAAGGCCGGCGGCCAGCGCGTCGAGTGGACACGCGACGAGTACAACGTCTACGCGTTCCACGTGAACGTGCCGGCTGGCGCCTCGTCGGTGGACGTGGAGTTCCAGACGCTGACGCCGCAGGACTCGCGCCAGGGCCGCATCGTGATGACGCCCGACATCGTCAACGTGCAGTGGAACCAGGTGTCGTTGTACCCGGCCGGCTATCGCGCCGACCGCATCCAGGTCGAAGCGTCGGTGAAGCTGCCCACGGGCTTCCAGTTCGGCACTGCGCTCGAGCAGGCGGGCAAGGACGGCGACACGGTGAGCTTCAAGGCGATCGACTACGACGACCTCGTGGACTCGCCGATCTTCGCCGGCCGTTATTTCAAGCGCGTAGACCTCGACCCGAACGGTCGCTCGCCGGTGCATCTCAACATCGTGGCGGACAACGCGAAGGCGCTGGAAATCAAGCCGGACGCGCTGGACATTCACCGCAAGCTCGTCCAGCAGATGGACAAGCTCTACGGTGCGCGTCACTACAATCACTACGACTTCCTGCTCGCGCTGACCGACAAGCTCGGCGGCATCGGCCTCGAGCATCATCGCTCGTCCGAGAACAGCGCGTCGCCCAACTACTTCACCGAGTGGGACAAGAGCTGGCTGGGTCGCGATCTGCTCGCGCACGAGTACAACCACTCCTGGGACGGCAAGTACCGTCGCGGCGCCGACCTCGCCACGCCGAACTTCAACGTACCGATGGGCGACAGCCTGCTGTGGGTGTACGAAGGCCAGACGCAGTTCTGGGGCAACGTCGTCGCCGCGCGCGCCGGGCTGCTCTCGCAGGACCAGGCGCGCGACATGCTCGCGCTGGTTGCCGCCACTTACGACAAGGGTCGTCCGGGCCTGTCCTGGCGCAACATCCAGGACACCACCAACGATCCGACGATCGCGCAGCGTCGCCCCCTCTCGTACCGCAACTACCAGATGAGCGAGGACTACTATTCGGGCGGCCAGATGATCTGGCTCGACGTGGACACCAAGCTGCGTGAGCTGACCAAGAACAAGCGCTCGCTCGACGATTTCGCCAAGGCCTTCTTCGGCATGAAGGACGGCGACTGGAAGGTCAATCCGTATACGTTCGAGGACGTGGCATCCACGCTCAACGGCATTGCGCCGTACGACTGGGCGAAGTACCTGCGCGAACGCGTCGATGGTCACAAGGGCGACCTCGAAGGCATCGAGCGCGGCGGCTGGAAGCTCGTCTACAACGACAAGCCGTCGGACGCGGTGAAGGGTATCGAGTCCCGTCGCCACTACACCGACCTGACCTACTCGGCAGGTTTCGCCGTATCGTCGAAGGGCGACATCGCCGACGTGCGCTGGGACGGTCCCGCGTTCAATGCCGGCCTCTCGCCGGGCATGCACATCGTCGCGGTCAACAACAAGGAATTCGACGGCGATGCGCTGAAGGATGCCGTGACCGCCGCGAAGACCGACAAGGCCCCGATCGAATTGTTGGTGAAGAACTTCGACCAGTACAAGACGATCAAGATCGACTACCACGAAGGTCTCAAGTACCCGCACCTCGAGCGGGTAAGCGGCAAGCCGGACTGGATCGGCGAGCTGTACAAGGCCAAGTAAGGCGCAGTAAACGCCCGTGCGCGGCGGTGGCAGACGAGGCCCTCAGGGGCCGGATCACGCCGCCGCGCGCGGGACGTCGACCACCCGTCGCGACCCGTTCCGGGGCGCCGGCCCCGAGACTAGGCCCCGCCGGGCATTCCCGCTACAATGCCGATCCGCTGTTACGCGCCCGTAGCTCAGCCGGATAGAGTAGTGGCTTCCGAAGCCATTGGTCGGGGGTTCGAATCCCTCCGGGCGCGCCATCTTTTCGTCCAGGCCTGCGCGGATTGGACAATCCCCATAAGGTGTCACTTTTGACGCCTATTCCGTATTGCGGGCTGACACGAATTGTCGCTCTTCGTTGCGGATCGTGGCCTCGAGCTAGGTCGTCCTTATGCATCCCCGCTACGCGCAACAGGCGCTGCTAAAGCGGGACGCGCAGGCGCATCAGCAATACGCTAGTGCGCTCCCAACGGACAACGGCGCCCGGGTCTTGGTGGTGTTGGTGGTAATGTCCAAGGGCGCAGACAGGTATGCCTGCCGAAAGCATCAGTGCGGTCGACTGACATCTTGTCCAAGCGGACACGCGCGCCGTGCGCCGCTTAATTCCAGCGTTGGGGCCTATGCGACAAATCCTTGGAATGGTTGGAGCGGTTCTTATCGCTGCGCTTGTGCCAGCGATCTACTTTGGCATGCCCGGGTGGTATTTCCGTGTTGGCTTGCTCGCTTTCGTCCTCGCCTCCCTCTGGATTGTTCTACTCGGCCTTCCAACCTTTCTTTTCCTTGAGCGTCGTGGATTGGTTCGCTGGTGGTCCGCGACCATCTCCGGGTTCTTTCTGGGTGCATTGCCCATGGCCGTCCTCTCTTGGCCTTATCGGCCTGGCTCTGGTTCCGGCTACAGTGCCTGGGACGGACACAAAATGGTCGACTACGTGGTCAACGGTGTGCCAACACACGCCGGGTGGGTCCAGTACGCCCTAGGTTTTGGTGCTACAGGACTTATGGGTGCGGCGTCAGCGATCATGTTTTGGATGGTTTGGCGAGTTGCAGTAGGCCCTTACCAGTCGCCCAAGCGGACGCGCGTAAGGCGCACCGCTTAACTCCATCGTTAGCCGCTCATGACAGTCAAGCGTTGCGCCGACTCGGAATGGAAACTCATCGCCATATCTACGAGTCACGCTGGTTCTCCGTCAGGTGTTTCCGCTACGCGACTGTGGGTCGATGGGGTCAGGTTCTCTTGAGTTCGGGACGATCCGAACCGCTGCAATCCAGATGCCAAGCGGGCCTTGCAAGCACTCTTCCTTTCGCCTGATAGACCCGCGCCGCGACCTGTGGTGAGTTCATTGAGCGCTTCAGTAAACCTGGGCGCGCAGGGGGTCACCTATGAGTGTCGGAGGACGGTATGCGTTACGGATACGCTTTGCCTATCGCCGGAGTTTGCGTGTGTTTCATGGCTGGTTGCGCGTCGTCACCCTCGCTGGTCTACAAGACATTTCCGGCAGATGGGACGACGAAGAGCAGCATCGTCAGGGCTGGCACCGGTCATGTGGATGACCCAGCCACGACACAGCCTACGGACCCGGCGGACGGTGAGTTCGCCATGGCGAAACAGGTGTCGACAGTCGTCTTGTCGCTTCCAGAGTCCGTGGCGAAAGCCAGAATGAATCAGGCGGCGCAGGGGGCGCACGGTCCCAATGGCGACGGTGAGAACACCAAGGCAGTCGGTAAGGACAAGGGCAAGAAGCAGGAGCCTGCGCCGCAGGTTGTTCCGCCAGCGGAACCAATGAAGCTCACGGAGGTAACGTCGCGCAATAACGCACCCTTGGTACCTTGTGGTGATGCTAAGAACAAGGGCGAGGATAAGAGCAAGGCGGGCTGGATGCCCTGCTTCGAAGGAGTTCAAACAGCGACCGCGCCGCACGTCGACATGAGTTATGTTTTCGCCGTTCGGCAAGCTCGCGGTACAAACCTGGATGTGACCACGGGCACGCATCCGCTCCAAGTCACGGCAGTCACCTCCAAATGGACGAATACGACGGCGGCGATGCTTGCCAGGATCGGATCGGAAGCGGCTCTTGGCTACGCCGCGGCTGGACCCATTGGCGCGGCGGTGGTGGTGATAGGCGGCGAAGTGGGTGGGCTCGCGGCGCCGAAAGGTGGTATCAAAGAACGCATGTATCTGGCGTCCCGTGGCCATACGTGGAAAGACGCCGTGAACGAGGGCTACGTCTGCCAGGGCGAGGACCCCACAGAGCCGAAGCCAATGGAGAATGCGCTACTGCTCCCCGTCGCTATGGATCTAGACAATAGTCTTCCCTCGGACGACACCTCCGATGCATCCGGCAATCTTCCAAAATATGCGGGGTGTTGGCATCGGTTTCCGAAGGGGGACGCGTTATATACGAACCAAAATTGGCTGTACCGCGTCCTCGACTGGACGGATAGGGATGGCGCCTTCGTAAACGATCCAACGGTGCAGCTTGTGCCACCCGTGCTCGATGAGCGTAAGCCCGGTGCCAGTGCCAGCAAGCTAGGCATCGTTAGATCGGACAGAACCTCTGGTCTCATTAGCCAGGCAGAGGCCGATGCCATCGCGAACAGTTCGCCCGACGAAGCGTGGATTCCAGCGTCCGCTTGCCACGCTGTCCGACTACAGGTAACTCATGCAAATGAGGTCATCGCAGCGTCAGGTTGGATTTCACCGCCCGGCTCAACAGGAGCGGCGCCGCAAGAACGTGCCCGTCAGCACCACGACGTCCAAAACTTCAAGGACTTCGACATCGTCATTGCCGATCCCCGATGGAACCAGCTCATGCGCGTGACCAAGGGGACGCGCACGATCACCTTCGGTCAATGTGGTGGCACCGCAAAGGGCACGCAGGGCAGTAGCGAGATCGCTGATGACGTCAAAGCAGCGGCGGAACTCGTGAAGACGGTAAAGGGCCTTCAGGCCTCTAGCGGCAAGAGCGGGCAGTAATGACAGACGACCCGCTGCGTAAGCCGCGCAGCGGGTCCCCTACGATTCGTGCCCAGCATGGAGCGGCACGGCGTGTTTTCGATGCCTGCGCTGAAATAGGTCAGGACGAGCCCTGGTTTTCTATCTCCACATCCACCACGATCCCGGCACCGATCCACTCCGCCAGCAGCGTCCCGGCGCGGGCGATGCCGTGGTGCTCGCCCAGCCGTTCGACCAGTACGTCGCACCACGCGGCGAAGCGACCATCGCTCCGGAGTGCGAGAAGTGCAGCGTAGTCGGCAGCATCGACGCGTTTCAGTTGGGAGCGGAAGCCCTTGCGCCAGATGACGAAGCCTCCGGGTTGATCGAGCATCTCGCCTTCGGGTACCTCAGCCTCGGTGTCGAGTGCGAACCAGAGGTCGTCGGCGGTGGTAGTGGCCTCGTGCACGCGCAGGCTGGGCGTGAGCGTTAGCGTCACCGCATCCCAATCCACGTTCGCCAGCGCTTCGGTCGTCAGTGGTGTCGTATCGGCGGAAACGAACGCCTCGGCCAGTGCCCATTCGATCCATGCAAGTTCGTACAGATCAGGATTGCGCGGGTAGAGGGCGAACACCGTATCCGGAAAATCGACGCCGTACTGGTCGAGTGTCCAGGAGCGTGGCGGATGGATTCCGATGTGGTGAATGGCGGCCTCGCGGAATGCATCGGCACCGATCCAGCGAGCGACCTGGGGATAGCTCGCCTCCAGGCAACCGATCAACTGCGCACGGTAGTTGTTGCAGTAGACGGCAAAGCCGGCATTCGCCTGGCTGGGGATGGAAGGCTTGTCGTCTTCTCCGGTTGCATCCGTCAGCCAGTCGCCGAAGCGATGTTGCAGCTCGGCGAGGTTCATGCGACCTCCCGATGATCCGCGGAGCGCGTACCGATCGATCTCGCCGTATCCAGTTCCGCCAGGAGTTCGGGTAGCGGAGGGATGTCGTCGTCACGCTCGATCATCGTCGCGACCGGCCCGAGGACGGCCATCGCAGTCGCATACAGCGCCCACACGTCGTCGCATACGGGGTGATCGTGCGTGTCGATGAGCAGGCCGGGACCCTGCGTGTGACCGGCAAGATGGACCTGGCGCACGCGATCGGCCGGAATGCCTCGAAGGAAAGCATGCGCGTCGAAGCCGTGGTTGTTTGCGCTCACGTAAACGTTATTCACGTCCAGCAGCAAACCGCAGCCCGTGCGTCGCGACATCTCGGCAAGAAAGTCCCACTCGTTCATCGTCGCGCCGTCGAAGGCCACGTAGCTGGACGGGTTCTCGAACAACATGGCGCGCCCGAGTACGTCCTGTGCGGTTTCGATGTTGCGGCAGACGAGCGCGAGCGCTTCCTCGGTATACGGTAGGGGCAGAAGGTCGTGCGAATTGAAGCCGGCAATGCGCGACCAGCTGAGGTGGTCGGAGACGAACAGCGGTTGCACGTCGTCGGCGAGTGACTTGAGCCGACGCAGGTACGCCATGTCCAGTCCGTCCGATGAGCCGATGGACAGCGACACGCCATGCAGTGCGACAGGATGCTTCTCGCGAACGCGGCGAAGGATGTCGCGTGGCTGGCCGCCATCGACCATGAAGTTCTCCGAGATGACCTCGACGAAATCGACGGGTACGTCGGTGTCGAGGAAGTCGCGGTAATGCTCCTTGCGCAGGCCGAGGCCATAGCCGGAGAACGACGGGGGTGGCGTGCGCATGGTGGGGTCTCCACTGGGAAAAGGGCCGTCGATGTCGACGGCCCTTGATGAATCACTTCGGCTCGGTCAGCGTGCCGCCGGCAGCCTTGCATTCGCTCGGCGTCTTCACCAGCACGCCCTGGCCCTTGCAGGTATTGAGGCCCTTGCAATCGTTCTTGGCCGTGGCGCAGAGGCTGGTGCCCTTGCAGGTGTTGATGCCGTAGCAGCGACCGGGTTCTTCCTTCGGTGCGGTACCGTCGGCAGCGCGCACAGGCGAGCCGAGCGAGGCGACGGCGAGGGCGACGAGTGCTGCGGCAGCAGCGAAATGGGGGCGGGACGAGGTGGCGAGTGTGCTCATGGGGTTCTCCTGGGAAGAGGTCCGTCGGGACCGTGGGTTGCAACCGGTTGTCAGTGCGCGTTGCGCGCGGCGTCCTCGATCACGTTCGCCACCGCTTCCGGCTGCGAGATGTAGACGACATGGCTGGCTTTGATTTCGGTGACCTTGGCGTTGGCGCGCTTGTACATCCAACGTTCCAGGTCCGGGCTCAAGGCGCGATCCTGCGTAGCGACGACGGCCCACGTGGGCTTGTCGTGCCATGCGGCGACCTGCATCGTGGCGCCGAACGCCGCGGCAGTCGCGGGCACTTGCGACACCGCCATGAAGGCCGTGCGATTCGTGGTCAGATCGCCTGCGAAGTCGGTACCGAACTTGTCCTGCGCGAAGAACAGATGGCCGTCACGCGTGGGGACGACGTCGTTGCTTGGCGCAGGCATCGAGCCGACGAGTTGCGAGACGCTCTCGCCCACGTCCGGGACAAGTGCGGCCACGTAGACCAGGGCTTTCACCTTGTCGCGGTTGCCGGCCTGAGTGATCACGGCGCCGCCATAGCTGTGTCCGACGAGTACGACGGGGCCGTCCTGCTTGCGGATCTGTTCGCGGGTCTGCTCGATGTCGTTGGCGAGCGTTTCGATCTTCGGTTGCACGACGCTAACGGTGTAGCCCTTGTGGACAAGGATGTCGTGTACGACGCGCCAGCCCGAGCCATCGACGAACGCGCCGGGCACGATGACGATGTTCTTTACACCAGGCGGCGCATCCGCGGCGAATCCGGCCATGGCTGTGCCGAGAACCATCGTGGTGATGGCGAGAGTCAATAGTTTGCGCATGGGATTCCCTGCGTTGTGCGTGAATGGAGACATCAGCGGTGAACAAGACGGTCGATCGACCACTTGCCGGCACCGCGAGCGATCAGCGGAAGCAGCAGACCCGCCCAGGTGAGGTGCGTGGGCCAGGCATCGGGGTAGACGAACACCTCGATCACCGTAGTCATCGCCAGCAACGCGAAGGCCGCGCTGCGCGTGAACAGGCCGAGCACCAGGAGCACGGGGAACAGGTGCTCCGCGTAGGTCGCCAGATGCGCGGCCACGTGTGGCGAGAGCAGTGGCAACGCGTATTCCGAGGCGAAGAGGTCATAGGTGGATGGCTTGATGCTCAGGAAGCCTTCCACCTTCGTCCGTCCCGAAAGAAAGAACACGGCGGCGATGCCCAGTCGGGCGACGAGCAGGAGCAGATCGTCTGGCAGCCGCGAACACCACGCCGCGATCGGCGGCAGCGTGCGTCGCACCCGCGACGTGGCGCCGACGTTCACGCCTGGGGCTCCGGCGTGCCATGGCCCTTGGGCGTCTTGATGCGGGTGCAGGTGCCTTTCTCCACCAGTACCCAGGCGTTGCCCTGGTAGTCTTTCTTCGCCGTGGCGGCACAACTCGTGCCCGGGCCAGCAGCGCAGTCGTTCTGCCCAGCCTTTGCCACGCCGTAGCACTTCTCCATCGGCTTCTTGGCATCGTCCGCGTGCGCCACGGAGGCGAGCGAGACGAGGCTCAGGGCGAGGGTGGCGGCGAATGCGGTGTGCTTGCGGATCATGAGATGAGTCCTTGGTGTGGTAAGTGGTGGGTGTGCAAAGGAGACCGCAGCGGCGTATCCCGCCTGTGTCGAGGCAAGCGTCAAAACGCATCGCAATGTGTCGGATGCGGCGCTCGATACATTTCGATACAAAGCGGACCGGTGTGCCCTTGGACGAGCTGTTTCCGGTTTGTACAAAGCGATACAAAAAGCCGGCTCGGCGGACACGAGCGGGACAAGCGGCAGGCTTTTCATAGGCATCCTGCGCGGTAGCCACCATCGCGCCTCCCTGCTTCCCGAGGTGCCCTATGAAATCCTTTTGTCTTGTCGCCGACGCCTCTGTGCGGGCCGCCATCCATCGCTACGGCTTCACCTGGCCCATCGCGACGGACAACGGGCTGCAGACGTGGGGCGCTTATGGCAATCGCTTCCGGCCCGCGCTCTACCTTATCGACCGCATCGGGCGGGGGAAGGCATGATGTGGGCCGGAAGCGATAATCAAAGTGAGCGCGCTGGCGACACGGCCAGCGGGGAGGCGACACACATGGACCACATCGATCACATTCTCGTCGTCGACGACGATCACGGGATCCGCACGGGCGTCGTCGACTACCTGCGCAAGAATGGTCTGCGTGCCACGGCAGCCGCCGATGGTCGGGACATGCTGGCGCAGCTCGACGCGTCGGCGTTCGATCTCGTGGTGCTGGATATCATGATGCCGGGAGAAGATGGCCTCGCGCTCTGCCGCAACCTGCGCAGCGGCAAGCATCGCGCGTTGCCCGTGCTTTTATTGACGGCGCGCGACGACGAGACCGACCGCATCGTCGGCCTGGAGATGGGCGCAGACGACTACGTCACCAAGCCTTTCTCGCCGCGCGAGTTGCTTGCACGGATCAAGGCAGTGATCCGGCGCACGCGGATGCTGCCACCGAACTTGCGCATCACGGAAACCGGCGACACGATCTCGTTCGGTCAATGGAAGCTCGACACGACGGCGCGCCATCTGCTGGATGCCAAGGGCACCGTCGTTGCGCTCAGCGGTGCCGAGTTCCGCTTGCTGCGTGTCTTTCTCGATCATCCGCAGCGCGTGCTGTCGCGCGATCAGTTGCTCAACCTCACCCAAGGTCGCGATGCCGAGCTCTTCGATCGATCCATCGACCTGATGGTGAGCCGGTTGCGCCAACGGCTGCGCGACGACGCGAAAGAGCCGGCATACATCAAGACGGTGCGCAGCGAAGGCTATGTCTTCGCCATGTCGGTAACGGTCCATGGAGACGTGTCGTGACCGAGCCGCCGCGCGTCCGTGCCTGGCGCCTGTGGCCGCGCAGCATGGCCGCGCGGCTCTACCTCATCATCTTCGCCGGACTGTTGCTTGCCCAAGCCTTGTCCGTTGGGCTGATGTATTACGAGCGCTACACGACGGCCGTCTCGGTCATGCTGGACACCATCGAGCGCGAGGTCGGCACGTCGGTGGCGATTCTCGATCGCCTGCCCGCCACGGAGCGGCCGGCATGGCTGGAGCGCCTGCAACGCGACAACTATCGTTTCATCATTGGCCCGGGAGAGCAGGGCGTCCCGCTCGTCTCGAGCCGGTCGCGTGAGCTTACGGCGATGATCGCGACGGAAGTCGGTGAGGCGTACCGCGTTCATGGCGATACCGTGTCGGTGACTCCCGAGCGCTACCAGATCCATCTGACATTGCACGATGGCAGTCCCATCACGATGGAGGTGACGCCGCAGGGCATACCTGTCGCGGATTGGCTTCCGCTCGTTCTCGTGCTCCAGGTGGCCTTGCTGCTTGCCTGCGGATGGATCGCTGTGCGCCTGGCCACGCGACCGTTGAAGACATTGGCCCAGGCGGTCGAAGCGGTGAATCCTGCCGGGGAGGCGCTGCGTCTGCCTCAGGATGGCCCCATCGAGGTGGCTAACGCGGCCTTGGCCTTCAATGCCATGCAGGAGCGTATCGCGCGGTACCTCAAGGAACGCCTGCATATTCTGGCTTCGATCTCGCATGATCTGCAGACGCCCATCACGCGCATGCGGCTTCGGGCTGAGTCGTTGGACGATGGCATCGAGCGCGATCGGTTGCTGGCGGATCTCGGGGAAATGGAGCATCTCGTCCGCGAAGGCGTTGCATACGCGCGCAGTGCTCACGGTGGCGACGAGGCGCCCGTACGTATCGACCCGACGGCCTTCGTCGAAAGCCTTGTCTTCGATTACCAGGACGTGGGCGAGCCGGTGAGCCTGACGGGCACCGTGGAGGGCGTGGCAACGGTACGGCCGCGTGCGCTTCGCCGCGTTCTGGTGAACCTCATCGACAACGCCGTGAAATACGGTGGCGCGGCCGAGGTAGCGGCATGCCGTACCGAGGGTGGTGGCCTGTGCATCACGGTATCCGATCGCGGTCCGGGTATTCCGGAAACCGAGCTTGAAGAGGTGCTGCAACCGTTCTATCGGATGGAAGCCTCCCGCAGCCGCGATACCGGAGGCGCGGGCCTGGGCCTTGCGATCGCCACGCAGCTGATGCTTTCGATCGGCGGCAATCTCACGCTCGCCCATCGCGATGGAGGTGGGTTGGTCGCGACCGTTGTTCTGCCCTGATGTCTCCTTAGCCGAAGCAAAAAAAAGCCCCGGTCTGGGGCCGGGGCTTTGGTGACGCTCAGACTGCGAGGAACTTATATCCGGGGACCGCGACGCAGACCGCCGAACAGCAGCGAAAGAATGAACAGGATCAGGAAGACCACGAAAAGGATCTTGGCGATGCTGGCGGCGCCGGCAGCAATGCCGGTGAAGCCGAAGACCGCAGCGATAAGCGCGATCACGAAAAAGATCACAGCCCAATGCAGCATGATGTTCTCCTCTGGCGAGTCGATGAGTTGGATTAATAGTTCCGATCGATGCGGTCGCGGAAATCCTTGACCTGACGTTCCGCTTCGTCCCTCGCCACGCCATAGCGCTCCTGGACTTTGCCTGCGAGGTATTCGCTGTTGCCTTCGGCGACCTTGAAATCGTCGTCAGTCAGCTTGCCCCACTGTTCCTTGATCTTGCCCTCGAGCTGTTTCCATTTTCCCTTGAGGGTGTCTTCGTTCATGGCGGTACCTCGATCGGTGTGTGATGCCTGGGGACGGCCATCGCCCCCAGGGTCGGACGCTATTCGACCATCGGAAGGTTGAATGCCATGTCTGTGACCGGTGAGGCCGCGACTCACCCCACGTATGCATGTCCTACACGGTCGGGATCGCCCCGGCCCGCTCCCTAAGGCGCCGGCCAGGGCATGGCCCGGGACGGCTATACGGCCCATTACCCCTAAGGCTCTAGCCGGGGACGAGCATGGCGGCGTAGGCGGGATGTTGATGCGGGAAATCTCACACGCCGTCCGCCGCCAAAACCGCAATCGATAAGTGGTCCACATGGCAAGAGTGAGCTGCGTAGCGGTTCTGCGGCGAGCGCGCAGCTGGACGGTCTACGTAGCGCTTGCGCTCTGGCATGATCGCCGCGCCGCCGGATGGGGCTGACCATGGACGAGGCATATGCGTTGGATGAGAACTAAGGAACAGGCTCGTGGGTAACTACAGCAAGACGTTTGAATGGATCGATTTTCCGCAGGGGCGCGTCAGATACGCGGGGAGTAAGCGAGGCAGGGAGGAGCCGCCGATCGAGACGTTCACCGTTGAATATCGAGGTGGCGTTTACTACGGCGAAATCGACGAACGATATTTGGCGGACGGAAACAGGTACAACCTTGAAGTCGTCTCATTTGGATGGGTGATTCACGACTGGGTTGGCACGGAGCCTGATCCCTGCTCCTGTGCTGCGTTCAGTTTCGACGAGCTCTCCGAAGTCCAAGCGATGGTCTGCGGGGCCATCAAGGCTTGGCTCAAGCTCGAAGATAGACCTTCGTTCTTATATGAGTCGTTCCAGTCGCGTTTCATGGGAGAGGTCGCTTTTCGAGACGGCTGGGCCTTGCTCAAGGACGATGAGGAAGATGTTTGATGGCGATCGAGCGCGACCTCGATCGCCTCAATAACGCGAGGACGTTGGACGATATTCGGGCCGTGGTGCGCGAATATCCAGCCAACGCGTACGGAAACGGTGCCACGCTCTACAGCGGGGCAGTAGGTAAAACGTCGGCCAACAGACATGCGGCTGAATACGCCAGGCTTACGCGTTCTTCGATCATCGATACCACGCCACGCGGCCTGTTCCTTGTGCACGAAAAGATCGCTTTGGCTATAAAGACTTCGGCGAAAAGAATCTTCGAGTCTCAAGGCGCAGGCAGCGACCTAGCCGAAAAGCTCCGCGACGACTTCCTCTACGGCGACGCCAAAGCACCTCGCGACAGCCACACCAGCATCTTCAATTGCCTTTGGTGCGAGGCGTCGCACGACTTCGCCTCGTCGCTAAGCGGCGACGTGAAGGTGATTTCCGTGAGTGCGAATCCGTATCGCGTGTTTGCGCAGGTGGAGATTCCCACGGCGTTGCATAACCCGAACGTGCGTAGCCTGGGCGGCGTGCCGGTGGAAAGCTTGCGCGCCACGTATGCGGAGCGTGGCGTGGACGGGGTGCTGGCGCGCGTGCAGGCGGCCTATGCGGAGGAAGCGATTCGCGCCGGTGTGCTGCCTGCCCCCGTGGCCGATCCCACGGCAGCCGTGCGTCGTGCGCCGAGCATGCGCTTCAACATCGGCCAGGCCACCGCCAAGGGGCTTGGTGTGGCGAGTGCCGCCATATCGCTGCATGACGGCGTGACCACGGTCCGTCACGCCGCGCAGCTTCACGACCAGGGCAACGACGCCGGCGCGCAGTCGCGCATCGTTGGTGCCGTGTCGCGCAACGTCGGCGGCTGGGGCGGCGTGGCCTTGGGCGCCAAGATGGGTGCCGCCGTCACAGCGGAGAGCGGACCCGGCGCGCTCGTTGGCGCGGCGCTCGGTGGCATCGCGGGCGCTGTCGCAGGCGACCGGTTGGCTGCCTGGATCGACCACCGCCGTATCCACCAGCAGACCGACAGCGACGGTCGGCGCTGGCAGTTCGACCCCACGCAACCGACACAGGGTTGGACGCGCACGGTGACCGGCGATCTGGATCGACAGGCCACGGTCGATCGCGGCATCCCCGTCTATGCCAAGCGCACGGTAGTCGCGTCACCGGAAGTGGCCGATCGGCTCAATTACCTCGCCTCCAGCCGCGCGGTGGAACTGGCTCTGGCGACACCGTCCCCGGTGCGTGATCCGTTCGTGGTGCCATCCACGCCCGAAACCCATCGGCCCGATAACGTCTATGAAGGCGACTGGCAGCGCGAGCCCGTGAGTGGGCAATGGTCACGACAGGTCACGGACAGCCGCGTCGGTCTCAGCATGCAGCGCTTCAACGTGGAAACCGCGACACCCGAGCAAGCCGCCGTGTTGGACATGCGGGCGCAGACCATCGTGGAGGCCAATCTCCAGGCGATGCCTGCGAGCACGGCCGCCCACTACAAGGCGGCGTACGACCAGTTCGGCTGGTCGCGCCATGGCGAGATGCCGGCGGCGGTGGACGACGCACTGGCGCACCCCGAGCGCATGGTGGCATCGGACGGCCACGTCTACACGCGCGGCGACGACGCGCGCTGGACCACACCGGATCTGCTGCATGGTCACCGTGTTGCCGAGGGCAATCGTCACGTGGAACTGGAAGCGGCCTATCGACGTCACGCGGAGGCGGTGACGGCGGCTGTCGAGCCCTTGTCGGCCACACCGCGCACGCAACGCGAAATCTACAGCGATGCGATGATCGAGCAGTTCTGCGAAGCGTCCAAAGCGGGCGATCGCGATGCGATGCGGTCGATCGCCAAGACGTTCGCCGCGTCGGACGTCGGCAAGGAAGTGCGCGCCGAGGCTTCTCAAAACATGCTGGATCGACAGCAAGCGTTGCCCGGCCGGGAGCATCCGCTGTTCCAGCAGGCGCTGCATCATCTGGATACCCTGGACCCGGACGTGGCGAGATATCGCGACGAAGCCGGTAAGGAGCGTATCGCGGGTGCCATCGCCTTCGAGGCGACCTGCCGTCGCATGCGCAGCATCGACGCCATCGCGCCGGATGCCAACGGCGAACTGGTCGCGACCTGTGCGAATCGAGGCGCTGATCCGTTTTCCCCGGCGGCCACGGTCGATCCCACGCTTGCCGCGGTGCAGCCACTGGACCGAAGCTTCCAGCAACTGGCCCACGAAACCCAGGCGCAGGTCCAGGAACAGGCATTGCAACAGGAGCGCGCGCAGAGCCAAAGCCATGGCATGGCGCGCTGACAGGAGTCAGGACATGAACGACGTAAGGAACGCGAGCGAGCATCTGCTGATGCTCACGGCGCAGGTGGAAGACCTGCTGGTCGATATCAGGAAGGAGACGAAGGAAAGCGAGCGCATCCTGCGCGCCACGCGCGAGCGCGAGGTGGCGACGTTCCGCGAGCAGATGGCGTCGATCCTGGAGCACCATGACACGCGCATCGACGACGCATTGCGGCCACGCGTCGTACGGGCCTGGCAATTCGTGATGATCGTAAGCGTGCTCGGCATCGTGCTGCTGGGCGCCGCGGTGTGGCTTTCCGCTCACTACATGCGTGTGATCGAGCAGAACCAGCTATCGGCTGACTTGCTCAAGGCCTATAACCGCGCCGACGTCACGCTCTGCGACGGAAGGCTGTGCGCCCGTGTCGACACCAAGGGCAAGCGCTGGGGAGAGAAAGGCGAATACATGCCGGTGCAACCGCGCTGACGCACGCCCGCGCAAAGGCACGGGTGCTTTCGACAGATAAAAAAAGAGCGCGACTCTCGTCGCGCTCTTTGGGGCACCCTTGGACAGGTGCTTACTTCTTCTTGATCTCGAAGGCTTCGTTGCCCACGGCCTGGCCGTTGAGCGAGACGGTGACCTTGTACTTGCCTTCCGGCCATTCGTTCGGATTCTGGATCTTGAACGTGGTGACCGCCGGACCTTCGGTGCTGATCGACTGGCTGATGTCGCTGACCGTCGTCGTGGTTTCACCGTCCTGGTAGGTCCACTTGGCGTTGAGCGTGGCGCCTGCCGTGGTGCCGTCCGTTGCGACCGACGCGTAGATGGTCTTGTCGTTCGGTGCGAACGTGTTCTTGGCCTTGGCAACCTTCTTGTCGCTGCCCACGGCATTGCCGAGGGTGACCGAGCTGACCTTCAGCGATTCAGCGGCGGCGGGCGCAGCCGGGGCGGGAGCCGGCTGGGCTGCCGGGGCGGGCGCCTGCGCGGCGGTGGTGGCAGCGGCCGGAGCGCTTGCCGACGGGGCCGGGGTCGGCGCAGGCGCAGCCGGGGCGGTAGCGGCCGGAGCTGGCGCGTTCTGCTGCTCTTCCTTCTTGCCGCAAGCGGTGAGGACCAGCAGGCCGGCAACGGTGGCCGTGCCGAGAACGGACGAGCGGAACGAAAGCTTCATGTCTGGATTCCGAGAATGGCTATCAGGTTCGAAAACGAATGGGCGTCAGGGCAGAGCCGTAGCCGCCGCAGGGTACAGGCTACACAACTAAAGGCAAGTCCAATGAAGAGCGCATGAATGATGCGTTCATCATTGGCGGGCACCGCGCGGATTTCCCGGCGCGGCGGTCGGGTCGGTGCTGCGGAACGGATTGATGTCGAGCCCGCCACGGCGCGTGTAACGCGCGTAAACCGACAGCTCGCGCGGCGCGCAATGCGCCTGGATGTCCGTAAAAATCCGCTCCACGCACTGCTCGTGAAACTCGGTGTGGCTGCGGAACGAGACGAGGTAGCGCAGCAGCCCGGCGTGATCGATGGGCGCACCTGCATAGGCGATCTGGACGCTGCCCCAGTCTGGCTGGCCGGTCACCGGGCAGTTCGAGCGCAGCAAGTGCGAGACGAGCGTCTCGCGGACGTCGCCCGCGGTGGCGGTGAGGTAGTCGGGGCGCGGCGGACCATAGCAGTCGAAATCCAGCGCCTGATCGTCGAGCAGCGTGCCCTCCGGTTCGCCCAGCGGCGTACCGTCGAGTTCGTTCGGCGCATGCAGCACCACGCTCACCGGGCCGCCCGAGGCCGCCGACAGATCGCGTACCAGGCGCTCGCGCACCTCGGCCGCGTCCGGGAGCCGCTCTTGGGCGAAGCTGTTGAGGTACAGCTTGAAGGACTTCGATTCGACGATATTCGGCGTGGTAGCCGGGAAACGGAACTCCGCCACCGCCACCATCGGCTTGCCGCGCGCATCCAGCCACGACAGCTCGTACCCGTTCCAGAGGTCCACGCCATGGAACGGCAGATCGGCGCCGGAGACGCCGATCTCGTCGCGCTTGCCCTGGCGCGGGATGGGAAAGAGCAGGCTGGCGTCGTAGCGGTCGGCGTAGACGGTGGCCTTGCCCAGCGGCGAGTGTTCGGGGGACGACATGGCGGTTTGCTGCGGAAACAAACCGCCATTATAGGGGCTCGGGCCGAGCCCCACCGTTACCGCTCGGCCCAGCGTTCAGGCGTTGATGGAGCCCATCATGTTGGACGCGTAGCGATCGCCGGCTGCCGTGTCCGGCGGGAACACCGCATCGATCTCGGCCACCTCGGCAGTACTCAGCGTCACCTGTACCGCTCCGGCGTTCTCTTCCAGGTACTTCACGCGCTTGGTGCCCGGGATCGGCACGATGTCGTCGCCCTTGGCGAGCACCCACGCCAGGGCAAGCTGGCCCGGCGTGCAGCCCTTGGTCGCGGCGAACTTGCGCACCTTTTCCACGATTGCCAGGTTCTTGGCGAAGTTGTCCCCCGTGAAGCGCGGATTGATGCGGCGGTAGTCGTCCTCGGCGAAATCCTCCGGCTTGGTGATCGCCCCGGTGAGGAAGCCACGGCCGAGCGGGCTATACGCCACCAGCGCGATCCCGTGCTCGCGACAGGCAGCCAGCGTACCGGTGGTCTCCGGATCGCGCGTCCATAGCGAGTATTCGCTCTGAAGCGCCGCGATGGGATGGACCGCTGCTGCCTTGCGGATCGATGCGGCCGAGGCTTCCGACAGGCCCAGGTAACGCACCTTGCCTTCCTCCACCAGCCGCGCCATGGCGCCGACGGTTTCTTCGATCGGTACGTTGCGATCGACGCGGTGCTGGTAATAGAGGTCGATGTGATCCGTCTTCAGGCGGCGCAGGCTACCTTCCACCGACAGCCGCACGTACTCGGGCCGGCCGTCGATGCCGCGCTTGTTCGGGTCGTTCGGGTCGCGGACGATGCCGAACTTGGTGGCGAGAAATACCTTGTCGCGACGTCCGGCAAGCGTGCGACCGATCAGTTCCTCGTTGGTGTGCGGGCCGTAGGCGTCGGAGGTGTCCCAGAAGGTGATGCCGAGGTCCAGGGCGCGTTCCAGGGTGGCGATCGATTCCTTTTCGTCGCCAGCGCCGTAGAATTCGCTCATGCCCATGCAGCCGAGGCCGAGGGTCGAGACGTCGGGGCCGTGCTTGCCGAGCTTGCGGGTGATCATGCGTGTCTCCTTCGATGCGAGGGGATGCCCGGCGTCGCCGCGTCGAGCGGCGGCTCCGTGGGGAGGGCTTCCTGGGGATAAAGCGAGCGATAGAGCGCGATCTTCTCGTCGAGGCGCGCAATGGTCTCGGTCAATTCGACCAGTTCGCTGCGCAGCTTTGTGGCATGCCGCGCGAGGAGGTCGCCGCGCTCGCGGATGCTTTCCTCGGTTTCGCCGAGGCGGCGCAGCCGCACGTATTCCTGGATGTCCCGCATGGACATGCCGGTAGAGCGGAGTTTGAGTACGAACTGGATGAAGCGCATCTCGGGCTCGCCGTAGACGCGCTGCCCGTTGCGCCGCGGCACTGGATCGATGAGACCGATCTGCTCGTAGTAGCGCAGCGTGTGGACGGTGAGACCGGTGGCCTGGGCGGCCTCGGCGATGGTCAGGGATTGAGGCATTCGAGAAGCCTACGCCTTCGAGTGCGCTCTAGGTCAAGCCCTGACGGGCCGCCCTTCGGCGGCCGATCGGGTTATGCCGGGCTATCGACCGGCGTGGGCTTCAGGTCGCTGTCGAGCGCGATCATCGTGAAGGTGCCGCGCGTGCACAGCTCGCGTTCGCCGGTGATCAGGTCTTCGGTGTACATGGCCACGTCCACCTTCATCGAGGTGCGGCCGACCGAGACGATGGTGGCGATCAGTTCCACCATCTGGCCCTTGCGCACGGGCACGTGGAAGTCCACCTGCTCCGATCGTGCCGTGACCACCACCTTGCGGGCGTAACGCGAGGCGGCGATGAACGCTGCCTTGTCCATCCAGGCCAGCGCCTGGCCGCCGAACAGCGTGCCCAGGTGGTTGGTGTGATCCGGGAAGACGATCTCCAGGAGGCGAGCCTCCGTGGGTCGGGCGATGGGAATCATGGCGGCACCGTCATTCATGGTGCCGCCATTGTAGGGCCTGTTTACGCTATTCGCGTGGCACGCTACGCGACTGAGTCGCCAATCTCCGGCGCTTAGAACGACTGATCGAAGGCCACTTCGCCCTGCACGCCGACCTGGTACGACGACACGCGGCGCTCGAAGAAGTTGGTCAGCTCCTGCACGTCCTGCAGGTCCATGAAGTCGAACGGGTTCTTAGCGCCATACTTCTTCGGCATGTCGAGCTGGGCCAGGCGCTGGTCGGCGCAGTACTCGAGGTACTGACGCATGTCGTTTACCGACAGCCCGGCCACGCCGCCGGAGAGCACGTCCTGGGCGAACTGCGTCTCGCAGGCGATGGCGTCTTCCAGCATCGTTTCCACCTGCTCGCGCATCTCGTCGTCGAAAAGGTCCGGTTCCTGCTCGCGTACGGTGCGCACCACTTCGAAGGCGAAAGCCATGTGGCCCGACTCGTCCCGGAAGACCCAGTTGGTGCCCGACGCCAGGCCGTGCAGAAGACCGCGCGAACGCAGGTAGTAGACGTAGGCAAAAGCGGCAAAGAAGAACAGTCCTTCGATGCAGGCGGCGAAGCAGATCAGGTTGAGCAGGAACTGCCGGCGGTGCTCGCGCGTCTCCAGGCGATTCAGGTCCTGGATCGACTCGATCCACTTGAAGCAGAACTCGCCCTTCTGCCGGATCGACGGGATGCTCTCGATCGCGGCGAACGCCTTGTTCCGCTCCGCAGGTTCGGGGATATAGGTGTCCAGCAACGTGAGATAGAACTGCACATGCAGCGCTTCCTCGTACAACTGGCGCGACAGGAACATGCGCGCTTCGGGCGAGTTCACGTGCTGGTAGAGGTTCAGCACGAGGTTGTTCGACACGATCGTGTCGCCCGTGGCGAAGAAGGCGACCAGGCGATGGATGAGGTGCCGGTCGGCATCGGACATCTTCGACTTGAGGTCGGTGACGTCGAGCGAGAAATCCACTTCCTCCACGGTCCACGTATTGCGGATGGCGGCGCGGTACATCTCATAGAACTGCGGGTACTTCATCGGCCGCAGGGTGAGTTCGAAGCCGGGGTCGAGGATGTGGGAGTCGCGAGTGATCGGGGTGGCGGACATCGGGTGCCTCAATGGGAACGAGCGGCGCGCCGTGGCGCGCCAGCGTCGAGAAGGGGTGCGGAGCGGCAGGTGCCGCTCCGCGGGCCGGTTACTGGCAGGCTTCGCAGTATTCGGGGTTTTCGAGCGAGCAGAACACGGCAGCCGTCGCCTGTTCCTGCGCGTCCACGACAGGGGTGGCCGGTGCGGCCGCAGCCGCGCTGACCGTGGTCTTCGCAATGCGGGTGGCCGGGCGCGAGCGCAGGTAATAAGTCGTCTTGATGCCGGCCTTCCAGGCGTACATGTACATCGACGAAAGCTGTCCGATGTTCGGGTTCTCCATGAACAGGTTCAACGACTGGCTCTGGTCGATGTAGGCACCGCGCGCAGCGGCGAGATCGATCAGCGCCTTCTGCGGCAGCTCCCAGGTGGTGCGGTAGATCGCACGCAGTTCGGCCGGAATGGCGGCGATGCCCTGCACCGAACCCTCGGCGAGCTTGATCTGATCGCGCACTTCGGCGGTCCACAGTCCGAGGGTCTTCAGCTCCTCGACGAGGTAGCGATTCACGACGAGGAAATCGCCGGACAGCGTCTCGCGTTTGAAGAGGTTCGACACTTGCGGCTCGATGCACTCGTAGCAACCGGCGATGGAGGCGATGGTTGCCGTCGGTGCGATCGCGATCAGCAGGGAGTTGCGCAGGCCGGTGGCCTTGATCTTCTCGCGCAACGCGGCCCAGCGTGCATCGCGCCCGGTCGGCGTGGCCGCGGGCCAGTAGTCGAACTGCAGCTCGCCATTGGCGGCACGCGTTTCCGCAAAGCCCGGATGCGCGCCGTCGCGCTCGGCGATCTCGTTGGACATCGACAGGGC
The DNA here is from genome assembly GCF_900119235.1 of Luteibacter sp. UNCMF366Tsu5.1. Classification (NCBI taxonomy): domain Bacteria; kingdom Pseudomonadati; phylum Pseudomonadota; class Gammaproteobacteria; order Lysobacterales; family Rhodanobacteraceae; genus Luteibacter; species Luteibacter sp. UNCMF366Tsu5.1. Next base: position 295,233 of record NZ_FPIS01000004.1, on the reverse strand, counting down.
GTGGAAATAGATCTCTTCTGCGATGCGCGTGGATATCTCGCGTGCTGCGTCGGAGTCGAACGGGAGACGCAGCTTGAAGAAGACGTCCTGCAAGCCCATCACGCCGAGGCCCACCGGGCGCCATTTCATGTTGGCCGTACGGGCCGTGGCGATCGGATAGAAGTTGAGATCGATGACGCGGTTCAACTGGCGCACGGCCGTGCGTACCGTGGTGGCCAGCTTGTCGAAATCGAACGCACCATCGACGACATGACGTGCGAGGTTGATCGAGCCGAGATTGCAGACGGCCGTCTCGTTCGCGTTGGTGACCTCGAGGATTTCCGTGCACAGGTTCGACAGGTGGATGACGTTCTCGGGGCGCGCCGTCTGGTTGCTGGTGGCGTTCGAGCGGTCCTTGAAGGTCATCCAGCCGTTGCCGGTCTGTGCCAGCGAACGCAGCATGCGTGCGTACAGCTCGCGGGCCTTGATCGTCTTCGCGGCCAGGCCGTCGGCCTCGGCTTTTTCATAGGCGGCGTCGAACGCGGCGCCCCATGTGTCGACGAAGTGCGGCACGATCTTCGGGTCGAACAACGACCAGTCGCCGTCGGCTTCGACCCGGCGCATGAACAGATCGGGCACCCAGTTGGCGAGGTTGAGGTTGTGTGTGCGGCGTGCGTCGTCGCCGGTGTTCTCGCGCAATTCGAGGAATTCCTCGATGTCCGCGTGCCACGATTCCAGATACACGCAGGCCGCGCCCTTGCGCTTGCCGCCCTGGTTCACGGCGGCAACGGAGGCGTCCAGCGTCTTCAGCCACGGCACAAGGCCGTTCGAGTGGCCGTTGGTACCGCGGATCAGCGAACCGCGCGAGCGGATGCGCGAATAGGCCAGGCCGATGCCGCCGGCGAACTTCGACAACTGAGCCACGTCACCGTACTTGGCGTAGATCGACTCGAGCGCGTCCTGCGGCGAATCCAGCAGAAAGCACGACGATAGCTGCTCGTGCGCGGTGCCGGCGTTGAACAGGGTCGGCGAGCTGGCGAGGTACTCCAGCGACGAGAGCATGCGGTACAGCTCCAGCGTCTCGGCCACGTCGTTGCCGCCGAGCGCGCAGGCGATGCGCATGAAGAAATATTGCGGCGTCTCGATGACGAAGCGCTTCGTCGGATGACGCAGCAGGTAGCGGTCGTAAACCGTGCGCAGGCCGAAGTATTCGAAGCGTCGCGAGGCGCTGGTGTCCACGGCATCGTTGAGCTTGCGCGCGTTCACTTGCACGAAGTCACGGAGGCGCTCGTTGAGAATGCCCAGCTCGAAGCCGGTGGAGATCGACTGCGAGAACGACTGGATGTCCTGCCCGGACACTTCCTTGTCGATGAAGGCGGCGAGCAGGCGCGCGGCGAGCTGGCCGTATTCCGGCTCCTCGGCAGTCAGCGCGGCGGCCGTGCGGATCGACAACTGGTCGAGTTCCTGCGTGGTGGCGCCGTCATAGAGGCCGCCGATCGTCTTCAGCGCGACGCGCATCGGGTCCACGGCGTAAAGGCCGTCGGCGCTGCGGGTGACCGCGCGCACGATCTTGTTCACGTCGACGACTTCCTGGCCGCCGTTGCGCTTCGTCACGCGCATCTGGCCGGGGTTGTGCGGCGGGGTCAGGGCAAAGGCCGGTGGCGGCTCGTTGCGATAGCCAGCGGCGGGCGCGTTGCCGGTCGCGGGCGGGGTGGTGGTGACGGCGTCGGCCGTCTCGGTGCGCTCGTGCGCGGCGGAATCCATCGTGGTCATGTGTGGCGTGCCCCAGGGCCAGGTTCAAACTCCCGTTCCCTCGGACGGGGCTCGAAGCGGTTCAGGCCAACGGGAAAAAAAGCCGGGACGGAGCCCGCCCAGGGCGGCTCCGGTCCGCGACGCGCTTCCCCGCGGAAGCCGTCACCACAATCGGCACCGATGAGGCACCGACCGCTGGCAGGTCTTCGGACTCGTGGACGAGGGCACTGAGGCCCGCCTACCCATCGCTTCCCAGTCGCTGAGGACCAGTGCATTCAGACGGGGTCGTTTCCACTTACCGCTGCGGGGCAGTTCCGGATTCGCACCGGATTCCCTATTAAGTCCGACGGGCAGTCGCGCCTCTCCGGACACCAGCAAGCACACGATATAGCCGGCCGGTCGAAGGGTCAACACAAGATGTTGGGTCTGGCGCAGGTATCTGATCGGATTCGTAATCGAGCGCGAAGAGGATGTGAAGATCGTCTACACAATCGGATCTTGCGAGCAACGATAAACTCCCGTCTTTCCTCCCTCACGCACCCGCCAGGCTCGATGCCATCTTCCTTTGCGCTGCAGGATCATGCACTGATCTCCCGGTCGTTCGATGCCGTTCCCTACGGCATCGTCGCCCTTTCCACCGCCGGGGAGCTCCTGTACGCGAATGCGTGGGCGGCCGCTCGGTTGCCCTCGGACGATTTCCTCGCCGTATGGGGTGACGAGACCCGGAAACGGATCGTCGATGCCTTTTCGCGGTCCGTAGATGAGGGCCTCGCCACGTTGGAGGTCGCCTCGGCCGATGGCACGCCCTGGCGCCTGTCCGTGGAGCCGTGGCGCGGCGGTGCGGACGCCGAGCCGGTGCTGATGGTGTCGCTGCTGCCGACCCGGAGCGACGGCGAGCCCGTGGACTTTGCGCTCGGTCTGACCCAGGACCAGCTGCGCCAGGCGCAGAAGATGGACGCGATCGGCAAGCTGACCGGTGGCGTGGCGCACGATTTCAATAACCTGCTCCAGGTGATCAGCGGCAACCTGCAGCTGCTGAGCGCCGACGTAGCTGGCAACGCTCGCGCGGAACGCCGCGTGGCGAACGCCATGGCCGGCGTCACCCGTGGCACCAAGCTCGCCGCTCAGTTGCTTGCTTTCGGCCGGCGCCAGCCGCTGGCTCCGAAGGTGGTGAACATCGGCCGCTTCGTCCGCGACATGGACGAACTCCTCCGCCGCGCGCTGGGCGAGGCGATCGAGGTGGAGACCGTGGTGGCCGGCGGCCTGTGGAACACGCTGGTCGATCCGGGCAACGTCGAGAACGCGCTGCTCAATCTCGCGCTCAATGCACGCGACGCGATGGAAGGGCGCGGCAAGCTGACCATCGAGGCCGGCAATGCGTTGCTCGACGCTACCTACGCCGCGGCACACGGCGACCTGCGTCCGGGCCAGTACGTCATGATCGCGGTCACCGATACCGGCACCGGCATTCCCGCCGAGATCATCGACCAGGTATTTGAGCCGTTCTTCACGACCAAGCCGGAAGGCCGTGGCACGGGCCTTGGCCTGTCGATGGTCTATGGTTTCGTGAAGCAGTCCGGTGGCCACGTGAAGATCTACAGCGAGCCGGGTCATGGCACGACGGTGAAGATCTACCTGCCGCGCTCGACGCAGAGCGAGGACCGGGTGGTCGACATTGAGGAGGAAGGCGTGCGCGGTGGCGACGAGACCATCCTGGTGGTGGAGGACGACGACGCCGTGCGCGAGACCGTCGTCGCCATGCTGGGCGACCTCGGCTACCGCGTGCTCAAGGCACGTGATGCGGAAAGTGCATTGTCGATCATCGAGAGCGGCATCGCGATCGACCTGCTGTTCACCGACGTGGTGATGCCCGGCTCACTGCGCAGCCCCGAGCTGGCGCGCAAGGCCGCCGAACGGCAGCCGGGCATCGGCGTGCTGTTTACCTCGGGCTACACGGAAAACGCCATCGTGCATGGCGGCCGCCTCGATGAGGGCGTGGAGCTGCTGAGCAAGCCTTACACCCGCGACCAACTCGCGCGACGCGTGCGCAACGTGCTGGCGACGCGCCTGCGGCGTACGCAGGATGCGCTGCCGATGGCGTCGGCTACCGCGACGCCGGTGCCGCCGCCGATGCGAGTGCTGGTGGTCGAAGACGATGCGCTGATCCGCATGTCGATCTGCGAAATGCTGGAAAGCCGCGGACACATGGCCTTCGAAGCTGGCGACGGCCATGAAGCGCTGCGTGTGTACAACGCGCAGCCGATCGACGTGCTACTGGCCGACGTCGGCTTGCCAGGCATGAACGGCGTGGAAGTCGCGGAGCGGTTGCGGGAGCAACAGCCCGAGCTTCCCGTGCTGTATGCCACCGGCGATCACACCGCCAATGGCATACAGCGCGACGAACGCACCGCGATCCTGGTGAAGCCCTACGGTGTCGCCGACCTGATGGATGCGATCGGGCGGATTACGCGGGTCACCTAGCCCTTCGTCTGGTGCGGGTCAGGGAAGCATGTTGCCGCCGGTGACGCCGTAGGTTTCACCGGTGATGAAGCTCGCTTCCTGGCTCGCCAGCAGCACGTATAGCGGTGCGCACTCCACCGGCTGGCCCGGCCGGCCGAGCGGTACGTTCTTGCCGAACTCCACCACCTTCTCCTGCGGCTGGCCGCCGCTCGGCTGCAGTGGTGTCCATACCGGACCCGGTGCCACGGCGTTCACACGAATGCCCTTGTCGGCGGCCTGCTTCGCCAACGCCTTGGTGAAGGCGACGATAGCCGCCTTGGTCGGCGCATAGTCGAGCAGGATGTCCGACGGCTGATAGGCCTGGATCGACGCCGTGTTGACGATGGCGGCGCCCGGCGGCATGTGCGGCATGGCGGCCTTGGTCAGCCAGAACAACGCGAAGACGTTGGTACGGAACGTGGCCTGGAACGATTCGCTGTCCAGTTCGTCGATCGACTTCGAGTACTGCTGGCGTCCCGCGACATTGGCGAGGATGTCGAGGCCGCCCAATTCCTTCACGGTCTTGGCGACCAGCTCGTTGCAGAACGCCTCGTCCTGGAGATCGCCCGGTATGCCGACGATCTTGCTGCCTTCGGCGCGGAGGAGCGCGATGACTTCGTCGGCGTCCTTCTGCTCCGAGGGCAGATAGTTGATGACCACGTCGGCACCTTCGCGCGCGAACGCGATCGCGGCAGCACGTCCGATGCCGGAGTCCCCGCCGGTGACCAGCGCCTTGCGGCCATGCAGGCGGCCGTTGCCGTGATAGCTGGTCTCGCCGTGATCTGGCCTTGGCACCATCTCCTTCGCCAGGCCGGGTGCCGGCTGCGGCTGCTTGGAGAAGTCCGGTTGCGGATACTGCGTGCGGGGATCTTGCATGGCGTACGGATCGTGGTTGGCGGCGTGATCCATGGGGGCGGTCTCTCGTGGGGAAGGGTCTCTCCTGTTTACGCAGCGAAACGTCCATGTCCCGTCCACGCGATGTCATGCCCCGTACGCATGACAGTCAGATTTCATGCGTGTCATGCCGGCGTTCTTGCGCGCTATGCTCGGCTATCTGGCTCGCACCGAGGTCGTCACGTTGCTCCTGCGTTTCTTTGCCGCCTGCGCGTGGCTCGCCTTCGTCCCTGTTGCGAACGCCGCGATAACGCTCGCCACGCCACGGGTGGAGCGCACCGAATCGCCCACGTATGTGGACGTTAAACAGCCGAGATTTTCCTGGGTGGTTCGGAGCGATGCGCCGGGTACCGTGCAGATCGGTTACCGCCTGGTCGTGTCACGCAACGGAAGCACGGTGTGGGATAGTGGCGAGGTGAACGACCCGCGTCCATTCGACATCGCCTACGCCGGGGCACCCCTGTCGCCTGGCGAACGTTACGACTGGCGCGTCGACGTTCGCACCTCGGACGGAACCGCCGAGGTCTCCTCGCACTTCGATACTGCGCTCGATGAGGCCGGGTGGCACGACGCCCGCTGGATCGGCAAGCGTGACGACACGCTTCCTGCGCCGCTGTTGCGCAAGACGTTCCGGGTCGACGGGCCCGTGAAACGCGCGACGCTCTACGTCGCCGCGGGCGGCTACGCGGACATCGCGATCGATGGGCGCCCGGTGAACGACGCCGTGCTCTCGCCGGGTTTCACCGACTACGACAAACGTGTCGAGGTCGTGGCGACGGACATCGCGTTGTCTCCCGGCTCGCACGTGCTCGACGCGGAACTCGGGCGCGGCTTTTACGGCCTGACCAATCCGAACGTCTGGCATTGGGAACGTGCACCGTGGCACGGCAAGCCGCGCCTGCGTGCGTTGCTGCGCATCCGCTACGCCGATGGCCGTGTGTCCGACATGGTCAGCGATGCGAGCTGGCAGGTGGGCGACGGGCCGACGCGACTCGATGACCTCTATCGTGGCGAAATCTACGACGCACGCTTTGTGCGTCCGGATGCGTGGGCACCGGCCAGTGAACTGCCCGCGCCGCGCGGCAAACTCGTCGCGCAGACGGAACAGCCAATCCGCGTTATCGATACGCTCGCGGCCACGGAAGTGACCGAGCCCGTACCGGGCACCTATGTGTTCGCCTTCCCACGCGTGATCGCCGGCTGGGCCACGTTCGACGTGAGTGGGCCGTCGGGAGCGACCGTCGTTGCACGCTATGGCGAAAAGCTGCTTGCCGACGGTACGGTCGATGCGCGCGATGAACACCATTACTTCAAGAACGGCTTCCAAACCGATCGAATGACCCTCGCGGGGGAGCGCATTCGCTGGCATCCGCGCTTCTCGTACAAGGGCTTTCGCTACGTGCAGGTGGATGGGTGGCCGGGAGGCAAGCCCCGCCTCGATGCAGTGACCGCGCAAGTGGTGCATACGGACATCGCCATCACCGGCCAGTTCGACAGCGACCAGCCCTTGCTCAACTGGATTCACCACGCCACGGTCGACACCATCCTCAACAATCTGCACAGCATTCCCACCGATACACCGATGTACGAGAAGAACGGTTGGACGGGCGATGGCATGCTGGGCACGGAAATGTTCCTGCGCAATCTGGACGCGGATCGCCTGCTCGCGGAATGGCTGCGCGACATCGCCGATACGCGTGGCCCCGACGGTGCACCGCTACTCATTGCGCCGAATCCTGGCTGGGGTCGTGTACGCGCACCCACCTGGCATGCCGCTTACGTCTTCATTCCATGGTGGTTGTGGTTGTATGAGGGCGATCGACGTCCCATGGAAGAACATATCGAAGGGATCGCTCGTTACGTCGCGATGGAAGACGCGCGTTCGCCCGCCGGTATCGCAGACACCGAGCTTGGCGATTGGGTGAGCCCGGACGCCGACCCGGCTGGCGAGAACGCGCCCGAGGACAAGCGCGTGGCGGCGACCACGTATCTCTATGGCATGCAGCGGCGCACCGCGGACATGCTGCGCGTGCTCGGCGACGACGCCAGGGCGAAGACGTTCGATGCACGCGCGGAGGTCGTCAAGAAGGCTTTCAATGCACGCTTTCTCGATCGAAGCCAGGCCGCCTACCGGGGCGAAGACGACCGAGGGTATCGCCAGGCGCACAACCTGCTGGCGCTGTCATTCGGTCTGGTGCCGGATGATCTCATCACGCGTGTAGCGGCAGGCGTTGCGGCAGATGCGAGGGGGCGCGGCAATCACCTGGACACCGGCGCGCTGGCGACCAAGGTGATCCTGCCCATCCTCACGGCGACAGGCCACGCCGACGAAGCCTGGGCCATCGCCACGCAGACTACGTTTCCCAGTTGGGGATTCTGGCGTGCGAACGGCGCCACCAGCCTTTGGGAGCACTGGAAGCTTGCCTCGCGCTCGCGAGGGCACTACTTCCTCGGCACGATCGACGACTGGCTTTATGCCGACGTGGCCGGATTGCGCCCGCTGGCACCGGGCTGGCAGCGCTTCGAAGTGCGGCCGAAGCTCACTGCCTTTCTGGGGCGCGCGTCGGCGTCGGTCATGACGCCCTACGGCGAGGCATCCGTGGCCTGGCGCAAAGTGGCCGGCAGGATCGAGGCGGACGTCGTCGTGCCGGTGGGTGCGGAAGCGGTGGTCGGGCTGCCTGGCGGTCCGGACACCGTGATGGGCTCCGGTCGCCATCACCTAAGCCTTCACTAAGAAAGATCAAGGTAAGTCCGCGGTTCACAAGGCTTTCGTAAAGTCCTGCGTGTCACGGCCGTTACAACGCCTACGGGGTACTCACGGGGTAGCGGCAATGTCGGCGATAGAAAACTGGTTCGGGCGCACGCGGCTGAATACGCGGGTGTGGATGGTCATGGCGGTCGTCGTGCTGGGGCTTCTGTCGCAGACGATCATGTCGGCCGTCGACAGCCGTAAGGTGCAGATGCGCGAACTGCAGGACACGCTCGAACAGCACGTGACGAGCGCCATCTCGATCGCCGATGCCTATCGAGTTCGGGCAGAGAAGGGCGAAATGAGCGATCTGGAAGCGCGGCTCGAAGCGCTGAAGATGATCGACGCCATGCGCTGGTCGGATAACTCCGGCTATATCTTCGCCTTCGATTCGTCGCTGACGATGCGCATGCATCCGCTGCGTCATGGCGAGATCGGCAAGGTCATTCGCGACGATACCGATGGCAAGGGCTTCCGGCACTACGAAGCGATGCTCAATGCGGATACGAAGGATGGCCACGGCCTGACGCGTTACACGCAGGTCATGCCCAAGACGAAGGAGCTGCGGGACAAGATCAGCTATTCGTCCTGGTACAAGCCCTGGGATCTGCATTTCATCACGGGTGCCTATTTCAACGACATCGATGCCGCCTTTACGGCGCAGCTCACGAGCGGCCTCATCAAGTCGGGCCTGATCGCGTTGCTGGCGCTGACGATCGTGTGGTTTTCGATGAGCAGCATCCGCGCCAGCGTGGGCGGCGAACCGCGTGACGCGGTAGACATCGCTGGCCGCATCGCAGGCGGCGATTTGCGCACGTCCTCGGCCGCGGACTATGCACCGGCCAGCCTGCTGGGTGCATTGGAGCGCATGCGCGGCACGCTCGCGTCCATCGTCACGCAGGTGCAGGACAGCGCGCACGTCGTGTCCACCACATCGGGACAGATCGCGCGTGGCAACGACGACCTGTCGCAGCGCACGCAGGAGCAGGCATCGAGCCTCGAAGAAACCGCGGCGTCGATGGAAGAAATGACCGCCACGGTCAAACAGAACGCGGAGAACGCCGTAGCCGCCGATCGTCTCTCGCGACATGCGCGTGGCGAAGCGGAGAAGGGAGGCGCCGTGGTGAACGAGGCCATGAGCGCCATGCAACAGATCGGCGATTCCAGCCGTCGCATTGGCGACATCGTCGGCCTGATCGACGACATAGCCTTCCAGACCAACCTTCTCGCACTCAACGCCGCGGTGGAAGCGGCGCGGGCCGGCGAACAGGGCCGTGGCTTCGCGGTCGTGGCAGCGGAAGTGCGTCGCCTGGCGCAGTCCAGCGCGGCTGCGTCGCGCGACATCAAGCACCTCATCGCGGAAAGCAGCGAGCGGGTGGACGCCGGTACGACACTGGTCGAACAGTCGTCGGCCGCCCTGCGCGGTATCGTCGACAGCGTAAAGAAGGTGACGGACATCGTCGCCGAGATCGCTGCGGCGAGCGCCGAACAGTCCTCGGGCGTGGATCAGGTGAACCTCGCGATTGCGCAGATCGACCAGGTGACCCAGGAAAACGCCGCGCTGGTGGAAGAGGCCGCCGCGGCCGCCAAGTCCATGCAGGACCAGGCGAAGGCGTTGCACGAGCAGGTGGCGTTCTTCACCGTTGACAGTGGTAAGCGTCACGCGCCCGAACGCGCGCCGTCGCCGGACCGTGCCGCGCATGATCTTCGCTTTGGCCAGCGCACCGGTAGCACCGCGGATGCCGACGCCTGGGCCGAGTTCGCCTAAGGCGTCGTCCCCGGCTCAAAACGTGCGAGGCGCATTTTCTTGCGCCGCGCACGTCGCCTGAGTGGCGCCCCTCCACCTGCGATTCACGCCGGAACGGTCACCCTAGGAGGTACGGGGGAGGCCTCATGTCAGGAGAGTGGCCGCAGTGAAACGAGTCAGGAGATTCCACCCAGCGACGCTGATAACAGCGATCGTCTTCGCGCTGTTCGGCGGCGCTACCTTGCTGGGAGGCATATGGCTGGTCCATTTGGGCGGCTCTCCCTATTACCTCTCCGCTGGTGTGATCACGCTGCTGGTGGCGTTTTTGCTGCTGTTCCATTCGCGCGCCGCGGTACCGCTCTACGCCTTGCTGCTGATCGGCACGGCGGCGTGGTCGGTGTGGGAAGTGCATCTCGACTGGTGGCAACTGCTACCACGCCTCGACATCTGGTTCGCCCTCGGTCTTTGGCTGTTGCTGCCGTGGCCGCGTCGCGGCTTGAACCGCCGTTACCTCCACGAGACCGCGCGCGGTACGGGCGGCGGCTTCCTGTTCGTGGCGTTGTTGATCGTCGCTGCGGTCGGTGTCGCCGGCGCCTTGCACAAGGACCATGACGTCCGAGGCGATCTGCCGATGGACGAAGTGGCGGGCCCGCAGGGCGATCGCGCGCTTCGCCCCGATGCCGACTGGACGGGCTACGGCAGTTCGCCCTACGGGCAGCGGTACTCGCCGCTCAAGCAGATCACGCCCGACAACGTGGGCCAGTTGAAGGTCGCGTGGAAGATTCAGACAGGCGACCTGCCCGGACCGGACGATCCGACCGAGACGACCGACGAGAACACGCCGATCAAGATCGGCGACACCGTGTATCTGTGCACGCCGCACAGCCGTGTGATCGCCGTGGATGCGGCGACCGGGCAGAAGCGCTGGGAGTTCGATCCGAAGCTGCAGAGCCCGGTCGGCTTCAAGCATTGGGAACACATGACCTGCCGCGGCGTGTCGTATCACGACGACGCGAAATACGCTGCCGCGGTGCCTGCGCCTGCCTCGACGACCGCCTTGCCCGCGACATCGGCCACCGTAGCGTCGGCGCCCACCGCGATCGCCGCCTCGACGTGCCCGCGGCGCCTGTTCCTGCCCACGGCAGATGCGCGCCTGATCGCCCTCGACGCCGATACGGGCAAGCCATGCGATGACTTCGGCGATCACGGCACGGTCAATCTGCGGACGAACATCGGTCCGTTCACGCCGGGTGGCTACTACTCCACCTCGCCTCCGGCGGTGACGAAGGATCTCGTCATCATCGGCGGTCACGTGACCGACAACGAATCGACGAACGAGCCGTCGGGCGTCATCCGCGCCTATGACGTGCACGATGGTCACCTCGTGTGGAACTGGGATCCCGGCAAGCCGGATGACACCGCACCGATCGGGCCGGACGGCGTATACACGCGCAACTCGCCGAACGTGTGGTCGGTCTTCAGCGTGGACGAGAACCTCGGCATCCTCTACCTGCCGATGGGCAACCAGACGCCCGATCAGTTCGGTGGCGGACGCACACCCACGTCGGAGAAATTTGGCGCGGGCATCGTGGCGCTCGATATCGCCACCGGCAAGGTGAAGTGGAACTACCAGTTCACCCACCACGATCTGTGGGACATGGACGTGGGCGGCCAGCCGACGCTGATGGATCTGCAGACCGCCGACGGCATGAAGCCCGCGGTCATCGCGTCCACCAAGCAGGGCAGCATCTATGTGCTCGATCGCCGCGATGGCACACCGATCGTGCCGATCCGCGAGGTGCCGCGTCCGCAAGGTGCCGTGCCGGGCGACCACACCGCGCCGACCCAGCCGCTGTCCGATCTCAATTTCGCGCCGCCCGACGTGCGCGAAAAGGACATGTGGGGTACCACACCGCTCGACCAGCTCTGGTGCCGCGTGCGCTTCCGTTCGCTGCGCTACGACGGCATGTTCACCCCACCGTCGGAGCAGGGTTCGCTGGTATTCCCGGGCAACTTCGGCGTGTTCGACTGGGGCGGTGTGTCGGTGGACCCGAGCCGCCAGTTGATGCTCATCAACCCGAGCTACATGGCGTTCCAGTCGCGGCTGATTCCGAAGGACGTGCTTGCGAAGATGGAAGTCGGGCCCGCGAAGAGCGAGACCGAAGGCGTGAAGAAGGCCGAAGGCATTCCTTACGGCATCGAGCTTTCGCCGTTCCTCTCGCCGCTGGGCATTCCCTGCCAGGCGCCGCCGTGGGGCTACGTGGCCGGCGTGGATCTGCGCACCGGCAAGATGATGTGGCGGCACAAGAACGGCACGATCGTGGATAGCGCGCCGTTGCCGATCCCGATGCCGCTCGGCGTACCCAGCCTCGGCGGCATGCTCACCACGGCAGGCGGTGTCACCTTCCTCTCGGGCACCCTGGACTACTACCTGCGTGGCTACGACGTGCGCACCGGCAAGAAGCTGTTCGAGGCGCGTCTTCCGGCGGGCGGTCAGGCGACGCCGATGAGCTACGCCGACAGCACCGGTCGCCAGTACATCCTGGTGACCGCAGGCGGCCACGGTTCGCTGGGCACGAAGCAAGGCGACTGGGTTATCGCCTACACGCTGCCCTAGGGCAGGGTCACGACGCGGCGCCTACGAGCGCCGCGTCGTGTTAGGAAGCAAGGCGGCCAGCAGGCCGATCAATGGCAGGAAGGCGCAGATCTGGTAGACCGCCTCGATACCGATGTGATCGGCCAGTTCACCGAGCACGGCGGCGCCAAGGCCGCCCATACCGAACGAAAAGCCAAAGAACAGACCGGAGATCATGCCGACCTTGCCCGGTACCAGTTCCTGCGCGAACACGACGATCGCGGGAAACGCCGAGGCCAGGATCAAGCCGATGGCGATGGTGAGGGGCGCGGTCCAGAACAGGCTCGCATGCGGCAGCATCAGGGTGAACGGAAGCGTGCCCAGAATCGAGAACCAGATGACGCGCTTGCGACCGAAGCGGTCGCCGACCGGCCCGCCGAGTACCGTGCCCACGGCAACGGCGCCGAGAAACAGGAACAAGTGGTACTGCGCGTTCTCCACCGACACGCCGAAGCGGTGGATGAGATAGAAAGTGAAGTAACTCGTCAGACTGGCGAGGTAGACGTACTTCGAAAAGATCAGCGCCAGCAGCACGGCAATGCCGCGGCGCGCCTCGGTACTCACCGGCGGGGTGTCGCGCTGCTTTGCCCCGGCCTGGGCGAGTCGCGGAAGCCCGTAGTGCCGATACCACTGACCGACCTGCCACAGAATCGCGCACGAGAGCAGCGCGAGCAGCGCGAAGAACGCGAGGCTCGACTGGCCCCAACGCACGACGACGAGTGCCGCGGCAAGCGGACCCAGCGCCTGCCCTGCGTTGCCGCCGACCTGAAACAGCGACTGGGCGAGCCCATGCCGGCCGCCCGATGCCATGCGCGCCACGCGCGATGATTCCGGGTGAAACACCGACGAACCCATGCCCAACAAAGCCGCGCCGGCAAGCAGCACGGGATAGGCGTGCGCTCGCGACAGCACGAGCAGTCCGGCGAGCGAGAACAGCGTGCCGCCCGGCAAGGCCAGCGGTGTGGGGCGGCGGTCCGCGTAAAGACCGACCAGCGGTTGCAGAATCGAGGCGGTGATCTGGTAGGTGAGGGTGATGAGACCCACCTGGCCGAAGTCGAGTTGGAAGTCCGCCTTGAGCCCCGGATAGATCGCCGGAAGCAGCGACTGCATCATGTCGTTGAGCAGATGGCAGAAGCTGATCGCGAAGAGCACGCTGAACACAGTCGTGTCCGCGCGACGGCTATCCAACGCCGCGTCGACGGGGGCTTGCATGGGCGTTCCTGAAAGCTCGGGGGAGCGAATATGAGAACACGGTGCGAGCGGTGGGGCCACCCACCTACCGCTCACCGTGGTCTCAGGCCGAGCAGTTCGCGCGAATGATCGAAGCCACCGCTTCGGCTGGCGGCAGCGCCACGTCGACCCGCAGGGCTTCGTCCTCGGTGGGTTCCTCGAGGGTCGCCAACTGGCTGTCGAGGAGACGCGGGTCGAAGAAGTGGCCGCTACGATGGCCGAGGCGTTCGGCCAGCAGTTCGCGTGGCGCACGCAGATAGACGAAACGTACGTCGTCGTGCCCGCCCCGCAAGAAATCGCGATAACGCCGCTTCAACGCCGAGCAGGCCAGCACCAACGAGTCACCAGCTTCGCGATGGCGATCCATTTCCGCCACGATGGCCTCGAGCCACGGCTGTCGGTCTGCGTCATCCAACGGCACGCCCGCGGCCATCTTCGCGCGGTTGGCTGCCGGATGCAGGCTGTCGCCGTCGACGAACGGGATGCCGAGGCGCGTGGCCAGGCCTTCGCCGATCGTGCTTTTGCCGCTGCCGGAGACGCCCATGACGATGGTAATCATGCGGGAGAGCATGCCGCGAAAAAGGGCACGGAATCGTGAACGGCGTAGCGGCATCGCGAGCAGGTGGGCGTGTCGCGTACCATGCCTTGTCCTCTTTCAAGCGATGCGATGCGACCATGCAGACGATCGACCTGCGCAGCGATACCGTGACCCGGCCCACCGACGCCATGCGCGAAGCGATGTTGCGTGCGCCGGTAGGCGATGACGTGTACGGCGAAGACCCGACGGTCAACGCATTGCAGGAACGCCTGGCGGCCGACCTTGGTTTCGCGGCGGCGTTGTTCGTTCCCACGGGCACGCAGAGCAACCTGTTGGCGCTGATGAGTCACTGCGAGCGCGGCGACGAATACATCGTAGGTGCCGACGCACACACGTATCGATTCGAGGGTGGCGGCGCAGCGGTGCTCGGTTCCATCCAGCCGCAACCGATTCCACAGGAGGTGGACGGCACACTGCCGTTGGACAAGGTCGAAGCCGCGATCAAGCCGATCGATCCGCATTTCGCGCGATCCCGCCTGCTCGCCCTGGAGAACACCTGGCATGGTCGTCCCTTGCCCTTCGACTACCTTGGCAAGGCGCGCGAACTCGCAAGCCGCCGCGGTCTCGGGTTCCATCTGGATGGCGCGCGCCTGTTCAACGCTGCAGTGGCCTATGGACGGCCGGCACGCGACGTCGTCGCCGGGTTCGACAGCGTATCGGTCTGCTTCTCCAAGGGCCTTGGCGCCCCGGTGGGCTCCGTCCTGTTGGGCAGCACGGACCTGATCGAGCGGGCCAAACGCTGGCGCAAGGTGGCCGGCGGCGGATGGCGTCAGGCAGGCATGCTCGCTGCGGCGGCGCTGCATGCGCTGGATCACCACGTGGCGCGCCTCGCTGAGGACCACGCACGTGCGGCCCGTCTGGCGGAGGGCCTGGGCAAGATAGACGGTCTCACCGTGAAGGGCTGTCATACGAACATGGTGTTCGTGGACGTACCGGCGGCGCGGCTGGCCGATCTCGCCACGCACATGGCCACGCACGGCGTGCGCCTGAGCATCGGCTACCTGCCGTCGATCCGGCTGGTGACGCACCTCGACGTGGACGACGAGGCGATCGAGCGCACGATCGCCGCGTTCGCGTCGTTTGCTTACTGACGCGGCGCCATGAGCTTGCGCTGCAACGAATAGAGGATCGCGGCGTCGGTGTTGTCGAGCGTGTCGGTTTCCATGGCCCGGTAATGGCGATGGAAGGCGATGATGGCGTTGCGCGGGTTGGAGACGTCGTAGCCCACCAGACGCATCGCCGCGAGGCTGTCGAAACCGGGTGGGGCGGGGATCAGCGTGGCGTCAGGCCAGAGGCCGAAACCGTAGCGAGCGAGGGTGGCCCAGGGAAACTTGACACTGGGGTCGTTCTTGCGACCCGGCGCAATGTCACCATGGCCGACCACCGCTTCGCGGGGTATGCCAAGTCGAGAGGTCAGATCGGCGAGCAGCCGCACCAGCGCCTGGATCTGCGGCTCGGTGAAAGGCGACTCGCCATCGTTGTCGATCTCGATGCCGATCGACGACGAGTTGAGGTCCGAGATGCCGGCCCAGTGCGACGCGCCTGCGTGCCACGCGCGATCGCCGTCGTCCACGAGCTGGTCGATGCGGCCATCGGCTTCCACGAGATAGTGCGCGCTCACCTGTCCTTCGCTGTTGCGTGTGCGCAGCACGTGCAGCGCCTCTGCCGCATTGCCGATGGACGTGTGGTGCAACACGATGATCTGCGCCTTGCGCGCGTTGTAGTTCGGCGAGGGCGTCCAGTGCGCGAGCGAGCTGCGTTGCGGCGGCACGCGCGGTGCAGTGGCGCATGCCGCCAGCAGAACCATGGCAACCGCGCCGGTCACGATGCCGGCGCGGCGGACAGTCCTGCCGAGGTGGGTGATCATTCGACGCGGAAGTCGCTGCTGGTGCTGACCCATGCGATCTCGTTCCCTACTTCGCCGATATCGTCCTGCGATGCCACCACGATCTGCAGATCGACGCAATCGTGGCCTTCGGAGAGCCATTCGGTTTTTTCCAGCGCCATGCCCTTGCGCGTCAGCTCGGCACGCAAGGTATCCATGTCGGTGTCGCGCAGTTCGATGCCGTCGTGGACCAGCTTGCCACCCAACACTTCGATGTCGCAGAGCTTGTCGTCTAGAAAGCGCAGGCGCAGCAACTCGGCACCTTCGGCATCGGCGTATTCGTCTTCGTCGTCCCACATCGATTCGCCGCCGGGCTTCCAGTCGAGCTGGTTGCGCAGCTTGGCGCGTGGCATGCCGAAGAAGATGTCGGTATGACCGCGGCGGATGCCGCGACCCGGGACCAGCTCGAATTGTTCCATGGCGTAACCTCGTCTGATGGCGCGGGAAGCCCGCTCGATTAGCTTGCGGGGCGGCGGAAAAAGCGGCAGCCGGCTCCCTCCACCGTCTGTTCAGGGTTTATGGTCACGG
Source organism: Luteibacter sp. UNCMF366Tsu5.1 (assembly GCF_900119235.1). Lineage (NCBI taxonomy): Bacteria > Pseudomonadati > Pseudomonadota > Gammaproteobacteria > Lysobacterales > Rhodanobacteraceae > Luteibacter > Luteibacter sp. UNCMF366Tsu5.1. The sequence goes on along the minus strand of NZ_FPIS01000004.1, from coordinate 278,737 downwards.
CCGAGGTAGTCCTCGCTCTGCATCTCGATGAGTCGCGACTCGGTGCGACCGAACTCGGCGCGTACCTTGGTGCCGTCGTAAAGCTCGGTGATCGGCGCGGCGGCCGATATCACGAGCTTCACCTGGCGATCGTAGAACTCGTCCACGAGGAGCACGAAGCGCTTGGCCTCGTTCTCGGAGTAGACAGTGAATTGGGGCACGTTGGACAGGATGACCGCCGGATAGGCCTTGGCCAGTTCGATGTAGTCGGCGACAGCGCGCGGTCCTTCGCACAGGGCCGGGAAATCGAACCAGACGATGTTCTCCGCCCGTTTGCGCACCTCGACCTCGCGGCCGCTGAGATCCATGGTGCCGCCTTCCACCACGTCGCCTTGTGCCTGCGCGACGAAGATCTTCGCCAGCGAGCGCTCCGCTTCCGCGCCGGGTGGCACGAGGTATACCGAGGCCTGGCTCAGCGCGCGCAGGCGCCAATCGCGCGGCGAGATCATTTCGTGAACCACGCAGTGCTTCTCGATCGCGGCGATCGCGGGCAGGAAGCGGGCGCGCTGGAGGCCGTCCTTGTAGAGGCCCTGCGGCGGCGTGTTGGAAGTGGTCACGAGGGTGACGCCGCGTGCGAACAGTCCGTCGAGCAAGCCGGCGAGAATCATTGCGTCGCCGATGTCCGAGACCAGAAATTCGTCCAGGCAGAGCACACGGCACTTCGCCGCCAGTCGTTCCGCCACTTCGTCCAAGGGGTTCTGACGCTCGCCCAGTTCGCGCAGCATCGCGTGCACTTCGAGCATGAAACGGTGGAAGTGACGGCGCAGCGCGAGGCCGGGCGCCAGGCTCGAGACGAACAGGTCCATCAGGAAGGTCTTGCCGCGGCCGACGCTACCCCACAGGTAGAGGCCGGGTACCGCGGTGCGCGGCTCGTTGCCGAGCATGCTGCGCAGGCGACCGAAGAGGCCCCCGACCTGGGCCGGTTGTGGTGCGCACAATGCGGCGTGCAGGCGATCGAACTCTGCGATTACCGGCAACTGGGCCGGGTCGGACTCCCAGCGGTGGCCCGCGATGCCGTCCCGGTAGCGTTCGCCGGGCGTCGATTCCGAACAGTTCATGCCGTGCGCGGTCCCGGCAGCCAATCCTTGACGGCGTTCTTGATCGCCCCGCGCAGATCCATGAGCCGGCGATGGAAGAAGTGGCTGGTGTCTTCCATACGGACCAGTTGCGGCTTGCGGCCCTCCGGAAGGCCATCGATCCAGTCGTAGACGGCCTGCGGCTCTACGATCTCGTCCGCGTCGCCCATCACGACGAGCCAGTGGCACGACGGCAGATCGATCGGTCCGAAATCCCAGCCGCGACCGGCCGCCGGCGGCGCAATGCTGATGAGCGCGGCGGCCTCCAGGCGCACGGCGTTGCGCAGGGTGACGTAGCTGCCGAAGGAGAAGCCGGCCAGCCACAGCTCGGCGGTGGGGCGCGTCTTGCGTGCCCAGGCCACCACGGCGGCGAGGTCGTCGCTTTCACCCTGCCCTTGGTCGAAGGTGCCTTCCGAGCGGCCAACGCCGCGGAAGTTGAAGATGACCGTGTCGACGCCCGACTCGCGCAGCGACCGCTCGATCATCGTCACCACCTTGTTGCGCATGCTGCCGCCGTCGGTGGAAAGCGGGTGGCAGATCACGGCGATGGCGTTGCGGGCCACGTCAGGCGCGGCGGCGTGCGCTTCGCATTCGAGCTTGCCCGCGGGGCCGTCGAGCGCGAAGCTCATGCTCTCGTCCGGAAAGCCTTCCGGCGCTGTAGGTAGAAGATCGTTCATGTCCGTCATGATACCCGCTGGCCGTATGCCTCGCGGCGAGGCCGCGCGATGAACGTCCTCGCGCATGCCTTGCTGGCCGGCCACGATCCCGCGTTGCGCCTGGGTGGCGTGATGGGCGATTTCGTCAGGGGAACGCCCGATCCCTCGTTGCCACCGCGGGTGCGCGACGGCATCCGCCTGCATCGCGCCATCGACGTTTTCACTGATGCGCATCCGGAGGTGGCTGCAGCGCGAGAGCGGCTGCCAGCCCCATTCCGCCGCTATGCCGGCATCCTGCTCGACGTGTGGTTCGATCACCTGCTGGCGCGCGATTTTCCGGCATGGAGCGACGTGCCGCTGGTGACCTTCTCCAACGGACTGCGCAGCGAGATGCACTCGGCAGCGCCCTTGTTGCCCGACGGCTTGAAGCGTTTTCTTGCCTACATGGAGAGGCACGACCTGCCGGCGGGCTATGCGCGGATCGAGCGCGTGGAAGGGGCATTCGCGGGGATATCGCAGCGGTTGTCGCGAGCGAACCCCGTCGCGGACGGGGTACCGGTGCTGGTCGCGCAGGCCAGCGCGCTCGAAGATGCCTTTGCCCGATTCTTTCCCGACCTGCGCGCGTTCGCGGCAGGCTGGGTGGCGGAGCGCGACGCGCTTACTTGACCTGATCGGCCATCCACTTGACGGTGTTGCTCACCTGCTCGTCGGTCAGGGCAGGATTGCCGCCCTTGGCCGGCATGTGGTTACCGTCCGGACCGTTATAGCCTTCGATCGCGTGCTTCGTCAGGGTGGCAATGCCCTGAGCGATGCGCGCCGACCATGCTGCCTTGTCGCCCAGCTTGGGCGCCCCGGCCACGCCTGCCGTGTGGCAGCTATGGCAGAGGTTGTCGTAGATCGTCTTGCCGTCGGTGCTGCCGCCGTAGGCGACCTGCGAGGCGGCGGCCTTGGCGGCGGCTTCCTGGGCGGCCAGCATGGCTGCGCGGCCGGTATCGCCGGCATAGACGCCGCCCACCGGCGCGATGCGCGCCTCGGTCCGCTTGGCTACGGCCGGGTCCTGCTCCTTCGGAATGTGGCTGTAGATGGTGTATGCGATCACCATCAACATCACGGCCAACACGCTCAGGCCGGCGGTCAGCCACGAGAACTGACGCATGAAGTTCTGGTCGGACTTGCTCGGAGAACCGCTCACGCATTGACTCCACTGATTTTGGGTGGGCCGTCCCCCTCCCCGGGTTCCGGCTGCCTGCCGGCCGTCAGGGAGTCTCCCCAAGCGGCGTCGAACTTCAGGAGTATAACGGAACCTCCGCGCGAGTCAGCGGTCTGCCGTCCGCCCCAAATCGGGCGGTCCGCAGGCGGGAGACATGCCGTCAGTCATGCTGTACCCCTGTCAACCGGCATTGTTCAATGCCGTTCCCCTACACCTATATTGGCGCCGTCCTAAGGTTCATGTCGGCGAGGTATAACCCCTCGCGGCGCAAGGCGCATCGGTCGGACCCGGTCTCCGGCCGTTATTCATCTGGGAGTGTTGCATGTCGCGTTTTTGGAAGATCGCGCTGGCCGTCATCGTCGTTGTGGTGATCGCAGGCATTTTCATCGTTCCCCGTCTGGGCGGCCATGGCGGCGCCAACGGGCAGGCCGGCAAGGCCAATGGCGATGGGCAGGGTACGGACCAGCCACCGGTCCCGGTCACGGTCGTGCCTGTGGTCGCCCAGGACGTCCCCGTCTACCTCACGGCCACCGGTACCGCGCAGGCGCGTAATTCGGTGGTCGTACGGCCCCAGGTCGGCGGCCAGCTCATGAAGCTCAACTTCCAGGAAGGCCAGGAAGTGAAGGCCGGTGACGTGATCGCGGAGATCGACCCGCGCACGATCCAGTCGCAGTACGACCAGGCCGTGGCGAAGCTGCGCCAGGACCAGGCGGCTGTCGCCACGGCGAAGAACAACCTCGAGCGTTCGCAGAACCTGGTCAGCAAGGGCGGCCAGCAGTATGTGTCCAAGCAGGATCTGGACAACCTCAAGAACACGCTCGATCAGGCCAACGCCGCAGTGGCTGCGGACCAGGGTTCGATCCGCGCCTCGCAGGTGCAGTTGGGCTTCACCAAGGTGATCGCGCCGATCACCGGTCTCGCCGGCATCCGCGCCGTCGACGTCGGCAACATCGTGGCCACGGGCGACACGATCGTGACGTTGACCGAGGTCCACCCGATCTACGTGACGTTCAACCTGCCCGAGAAGAACCTCGATCTCGTCCGCACCTCCATCCGCGAGCAGGGCGACACGCCCCTGCTGGTCGATGCGCTGGACCGCATCGATGCGCACGTGGTGTCCACCGGTCACCTCGATGTCATCGACAACACGATCGACACCACCACGGGCACGTTCCGTCTGCGTGCGCTGTTCGACAATCAGAACACCGAGCTGTGGCCCGGCCAGTTCGTCAATGCGCGGCTCAAGGTCCGTACCGTGAAGAATGGCCTCGTGGTGCCCGCGCAGGCGGTGCAGCGTGGTCCGGATGGCGACTACGTGTACCTCGTGCAGGGCGACAACACGGTCAAGATGCAGCCCGTGGAAACCGCGACCGAAGTCGGCGACAGCCACGTGCTGATCGGCAAGGGCCTCAAGCTGGGCGAAAAGGTCGTCACCGAAGGCCAGTTCCGCCTGAAGCCGGGTTCCAAGGTGCAGCCGTTGGCCCCGGGCCAGGTGCCGGCCGCGCCGACGGCGGAAGAATTGCAGAAGGCCAAGCAGGGCCAGCAGGGCAAGGGCGGACGCCGGGGCGGCTGACGATGCACGGCGCGCCCACGACGGGCGCGCCGGCCACGGACCGCAAGGTCCCGACACCAGGACTAGAACGTGGGTTTCTCGACACTCTTCATTCGCCGACCGATCGCAACCTCGCTGTTGATGGTGGCAGTGCTGTTGCTCGGTATTCTCGGCTACCGCCAGTTGCCGGTGTCGGCGCTGCCGGAGATCGACGCGCCGAGCCTGGTCGTCACTACCCAGTATCCGGGCGCCAGTGCGAGCACCATGGCGGCGCTGGTGACCACGCCACTCGAACGCAATTTCGGTCAGATCTCCGGCCTCAACATGATGAGCTCGGACTCGTCGGCAGGCCTGTCGACGATCATCCTGCAGTTCAACATGGACCGCGACATCGACATCGCGGCCCAGGACGTGCAGGCGGCCATCAACCAGGCCCGCGGCACGCTGCCGAACAATCTGCCGTATCCGCCGGTGTACAACCGCGTGAATCCGGCAGATGCCCCGATCATGACGCTGATGCTCACCTCGGACTCGCGTCCGCTGCGTGACGTCAACAACTACGCCGACTCCATCCTTGCGCAGAAGCTCGCGCAGGTGCAGGGCGTGGGTCTCGTGTCCATTGCCGGCAACGTACGCCCGGCTGTGCGCATCCAGGTGAATCCGGCGCAGCTTGCGAATCTGGGCCTCACGATGGAGGACGTGCGCGCCTCGCTCACCCAGGCCAACGTCAACGCGCCCAAGGGCACGCTCAACGGCAAGACGCAGTCCTACAGCATCGGCACGAACGATCAGCTTGCGGATGCCGCCGACTACCAGAGCACGATCATCAGCTACAAGAACGGCGCGCCGGTACGGCTCTCCGACGTGGCGAACGTGGTCGACGGCGTGGAGAACGACCAGCTCGCCGCGTGGGCCAACGGCAAGCCCGCGGTGCTGCTCGACATCCGTCGTCAGCCCGGCGCGAACATCGTGCAGACGGTGCAGCAGATCCGCCAGACGATCCCGGATCTGCAGAAGGTGCTGCCCGCGGACGTGCACCTCAAGGTGTTCTCCGATCGCACCATCACCATCCGCGCCTCGGTGGAGGATGTGCAGTTCACGCTCATCCTCACCATCTGCCTCGTGGTGGCGGTGATCTTCGTCTTCCTGCGCCGCCTGTGGGCAACGATCATTCCGTCGGTAGCGGTGCCGCTGTCGCTGATGGGCACCTTCGGCGTGATGGCATTCGCCGGGATGTCGCTGGACAATCTCTCGCTCATGGCGCTCGCGGTTGCGACCGGCTTCGTGGTGGACGATGCGATCGTGATGATCGAGAACATCGTCCGTTACATCGAGCAGGGTCAGGACGCCAAGACGGCGGCCGAAGTCGGCGCGAAGGAAATCGGCTTCACGGTGCTCTCGCTGACCGTATCGCTGATTGCCGTGTTCCTGCCGCTGTTGTTGATGCCTGGCGTCACCGGTCGCCTGTTCCACGAGTTCGCCTGGGTGCTGACGATCGCGGTGGCGATCTCCATGCTGGTGTCGCTGACGCTCACACCGATGATGTGCGCCTACCTGCTCAAGGCGGACCAGCTTCCGGACGCCGAAGACGCGCACGAGCACGCTGCGGCATCGGGCAAGCACAACGCGTGGTCGCGCATCGTCGATGGCTACGGCCGCAGCCTCGACTGGGTGCTTGCCCATCGCCCGCTGACCATGATCGTGGCGGCGTTGACCGTGGCACTGACCGTCGTGCTCTACATCGTGATTCCCAAGGGCCTGTTGCCCGAGCAGGACACCGGTCTGATCACGGCCGTGGTGCAGGCCGACCAGAACGTTGCCTTCCCTCAGATGGAGCGGCGCACGAAGGCCGTGGCGGATGCGTTGGCGAAGGATCCGGCTGTTGCGGGCGTCGCGGCGTTCATCGGTGCCGGCTCGGTCAATCCGACGCTCAATCAGGGTCAGATCTCGCTGGTGCTGAAGGAGCGCGGCGAACGCGGCGGTCTCGACGAGGTGCTGCCGCGCCTACAACGCGCGGCGTCGCAGATCGCTGGCGTGGCGCTCTATCTGAAACCCGTGCAGGACGTGACGCTGGACAGCCAGGTCTCCGCGACGGAGTACCAGTACTCGCTGTCCGACGTGAACTCGACCGAGTTGGCCGGCTACGCGCAGCAGATGACGTCGGCGCTGCGCAAGCGGCCCGAACTGGCTGACGTGGACAACAATCTCGCCGACCAGGGCAACGCCTTGAAGCTCACCATCGACCGCGACAGCGCCAGCCGCCTCGGTGTACCGGTGCAGACGATCGACGACACACTGTACGACGCGTACGGGCAGCGGCAGATCTCCACGATCTTTACGCAGTTGAACCAGTACCGAGTGGTGCTGGAGGTCTCGCCGGAGTACCGCACCAGCACGGACCTGCTCAACAAGCTGACCGTGCGCGGCAACGGCAACGGCGCGCTGACCGGCTCGAATGCCACCAGCTTCGGTCAGTTGGCATCCAGCAATTCGGCCACGCCGGCAGGCATCGGCAATACCGGCAACGTGGGCTTCCAGGTTGGCGCGGGTGGCACCATTCCGCTCGCGGCGCTCGCCAGTGCGCAGGTCACCAGCGCACCGCTCGTGGTCAGCCATCTGCAGCAGCTGCCCGCCGTCACCGTCTCGTTCAACCTGGCGCCGGGGTATTCGCTGTCCTCCGCCGTGGACGCCATCCACGAAGTGGAGAAAGAGCTGAACTTCCCACCGCAGGTGCGCGGACAGTTCATCGGCAAGGCTGCCGAGTTCTCGTCCTCGGTGGGCGACGAAGTGCTCCTGCTGCTGGCATCGATCATCGTTATCTACATCGTGCTGGGCGTGCTCTACGAGAGCTACATCCATCCGCTGACGATCATCTCGACCTTGCCGCCCGCAGGCGTCGGCGCGCTGCTCGCCTTGTTGCTGTGTGGCATGAGCCTGTCCGTCGACGGCATCGTCGGTATCGTGCTCCTGATCGGTATCGTGAAGAAGAACGCGATCATGATGATCGACTTCGCGATCGAGGCGAAGCGAACCGGCATGAATGCGGCAGACGCCATCCGCCGTGCCTGCCTGCTGCGTTTCCGCCCGATCATGATGACCACGGCGGCGGCGCTGCTCGGTGCGTTGCCGCTGGCACTCGGCAACGGTATCGGCTCGGAGCTGCGCAAGCCGCTCGGGGTGTCGATTGTCGGTGGTCTGCTGCTCTCGCAGCTGGTCACGCTGTACACCACGCCGGTGATCTACCTGTACATGGAACGCTTCTCCGACTGGTTGGCCGAGCGCAAGCGACGACGCGCACTGGCTCACGGCGGCGAGCCCCACGTCGCGAGCTGATGGCGCAGCCAGGCATCCAAGCAATCCCTCTCTTCGCCGGACGGTTCACCGTCCGGCGAAACCTTTTTCCGGCTGGTGCGTTAGGCATGGGATGCCCTGCGCTGCCGCGCTCACCTTAAGTCACTGCGCACCATGAATATCTCCGGTCCGTTCATCCGTCGCCCCATCGGTACGTCGCTGTTGGCGATCGGCGTGTTCGTGATTGGCATCATCTGCTACGCGTTGCTCGGCGTGTCGGCGCTGCCGAACATTCAGTTCCCGGCGATCTTCGTACAGGCGCAGCAGTCGGGCGCGGACGCCAGCACCATGGCCTCCACCGTGGCCGCACCGCTGGAACGCCATCTCGGTCAGGTGCCGGGCGTCGAGTCCATGCGCTCGAACAGTTCGGAAGGCAGCACCTTCGTGCTGCTGTTTTTCCAGAACGGCACGAACATCGACGCCGCGGCGCGTGACGTGCAGTCGGCCATCAATGCGGCGCAGCCTGACCTGCCGTCCGGCCTGCTCAATGCACCGTCGTATACCAAGGCCAATCCCAACGACGATCCGGTGATCGTGCTGGCGCTGACGTCGGACACCGTCGCGCCCACCGCGCTCTACAACCTCGCGGATTCCATCCTTGCCCAGCGCCTGCGCCAGCAGGAAGGCATTGCCACGGTGGACATCGCCGGCAGCGCCACGCCGGCCATCCGCGTGGACGTGAACCTGCGCGCGCTCAACGCGATGGGGCTGTCGCCCGACCAGTTGCGCAATGCGCTCACCGCCGCCAACGTCACCTCGCCGCAGGGTTTCCTGAGCGACGGGCAGACGACCATGGCGGTGACGGCGACCGACTCTCTGCACACGGCCGAGGAGTTCGCCAAACTCATCATCGGCGTGAAGGACGGCGTGCCGATTCGCCTGTCCGACATCGCCAAGGTGTACGACGGCCAGCAGGATGCCTTCCAGGCGGCCTGGTTCAACGGTCGCCCCGGCATCCTGATGTACGTCTACAAGAAGTCCGACGCCAACGTCATCGAGACGGTGGATCGGGTGAAGGCGCAGATTCCGGTCATGCAGACCTGGCTGCCTGCGGGTGTGACGCTGCACTCGTTCTTCGACGGCACGCCGACCATTCGTGCCTCGTTGCACGAAGTGCAGGCGACGCTGTTGATCAGCCTCGCCATGGTCATCATGACGATGGCGCTGTTCCTTCGTCGCCTGGCACCCACCGTGATCGCCGGCCTCGCCGTTCCGCTGTCACTCGCCGGCGCGTTCGTGGTCATGTATGCCTTCGGCTATACGCTCAATAACCTGACGCTGCTTGCACTGGTGATCGCGATCGGCTTCGTGGTCGACGATGCCATCGTCGTCATCGAGAACGTCATCCGCCACATGGACGAGGGTGTGCCTCGATTCGAAGCGGCCTTGCTCGGCGCTCGCGAGATCGGCTTCACCATCGTCTCGATCACCGGCTCGCTGGTGGCGGTGTTCATTCCGTTGCTGCTGGCGCCCGGCATCTTCGGCATGTTCTTCAAGGAATTCACCGTCACGCTGGTGGCGGCGATCATCGTTTCCGCGCTGGTCTCGCTGACGTTGACGCCTTCGCTGTGCGCGCATTTCCTCACGGCGCACAAGGACGACACACCGGAGTCGCGCCTCGGGCGCGCTCTGGAGCGGATGCACGAACGCATGCTGGGCATGTACCGCCGTGCGCTCGACTGGACCTTGCGCCACGCCTTGCTCATGGCGCTCACGCCCTTGGTCCTGGTCGGCATCACCATCGCACTCGCAGGCATGGTGAAGAGCGGCTTCTTCCCACCGCAGGATACCGGCCTGATCGGCGCGCGAGCCACCTCCAGTTCCACGGTGTCGTTCGGTGAGATGAAGGTGCGCCAGGCCCGACTGACGCAGATGCTGCTCGACGATCCCGACGTGAAAGCGGTGGGTTCGCGCCTTGGCACGAGCCGTACCGGATCGAGCGGCTTTTTCAACATCGAACTCAAGACGATGGCGGAAGGTCGCAAGGACAGCACCTTCGTCGCGCTGGATCGACTGTCCGCCAAGGCGAATAAGTATCCCGACCTGAATCTGCGTCTGCGCCCGATCCAGGACTTGCCGACCGGCGGCGGTGGCGGCAACACGCAGGGCGGACAGTATTCGGTCTCGCTGAAGGGCAACGACAGCGGCGAGTTGCAGACCTGGCTGCCCAAGCTGGTCGATGCGTTGAAGAAGAATCCGATGTTGAAGGACGTCGGCAGCGACATCGATGCCGCGGGCTTGCGCCAGAACATCGTGATCGACCGCGACACCGCAGCGCGTCTCGGCGTTGCCATTGGCGATATCGACGGTGCGCTCTACAACGCCTTCGGCCAGCGCGCGGTGTCCACGATCTATTCCGACATCAACCAGTATCGCGTCATCGTGAACGCGTTGCCGCAGATGGCGGCGACGCCGGAATCGCTGAACCAGATCTACATACGTTCCAGTTCCGGCGCCATGGTGCCCATCACCGCCGTGACCCGACAGGAGCCCGGGTTGGCGCCGACCCAGATCGTGCACGAGGACCAGTACACGAGCATGAGCGTCAGCTTCAATCTCGCCCCGGGCGTCAGCATGGGTGAGGCGATGGAGATCATTCAGAAGACCAAGGACGGCATGCGCATGCCCGGCGACATCCGCCTCGAAGCCGGCAGCGACTTCCGTCGTTTCCAGCAGTCTCAGAGCGACATGCCGCTGCTGATCCTCGCCTCGATCGTCACCGTGTACCTGCTGATGGGCATGCTCTACGAGAGCCTGATCCACCCGGTGACCATTCTTTCCACGCTGCCGGCAGCCGGCGTGGGCGCGCTCGCCGCGCTGGTCATCACCGATACCGAGCTGTCCGTCATCGCCATGATTGCGCTGGTGTTGCTGATCGGTATCGTGAAGAAGAACGCGATCATGATGATCGACTTCGCCCTGGTGGCGGAGCGCGAGCACGGACTGTCGTACAAGGAGGCTATCCGCGAGGCCTGTCTCGTCCGCTTCCGGCCGATCATGATGACGACGATGGTGGCGATCCTCGCCGCGACGCCGTTGGCGATCGGTCTCGGCGAGGGTTCCGAATTGCGTCGGCCGCTGGGTATCGCCATGATCGGCGGCCTGGTGATCTCACAGAGCCTCACCCTGCTGTCGACGCCCGCGCTGTACGTGATCTTCGCCTGCCTGTCGGAGCGCTGGAAGACCCGCAAGGCACGGCGGCGGGAGCGCCGCGCGCTCGCCCGCGCCTCCTGAGCCACCAGCCAACTGAGGTGGGAGCCTACTGCGGCGGCGCCTACTGAGGTGGGAGCCAGCCTGCTGGCGATGGGTGCTTGCCGCGAGCACCCATCGCCAGCAGGCTGGCTCCCACCAAGGAGGGCTCTCTCTGAGATTGGCTCTCACCACAGCAAGCTGGCCGCACCACAGCAAGCTGGCTCCCACACTCTGCCCCAAGGCTGGCTCCCAGCGGCTGCCCTGCGCCACAATGGGAGGGTTTCCGTCCGACACGAGCCCCGCCGGGGATCGCACCACGGACGTCCCGACAGGCCAAACTCACGTACGAGGCACGCGACATGTCCAGCTCGCCCAAGATCATCTACACGCTCACCGACGAAGCGCCGTTCCTCGCCACTGCCTCGTTCCTGCCGATTGTCGAGGCCTTCGCAGGCACCGCGGGGGTGTCCGTCGAAACGCGTGACATCTCGCTCGCGGGTCGCATCCTGGCGCAGTTCCCGGATCGCCTCACCGACGCGCAGAAGATCGGTGACGACCTCGCCGAACTCGGCGAACTGGCGACCAAGCCCGAAGCCAACATCATCAAGCTGCCGAACATCAGCGCCTCCGTGCCGCAGATGAAGGCCGCTATCCGCGAACTGCAGGCGCAGGGCTATGCCTTGCCCGACTACGTAGACGTGCCCGCCACGGATGAGGAGAAGGACACCAACGCGCGCTATGGCAAGGCGATGGGCAGCGCCGTGAACCCGGTGCTGCGCGAAGGCAATTCCGATCGACGCGCGCCGCTCTCGGTCAAGAACTACGCACGCAAGCATCCGCATCGCATGGGCAAGTGGTCGCCCGAGTCGAAGTCGCACGTCGCGCACATGGCGGATGGCGATTTCTACGGCAGCGAGCGTTCCGCCACGCTCGACAGCGCGGGCAGCCTGCGCATCGAGTTCGTCGGCAAGGATGGCGCGACCAAGGTGCTCAAGGAAAAGGTCGCCGTTAAGGCGGGTGAGATCGTCGACGCCGCCGTGATGAGCCGCAAGGCGCTTGCCGCGTTTATCGCCGAGCAGATCGCCGATGCCAAGGCCAAGGGCGTGCTGTTCTCGCTGCACCTCAAGGCCACGATGATGAAGGTCTCCGACCCGATCATGTTCGGCATCGCCGTACGCGAGTTCTATAAGGACGTGCTCGCGAAGCACGCCGATACGCTCAAGCAGGTCGGTTTCGATGCCAACAACGGCATCGGCGACCTGTACGCACGCCTCGATCGTCTCGACGCCGCGAAGCGCGCCGAGATCGAGGCCGATCTCAAGGCCGAGTACGCGCAGCGTCCCGCGCTCGCCATGGTGAACTCCGACAAGGGCATCACCAACCTGCACGTGCCCAGCGACGTGATCGTCGATGCGTCGATGCCGGCCATGATCCGCGACTCGGGTGGCATGTGGAACGCCGAAGGCAAGCTGCAGGATGCCAAGGCCGTGATCCCCGATCGTTCCTATGCCGGCGTGTACCAGGCCGTGATCGAGGATTGCATTGCCCACGGCGCGTTCGATCCCGCCACCATGGGTAGCGTGCCGAACGTCGGCCTCATGGCGCAGAAAGCCGAGGAATACGGCTCGCACGACAAGACCTTCCAGATGACCGCGGACGGCACGGTGCGCGTGGTGGCCGACAACGGTGCCGTGGTGTTCGAGCACGCCGTGGAGCAGGGCGACATCTGGCGCATGTGCCAGACCAAGGATGCGCCGGTCCAGGATTGGGTGAAGCTCGCCGTGCAGCGCGCGCGCCTCTCGGCCACGCCGGCCGTGTTCTGGCTCGACCGGAACCGCGCGCACGATGCGCAGGTGATTGCCAAGGTGGAGCGCTACCTCAAGGATCACGACACGTCGGGTCTCGACATCCGCGTGCTGTCGCCGGTGGAAGCCACCACGTTCTCGCTGGAGCGTATCCGCAAGGGGCAGGACACCATCTCCGTGACCGGCAATGTGCTGCGCGACTACCTCACCGACCTGTTCCCCATCATGGAACTGGGTACCTCGGCGAAGATGCTTTCCATCGTGCCATTGATGGCCGGTGGCGGCTTGTTCGAGACGGGTGCGGGCGGTTCGGCGCCCAAGCACGTGCAGCAGTTCGTGGAAGAGGGCTACCTGCGCTGGGATTCGCTCGGCGAATTCCTCGCATTGGCGGCGTCGCTGGAGCATCTGGCCGAGCGCTACGACAACGCACACGCTCGCGTGCTGGCGAAGACGCTCGACCAGGCTAACGGCCGCTTCCTCGACAGCAACAAGTCGCCCGCCCGCAAGGTTGGCGAGATCGACAACCGCGGCAGCCACTTCTACCTCGCCATGTACTGGGCCGAGGCATTGGCCGCACAGAACGACGATGCCGACCTGAAGGCGAAGTTCGCCAATGTGGCGAAGGTCCTTGCTGAAAACGAGGCGACGATCAACGCCGAACTGATCGGCGCGCAGGGCAAGCCGGTGGATATCGGCGGTTACTACCACCCGGACATGCGCCGTGTCAGCGCCGCCATGCGCCCGAGCACGACACTCAACACGGCGATCGACACGCTCCGCGCCGCGCACTGAGCGCAAACCCACGCAGGTACACACGCGGCGCGTGTGTACCTGCGTGCGGTTCTCAGATGTCGCTGGCGGCCTTGAGTTTCGTTACGTCGTCCGCCGTCAGCACGAGCGTCGCCGCCTTCGCGATCTCGCCCAATTGTTCCACCGTCGTCGCGCTCGCAATGGCAGCGGCAATCGCCGGCTGTGCCATCACCCAGGCTAGTGCGACTTGGGCCGGCGTGGCGCCGTGCGCCTGCGCGACCTCGTCGAGCGCCCCGAGCACGCGATAACCGCGTTCGTTGAGGTAGCTCTTTACCCGGCCACCGCGCGCCTTGCTCTTGTCCAGGTCGGCTTCGCTGCGGTACTTGCCGCTCAGGAATCCGCTGGCGAGCGAGTAATAACTGATGACGCTGACATGTTCGCGCTCGCAGAGCGGTTGCAGACCGTTCTCGAAGCCCGCGCGGTCCATCAGGTTGTATTCCGGCTGCAGCGATTCGTAACGGGCGAGGCCTTTGTCACGGCTGGTGTGCAGTGCATCTTCCAATCGCGAGGCATCGTAGTTCGACGCGCCGATGACGCGCACCTTGCCGGCCTGCACCAGGTCGTCGAACGCGCGCAGCGTTTCTTCCAGCGGTACCTTCGGATCGTCCTCGTGCGACTGGTAGAGATCGATGCGATCGGTCTGCAGGCGACGCAGCGAATCGTCCACCGCTTCGCGGATGTTGGTGGGCGACAGACCGGGGTAGCGCGCCCACTTGCCGACCTTGGTGGCGATGAGGACGCTGTCGCGCTTGCCCGAGGCCTTGAGCCATTTGCCGATGATCGTTTCCGATTCGCCGCCTTCGTTGCCCGGTACCCAGGCCTCGTAGACGTCGGCGGTATCGATCAGGTTGAACCCATGGTCGACGAAGGCATCGAGCAATTCGAACGAGCGCCGCTCATCGACGCTCCATCCGAACACGTTGCCGCCGAAGGCGAGTGGGGCCACCTGCAAGGGCGAGCGGCCAAGTGGACGAAGCTTCATGCGTCATCTCCGTGAGGCGGGAAACCCCCATGATGACGCACGCAAAGTTCAGGCAGTGTGTCGATCAGCAGGCGGCGCAGGCCGGCTGCGCTATCGGCGGCAGGGCTCGTTGGCGGTCCTCCTGGCGGATGATCGTCGCGGGCCCCCCGGCACCCTGCGCAGGGTTCTCTGCGCTTCCCAGGCGCAACACGAGTTCGCGATCGGCGATATGGCCGTGCATGAAGGCAAGGCCGGTGAAGATCGATGCCATGACACCCTCCCGAATGATGGATCGCAATGTCTTGCGACTACAGGTGGGTTAAAGGGTGACTGTTCCTCACGCCCCTAAAAAGCGATATGTTTGCAACCCGGCCTTGAGGTCAATTCACATGTCCCGCCTCCCGCTCGGTCTTCTTCAGGGTTTCGTTCTGGTCGCGCGCACCGGCAAGCTGTCGCGTGCGGCGGAACAGTTGAACCTCACCGTCAGTGCGCTGAGTCATCAGGTCCGCAACCTGGAAGAACGCCTTGGCCGATCACTGTTCGATCGTGGTCCCCGCGGGGTGACCCTGACTGCCGACGGCGCCAATCTGCTCGAAGCGATCGGCCACCATTTCGAAGGCATCGAGCACGCGCTGGGTCGCTACCAGGGGCGTCACCACGACACGGTGACGCTGAGCGTCCTGCCCTCGGTGGCGTCGAGCTGGCTGGTGCCGCGTCTGCCACGCCTGGTCGGCAAGCACCCCGAGCTGGAGCTGAGCCTGCATTCCTCCGTCTCGGTGGTCGATTTCGACCGAGAGCCGACCGTGGACGTGGCGTTTCGGTATGGTCTCGGCGCCTGGCCACGCACGAAGGCCGAACGCCTCTTCGACGAATACATCGTGCCCATCGCCAGCCCGTCGTTGGTCCGGCGGATGGGCGGCTTGCCCGACACGTCCCTGGCTGGCTGGCCCCTGCTGGGCGACCCGTCAGGCCGCTGGAACGACTGGGCGGAAGCCTTCGGCATGCCCTTGCCCTCGCGCTACGTCGCGCGATTCGACAACACCGAACACCTCCAGCGTGCCGTCCTGGAAGGCATGGGCGTCGCCCTCGGTCGCCTGGTGATGGCGCGCTCGCTGATCGAATGCGGCGCCCTCACCGTGCTATGCAAGGAGCGCCTGCGCGTCACCGAGGCCTATTACCTCGTCTATCCCAAGCGTTCAGAAACCCACCAAGGCGTGGCCCGCTTCCGCGAATGGCTGCTGGGTGAGGCGAAGGAATACGAAAGCGGCCTCGGTGAGGGTAATTGAAAGACTCGCGTCGAAGCGCATGTCGCGATTTGCGGATCTACGTGCAATGAGCTATCAATTCAGCGCGTTCGCTAATATTTGTGACGTCACGTATCGCAATGGATGGAAAGGGGGCCATTGATGGGTATCTACAGGGGTTCTATCCGCGTATCGATGCTGATTTTGTGTTTTTTTGATTAATCTCATCGCAGCTACGAATTCTGCTCAAGCGTCTGACAAGGCGGTTTCGTATTACTACGTCGATCCGCAAGGAACAGTGCTAGCGACGACTGACGCATCTGGCAATATCACATCCTTGGCCGACTATCGCCCTTATGGTGAAAGAGGCTTAGGGATGCAGCGAAGCGGTCCAGGTTATACGGGGCACGTAGATGAGCTGGAGTCTGGCCTGGTGTACATGCAGCAGCGCTATCTGGATCCGCAAACAGGAAGATTCCTCTCAGTCGACAGCGTGACGGTGAGTACGAGCCGTGATTTGCGGCATGTCAATCGTTATGCCTACGCCTACAACAATCCGACCACGTTCACCGATCCAGATGGGCGTTGTCCGGTGTGCCTCGTTTATGTAGGCGTAGCGCTCTTCTCGCTGAGTGATTATGCAAACGCGCCAGGCATTGGCGATAAACCAGTTTCAATGACCCCGGTAGAAAAAATCGAGGCCGTTGCCGATGTGCTTCCCGTTTCGAGAAGCGTATCAACTGTTAGGTCCGTTGTTCGCCTCACGAGAGGCTGACGCAACGCGCAGCCTCTCGTGAGGCGAAACGTCAGGCGAATATTCCTACCAGTCAACAGCCCGTGTCCCAATCAAACGGAAGCATAGGTGGAAATAATGTTGGACGACAGCAGACATTCGAGGTTCCAAAGGAAGGTGGCGGTACCGAATTGAAGTCAGTGCAGGTGTCTCGGGATGTTCAAGGTGATCACGCCGGCATGCCTCAAATCGAGGCTGGGACGATCAATACCTTGCGCGACCCAGATCCAGCGGGGCGCCCCCGCATAACCAATGATTCCAAGGTCCGTGTGGACTTCGATCCCAGCCTTTGAGCTTACGATGAACGAGACCAAGATCGACGAGCTTCGGAAGCGACGAGCCAGGCTCGCCAGTATCGAAAGGGCGAAGCGAGCGCGCGAAGTAAATGGCCCCCGAATTGTTGCTTCCCTTGCACCGGCAATTGGGGATGGCGTCACACTTGCCGACTTCGACATCGACGTGGAGCCGCCTCTGCCTATCGAGCCTCTCCAACTCAAGTCATCGAGCGAATGGACCGAGCTGGCGCTGTCCAAGGATCGAGTCCTGCGCATCGCCGCCTGCATCGAAGAAAACCTCGGATCCTTCGACGGTTTGGTGGGGCTCCTGGCTAACGATTACCTAGGGCTCTGCCGCGTCCGGCGGATCAGCATTACTGGCATGGTGGACGCGGCTGACGCGATCGAAGAGGCTGTGGTCTTCTATCCACGGGATATCGCGGGAGCGATCCTCATCGACTGTTACAAGAGCCCGCCGGGTTACCCGCCCTTCAGCCTGTATGTTCAGGGGCGTGACCTGGCCGAGGCGCTCAGGCCATGCCGCGCCGATTGAAACAGAGCGCCTGAAGGCCTCAATCCCCTTGACCCTGTCACGCTGCGGCGCGACAATCCCCAGGCTACTCCGCAACGTCTCGCGGGGCGGCACCCTCCTTCGCTTATTCAGGCATATGGACGTCTACCCTAGTCGACGCGCCGGCTCCCGCACGCATCGGGTCCCGGCGCTGGCAAAACTCAACGCCTGCGGCGACCGCACCCGGTCGGCCGGCGCTTTCCTCCGCTAGGGAAAGTCCGGCTCACCTCGTCGGAAGCCGTGAGCTTCCGTTATTCGAGGATTGAGCCATGAACCTTCAGCTCGAAAAGACCGGCCCGCGCATGTTCGGTCGCCGTCTCGCCTTTGCTCTCGCCCGTCGTCGCGCTACCGGCTCCGTACCGGCCAAGCGCACGATCACCGTGCCGCGCTCGCTCGACACCACCGAAAGCTCGATGAAACCGGCGGAAGGCAAGCTTTCGCAGTCATGAACTGCGACATAGACACTACGGCGCGGCCTACGCCGTCCGCCGTCCATCTCCATAGCGACACCGAACGTCGGCTCTGCGTCGGCGCGCCTGCCGTCGGCTGACCGCCGTAGGCCGCTCGCGCCCGTCCGGACGATGTCCGGAAAGGTAGCGGGCCATGAAGATCCAGACCTCGCAGGCCGGTACGGCCGCCAAGACCCTCAACCACATCACTGCGGAAGCCTATCGGCCCGCGGCCGATCTCCTGCGCTCGCTGGACTCCCGCCCCGACGGTCTCGACGAGGCGGCTATCGCGGAGCGTCTCGACCGCGACGGCATCAATGAAGTCGGCCACGAGAAGCCCCCGCACTGGTCGATCCAGTTGCTGCACGCGTTCCGCAACCCTTTCATCATCGTGCTGCTCGTGTTGTCCGTCGTGCAACTGGTGACCGAGCCCGACGACTACACCGGACCGACGATCATCGCGGTGATGGTCGGCATCAGCGTGCTGCTGTCGTTCACCCAGGAATTCCGTTCGTCGCGCGCGGCGGAGAAGCTGAAGGCGATGGTCCGCAACACGGCCACCGTCACGCGCCGCGCAGAGGACGGCCACGCCGAGCGCATCGAGGTGCCGGTCGAGGAACTGGTGGTGGGCGACATCGTTCACCTCGGCGCGGGAGACATGGTGCCGGCGGACCTGCGTCTGCTGGCGGCGAAGGATCTCTTCATCAGCCAGGCGATTCTCACGGGTGAGTCGCTCCCCGTGGAGAAGGCGGCGCCCAGCGGTTCGGCCATGGGCGATACGAGCAGCGGCCCGCTGGACCTTCCGACGGTCTGCTACATGGGCACCAACGTCGTGTCCGGCACTGCCACCGCCGTGGTGCTCGCCACTGGCGCGCGCACCTACCTGGGCTCGCTCGCGCACACGCTGTCCGGCGAACGCGTGCAGACGAGCTTCGATCGCGGCATCGCCTCGGTGAGCTGGCTGTTGATCCGCTTCATGGCGGTGATGGTGCCGATTGTTTTCTTCATCAACGGTTTCGACAAGCACGACTGGCTCGAAGCCTTCATGTTCGGGCTGTCGGTCGCGGTCGGTCTCACCCCCGAGATGCTGCCGCTGATCGTCACGGCCAACCTCGGCAAGGGCGCCATCGCCATGTCGAAGCGCAAGGTCGTGGTGAAGCGCCTCAACGCGATCCAGAACTTCGGGGCGATGGACGTGCTCTGCACCGACAAGACGGGCACGCTCACCCTGGACAAGATCGTGCTGGAACGGCACGTCGATCTGGCGGGCGGCGATTCCGACGAAGCGCTCGAATTCGGCTACCTCAACAGCCGTTTCCAGACGGGCTTGCGCAACCTCATGGACAAGGCGGTGCTGGAGCATCGCGACCTCGAACCTGTCGCGCGACGCTTCCGCATCGTCGACGAGATTCCGTTCGACTTCCAGCGTCGGCGCATGTCGGTCGTGGTGAGCGACGGACAGGGCGAGCAACTGCTGGTATGCAAGGGCGCGGTGGAGGAAATGCTCGCGATCTGCACGCAGGCGCGCACCGGCGACGTGATCGAGGACATGACCGACGAGAAGCGTGCCGAGATCCGCGCGATGACGCGGCGGCTCAACGAGGACGGCCTGCGCGTGCTGATCGTGGCCATGCGCCGCGATCCGTCGGCTGAGCGTGCCTATGGCGTCGCCGACGAGGCGGGCCTCACCGCCGTGGGTTGCCTTGCCTTCCTCGATCCGCCGAAGGATTCCGCTGCCACGGCGATCCGCGCGCTGCACCACCATGGCGTCGCGGTGAAGGTCATCACCGGCGACAACGAGGCAGTCACACGGAAGATCTGTGCGGAGGTCGGGCTCGACGTGAGCGCTTCGGCGCAGGGGCGCGACATCGAACAGCTCGACGACGAAGCGCTGGACGCGATGGTCGAGAGGACCACCGTATTCGCGAAGATGTCGCCCGTGCAGAAGGCGCGCGTGGTGAAGGCCTTGCAGCGCCGCGGACACACCGTGGGCTTCCTGGGCGACGGCATCAACGACGCCCCGGCGCTGCGCGAGGCCGACGTCGGCATTTCGGTGGACACCGCCACCGACATTGCCAAAGAGTCCGCCGACATCATCCTGCTCGAAAAGAACCTGATGGTGCTTGAGGAAGGTGTGGTCGAAGGCCGCGTCACCTTCGGCAACATCATGAAGTACATCAAGATGACGGCCAGCTCGAACTTCGGCAACGTGTTCAGCGTGCTGGTGGCGAGCGCGTTCCTTCCGTTCTTGCCGATGCTGCCCTTGCAGATCCTCGTGCAGAACCTGCTTTACGATCTGTCGCAGCTCTCGATTCCATTCGACCGCATGGACGACGAATATCTGCGCCAGCCGCGCAAGTGGGACGCGGGCGACATCGGTCGCTTCATGGTGTGGATCGGCCCGGTCAGTTCGGTGTTCGACATCACCACGTTCTGGCTGATGTGGCACGTGTTCGGCGCCAACGGCCCTGAGCACCAGTCGCTGTTCCAGTCGGGCTGGTTCATCGAAGGCCTGCTCTCGCAGACCCTCGTGGTGCACATGATCCGCACGCGGCGCATTCCGTTCCTGCGCAGCATGGCGTCGGCGCCGGTGCTGGCGCTCACGGGCGCGATCATGGTGGTGGGCATGCTCATTCCGTTCAGCACGCTGGGTGCGCGCATCGGCATGCAGCCGTTGCCGGGCATCTATTTCGCCTGGCTGGCGCTGACGCTGGTGAGCTACTGCATCCTGACCCAGGTAGTGAAGACGATCTACATCCGGCGTTACGGCCGCTGGCTGTAACGCGGGAAGATGTGACATTCGGGCAGGGACGGCGACGACGCGTTGCCGTACCTACCCTTCTCCAGGCGCGATCGCCACATGCCCGAACGGGCAGCGCGGGACATACGCGCTGAGGCCACGAGCGTTTCATAGGTGCTCCTCAACCACGGAGTCACCATGATGCTTCGATCCACCTTGGCCGCTGCGCTTTTCGTTCTCCCGGCCGCTGCTTTCGCACAACCGACCACCACCACCGATCCGGCCCCGGCGCCCGTGCGCTTCGTGGATGCCCTCGACTGGCCGACCCGTGACGCCGGCACGGCGTCGTTCGGCGAGGCCGAAGACCGTCTCAACATGGCCTTCGATCGCCTCTGCGGCGACACCTTCTGCGAAGGCGATTATTCCAACCTGACGCCGCTGCAGCTCAGCTGCTCGGTGGATGCTACCAAGGCCACGCTGAAGCAGTGCCTGTGGGTGTTTGCCGGCAGCCATGCCTCCGTGAACCCGAAGTCGGGCGCCGTGCAGGCCACGGCCAAGCTGTTCAAGTGCAAGCTGCTGCTGGCGAAGGACACGCCGGTGGATGCGTTCTACGAGGTCATGACCGGCGGCGATCCGCTCAACGACAAGCTGCCCATGACCAATCACTCGGTCTACGACGGTCTGCTCGGCTGCCTGTGGTGATGTGAGCAAGGTGGCTTCCGCATTGCGCGGGAGCCCCCATTTCACGGGGGTCAGGGGCTCGCCATCCGGACGGGTGTCGCATGGTCCACGGCATCGATCTGTTCCGCTTCCTGCGGTCGTTCCTGGGGCGTTTCCTCGGGCATGGCGATCACGACGCGATCGCGACCGTTGGCCTTGCCCCGATAAAGCGCTTCGTCCGCCACGATCAACAGCCGGTCCAGGTCCGCGCCGTGCCGCAACGTGCAGGCGACGCCGAAGCTCGCCGTGACACGTGCTGTCGAAGGGCCGCCTGCCGGGGGTGCAGCGATGGCCGAACGGATCATCTCGGCGCGCTTGGCACCGCTCGCTTCATCGGTGAAGGGCAGCAGGATTGCGAATTCTTCGCCGCCGAGACGGCCGAAGACGTCGTGCTGGAGCAGGTGATCGCGGCATTCCGCCACCACGCGAAGCAGGACCCAGTCGCCTTCCGAATGCCCGTAGGTGTCGTTGACGAGCTTGAAGTGGTCGAGGTCGAACAGGATGAGGCACGAGGGTGTCCCGTTTCTTCCCGCCGCCTGCAAGGCTTGCGTGGCTTCATCGACGAAGTGCTGGCGGTTGCAGATGCCGGTGAGGCTGTCGCGCCGGGCCATGCGCATGAATCGAAGCTGCGCGCGCTTGGTGCGAACCAGCCATAGCGCGATCGCGGCAAGAACGGTGAGCAGCAGTGCGATATACAGGCGACTGGTCTCCATGGCGCGCCGATCGACTTCGCGCTGCAGGTGCAGGATCTGGTTCTGCCGGTCCAGCGCGTCGGCTTCCATGCGGCTGGACGCCACCTGTTGCTTCACCACCTGGTAGGCGAGGGCGCGCGCGGTCACGTCGTTCAGATAGCCCTTGTCGACCTGCATGTAGCGTTCGAGCCACTGCGTGGCCATCTGGAAATCGCCGTGGCGTCGCGCCACGAGGTACAGCGTATGCAGGGCACTTGCGAGAGGCTCGGAGTACTCGCCCGGGACCGCGCTGTCGACAGCCGCATGCGCGTACTTCTCTGCGGCGTCCACCTCGCCCAGTTCCCAGTGTCCGCGTGCGAGTAGCGACTCGACCTGCGACGTCAGGCTTGGATATTGATCGTGCAATACCGACGCGTAGTGCTTTTCCAGCAGCGACACCGCGTCCTGTGGTCGGCCGTCGGCGATCGCGCTCTCTGCCACGTCGGTACGCAAGGCGTTGGCGATGAGCTTCTCGCCAGCCGCCTCGCAGTCGGCGACGCCCTGCACGTAGCGCGGATCGCTGCCGACGATACGCTTGCCACGATACAGCGCATGCAACTTGATGTACGTACCCTTGCACGCACTCGCGTTGGCAGGCGTGTTCTGGATCATTCGCTCGGCGTAGTCGGCGGCCAGGTCGTACTGGCCGGCCGTGGTCAACATCTGCGCCGCCTCGCCAAGCCCTTGCAGCAATGCCTGTGGGTCACTTACGTCCGGCAGTGTGTCCGTCAGTTCGCTGAGGCGCGAGAACGCATCCTGATAGCGATGGCCGATGCCCAGGATGTTGATCAGCGTGGCCGTGGCGCGGAAACGCAGGGTCTTGTCCGACGAACTGCCGACGACGGATTCCAGCAAGGGAATGGCCGCCTCGTAATCGCCGGCATAGGCCACCTGCCACGCCTCGAGATAGTGCAGATGCTCCCGTTGCTTTTCCGTCAGCGACGCTGCGTCCTGGCTCAACCGTGCCAGTGTCATGACAAAAGCCGGATGGTCCGAGGTCTTGGTTGCATCCGCCTGGGCGAGGGTGGTCGTCGCATCCTCGCCCGGCTTCAACTGGGCCACAGCCATGCTGGCGTACGACGCCAGCAACAACGCCACCGCACACAGCGAGAGCCGGTGGCGGATGTGGCCCGCGAACCTCATGTCACGCTTAGGCGCTGTGTGCGAGCGCGGACTTTTCCGCACCGTCGTTGTCCGGCGCTTCTTCCTTCTCGTCCTGCTCCGGATCTTCCTTCTCTCGGTCGAGCTGGATGCTGTAGTAGGTGCCCGGCGCTACGCGTTCGCGCAGCGTATCTCCGTCAGCCGCGAGAATGGCGGCGGCGAGTTCGCCGTCGACGTTCGCCTCGGCAAGTTCGCGTGCCAGTGCTTCGGTCCCCGCGTCGCGGAGGTCGGCCTCGGCGCCCATGCGCGCCAGGAAATCGATTACGTTCGACATGTCTTCCCCTATTGGATGACGCCGGAACACCTCCCCAGGTGACCATGCGCGCGCCGATCATAGCGCGCCCGACGGCTCGGTCCGTTAAGGCGCTTCCGATGCTGCAAATTCGGCCAGACGCGCGCGTATGGCGAGGTCGGGTTCCAGCGGCGTGCAGGGGGGGATCGCCAGCGTATCCGGCATGCCGAGTGAGGTGTCCTGCACACTGCCGAGTGGCATGCGTTCGATCCGCGGCGTCTGGAAGGGCAGGGTGGCGGCGCGGTAGATCACCACCTCGTGGGTGGGCGGGTAATGGCGACTCAGGACCTCGACCAGCACGGCGAGACGCCGGGGCTCGGTGTCGAAGCGCCCGCCGCTCAGGTCGCCGGCAATGCCGACCTGCCAGAGCACCAGCCAGGCGGAGGTATCGACCGAGCGCCGATACAGCATGAACTGGGTGGCTTCGAAGTGCTGGCAACCCGTTCGGCCGGGGTCCAGGCCCAGGTCCGCGTAGAGGCAGTCCTCGGAAGAGATGCCCGGTTCCATCCGCGCCACATAACCCTCGGCGCGCGCTCGCGCCACCGCCTCGTGCGGTGCCTGCGCGAAGACGCCGGGATGACCATAGAACACGCCGCACACACGCCGTCCGGCCCGCACTTCGGTCAGCATCGCCTCGACCATGTCCCGGTAGGTCGCCTGCCGTGGCTTCGCCTCGGCGTAGAACGGCTGGAGACTGCGAACGTCGTGGTGTAGACGGCGCACCCACTGCTCCACGACACCATCGGATACCCCGGCGAAGACCACATCGGCCGATGCGATCTGGCTGCGTGCGATCGGCGTCAGGTGCGACCCGAGCGTCATGCCCAGGCCCACGCATGTCAGCGTGCCGGCGGTCGTTGCCGTCATGGTGTTCTCCCCTCGGTTCCCAGTCGCGATGGTAGCGCCCGCCGCACGATGCTGCCCGGAAAACGCCATGCCTCGGTCACGGGTGGCGCAGGGGATGAGCGCAGCATGGCCCGACCGTCCACAGGGGAGCCGGTTCGATCATGCAACGTACGCCCGGTCTCGATACCTTGCGCGCCATCGCCATCGTATGGGTGATGCTATTCCACAGCTATCTGGTCGGCGGCCTGGGTGATGGCTTTTCGACAGTCGAACGTTCCGGGTGGATGGGCGTCGATCTCTTCTTCGTGCTCAGCGGTTACCTGATCGGCTCGCAGGTACTGCGTTCGCTGCATGCCACCGGCACGCTGGATCTCGCCGACTTCTACCGGCGTCGCGCCGTACGCATCCTGCCGGCCTTCTTTGTCGTCCTCGCCATCTATGTGGCCTTGCCGGGCTGGCGCGAGACGCCGGGCATGCAACCGCTGTGGCAGTTCCCCACCTTCACCTTCAACCTGCTGTTCGACAACCCGGACAACTACGCCTTCTCGCACGTGTGGTCCCTGTGCGTGGAAGAGCATTTCTACCTCGTGTTTCCGTTGCTTGCCCTGGCACTCGCACGGCGTGCGTCGGTCGGCGCGTTCGTGGCGATCTGTCTCGCCGTTGTGGTGGGTGGCATGCTCCTGCGTGCCTGGCTCTGGTCGAGCCAACTGGCCCCCTCGCTGGTGGGTGACGGCGACGGTGCCGGCCTGCCTTACCTGCGTTATCTCTACTACCCGACATGGTCGCGTCTCGATGGGCTCCTGGCGGGCGTAGCACTCGCAGCGGCTGGCGTCTTCCGTCCCGCCATGATCGCGCGCCTTCGCGCGCATGCGACGGTGCTGCTTGCGTGCGGTCTGCTGGTGCTCGGTGCCATGCTCATTCTGTTCGACGGCGCGCGCATGGACTTCTGGCCGTGCGTGGTCGGCTATCCCGCACTCGCCCTTGGCATGGCGTTGCTTGTGGCCGCGGCCAGTGGCGGTACGTCGCTGGCACGCCTGGAGGTGCCGGGCGCCGGGTGGCTTGCACGCACCTCGTACAGCCTCTACCTGTGCCACAAGCTTGTCTTTACCTTCGTCCAGACGGCTTTGGACGGCCATCTGGCCGACCATCGCTTCCTGCGTTTCGCCATCTATGCCGTAGCGACACTCGCCGGAGGCGCCTTGCTGCACTACGCGGTAGAGCGCCCGTTCCTGCGCTGGCGTGACCGTTTCGCGAAACGTTCCGCTACACTGTCGCCGCCCAAGGTGATCCGAGGCGGCAGCGCCGCGGATTGAAACGGGAATCCGGTGACGCGCGGTTCGACACATCGCGCCATTCCGGAGCTGCCCCCGCAACGGTAGGCGAGTAAACGGTCGGCATCGAAGCCACTGTGCCCTTGAGGCATGGGAAGGCGCCGCCCCGCAGGCATGGCCTGCGCTCGTGAGCCCGGAGACCGGCCTCGTGGTACACCGGACAGGCGGAGGGCCATGTCGTGGGTGGCCGTCGAGTTCTGCCGCCGGCAATCCCCACCTATCCCTGCACCTGTCCCCGCCATCATGCCGCGCGGGTTGGCGCGGTTCGCAGGGAGTCATCACGTGTCGTTTCGTTTCCACCGCCTCGCGCTTGCCATCGCGGTAGCTTTCGTCGTGCCCGCAGTCGCCGTTGCCGACGAGGCCTCCACCGACCTCGACCAGGTCGTCGTCACCGCCAGCCGCACCGATCAGGGACTCACGCTTGCTGCGTCGACCGTCATCGACCGTGCGGAGATCGAGCAGCGCCAGCCGCGCTCGCTCGCCGATCTGTTGCGTGGCACACCCGGCGTCTCGATTGCCAACAACGGCGGTCCCGGCAAGGCCACATCGGTGTTCATGCGCGGCACCGAAGCCGATCACGTGCTCGTGCTGGTGGACGGCGTACGGGTGGGCTCGGTCACGTCCGGCACGGCTGCCTTTCAGGACATTCCCGTCGATCAGATCGAGCGGATCGAAATCGTGCGCGGTCCTTATTCCAGCCTCTACGGTTCCGATGCGCTCGGTGGCGTCATTCAGATCTTCACCCGTCACCCGCAAGGCAGCTTCGTGCCGCAGGCATCGATTGGCGTGGGCAGCGACAACACGTTGCGTGGCGCGGTCGGCTTTGCCGGTCGCGGTGCCAACGGCTGGTACGCAGTCGAGGCCAATCACGACCAGACCGATGGCATCAATGCATGCCGCGGCAGGCCCAGTCCCGGCGGTGGCGGTTGCTTCACCTACGAGCCGGATCGTGACGGGTATCGTAACAATGCGCTGTCGCTCAAGGGCGGCTGGCGCTTCGACGAACAATGGGACGCCGACGCCAATGCCACGCGCAACGAAGGCCGCAATCATTACGACGGCACCAGCAGCAACTTCGCCGCGTCGGCCACGCAGGTGCTCGGCAGCCGTGTGCGCTATAAGCCCGCGCAGGACGTGCTGTTGACGGCAAGCCTCGGGCGCAGCGAAGACCTTTCCACCGACGAGAAGGATAGTGTCTACGCCGATACCTTCAACACGCATCGCGATCTCGCCTCGATCCAGGCCGACCTCGGCCGCATCGGCGGTGCCATGGGCCTTACGACGGTGGGCTTCGACTGGCAGCGGGACCGCGTCGTTGGCAGCACCGACTATCTCGTCGATGCGCGGCGCAACCACGCTTTGTTCGCGCAGTGGCAACAGGAGTTCGGCGCAAACTCGATCCAGGCGAGCCTCCGCCGCGACGAGAACAGCCAGTTCGGCGGCAAGACCACGGGCAGTTTGCAATACGGCTACGCGCTGACGAACACCTTGCAGGTGACCGGCAGCTACGGCACGGCATTCAAGGCCCCCACGTTCAACGATCTCTACTATCCCGACTACGGCAATCCCGATCTTCGTCCCGAAACCTCGCGCAACGTCGAACTGGGCCTGCGCGGCACGCCGGGCTGGGGGCATTGGTCGATCAACGCGTTCCAGAACCGCATCGATCACCTCATCGTGTTCGACGCGAGCCTTACCGGCCCCCTGTTCCCCTTCGGTGGTGCGAACAACGTCGATCGCTCGCGCATCCGTGGCGTGGAACTCGCTGGCGACACGACGCTGGGCGACTGGCGCCTCGCGGGCAATGCCACGTGGTTGCAGCCCGAGGACGATAGCGACGACGCGAATCACGGCAACCTTCTGCCGCGTCGCGCGCGCCGCACGGCACGGGTGGACGTCGATCGCTCGTTCGGTGCGCTGAGCGTCGGGGCGAGCGTGTTCACCTCCGGGTATCGCTACGACGACACGAGCAACCTGCACCGGCTCGGCGGCTACACGCTCACCGATCTTCGCCTGGCGTATGCGTTTGCGACGGCCTGGAAGGTCGAGCTGTCCGCAAACAACGTGTTCGATCGCCATTACGAGACTGCCCGCTACTTCAACCAGCCTGGCCGTAACTGGCTGCTCACGCTGCGCTACCAACCCCGTTCGTAATCCTCCATGCCACTGCGAGGTTCCACCATGAAACCGCTGTCCCGCCCGATGTTCGCGGCCGTTGCCGCTCTGTTCGCCGTGGTCATGATCGGCACGCGTTTCCATCACTTCGGCGATGCGTTGCACTTGCCCGACGCATCGATGGCGCTGTTCTTTCTCGGTGGCATCTATCTGCGCAAGCACCTGGCCTTCGTCGCCTTCGTCGTGCTCTCCGTGTTGGTGGACTGGTATTCGGTCAGCTATGCAGGCGTCAGCGACTTCTGCATTACCGTGGCCTATGCATTCATGCCGCTGGCCTACGCGGTGCTCTGGTACGCAGGTCGCCTGCTGGCGCCTCGCTACGACGGTTCGCTGCGCTCGCACGCGCTGGTGTTCGCTGGGCTGCTGGTGAGTGCAACGCTGTCCTATGCGGTTTCCAACGGTGCTTTCTACTGGCTCGGTGGGCGCTATGCCGCACCGCACATGACGGAGTACGTGCAGCGTTTCGTTCAGTGGGCACCGTTGTTCGTGCGTGCGGCAGCCGGTTACGTGCTGGTGGCGCAGGTGATCCAGGCACTCGTGTTCCGCTTCGTGCCCGGTCAGCGTGGGCAGCGTACGGCGCAGGCATGAACGAGACCACGCCCTGGGCCACCATGGACGACGAGGCGCGCCACCGCGACCGCATGCGCCGTAAGAAGGAGCTGATCGATCGCCGCATCGCACGTGCGACGATCGATCGCGGCGTCCTTGTGGTGAACACCGGCAATGGCAAAGGCAAGAGCTCGTCGGGCTTCGGCATGCTGGCGCGATCGCTCGGGCACGGTTTCCGCTGTGGCGTGGTGCAGTTCATCAAAGGTAGTTTTTCCACGGGCGAAGAGGCCTTCTTCCGTCTGTTCGAGGATGGCCCCTTGAGCTATCACGTGATGGGCGAGGGCTATACGTGGGAGACCCAGGACAAGGCGCGCGATATCGCCGCCGCGATGGCGGCCTGGGAGGTCGCGGAGGGCATGCTGAGCGATGCGAGCATGGACTTCGTGCTGCTGGACGAGCTGAACATCGCCTTGGTGAAGGGCTATGTTCCGCTCGATCGGGTACTGGCGGTACTCCTCGCGAGGCCGCCGCAGCAGCACGTAATCATCACGGGGCGCGGTGCCCCGGATGACCTGGTCGCGTTGGCCGATACCGTGACGGAGATGCGCGTGGTCAAGCATGCGTACCAGGCGGGTATCCGTGCGCAGAAGGGGATCGAGCTGTGAGTCGCGACTGCCCTGCGCTGTTCGTGTCGGCGCCGGCTTCCGGGCAGGGCAAGACCAGCGTCACCGCGGCCCTGGCGCGCGCGCATGCACGTCGGGGCAAGCGGGTGCGGGTGTTCAAGACGGGCCCCGACTTCCTCGATCCCACCATCCTGGCGCGCGCCAGCGGTGCGCCCGTGTATCAATTGGACCCCTGGATGGGTGGGGACGGTGATGTGCGTGCGCGCCTGTACGAGGCCGCCGGTGACGCCGACCTGATCCTGGTCGAAGGCGTGATGGGGCTCTTCGACGGTTCGCCGTCGAGCGCGGATCTCGCCATCGCTTTCGGCCTGCCAGTGCTCGCGGTGATCGACGGCAGCGCCATGGCGCAGACCTTCGGCGCACTGGCACATGGGCTGGCTACGTATCGTCCGTCGCTTCGCCTGAGCGGCGTACTCGCCAACCGCGTCGGCAGCGCGTATCACGCCGGCTTGCTGCGGGACAGCCTGCCCGCCGGTGTCGACTGGTACGGCGCGTTGCCGCGTGACGCTGCGTTGACCTTGCCGGAACGTCACCTCGGCCTCGTGGCTGCCGCGGAGCTGGACGACCTCGACGCCCGGCTGGATGCGTTGGCCGATGCCTGGGAGGCGCAGGATCGCGTCCCGCTTCCGCCACCCGTGATCTTCGATGACGTCGTGCTGCCGGCATCGCGCGTGCGTCTCGATGGGGTGCGCATCGCGGTCGCGCAGGATGCGGCGTTTGCCTTTCTGTATCCGGCGAACATCGATTTGCTCCGCGAGGCCGGTGCGGAGTTGCTCTTCTTCTCGCCGCTCGCGGGCGATCCGTTGCCGGCGTGCGACGCGGTCTGGTTGCCGGGCGGCTACCCCGAACTGCACATCGACACGTTGGCGGCACGTGACGATCTTCGACGCGATCTTCGCGCGCACGTGGACGCCGGCCGGCCACTGCTCGCCGAATGCGGCGGTCTGCTCTACGCGTTGGATCGGCTTGCGGATCGCGAGGGGCATACCGGCACGATGGCCGGACTGCTCGAAGGACACGCGACGATGCAGCCCCGGCTCGCCGCACTGGGCATGCAGGAGGCAGCGCTTCCGGAGGGAGTTCTGCGCGGACACTCGTTCCACTATGCGCAGGCGAGCATCGGCAGCGGTGCGTTGGCAACCGCACACAACCCACATGGCGGACCCACGGCCGAGCGCATTTATCGACGCGATCGCATGACCGCGAGTTTCGTGCATTTCTATTTTCCGTCGCAGCCGGATGCGGCGGTGCGCCTGTTCCTCCCATGACGCTGGCGCTCACACTGTTCGCGGCTTACCTGTTGGATACGCTGTTCGGCGAGCCGCGGCGTTGTCACCCGTTGGTTGGTTTCGGTCGGTGGGCGAGTGCGGTGGAAAAGTGGTTGCACGCGGACAGTCGTTGGGCCGGCATCGCCGCCTGGGCGGTGGCGGTACTTCCGGCGGTCGTGCTGTTGTGGAGCGTTCGCCGTGTTGTTCCGTTCCCGGTGACGTGTGCCATCGACGTCCTCGTGCTCTATCTCGCGCTGGGTCGGCGCAGCCTCGGCGAGCATGCACGCTCGGTTGCCGATGCACTGGACGATGGCGATCTCACGACGGCGCGCCTCGCGGTCGGACGGATGGTCAGTCGCGACACCGAGGTGCTCGACGCGTCGCAGGTCGCTGCGGCAGCCACGGAATCGGTGCTCGAGAACGGGCATGACGCCGTGTTCGGTGCCTTGTTCTGGTTCGTGCTGCTCGGTGCGCCCGGCGCCTTGCTGTTTCGTCTCGCGAATACGCTCGATGCCATGTGGGGCTACCGCACGCCGCGCTACGGGCGTTTCGGCAGCGCGGCAGCGCGCATCGACGACGTGCTCGGGTTCGTCCCCGCGCGGTTGACGGCATTCACTTATGCCTCCCTTGGCCATTTCGTCACGGCATGGCGTTGCTGGCGCACGCAGGCCCCCATCTGGGACAGCCCGAATGCAGGCCCCGTGATGGCGGCGGGGGCGGGCGCCTTGCGCACGCAGCTTGGCGGCGCGGCGCCCTATCACGGCCAGTGGGAAGAGCGCCCTATCCTTGGTGAGGGCGACGCACCGGATGCGCAGACGATCCGCCGCGCACTGCGCCTCGTGGATCGCGGCACGATCGCATGGCTCGTGGTCGCATCGCTGGGTGGGGTGGCCGCGCATGCTTGAGCACGGTGGCCGACTCGAACGCGCCGCACGCGACTACGGCATCGCTCGCGACGCGTGGCTCGATCTCTCCACGGGCGTGAGTCCCTACGGGTGGCCCGTACCGCCCATCCCTTCGCGTGCCTGGCAGCGTCTTCCCGAAGATGACGATGGGCTGCTCGACGCGGCGCGCGCGTATTACGGTGTTCACGACCTGCTTCCCGTGGCGGGATCGCAGGCGGCCATCGCCGCGTTGCCGCGGCTGCGTGCGCGATCGCGCGTCGCCGTGATCGAACCCACCTACGCCGAGCATGCCCATGCTTGGCGGCAGGCCGGGCACGAGGTGACATCGCTGACGCTGGCCGATCTGCTCGCCCGCGTCGCTGACTTCGATGTCGTGATCGTCGTTCGTCCGAACAATCCGACCGGTGAGTGCGCATTGCGCGAGCAGTTGTTCGATGCGATGAGACGTCGCTCGGCAGATGCCGGAGCGTCGGTGAGTGACATGCCCTGGCTCATCGTGGATGAGGCATTCGTCGATACGCGTCCGCAGGAGAGTCTTCTTGCGGATCGGTGCGAAGGGCTCATCGTGCTTCGCTCGGTCGGCAAGTTTTTCGGCCTCGCTGGCGCACGTGCGGGCTTCGTTGCGGCATGGCCCGTCTTGCTCGATGCGCTGGCCGAGGCGTTGGGGCCCTGGACGTTGAGCGGACCGACGCGCTACGTGCTGACCCATGCGCTTGCCGATACGGCATGGCAGGCCAAGGCGCGTGATCGCTTGCAGCAGGCATCGTCGCGCCTCGCCACGTTGTTGAGCGGTCACGGCTTGCCGCCCTCCGGCGGCTGCGAGTTCTTCCAGTACGTTCGGCACGACCGCGCGGGGGCGTTGCACGACGCGCTGGCGCGACGCGCGGTGCTGGTTCGCCACTTCGCGGTACCGCAAGCACTTCGATTCGGTCTTCCCGCTGATGACGCGGCGTTCGCACGGCTCGACCGAGCGCTGGCCGAGGTGCTGGCATGAGCGCGAAGGTGCTCATGGTGCAGGGCTGCACGTCGGACGCCGGCAAAAGCACCGTCGTGGCCGCCCTGTGCCGCTGGTTGCATCGTCGCGGCGTCGCCGTCGCGCCGTTCAAACCGCAGAACATGGCGTTGAATTCGGCGGTCACGGTGGACGGAGGCGAAATCGGCCGTGCCCAAGCCGTGCAGGCGCAGGCAGCCGGCGTCGCCCCGCATACGGATTTCAATCCGGTGCTGCTCAAGCCGAACAGCGATACGGGCGCCCAGGTGATTGTGCACGGACATCCGGTGGGCAACATGGATGCCGTCGGCTATCACGCCTATAAACAGGTGGCGATGGATGCCGTGCTCGCCTCGCATGCACGACTCGTCGATACCTACGAGGCCGTGGTGGTGGAGGGCGCGGGCAGTCCCGCGGAGATCAATCTGCGCGATCGCGACATCGCGAACATGGGCTACGCCGAGGCCGTCGATTGCCCGGTGCTGCTCGTCGCCGACATCGATCGCGGTGGCGTCTTCGCGCACCTGGTCGGTACGCTTGCGCTGCTGTCGGAGAGCGAACGCGCGCGCGTCGTCGGCTTCGTCATCAACCGCTTCCGCGGCGACCCGGCGTTGCTCCAGTCCGGGCTCGAGTGGCTCGAGCAACACACCGGCAAACCCGTGCTCGGCGTGCTGCCCTATCTGCACGGGCTGGTGCTGGAAGCGGAAGACGCGCTCCCTCGCAAGAGCGAACAGCGAAGCGGCGCACGCCTGCGCGTCGTCGTACCGGTGTTGCCACGGATCAGCAACCATACCGACCTCGACGCGCTGCGCCTGCATCCGGACGTTGCCGTGACCTTCATCGGCCCGGGCCACGCCTTTCCGCCCTGCGATCTCGTCGTGCTGCCGGGCTCCAAATCCACGCGTGCCGACCTGGCCTGGTTGCGTGCGCAGGGCTGGGACGAGGCGATTCTGCGCCATGTTCGCTACGGTGGCCGCGTGCTCGGCATCTGCGGTGGCATGCAGATCCTTGGGCGTACCGTGCACGACCCCGAGGGCATCGAAGGTCCGCCGGGATCGAGCGACGGTCTCGGCCTGCTCGATCTCGACACCACGCTGGCGCCGACCAAGCAACTGCGCCTCGTGACCGGGAGACTCGTACCCGGCGATGCCGCAGTAAGCGGTTACGAGATCCATTGCGGGGTAAGCGTCGGGCCGGCCATGGCGCGGCCCGCCTTGTGGCGAGACGACGGTCTGCCGGAAGGTGCCCGCTCGGATGATGGACGCGTCGTCGGCACCTACCTCCACGGCGTGTTCGATCATCCTGAAGCGCTGGCCCACTGGCTCGGTGAAGCGGGACTGACGAAGAGCGCACCGCTGGACGTGAAGGCGCTGCGCGAAGCCAGCCTGGATCGTCTCGCCGATACGATCGACGCACATATGGACGTCTCGATGCTCATGCGCTTGTTCGGCCTCGACCCATGTTGACGCTCATTCTCGGCGGCGCGCGTTCCGGTAAGAGCGCACTGGCGGAACGTCTCGCGATCGACAGTGGACGGGAAGTGGTCTACATCGCTACCGCGCAGGCGCTCGACGACGAAATGTCCCAGCGGATTGCGCATCACCGCGCTCGCCGTCCTTCCGCATGGATATCGATCGAGGAACCGCTCGCACTGGCTGCAACGCTGCGCGAGCATGCGCGCGATCACCGGCTGTTGCTCGTCGATTGCCTCACGCTGTGGCTGTCGAACCTGCTCGGCATAGGCGACACACAGCGCTTCGTCACGGAGCGCGACGCGCTGTTCGATGCGCTGGTTGCCGCACCCGGCGACGTCGTTCTCGTAAGTAACGAGGTCGGGCTCGGCATCACGCCGCTGGGCGAACTCACCCGTCGCTTCGTCGACGAAGCTGGCCGTCTCCATCAAGCGCTTGCGCAACGTTGCGACCGCGTGGTCTTCGTCGCCGCGGGCCTGCCCCTCACTTTGAAAGGACCGTCGCCATGACCGACTGGCTCACCGTGCCCTGTCGCATTCCGGATCGTGCCGCCATCGCCGCTGCCACGGCGCGGCAGGGCACGCTGACGAAACCGCCGGGGTCGCTCGGTGCGCTCGAGGCACTGGCCGTGCGGCTAGCCGGATTGCAGAGGAGCGAGCGACCCCGCGCGGACCGCGTTTGGATCGCCGTCTTCGCGGGCGATCACGGGGTGGCGGCCGAAGGCGTCTCCGCATTTCCGCAGGCCGTCACGGGCGAGATGCTGCGTAACTTCGCGGGTGGCGGCGCGGCCATCGCCGTCCTCGCACGCGAACTCGGCGCCACTCTGGAAGTGGTGAATCTCGGTACGGTGAACGATCCCGGCGAGATCGACGGTGTCACCCGACAGGTAATCGCGCCATCCACGGCGAACCTGAGTATCGAACCCGCCATGACCGACGCGCAACTCGATGCGGCGCTCGATGCGGGGCTTGCCAGCGTTCGCCATGCGGTTGCTGCCGGTGCCGAGATCTACATCGGCGGCGACATGGGCATCGGCAACACTACGGTCGCGAGTGCGCTTGCGTGCGCGCTGCTGGACGAACGGCCGGAACGACTCGCCGGCGCGGGTACCGGACTCGATGCCGATGGCATCGCGCGCAAGGCTGCCGTCATCGCGCAGGCGCTACAGGTGCATGCGCTGGCGACCTCGCCACGCGAGCGGCTGCGCCGCCTGGGTGGCTTCGAAATCGCGGCGCTGTCCGGCGCCTATGTGGCGGCCGCGCAACATGGCCTGCCCGTGCTGGTGGATGGATTCATCAGCAGCGTGGCGGCACTCGCTGCGACGGCGCTGCATCCCGGCGTACGTCCATGGCTGATCTTCGCCCATCGTTCGCATGAGCAAGGCCACGCGCGGGTGCTCGCTGCGCTGGACGCCGAACCATTGCTCGATCTTGGCCTGCGTCTCGGCGAAGCGAGTGGCGCGGCACTGGCCGTGCCGCTGTTGCGCCTGGCTTGCGCACTGCACGGTTCGATGGCGACATTCGCGGAAGCTGGGGTGTCGGAAGGATGAGTATCGATCTGCTTCGTCACGGCGACACGGGTCAGCGCAGTTATCGCGGACAACTCGACGATCCGCTGTCCGAGCTTGGCTGGCAGCAACTCAGGGCGGCGGTGCGCGAACGCGCCTGGGATCGCATCGTCTCCTCATCGCTGTCGCGTTGCGCCGCGTTTGCCGGGGAGCTTGCTGCGGAGCGCGGCGTGCCGCTGCGTATCGATGCGCGACTGGCCGAGTATCACTTCGGTGCATGGCAGGGCGTACCCATCGAGACGCTCGCCGAACGCGATGGCGATGCGCTGGGGCGCTTCTGGGCGGATCCCGTTGCGTGTCCGCCACCGGAGGCGGAGACCTTCGATGCGTTTCGTGCGCGCCTCGTTGCCGCACTCGATGCGGTGGCGACCGAAGGGGCCGATGCGCGCGTGCTGGTGGTGACGCATGGGGGCGCGATTCGTCTCCTCCGCTGCATCGCCGAGGGACGAGGCTTCGGCGACATGGCGGGCATCGATGTTCCACACGCGTCGTTGCATCCGCTCACCTGGGGGCGTTGATGCGCGGGCTGGCCGTCGCGTTCGCCTTTCTCACCCGATTGCCCGTGCCGGTGCAACGCATCGATCCTGCGACACAGGCGGCTTCGTTGAAGTGGTATCCGCTGGTCGGCGGCATCGTCGGTTTGCTGCTGGCCGGGCTCGTGGCGGTCATGCACGCGTGGCCGATGCTGCCGTTGGCCGCGGTGGTCGTGGTCGCGTGGGTGGCTTTGACCGGGGCGCTGCATCTGGACGGCCTGGCGGACAGCGCCGACGCATGGATCGGCGGCATGGGCGACCGGGAGCGCACGCTTGCCATCATGAAAGACCCGCGCAGCGGCCCGGCGGGTGTGGTCGCGCTGGTGTCGGTGTTGCTGCTGAAGTTCTCGGCGCTCGCCACGCTCGGCGATACGTGGTTGCTCGTGTTGCCGCCCTTGCTGGCGCGCGGAGCGGTCGTGGCGTGGTTTCTCACCACGCCCTACGTGCGCAGCGGCGGGCTCGGCGAACCGCTGCGCGGCGCGCCCGCGAACGGGTGCTGGATCGCGCTCGCACTGAGCGCGGCGGTGTCGCTGGCGTTCGGTATGGCGGGCATCTGGGCCCTCATCACCGCCGTGACGACGGGCGCCCTATGGCGGCGTGCGGTCGTGCGTCGGCTGGGCGGTTTCACCGGCGATACGGCCGGCGCGCTCATCGAAATGATCGAGGGTGTGACGGTCGTCGTGCTGGTCGTCGCACGCTGAGGCGATCGCGGCCGTGTCGTCACCGACACGGCCGTAGGGCTACGGTGAGGACCTCAGCCGCCGATCTCGCGCATCCAGGCGTCCATGCCGCCTTCGACATTGAACACCTGCGTGAAGCCGTGCGCGGCGAAGCGCTCGGCGGCAGCGCGGCTGGAGACGCCGACGTTGCAGATGAAGGCGATCGGCGTGTCCTTCGGGAGCTGGCCCAGTGCCTCGTAGCCTTCGTTTTCGAGAATGCGCGCGCCCGCGATGGGTTCGACCATTGCGCGGTTGTGTGCCGGGCGCGTATCGACCAGCACCACGTCGCCCGCGTCGAGCTTGGCCTTCAGCTCCTGCACGCCGATCGAGGCGATCTCGGCGGCGCCCGGGAACTTGAGGCTCAGGCCTTCGCCCTGCACGGTGGAGACCCAGTCGATCACGATGCCGTTGGCGCGTGCGGCGCTGCCCGGATCGAAGTGCACCTCGATCCCGCTGGCGACGGTCACGATGTCGTGGTCGCCTGCCGGCGCCAGCTGGAAGCCGGCGCTATGGTCCGGGCCGATCTCGAGGTGCAACGCCATGCCCTGTGCATTGGCCATGCCGCCGCGGATGGCCTCCGCCGCCTTTTCGGTGATGGTGATTTCCGGCGGCGTGCGGTCCGGCGCGGCCTGGCCGAACAGCGTGTGCAGCTCGCCGCTCGTGTACATCTGACGAATGATGTCCGATCCGCCGACCAGTTCGCCCTTTACATAGAGCTGCGGAATCGTGGGCCACTGGCCGAATTCCTTGATGCCCTCGCGGATCTCCGGGTCTTCGAGCACGTTCACCGTGTGGTAGCTCGGGATCACGTCGTTGAGGGTATTGATCGCCGCGGCGGAGAAACCGCACATCGGCTGCTGGCGCGTGCCCTTCATGAACAGCACGACGTCGTGCTGGCCGAGCAGGGTTTCGATGCGCTCGCGGGTGGGGGTATCAAGGGCCATGGGGGTCACCGCGGAGGAAAGGGGGCCATTTTACCGGCATCCACCGCACATGGGCCCGTTCCGCCCCGTTTCAACCGGCCAGGCGCCTGGGCGCCCGGCCTCAGCGCACCAGCGACGCCAGATCGTCCAGGGCGGGAGCCGTCCCGCGCAGGGCCGAGAGGTTGGCCCGGCAGTCGGCCAGCGGGGCGAAACCCAGCACGGCTTCCGGCGAAGGCAGCACGGTTTCCCGGCTGACCCGGCCCAGCGGCGTGACCTGTTCCGTCCAGTGGATGAGTTCCATGGCGCCGGTGAAGTCCTCCACGAGGGCCGTGCAGTGCTCGACCCAGTCGCCATCGTTCAGGTAGAGCACGCCGTCCATCGGGCGGACGTGACCGAAGTGGATGTGTCCGCAGATGTGCCCATCGAAGCCGCGCTCGCGCGCGTCGTTCGCCACGCGTTGTTCGTAGCCGCGGATGTATTCCAGCGCCGCGCCGACATGCGACTTCAGGATGATCGACAGCGGCAGATAGGGCAGTTCGAGACGCGAGCGCACCGCGTGCACGCGACGGTTCGCCCAGCAGATGAAGCGATGCAGCGTGTCGCCGAGCCACGAGATCCAGCGCCGACCGACGTGCTCGGGATCGAATTCGTCGCCGTGGCTCACGCGATAGCGCCGACCGTCCGCACCTTCGTGGATGGCGTCCAGTTCCACGCGGATGCCCGCGAGGCTGGAGCCCGCCAGACCGCGTAACTGGTAGTCGTGGTTGCCGGGCAGGTAGATCACTTCCACTCCACGCGCGGCGATGGCGACCAGTTCGGCGATCACCGCGGTGTGGTCCGCATGCCACCAGTGGCGCTTACCGAGCGCTTCCAGATCGACGATGTCGCCGACGAGGTAGAGGCGCTCGCAGTCGAGGCTGCGAAGAAAATCGAGCAGATAGGCCGCCTTGCAGTCAGGCGTACCGAGATGCACGTCGGAGATGAAGGCGCTGCGGCAGGTGAGCTTCGCCATGGAAGGTTCCCGGGAGTGGTCCCGGGTCCCCAGTCTCGGGCCATGAGGTAACCGCCGCATGGCGAAGGTGTTGCAGCGAGGTTGCGGTGGTCGCTACGGCGTGCCGCGTTCGCGCAGTGCCGCCTCGGCCGCGGGAGCGATCAGGGTGACCCACATGGCGTACTGCGCAGCGGACGGATGCAGCCCGTCATCCACGAGCATGCCGGGGTTTGCCGCGGCGTCGCGCGAGGTTGGCGTGACGTCCACCCAGCGCGCATGCGCCCGCAGCGTTTCATCGCGGGCGATGGCGTTGAAGGTGTCGATCTCGTTCGCGATGGCGGTGCGGTCGCGCCCTTCGGCGAACGACGTGACGCCCCAGTCGGGAATGGAAACGACCACGACACGGCGCACATCGCCGGCCAGATCGGCGGCACGTTGGAGCAAACCGAGGAAACGCTCCCGGTAGCCCGCTGCGGGGTACCCGCGATACTGGTCGTTCACGCCGATCAGCAGCGTGACCAGGGCCCAGCCCGGTGTCAGTGCGGCCGCATGCATGGCGGCCGACAACTCGTCGGTGGTCCAGCCGGTGGTTGCGACGATGCGCGGCCCGTCGACCGCGATGCCGTGTTCACGCAGGCGAGCGACCAGTTGCACCGGCCAACGGCCGGCTTCCGCTACGCCTTCGCCGATCGTGTAGGAATCGCCGAGGGCGAGAAAACGAGCCGGCGCCACCTCAGGCCACCGCGCTCGCCGCAGGTTGCGCTTCGTCCGCCATGCGCGCCAGCACGCGGCCCATTCGCACGAAGACTTCGGCCAGTTGTGCCGGCTCGGGAAGAAGCGTGAGGCGCAGGTGCCGGCTTGCGGCGAGATTGAAGCTGGTGCCGGGCACCACGAGTACGCCTTCGTCTTCCAGCAGGCGCAGCGCAAAGGCGGTGTCGTCGAATTGGGGCAGGGCGTCGGCGCGAATCCGCGGGAACGCGTAGATCGCGCCACCCGGTGCGACGACATCGAGGAACGGACTGGCCGCCACGCTTTCCAGCACGATCCGGCGCGCCTCGTGCAGGCGGCCACCCGGCGAGGTCAAGGCACCGATGGTGGGGGCGTCGAGCAGTGCCGGGCGGACGGCCCACTGTGCCGTGACGTTGGCGCAGAGGCGCAGTGCCGCGAGCAGTTGCAAGGCATCGCGATAGGCGGCGGTGCGCTGCGGATCGCCCGACAGGCTCATCCACCCGACCCGATAGCCGCAGGCGCGATGCACCTTGGACAGGCCGCCGAAGCTGACACAGGGGTGATCGCCGGCCACCGCAGCAAGGGGCTGAAAGGGTGTGTCGTCGTACAGAATCTCGTCGTAGATCTCGTCGCAGAGCAGCAGCAGGCCGTGTCGCCGCGCCACCTCCACGATGCGCTCCAGCAGCGCCTTCGGATAGACCGCACCCGTGGGATTGTTCGGATTGATCAGCACGAGCGCGCGCGTGCGCGGCCCGATCAGTGCGTCGATCTCGTCCGGATCGGGGAGGTGTCCGTTCTCGGCAAGGCAGCGGTAGTAGCGTGGGTTGCCATCGTTGAGGATGGTGGCCGCGCTCCACAGCGGGTAGTCGGGACTCGGCAGCAACACTTCATCGCCCGGCTGGAGCAGGGCACGCAGCGAAATGTCGATGAGTTCGCTGACGCCATTGCCGATGAACACGCGTTCCACTTCGACACCGACGGCGCCACGCGCGCGCTGCTGGTCCACGATGGCCTCGCGTGCCTCTTCGAGACCCTGCTCGTGCCCGTAGGCCTCGCTGTCCACGAGGTGCGCGCCGATGGCCTCGCGCAGGTGTGGCGGCACCGAAAAGCCGTAGCGGCCGGGGTTGCCGATGTTGAGCTTGATGATCGGCAGTCCTGCCGCTTCCATCTCGCGCGCGCGCCGGGTCAGGGCGCCACGGATCTCGTAACGCACTTCCGCCAGGTGCGCGCTGGGCTTGATCGAGGACACGTAGACGTCTTCCGAAGGTGCAGCCGGGCCCTTTCCCGGCCGCCGTCACCGGATCGTAACAGCGTCCTTGCGCGCCCGCGAGGCGGAAAACGGGCGACGAGAGGGCATAATCGCGCCCATGGAACACTCCTCGGAC
This sequence comes from Luteibacter sp. UNCMF366Tsu5.1, assembly GCF_900119235.1. Taxonomy (NCBI): domain Bacteria; kingdom Pseudomonadati; phylum Pseudomonadota; class Gammaproteobacteria; order Lysobacterales; family Rhodanobacteraceae; genus Luteibacter; species Luteibacter sp. UNCMF366Tsu5.1. The sequence goes on along the minus strand of NZ_FPIS01000004.1, from coordinate 238,042 downwards.
CTGGCGCGCCTGCGCCATATCGGCTGGCGCGATCCCGCCCTGCCTGACGATCCACGCCGCCTTGCGCGCGTGGTCGCGCAGCATCGGGCCGGTTATGAACTGCACGACGGCTCGTCCGCCTTCAATGCGCAGCCCGCGGGGCCCTTCCTGAAACGCGGTCTCGATCCGTCGCTGCGCCCGGCCGTGGGGGACTTCGTCTTCCTCGACCATGCGAGCCATCCGGTGATCGAAGCGGTGCTGCCACGACGCTCGGTGCTCACGCGTGCTGCGGCCGGCGAACGCTACGAACGGCAGATCATCGCCACCAACATCGACTACGTGCTGGTGCTGACCGGCCTCGACGGCGACTTCAACCCCGCGCGCATCGAACGCTACCTCACGCTCGTCGAAGGGTCGGGTGCACGGCCTGTCGTGCTGTTGAGCAAGGCCGACACGGCGGTGGATGTCGAAGGTGCGGTGGCCGCGCTTACCGAACGCTTGCCCGCCGAAGCGGCCGTGCATGCGATCAACGCCAAGGACCCGGCGACGGTGGGCCTCCTGGCGGCCTATCTTGGACCGGGTATGAGTGCGGTGCTCGTCGGTTCCTCCGGTGCCGGCAAGTCCACGCTCACGAACACGCTGCTGGGCGAGGAGCGCATGGCCACCGGCGCCGTGCGCACGCACGACAGCCGCGGGCGGCATACCACCACGCATCGCGCACTGCTTCGCCTGCCGACCGGCGGTTGCCTCATCGACACGCCCGGCATGCGCGAGCTGAAACTCACGGGCGAGGAAAACCTCGATCTCTTTGCGGATATCGAGGCCCTTGCCGCGCAGTGCCGCTTCGCCGATTGCAGCCACGGCAACGAACCGGGTTGCGCGATCCAGGCGGCGCTTGCCTCGGGCGAACTGTCGCCCCAGCGCTGGCGCAACTACCTCAAGCTGCACGACGAGCGCGAGGAGCAGGCGGCCACACTCGAAGCACGCCTGAAGCGCAAGGCCGGGCCACGGCATACCGGTCGGCCACGCCGCGGGGATTGGTCGCGCGACCCCGATTGAACGTTTTCATCGTGGAGCGGTCGCTGGGCATTCCTACGCCCAAAGCGTCGTGCGCCGACATACACGGTGAGCGATGGTGACTAGTTTTCCTGCTTCATTCGTAGAGCAGGGAAATCGTCATGGACATGAAGTCGTATGGGCGCCGCGCGTTGGCCGTCGCGCTTGCGGGGGCACTTGCCGCACCAGCGCTCGCCGCGCCGAGAGCACAGGAGTTGCTCGTCGAAAACGGCATGGCGCTACTGCTCGACAGCGGTGATGTGGTGCGTACCTCCGGGCCACGCACGACGGCGGTGACCGTGGGCGAGCGCGCAACGCTGGACGCGGAAGGTGTCAGGATCGCCAACGAAGGCGCTGGCGTGCGTGGACATCGAAATTACGGTGTGCTTGCGTCGCACGGAGCTGACGTATCGCTGCTGGACAGCGATGTCGATCTGCCCGGCACGTGGGGTGTAGGGCTTCAGGCACAGCGCAACGCGATGTTGAACCTGCGCCGTACCCGCGTGAACCTCTCGGCCGACAACGGTCTGGGCGTCGCCACGACGTCGGGAAGCTTCGCGCTGCTCGACGACGTACGGATTCACTCGGCAAGTGGCGGAACGGGCTTGTTGGTCAGCGACGAGGCGTCGCGTCTCATCGCGCAGCGCAGCCGCGTGACGATGCAGGGTGCCGAGGCCATGGCCCTGTCGATCTTCGGTGGCGAGGCACAGGTTCGCGAGACGCTGCTGGATGCTCGTGACGGTCGTGCCATCGATACGCGAGCGGGCACGGGCGGCACGGCGCATGTCGTGCTCGACCGTTCGACGGTGCGTGGTCGCGTCCAAAGCGGCGATACCGGTCTCTCGTTGGACGCCCGCCGAGGCACGCTCGAAGGCGACATCGTGCGCAGCGGTCCGGCGCCGCTGGACGTCGCGTTGGCCGAGGGCACGTGGCGCGGCGCCGCAAGTCGCGTGAGTTCGCTGTCCGTCGTGGACGGCACCTGGACGCTCACCCGCGACAGCGACGTCGAGGCGGTGCGCCTGGAGCAGGCCGGCCATATCGCTTTCGATCGTTCGGGGACCGAATTCCACACCTTGCGCGTGGGTTCGTGGCGGGCCTCGCCGGATGCTGTCGGCGTCACGCTCGGCGTGCGGCTCGATGCTGGTGGCCCGCTGCAGCGGCAGGCCACCGATCGTCTGCTGGTCCATGGCGATGCCTCAGGTCAGACGCTTCTTCACGTCACCAACGTCGGCGGCACGGGTGCTTCGACGGCCGGCTGGAATGGCCGCAACGGACCCAAGGACGGCATCAGTCTGGCTCAGGTCTCGGGCAGCGCGCGCGCCGATACGTTCCGCCTCGCGGGTGGCTATGTCGCGGTCGGCCCGTGGCAGTACCGTCTGCAGGCCTATGAACCGGGCCGCAGCGACGCGGCGCAGCGTGTGGTCGAGGGCGAGGGGCAGGGTTACTGGGATTACCGCCTGCAGAGTGCGCATGTCGAAGCACGTAGCCGAAGCGGAGGCTCGCGTGCGGCGCTCGCGCCGCAGGTGCCGACGTATCTGGTACTCCCGCATGCACTGTTCGGCTACGGCCAGGCGTCGCTTGACGCAGTGCAGGCGGAACGGACGAATGAATCGCGCGATCCCGCATGGCATGTTCGCGCATTCGGCGGCGACGTCGCCTACCGCAGCAATCTGCCGTTCGCATCGTATGGCTTCGATTACGAGCGTCGTGATAGCGGCTTGCAGGTCGGCGGCGATCTTCTGGTGCTTGGCTCTGCCGACGCGACGCTACGCATGGGTCTCACGGCCTCGCTCGGCAACACGCACGTATCGCCCCGTGCGCAAGACGGCACGAGCACCGCTCACGCCAATGCACGCGGCCTGGCTTGGCATTCGGTGCTGGCGACGGAAAGCGGCTGGTCGTTCGCATCGAGCTACGCGCTTACCCACTACCGCATCGACGTACGTACGCCATCGCGAGGCGAGGTACTGCCGCGCCTGCGCGCGAATGCCAGCGATGCGAGCCTCGCCATGGCCTATGGCTGGCAACCGACCAAGCGACTGCGCGTCGAACCCGGGGCCGCGTTGCTCTGGCAGCGTCTGCGTTTCACGCGCGCCATGGATCACGACGGCATCGACGTGATGGCGGGTTCGCCGGAGCGTCTGACGGCACGCTTCGGTGCGCGGGTGTCGCTGGCATTCGAACCGAAGGGAAACACGTTGCACGCGTGGTCGCCGTATGCGGACCTGCGCTACGCGACCACGCACGATGCACGACGTACGTTGCGGCTTTCGGATGAGCCGTTGGCCACCGGGCGTTCGGGGCGCAGCATCGACCTCGCCGTCGGCGCTCACTTCGAACTCGGGGCGCGAGTCACGGCGACCGTGGACACGACGGCCCGCATGCGCCGAACCCGCGGCGGCGAGTCCGGGAGCACGGCTCGGCTTGGCCTGACTGTCGCGCTGTGACCTCCCAGCCGCCGCACCGTTGCACACGGCTGTAAAGGGTGCTTGACATGACCCCGCGAACGGCCTCAGGATGTGTCAAGCGTACTTGACTCCACCCTCCTGAGGTCGTTCGCATGCGTCCTGTCCACAAGCGTTATCTGCGTGAGTTCTTTCCCGCCATGTTTGCCTACGTGGTGCTGCTGTTGCTCTCCGTGACCTGGCTGAAGACGCTGGAGGGCACCTGGGCACGGACCCTTGTCACGCTGCTGCCCGTCGTGCCGATTGCCTTCGTCATTCGCGCCATGGTGCGCGTGATCCGCGATCAGGACGAATTCGAACGGCGTATCGATCTGGAAGCCATCGCGATCGGTGGTGGCATCGGCGGCTTCGGCTTTTTCACGTACGGCATGCTGCTGAACGCGAAGGTGCTCCCGCCCTCCTCCGCGGAGTCCGTGGCAATCTGGGTGCTGCCGGTGCTGATGGGTTGCTTCGGCGTGGCGAAGTGCGCGGTGCGCCGGCATTACCACGCGCAATGAACAACCGGCTACGCGAATTGCGCACGATGCGTGGCTGGTCGCAAGCGGACCTCGGCGAACAGCTCGACGTATCACGACAAACGGTCAACGCGGTGGAAACGGGCAAGTACGATCCCAGCCTGCCGCTTGCCTTCAAGATCGCCAGGCTCTTCGACCTGCCTATCGAAGCCATCTTCATCCCAGGGGAATGACGGCATGAAATCAGCGCCACGGTTCGCCATCGTAGTGGCGATCGCCGTAGCCGTCCTGGCTGGACGGCACGCCATGCAATCGCGCGACGGCGGTTCACCCGAGCCACCCACGACGCCCGCCGCGACAAAGCCGGCGCCGCCGCGCGTCTGGCAGGTCGGTTCCTTGGAACTGAAGCCCTGCGAGTTGGCGCAGCCGCACACGGGTCTGTCCACCGCGGCGTGGTGTACACAGTTCAACGTGCCTGAGGATCGTGCGCACCCCGAGGGTCGCAAGATCGCGCTCCGCCTAGCCATCGTGCGCAGCAGCGCGCAGGTACCCGCGGCGGACATGGTGGCGTTCATTGCCGGCGGTCCGGGTCAATCCGCGGCCGAAAGCTATCCGGTGATCGCACCGGCCATGGCACCGTTGCTGGCGCATCGCAACCTGCTTCTGCTCGACCAGCGCGGCACGGGCGATTCGCATCCGTTGAGTTGCCGCAACGACGAGCCGGGCGTTCCCGGTGGCGCGGAGGACACGAGCAACTTCGACGCGGCGGCTGTGCGCAAGGAAACGCGCGCGTGTCTCGATCAGCTTTCGCGCGATGCAGACGTGCGCTTCTACACCACGACGGATGCCGTGGCTGACCTGGAAGACGTGCGCCGTGCGCTGGGTTCCCCGCAGTTCGACCTGTTCGGTGTCTCCTACGGCACCCGCGTCGCCCAGCAGTACGCCATGCGCCATCCCGAGGGTCTGCGCACGTTGATCCTCGACGGCATCGCACCGAACAGTCTCGTGCTCGGCGAGGACTTCGCGGTGAACCTCGACGCAGCACTCAAGGCGCAGTTCGCACGCTGCTCGGCCAACGCCGCGTGTCGCGAGCGCTTCGGCGATCCCTATCAAACGCTTTACCAGTTGCGCGACGCGCTACGCGCCAATCCGCACAAGGTGAGCTTCCGCGATCCGCAGAACTACGCGTCGGTGCAGCGCGTGCTCAGCGAATACTCGCTTGCCACGGTGGTGCGCATGTTTGCCTATTCGCCGGAAACGGCGGCGCTGCTTCCGCTGTCGATCGATGCCGCCGCGCGCGGCGACGTCGGTCCGCTGCTCGGCCAGGCCAAGCTGCTCACCGGCGACCTCGGCGACACGATGGACGGCGGCATGCAGTACTCGGTGATCTGTTCGGAGGACGCCGACCTGCTGAGCCCGCGACCGCAGGACAAGGACACGATTCTCGGTGAGGGCATGATCGAGGCGTTTCGCGCCGCCTGCTCGGTCTGGCCGCATGGCGTGCGGCCGGCCAACTTCCACGAGCCGCTCAAAAGCGACGTACCCGCCCTGCTGATGTCCGGCGAATTCGATCCCGTCACACCGCCGCGCTATGGCGACGAGGTGCTCAAGGGTCTGCCCAATGGCCGTCATCTCGTCCTGAAGGGGCAGGGTCACAGCGTCGTCACGCGCGGCTGCATGCCGCGTTTGCTCGACCGCTTCATCGACAAGGCCGACGCGAAGACACTCGATACGAGTTGCCTGGATCGCCTTGCCCCGCTGCCCGTCTTCGTCGGTTTCAACGGAGCTACGCCATGATCGAAGTGAAGGATCTGCACAAGGCCTTCGGTGACGTGCGCGCCGTGAACGGCGTGAGCTTCACCGCGCGCGATGGCGAAATCACCGGCTTGCTCGGTCCCAACGGCGCCGGCAAGACAACCACGCTGCGCATGCTCTATACGTTGATGACGCCCGATTCCGGGCAGGTGCTGGTCGACGGCATCGACGCCTCGACCGATCCGCTCGCGGTACGGCGCCAGCTCGGCGTGCTTCCCGATGCGCGGGGGCTGTACAAGCGCCTTACGGCCGCTGAGAACATCGATTACTTCGGTCGCCTGCACGGCATGCCCGCCGCGCTGCTCGCACAGCGTCGCGAAGCGTTGATCGATGCGCTCGAAATGCGCGACATCGCGGCGCGGCGCACCGAGGGCTTTTCGCAGGGACAGCGCGTCAAGACCGCCATCGCGCGTGCGCTGGTGCACGACCCGCGCAACGTCCTGCTCGACGAACCCACCAACGGCCTCGATGTGATGGCTACCCGCGCCATGCGCCGGTTCATGCGCCAGCTTCGCGATGAAGGGCGTTGCGTGCTGTTCTCCAGCCACATCATGCAGGAGGTGGCGGCGCTGTGCGATCGCATCGTGGTGATCGCGCACGGCCGGGTCGTTGCCGACGAAGCACCCGATGCGCTGCTGGCGCAAACGGGCGAGACCAGCCTTGAGGATGCCTTCGTGAAAATCATCGGTACCGACGAGGGGCTTGCCGCATGAGCGCGTTCACCGCCGTCTACTGGAAAGAAGTTCGCGAGAACCTGCGCGATCGTCGCACGTTGATCAATGCCTTGATCACGGGTCCACTGTTGGGGCCGGTCATGTTCATCATGCTGATGAACGTCATGGTCAATCGCGAGCTGGCGAAGACCGATCGACCGCTGGTTGTCCCCGTCGTCGGCGCGGATCTCGCGCCCAATCTCGTCGCGGCGCTGAAGAGCGCCGGGATCGACGCCGCCCCGCCGCTCTCCGACCCCGAGAACGCCGTGCGCGAGCAGCGGACGGATATCGTGGTGCGCATTTCGTCGAGCTATCCCGCGGCGTGGAAAAACGGGCAGCCGGTGCAGGTGGAGCTCATCTACGATTCCTCGCGACGCGACGCTTCCACGCCGGTGATGCGCGTGCGCAGCGTGGTGGAAGGCTACGGCAAGCGCGAAGGCGCCATGCGCTTGATCGCCCGTGGACTGTCGCCGACGACGGCCTGGCCGGTACAGGTGGCCGATCGCGACCAGGCGACGTCGCAGTCGCGCTCCGCGCTGATGTTTTCGTTCCTTCCGTACTTCTTCGTGCTGACGGTTTTCCTTGGCGGCATGTACCTCGCCATCGATCTCACCGCGGGCGAACGCGAGCGTCAGTCGTTGGAGCCGCTATTCGTCAATCCGGTCGCGCGATGGAAGATTCTGGCCGGCAAACTGGGGGCGATCTGCAGCTTTTCCGTCGTGAGCCTGCTGCTCAGCGTGGCTGCGTTCGCCACGGCGCCGTGGTTCATTCCCACCGAGAAGCTGGGTATTGCGCTGGATCTCGGGTGGCGTTTCGGCTCGCAGGTCGTCTTGCTGATGCTGCCCCTGATCCTGCTGCTCGCCGCACTGCAATCGCTGGTCTCGGCGTTCGCGAAGAGCTATCGCGAGGCGCAGACCTACCTCTCGATCCTCATGATCATCCCCGTGCTGCCGAGCGCCTTGCTTTCGGTGATTCCGGTGCGCGCGGAGCCATGGATGTATGCGGTCCCGCTGCTCGGACAGAACCTCGGCATCGTCCAACTGCTGCGCGGCGACGGCATGCCTGCGTGGCAGACCGGGCTGTGTCTTGCCGGCGGGTTTGTGACCGCGGCGCTGGCGGTGTGGGGTACCGCACAGCTCTACCGTTCGGAGCGCCTCGCCATCTCCGGCTGATGCGTCAGCGCCAGCGGACGTCCACGCCGACCAGGAAGGTTCGGCCCGGCGCCGGTTCGTCGTAGCGTCCGTTGCCGTCGTTGACGATGACCGAGCCGACCACATGCCGGTCGGCGAGGTTGTCCACGCGGGCGAAGGTGTTTACGCGCCAGGGGCCGTTGTCGAACACGTAGCCGCCGGACAGGCCGAACAAGGTGTAGCCCGCCGCGGAAGCGGTGCCGAGATCGTTGGCCGACGTGGCGCCCATCGCATTCATGTCGAGGCCGGCTTGCCAGCCGACCTCGCCGCCGAGTTTCAGCGCGGCGTAACCTGTCGCGCGCGGTACGCCAGGAATGCGCGTGCCTGCCTGCACCGGGGTGTCGGGCGCCGCGCAGCCGGCAGAGACACAGGTCAGGAAGGGGGTGCGGAAACTCGCCTGCAATCGCGTGTACGCAGCGACGAGATGCACGTCGTGGGCAAGCTCGGCGTTGAACGACGCCTCGATGCCTTGCCGTCGCGACCGTGCAATGTTCTGGTACGTGGTACGACCGCCGAGATTGGTGGCGACCGCCAGCTCGTCGTCGCTGTCGGCACGGAAGAGCGCCAGGCCTGCCTCCACGCGTGCGGACGGACGCAGTTTCAGACCCACTTCCGCATTGCCCGAGCGCGATGGTTTCAGGTCGAAAGCGAGACCGGCACCCCGATCGGCGCGATAACCCAGTTCTGAAAACGTTGGCGTCTCGAACCCGCGGCCCCAGTTCGCATAGGCGTGCAGCCATGGCGCCGCGCGCCACAGTACGCCGAACACCGGTGTGGTCGCGGCATAGCGCACCGTACCGCTGTCGTCGGGATTCCCCGGCGCGACGTATCGATCGCTCGAACGGAAGCGGACTTCGCTGTGGCGTACGCCGCCCATCAACGTCCAATCGTCCGCCACCCGCCACGTCGCTTGCGCATACTGATCGAAGTCGAATACGCGGTCGATCTCGTCGCGCCGCTTCGCGCCGCGCACGCCGAGCTGATTGCCCACGAAGTTCTCGTAGCCCTGGCGATGCTGTTCCTGGTTGTCGTAGGCCACGCCGGCCGCCAGCTCGAACGGCCGACCGGCGAGCGTGTCGCGCCAGGTCCAGCGCACGTCACCACCGCCGTATTCGTTGTCGAGGTCGACCACCCCGCCTGAGTTACCCGGCTGGGCGACCTGCGTGGCGACGGGAATGGAAAGGTATTGGGTCACGCCGCGCTGGCCGTAGTAACTCATCACGCGCAGGCTGTTCGATGTGTCGATTCGCTGGTCGTAGATGAGGCCGACCTGCTGCTGGTCCACCGACTTGCGCGTGTCGTACGTGTCCGCCACGGCAGCAGCCTGGCGCGGATCGGCCTTGAACTGCGCATGCGTCAGACCGAGCGGGTCCTGCGCGTCGGGAACGTCGAGTGCGTTGAGCACGAGCGTGAGCTTCGCGTCCTCGTTGACCTTCCAGCCGATCTTCGCATTACCCGACTCGCGCCGAGCCGCACTGTGATCGCGGTAGCCGCTGGTGCGGAAATGGGTGAAGTCGATGTTGTAGTCGACAGGGCCGTCCACCCCGCGGGCGTTCACCGAACTGCGCAGATTGCCGTTACTGCCCCCGGCCACGCCGAAGCGGAGCTCCGCCGGATCGGTACCGTCGGCAGTGAAGACCTGCACCACGCCGCCGGACGCATTGCCGTAGAGCGCCGAGAACGGGCCTCGCAATACTTCGATGCGTTCGGCCGAATCGAGATTGAAATGCGAGACCTGCCCCTGGCCGTCGGGCATGCTCGCCGGGACGCCATCGGTATAAAGCCTGATGCCGCGAATGCCGAACGTGGATCGCGCGCCGAAGCCGCGAATGGAGACCTGTGCATCCTGCGCGTAGTTCTGGCGGTCGCGTACGACGAGCCCGGGAATAGCCTGCACGCGCTCGGACAGGTTGACGTCCAGCGAGCCATCTTCCGGCGTCGTAACGACGTCGATGGCGGCAGCAATGTCGTATGGCGATTGCGCGCTCCGCGTGGCGGTCACGACGATCGGCGCCAGCCGGGCATCCTGAGCCGTCGCTACCGTCGACAGCGCGATGAGGATGCCGCCGGCCAAGGGGCGGAGAGTGGGCAGGGGCATGGGTATTCCGACGCAGGGGAACCGTCATGATGGGCGGGAAAGTGTATGCGTTATCTCAACACGCATCAGCGCCTGTACCGCTTCGGGAGGCCAGCACCCGCCCCCTCGCCGCGAAGACTTATGTCGTTCCTTGCGAAAGGAGAGCCGCTTCGCGGCTCGGTGTCTGATGGCTTGCGCCGCGGCGGACCCCGGCGTCAGGGCGGGGGTCTTCGACTCGGCCTCCTGCCTCGGCGAAGACGGCCGGCCGTCCACCCGTCTGAAGCAGCGAGGGGGGGACGCCGAAGGCTCTGGCCTCACCGCACGAGCCAACGGTAGCTCCAGCCGCCGGACATCCGCAGTCACGCGGCGAATGAATCGGTGTATCCAGACAGCGCCGCGGACTACCGTGAAGAACAAAAAAAGCCGCCCGTGGGAGCGGGCGGCGATCTGGGGAGGTTTGCACGGTCGCGCGCCAGGGAGGGACGCGCGCCATGTCTTCTTGTGTGGGAACTACAGCGAGAAGTCGTACTCGGCAGACAACTGGACGTAACGTGGCTGCTGGAAGCTGGTCGGGATCTTGTACGTGCTTCCGGCCAGCGAGTTGCCGTTATTGTCTTCGCCCACTTCGTTGATCGTGGTCGTGTGCTGCTTGTTGAAGATGTTGAAGACGTTCGCCGAGATCGTCACGCCCTTGGCCCACTCGGGCTTGTACGACGCGTTGAGGTCGATGTTCCAGTAGGTGGGCGTGCGTCCCACCGAGCCGCGCTTCACGATCATGCCGCTGCAATACAGGTACGCGCCGCCACCGTAGCCGCCGTTTACCTGACCGTCGATCGGGTTGAGGCCGTAGCAGTTCTCAGGACGCCCGGTCTGCAGCACGCCGTTCGCACCCACCAGCCACTCCGGCGTGATCTGCCAGGCGCCGTAGAGCTTGAAGGTGTGCTTGCGATCGTTCGGCAGGTAGCCGTTGGTGCCCGCCATGATCTCGGGGTAGTCGAACAGCTCCGTGGTGCCCGTGTCGGCCTGGCCGTTCGACGAGTCCACACCGCCTTCCGAGTTGCCGCGGGTGTGCGACCACACGTACGACGCCTTCATGTACCAGGTGTTGTCGAAGTTACGCTCTGCGGTCAACTGCATCGCCATGTACGAACGCTTGTAGCTCGGCTCGCCCACCGCCGTACCGGGGAGGTGGATGTCGTAGACCGTGCCCGTAGCGTCGACCGGGGTGCGCAAGGTCACCGAGCTACCCGGGTTGAAGATGTAGCAGCCCGGCACATTGGCGGCGCCCGGGGTCAGGCTGGTGGTATCGAGATTCAGGCCGTACTGCGCGTTCGCCGCGGCGGCGATCGGGCGGAAGTCGCAGGAATCGTCGATGCCGGTCAGCACCTTGCGGTAGATCGCTTTGGCACCGAGGGTCCAGTCGGCCACCTGCTGCTGCGCGCCGAGGATGAACTCACGCTGCTTGAACGGCTTCAGATCCTTGGTGGCGACCGCACCCGGGTTGGGGACGACACCCGCCTCGCCGTTGGCATAGACGGTGCCCGTGCGCGACGGGAACTGTGCCGCGTACGCATCGGACACGGGGCCCAAGCCCAGCGGCGCACCGGTGACCGGATCGACGCCCGTATAGCTGAAGTAGCGGATCTGGTACAGCGAGGCGGCTGCGCCACGCAGTGCGACGTTGCCGTCCAGCGGGAGCGAGTAGTCGCCCGCGCTGCCGTAGACCTTCAGCGTCGAGTCGCCGTGAACGTCCCACGAGAAGCCGAGGCGCGGCTGCCAACTGTGAACCTGACTGACGTAGGTCTGGCCGAGGCTGTTGGTGTTGTTGAAGCCGTCGTTGCGCACACCGATGCGGGCGACGAAGTTGTCGGTGATGTGCCAGTTGTCCTGCAGGTAGTACGACTTCTGCGTGATGCCGACCTTGGCGCCGGTCGCAAACACCGCCTGACGCACCACGCTGTCGCTCGGGTCCAAACCGGGGTCGTGACCCAGGATGCTCGCGGGAATCGACTGGTAGGTGTAGGTCGCGCCGCCTTCGTAGGCGGTGCCGGTGTCGGTAGTGAAGTGGTCGCGCGCCCAGCCGGCCTTCAGTTCGTGATCGCCGATGTGGTACTCGAAGTCGATGCGACCTGCGTTGCGCTTGTCTTCACCGTTCGGTGTGCTCAGCGTGCCGCTGGTGAAGGAGCAGTGCGGGTAGCCCGCCGCACCGTTGGAGACCGGCGTGCGTGCGTCGATGATGATGGGGCAACCCGGCGAATTCACGGCATCGAAGATGTTGCCGTCGTACTGCTCGACGGTGCCGTCGGCCGTGGTGGCGCGCTCGATGCGCTTGTTCGTGCTCTTGCCGTACTGGGCGGACACCGTGAAGTCGTCCGTGATGTAGCTGGTGTACTTCAGGATGTTGTTCATGCCGCCGGTCTTGTCATAGACCTGACCGAGGTAGTCGCCCCGATGCGGCTGGCCATTGTCGTCGTAGCTGTAGCCGTAGACGCTCTGCTGTTCGGTGCTGGAATCGCTGAAGCCGGTGTATTCGAGAATGTTGCTCTCGTTGATGTTCCAGTCCAGCTTGACGAGGTAACGGGGGTCCTTGATGGTGGTCTTGTCGAAGTTGCCACCGCCCGTGGTGTCGCCGTAGTGCTCGTCCGCCGTGCGCGTGCCGCCGACGAGAGCGAACATGAACAGCTTGTCCTTGATCAGCGGGCCGCCCAGCCAGGCGTTCCAGCGCTGGCCGAAATCGGTCGCGTTACCGGTTCCGTTGTTGCCGATCACGTAGTTGCTGTTGTGACGGTCGTTCTGGAGCAGCGCGCCGTTCTGCAGGTACACATTCGGCTGGCTCGCCTGGAACTGGTACGGATTCCAGGTGTAGTCGACGCCGCCCTTCCACTCGTTCGTACCGCGCTTGGTATTGACCGAGATCACGCCGCCGGTCGAGTTGCCGTATTCCGCGCCGTAGCCACCGTCCTGGATCTCTTCCTGGTCGATCGCCTCGAACGGCACCTGCGAGTAGGTCAGGCTCTGGAAGAAGTTGGTGACGTTGAAACCGTTGACGTAATAGCTGTTCTCAGCGACCGACGCACCGCTGAACGATGCGAGGTTGCCGAAGGCGCTGTCGCCACGCGTTGCACCGGGTGCCAGCAGCGCCACGGCCGTCTGGTTGCGGGCAAGCGGCAACTGCTTGATCTGCTCCGCGGTCATCACCGTGTTGGTTTGGCTCGACGTGATGTCGATCGGCGGCAGGGCATTCGCCGTCACCGACACGGTGGTCAGGTCCTCGGCAGCGGACGCTGTGGCAGGCGCGGCAAGATTCAGGTTGAAGCCCTGGCCCGCCACGATCTGGATGTTGCGGGTAGCGTTCTGTCCACCCTTGGTAGAGGTGATCTTGTAGTCGCCGGGCGGCAGCGACGAAATGTTGAAGCGTCCGTCGCTGCCGACGGTCGTGGAGCGGCTCAGGCCGTTACCCGTATTGGTGGCGGTGACCTCCGCGCCGGCATCGGCCGTGCCGTAGACGGCACCGACGGTGCTTTGCGCGAGCGCTGCGGTCGCAACGAGGCCGAGGCCGAGTGCGATGGCAAGTGAAAGCGAACGCCTCGGCGTGCGCTGTGACGAATGACGCGAATACATGTCTTCTCCCCGGCCAATGGCCAAATGCTGCAAGCCGTTCCGCCGTCCCTCTCGAGGGCGAAACAGAGTGATCAGGCGATGGCCATCCGGGCCCCTTCTTGGCGTCGATCTCCTCCGCATCGATGCGCCGCCGGTCGCCGTTAACACAATGGCAACAAGCGAGCGAAAGCTACGCCCGGCCGACAACCTCACTCAATGCGAGTTGCATGAACGCAAGTTCTTCGATGTCTTGCGCTTGCCGCACCCGCATGGGTCATGCGAATGCATCGCAAGGCGAAATCCATGGGCGGCGGACACACGGCACCAGTGGACGTAAGAAGATGCGCAAACGATTAAAGCGAAGATGAAAAAAGCTTCATCAAAAGCATGAAATAGACACATTGGCCGCATGTTTCAGCAGTGGCCTTTCTACCCGACAAAAAAAGGCCGCCCGTGGGAGCGGGCGGCCAATCTGGGGAGTGCTGCTTTCTTCTTCTAGGTCAGAGCGTGAAGTCGTAACGTGCGCCGAGGCGGACGTAACGCGGGTCCTGGAACGAGCGAGCGCGCTTGTAGTTCGGATTGGCGAGGCCGTTCGCGGTCTCGCCCGTTTCGAAGTACTGCGTCACCTGCTGCTTGCCGAGCAGGTTGAAGACGTCCACCGAGAACGTGAGCTTGTGATCGGCGAACATCGGCTTCCAGGCGGCGCTGACGTCCATCGTGTACGTCCAGGGCGTGCGACCGCGCGACCCACGCGGCGATGGCTCGCCGTTGCACCAGAAGTAGTTGGCACCGTAGCCGTACGGATCACCGCCAGCGGACAGCGGACGGATGCCGAGGCAGCTCACCGGCGCGCCGGACGTCACGCGGCTGACCGTGGAGAACTGCCACTCGTCGGTCGGCGCATAGGTGCCGTAGACGCGAAGCTGGTGCTTGTGGTCGTTGGGCAGATCGCCGTTCGTGTTCTCCATGATCTGCGGGAAGTCCCAGCTCTCGGTCGTGGAGACGTCGGCCTGCACGATGTTCGAATCGAGCTGGCCTTCCGAGTTGCCGTAGCTGCGCGAGTAGGTGTAGTCGATCTTGCCGTACCACTTGTCGCTGAACTGGTGCTCGGCGTACAGATCGAGCATGTAGTACGAGCGCTTCGGCTTCGGTTCGCCGATGTCCGCTGCGGAGAGCGGCACGTCGAGGTACTGGCCCGCGGACGGCGAGAGCACGAACGTATTCGCGCGACCCGGATTGAACAGCCAGCAACCCGTGCTTTGCTTGATGCCGGCGGCCACCTCGTCGCTGAGTCCGTTGCGATCGCCCCAGGCCTGCAGCGGTGCCGAGTCGCAGGTGTCGTCGATGAGGCTGCGCAGCTTGCGATACATGGCCTTCGCGCCGACCACCCAGTTGCTATCCAGCTGCTTGTCGAAGCCGAGGATGTACTCGTCCTGGTAGTAAGAGTGCAGATCCTTGGCCGACACCGTCTTCGCGTCGGGCGGCGTGCCGTTGGCGCCGTTGAGGTAGTAGGTGCCCGAGTACGCGCCCTGACCGAGACCGGTCGGGATACCCGTGGTGGGGTCGATGCCGGTGAAGCTGAAGTACTGCGACGGGAAGGTCGACGGACCGGCGCCGCGCACGGCCACAGAGGTCGGCAGACCGAGGTGGTACCGGCCCGCGTTGGCGTAGATCTTCAACGAGCTGTCGCCGTAGACGTCCCAGGACACGCCGAGGCGCGGGTCGAGCTGGTGACGCGCGCGTGCGTACGCCTCGCCTTCACCGTTGTAGTTGGAGAACTGTTCGTTGCGCAGGCCGATGTACGCATGCCAGCGATCGGTGATCTGCCAGTTGTCCTCGGCGAACTGCGAGCGCTGGTTCGTGCGAGCGGACGTGCCGGTGCTGAGCGCGGAGGACTCCACGTAATAGCCGTTCGGGAAGTCGGCCGGGTTATACAGGGTGGGACTGAGGCCCAGGTTGATCAGACGTTGCTGGATGACGCTGCCGTCGCCGACGTCGTTATACGTATACGCCGTGCCGCCGACCGGACTGGAACCCCAGGTCGCACGCAGCACGTAGTTGTCTACGCCGGCGCGGAGATCGTGGTCGCCGATGCGGTACTCGATGTTCGCGCTCCAGCCCTTCGTGCTGTCCTTGGAGCCGGGCAGGAGAGTGGTGGTCGAGCCGACGGTACAGCCGGTCTGCTTGTTGTTCACGAACTCGACGCGTGAATCGGTGATGGACGGGCAGGCCACGCCCGAGGCGCCGTTTACGGTCTGCTGGTGGTCGGAGTTGGCGCGACCGTACATCGCGTTCACCGTCAGGTCGTCGGTGATGTAGCCGGTGTAATGGGCGATGTAGGTGTTGCCGCCGGGCGTGCCGTTGGTCTGGGTGCCGTTGTAGTTCTTGGTGTACTGGTGGCCCAGGTAGTCGCCGCGGCCGGTGTTGTAGTTGTACGCGAAGATCGAGGAATCCGTGGTTTCGGTATCGCCGATGCCCGTCAGTTCAAGGATGTTGTTGTCCGTGATGTTCCAGTCGAGCTTGGTGAGCCAGCGCTTGGTCTTCGCGGTATCCCTCTCGTCGTCGCTGACCGAGTTGGGGCCGGTGTAGTTGCCGGTCTGACGAATCCAGTCTGCCGCGGCGAAGATGAACAGCTTGTCCTTCACCAGTGCACCGCCGAGCGAGCCGGAGTACTGCAGGTTTTCCTGGTCGCGCTGCGCGTACTGGTTGCCGCGCTGGTACAGCGTGCCGTTGCGCAGGTAGACGTTGCGCGGTTCCTGGGCCAGCTCCGATGGCGACCACAGCACCTGCACGTCGCCCTTCCATTCGTTCGAACCGCGCTTGGTGACCACGTTGATCACGCCGCCGGTGGAACGACCGTACTCCGCACCGTAGCCGCCGATGAGCACCTGCTCCTGGTCGATGGCGTCATAGGGAAGCTGGCGCGAGCTCACGCCGGTCAGCGGGTTGGTGACCTGGAAGCCGTTGATGTAGTACGCGTTCTCGGAGGCGGACGAACCACCGAACGACAGGGCGTTGCCGTAGCCGCGTGCGGCCGATGTGGTGCCCGGGGCGAGCAAGGCGATGGAGCTGATCGACGTGCGGGCGATCGGTAGCTTGGAGAGCTGATCGGCGCTCAGCACCGTGCGCGAGTCGACCGAGCTGACGTCGATGCTGGGAAGGCTGTTGGCCGTGACCTGCACGCTGCCAAGGGTGGTCGCGTCGCCACCGCTGGGCGCGTTGAACGACACGTCGGTACCCTGGCTGATCTGCGTCTGCACGCCCTTGTGCGTGTCGACCACAGCGCCGTTGTGCATCAGGGACACGTCGTAGCTGCCGATCGGCAGCGAATTCGCGCGATAGCGACCACTGGCGTCGACGGTGATGTCGCGGCGCAAGCCGGTCGCGGTGTTCTCGATATGCACGGTGTCGCCGGGCGTGGCCGAGCCGAAGATCGAGCCGCTGGCGTTGCTCTGGGCGAGCGCGCCACCTGCGGCGCCCGCACCGATGGCGAAGGCGACGGCCAGTGCGAGTCGGCGGCGCGGTGTCGCTGACGAGTGAATGACGGACTGCATGGAATCTACCCTCCTGAAGGAACACGTGACGAAAACGGGGTCGAAGCAACCCGCACCCGCGCGGCACGCGGGTGTTCCGCCGTCACGACGGCGGGCGGGTTACCGTGATACGAGCAGCATTGCGACCGGCTACCGCCAAGGCGGCCGATCGCGCCGGCTCATGACGGACGCGGGCGGCCGTCCACTCCTGAAGGGGGTACCGACAACGGAACGTGCAGCATGGACATCTCCCCTGGAACGTTGAGCAAGGACGTCGTCCCTGGCGTGAAAATCGCCGTAGCCAGCACTGGCGCAGCAGCGCCCCCTCGGGCGCTGGCTAAGGCGGTGTGAAATCAACGTAAACCCCTGTTACGTAACGCGACAATAGGAATAAGTCCTAAGCAGGTAATTGCGCCCGAAGCGCAATTTATTGCGCTCGTGACGGGCTGCCCGGTTGCCTCGCTGCGGCACGCCCGATAGCGTCACGCAATGGATCTCGTCATCACCGTTCTCGTCCTTCTTCTGATCGTTGCGCTATCGGGTGCCGCGGTCCGCGTGCTCCCCGTAAAGCTGCCGCTGCCGTTGCTGCAGATCGCGCTGGGCGCCTTGCTCGCGCGACCGTTCGGCATGCATGTCGAATTCGATCCGGACCTGTTCTTTCTTTTATTCATTCCGCCGCTGCTGTTCGCGGACGGCTGGCGCATTCCGAAGCGTGAATTCTTCCTGCTGCGCGGGCCGATTCTCGCGCTGGCGATCGGGTTGGTGTTCTTCACCATCGTCGGGGTTGGCTACTTCGTTCACTGGATGATTCCGACCGTTCCGCTCGCCGTGGCCTTCGCGCTCGCGGCCGTGTTGTCGCCGACGGATGCGGTAGCAGTCACGTCGATCACCGGCGGCTCGCCCATGCCGCCGCGGCTCATGCACATTCTTTCCGGCGAAGCATTGTTGAACGACGCGTCCGGCCTCGTCGCCCTGCAGTTCGCCGTGGCAGCCGCGCTGACCGGAACGTTCTCGCTCATGGATGCGGCCGGCAACTTCGCCGTGATGGCATTGGGCGGGGTCGCTGCCGGCGCTTTTGTCGGACTGGCCTTCGGCGCACTGCGCCGTCGCCTGATTCGCTGGAGCAGCGAGGTCGATCCTGCGAGCCAGGTGAGCCTATTGCTTCTTCTGCCATTCGCGGCGTACCTGCTGGCCGAGCACTTCGGTGTGTCCGGTATTCTCGCGGCCGTGGCGGCAGGCATGTCGATGAACTACACGGACGTTCGCAAGGGCGGTTACGTCGCCACGCGCGTGCAGACGGCCGCCGTGTGGGCGATGGTCGAGTTCACCTTCAACGGGCTGATCTTCCTGCTGCTCGGAATGCAGCTGCCGGGCATCGTCGGGCACGCGAAGCTCGACGTCGCTCAGGCTGGCGGTGGTCAGGTCTGGCATCTGTTTGCCTACGTGCTCGCCATCACGCTGGTGCTCGTGCTGTTGCGTTTCGCGTGGGTCTGGGTGTCGCTGCGTTTCATGCTCATGCGTGCGCTGCACCGCGGCGAAAAGCGTCCGAAGGTCGGTACGCGTCTGGTCTGGACCTCGGCACTGGCCGGCGTTCGCGGCGCCATCACCATGGCGGGCGTGCTGTCGTTGCCGCTGATGAAGGGCGACAGTCCCTTTCCCGCGCGCGAGTTGATGATCTTCCTTGCCTCGGGCGTCATCCTCTGCACGCTGGTCTTCGGTGCGGTGGGACTGCCCCTGCTCGTGCGCGGGTTGAAGCTACCCGGTGAAGATCCGCGCGTGCGCGAAGAGCGCAAGGCGCGTGCGCTGGCCGCAGAAGCGGCGCTGCGCGGCATCGGCGAAGAGCAGAAACGCGTGGAAGAGAGTGGCGACGAGAACGCCATCGCACTCGCATCGCACGTCGCCGCCCGCGTGATGGCGGATTACCAGCAACGCCTCGAAGCGGCAGGCGAGGAAGGTGACATACCCGAGAAGGCGCGCGCGGAAGCGGGCACGGAGCGCACGATGCGACTGGCCGCACTGCACGCGGAGCGACACGAGCTCTATCACCTGCGTCGCAGTCATACGATCAACGACGAAACGCTGCGCACGTTGATTCGCGAGGTCGATCTCGCCGAAGCGGCGCTCACAGGCCTGCATTCGGAATAGACGCAGCCTCAGAGACCGAAGAACGCTTCCGCCGTTCGCGTCGTCGCTTCCGTCAACGCGTTCGGCGTTTCGCCGCGGTCGCGTGCCACCTCGTCGCGAATGTGTGCCAGGTACATCGGTTCGTTACGACGGTCCTTCGGCATGGGGCGGATCGTGCGTGGCAACAGGTACGGCGCATCGGTTTCCAGCATCAGCCGATGGGCGGGGATGGCCTTCACCAGCTCGCGCAGATGGAGACCGCGACGTTCGTCGCAAATCCATCCGGTGATGCCGATGTGGCAGTCGAGCGCGAGGTAGTCCCGCAGTGCATCCGCATTGTCGGTGAAGCAGTGCACCACCGCGGCAGGCACGCGGTCGCGATAGCGCTTCAGGATTGCGAGGAAGTCGTTGTGTGCGTCGCGTTGATGGAGGAACAGGGGTTTGCCTGTCTCGACCGCGATGGTGAGCTGCCGTTCGAAGACCTCGCGCTGAATGTCGCGCGGCGAATAATTGCGGTTGTAGTCCAGGCCGGTTTCCCCGATCGCACGAACTTCCGGCGCGCTCGACAGCTCGCGAAGGCGCTCGTGGGTCGCGTCGTCGTACTCCACGGCGTGGTGCGGATGGACGCCAGCCGTGGCGAACAGGCGTCCGGGGTGGGCGCGAGTAAGCGCGAGCGCATGCTCGCTGCCTTCGTGCGATGCACCCGTCACCACCATGCGGCCGACCCCGTGGGCGCTCGCCCTTTGCAGGACGTCGTCAAGATCCTGGCGAAAGGATTCGTGGGTGAGGTTGGCGCCGATGTCGATCAAGTCCATGTTTTCTTTCGCTTTGAAGCCGAGGGGTGACGAAGCCTGCTGCACGTTATTCGTGCGCAAGCTCATGAATTGTTGAACAAATAGACGTCCAAAGCGAGTTTCCTACGGCTTTTCGCCCTGTGCGTTTGGCCGATACGTTTTCACGCGTCAAAAGATTGACGTTCGTATTTTCCTGCTGCTACGTTCCAGCGACCGCCGTCAAAAATGTGACGTGCGGAAGCGACAGGAAGGGTCGGGGGGAACCGGCCTTCGTTGCAGGGGATGTCCTCAGGGCACCTAACAGGAAGACGGTCTGCGAAGGCCGTCGCTGGCAGTACCACGGGCAGGGGTAGTGCAAATGGTAAACCGTTCGACGACAGGTCACCGTTCCGTCGCCAGCCACTCCGGCAGCGTTGCCGGGTCGCCACCGAGTCCCACCACGTCATGAATCGTCGCCGCCGCGCGCGGCGCGGCGGTGGGCAGGGTTGGCGTTGAGGGGAACGTCGAATCCTCAAGTGTTTACGCCGGCGAGGGGGTCTTCGCCGGTGGGCGTGCAGGGAGGGGTCCCGGCGCCGCACTAGGGAGGTACTGGTAATGACTTCACGAACACTGGCACAGGCCTTGGGTCTCGTGCTGACGGGCATGTTCACGATGGCGGGCGCGGCGCAGGCCGCGGACACGCCGCAGGCATCGCAGCCGCAGACCGTGGTGGTCCAGGGCGTCCAGGTCGCCATCGATCCGTCGACCGGCCGCCTCCGCGAGCCGACCGCCGCTGAGCGCGACGCACTGTCGAAGGCTTTTCAGGTTCGTTCCGACAAGGCCTCCGCCCTGTCGGCGCCGCGCACTGCGGCCGACGCCCGCGCCACGTTCCGCACGGTGAGCCTCGGCAACGGCGTGCGTGCCAAGGCGGTGCGCGTGCCGCAGGAACTGATGAGCAGCGTCGTGGCGGAGCGTACCGCCGACGGCAAGCTCGTCGTTCACCATGACGACCATGGTGTGCAGGCCGCTCCGAAGGCACCGGAGGTGACCCGATGATCCGCCGCAGCCTCCTGTTCACCGCGCTTGCTACCGCAGGCCTGTTCGGCTCGCTGGCCACCAGCGCCGCCGAGATCAAGATCGTCAACCAGGATGTCGGTACCGGCCAGGGTCTCGACGATCAGACGCCCGCCACGCCGGTTGGCGGCAACCCTGGCACCACCGTCGGCAAGCAGGCGTTGAACGTCTACCAGTTCGCCGCCGATATCTGGGGCGCCGTCCTGCAGAGCGACGTCACCATCGTCAACAACGCCACGTTCGAGCCGCTGAGCTGCGATGCGACGTCCGGCGTGCTCGGTTCCTCCGGTACCACCTACATCTTCTACTTCGACGACAGCAGCACGCTGCCGGCCGGTGCCGTGCGCAATACGTGGTACCACTCCGCGCTGTTCGATGCGCTGACCCACGAGGACGGCGCGCCGGGCGAAGCGGACATCCAGAGCCAGTTCAACGGTGCGCTCGGTTCCACGGGCTGCCTGGAAGGTTCGAAGTGGTACTTCGGCCTCGACGGCAAGACGCCCGCAGGCTCGATCAACTTCCTCAACGTCGTGCTGCACGAGATGGCCCACGGTCTCGGCTTCTCGGGCTTCAACAGCCTGACCACCGGTTCGCCGTACGTCGGCGACGATGGCGTCGCGCGTCCGGATATCTACTCCACCTTCGTCTACAACGATACGCAGATGAAGAAGTGGTACGACCTCACCAATGCGCAGCGCGTCACGGCGGCGCTGGACGACGGCAAGCTCGTGTTCACCGGTGCGACGGTGAAGGCGGAAGCGCCGCTCGCCCTCGGTACGCCCAATGTCTTCCGTGTCACGGCCCCGGCCGCCGCCGCTGGCGACTACGGCTATGCACAGGCGGCTTTCGGTCCTACGGCGACGTCGTCCAACTTCACCGGTAGCGTCGTGCAGGCGCAGCCGAACGACGGTTGCAACGCGATCACCAACGGTTCGGCGCTCGCCGGCAAGATCGCGCTCATCGATCGCGGCACCTGCGACTTCACCGTCAAGACGCTCAACGCTCAGGCTGCCGGCGCCAGCGCCGTGCTCATTGCCAACAACCAGGCCGGTGCGATCACGCCGGGAGGCACGCCCGCTTCGCCGGTGAACATTCCGGTCATTGCGGTCAGCCAGGTGGACGGCAACAAGCTCAAGGCCAACCTCTCCGGCCTCACCGGTGCGGTGGGTCAGGGTACCGGTCTCGCCGGTGCGGACGCCCAGGGCAACGTGCAGTTGTACGCGCCGACCACGCTCGCGCAGGGCTCGTCGTTCTCGCATTACGACACGCGCCTGACGCCGAACGCGATCATGGAATACGCCATCAACCAGGACCTGCAGGGACAGATCGACGTCGATCTCACGCCCGCGCTGTTCCAGGACATCGGTTGGGGTCTCAACCGTGGCACGCAGAAGCTGCTGACCTGCGACACGGGTATTCCGACCCTCGTGCCCGGCGGCGTCATCATCGGTGCGAACGTGATCGCCAACGCGGAAGTTCTCGCTGGTGCCGCGGCCGACGTGGGCACCTACCGCTCGGCGGTCCGCGCTTATGCGACCCAACTCGCCACTGACGGTCTGGTGACGGCGAGCCAGGCGAGCAGCCTCAACGCGTGCTTGTCCGATACGGAAACCCAGGCGCAGTACGACGAGTGGGGCCCGCCCGCGGCACCTCCGGGCATCGTGCTCAGCAACAACGTGGCGCTGGGCAACCAGAAGGGCGCGGCAGGCGCGAGCACGGTCTACCAGCTCACGGTGCCGGCCAACGCCAAGACCCTCACGTTGCGCACGTTCGGTGGTTCGGGCGACGTCTCGATCTCGGTCACCGATCCGAGCGGCAAGGTGAAGGATCAGCCGAACCGTCCGGGCAACAGCGAACCGTTTACCGCCAGCAAGCCTGCTGCCGGTACCTGGACGCTGACCGTGAAGGGCGTCAAGGCGTACTCCGGGGTGAGTGTCCTCGGAGCCTACACGCTCTGACGTAGACGAGGCCCCGGTTCGCCGGGGCCTCGTTGTTCGGGGGGAACCCGCATCGCGGGAAAGCGAAACACAGGTTGCACACACGATGGCAGGACGGCGCAAGCCGCCAGCCAGGGGACACATCGTCCGCCGCGGTCGCGACGGACTGGCGAAGGGCCGCGCGTCGCGCGCCCGCGCATCGATCGCTCACATGCGGACATCTGGGAGGAAGGTTGACGTGAACACCATCTACAGCAAGGTCTGGAACACATCTCTAGGCATTCTGGTCGTGGCCTCGGAACTGGCCAGGGCCAAGGGGAAGGGCGGGGCCTCCCGACGTCTGCGCGCCAGCATGGCTGCGCTTCCGCTGGCCGCCGGCATGGCGCTGGCGCTGGGCAGTGCACCTGCGCACGCCGGCAACGTCTGCGGCGGCTATCTTCTCGGTATCCAGGGCAAGGCGCCGGTCGCCAAGGGTGACGACGCCTTCGCCTGCGGCACGGCGAGCAAGGCCGCTGGCGACTACAGCACGGCAGTGGGCACGGCAGCGATCAGCAGCGGTAACTACAGCATTGCGCTCGGTCAGGACGCGCAGGCCAGCGGTGCGTGGTCGACCGCGCTCGGTCAGGCATCGCGCGCCAGCGGCATCGGCAGCATCGCGCTCGGCGAGTCCGCCGTTGCGAGCGGCTCCGCCAGCTCGGCTTTCGGTACGGACTCCCGAGCCACGGCAAAGAACTCCGTTGCGCTAGGCGACGGTTCGATTGCCGATCGCGCCAACACGGTATCGATCGGCAAGGTCAACGAGGATCGCCAACTCGTGCACGTCGCGGACGGCACGCAGGACACGGACGCAGTCAACAAGCGACAACTCGATAAGGTGTCGTCGTCGGTCACGGGCGTGTCGAAGCGCGTGGATACACTGTCCACCCGCGTCGATGGCGTATCGACACAGGTCAACCAGCTCGCTGACGACGTCAGCGATGCCACGCATTACTACAAGGCGAACGGCGCAGGCGACGGCAGCGACGACGCGCAAGCGAACGGCGCGTATGCCACGGCATCCGGTTCCGGCGCCTATGCCGGTGCGACAGGCGCCAGCGCGTTCGGATCGGGCGCGGTAGCGACGCAGCAGTTCGCGACCTCGACCGGTTACGGTGCAGTCGCGTCGGGCCAGAACAGTGCAGCGTACGGATCGGGCGCGCAGGCCACGGCCAACGGCACGACGGCGATCGGCGGCCAGGCGTTGGACTCGGACGGCAAGCCGTTGATCACGTACACGGCCACGGGCGAAGCGGTCGGTCCGGCGACGGCGTCGGGTCTTGCGGCGACGGCGGTGGGTGCGAGTGCGCAGGCGGAAGGTCAGTACGCCACGGCGCTGGGCACGGCAGCGTTTGCGCAAGGCGAGCAATCGACGGCGTCGGGTTTCCTGGCGCAGGCCTCCGGAGCCGGTGCGGTAGCGAACGGTTCGCAGGCGTTCGCCGATGGCGATCTGTCGGTGGCGACGGGCTACGGCTCGGCGGCTTACAGCAGTGGCGCGGTCGCGGTGGGCGGCGGTGCGAGTGCATCGGGTACCGGCAGCGTGGCGATCGGCAACTATGCCGAAACCGGCTTCGGGCTGTTCGGTATCGAGAGCGCCAACGCGGTCGCGATCGGTGCGAACAGCTGGGCGCTGGGCAATAACGGCACGGCACTCGGTGCGAATGCGTGGGCGATCGGCGAGAACTCGGTGGCGCTGGGTGCGAACTCTTACACCGACCGCGACAACACGGTGTCGGTCGGCGACGCCGGCAGCGAGCGGCAGATCACCAATGTGGCGGCGGGTACGGAAGCCACCGATGCGGTGAACAAGGGTCAGCTCGATGCATCGGTGAGCGATGCGACGCGTTACTTCAAGGCGACCGGTGCCGGTGACGGCAGCGACGATGCGCAGGCGAGCGGGCAGTACGCCACGGCGTCGGGCTCGGGTGCGTACGCCGGTGCGGATGGTGCGAGTGCGTACGGCAGCGGTGCGGTCGCCACCGGCACGAATGCGACGGCCACCGGTTACGGCAGTGTCGCGACGGGACAGAACAGTGCAGCGTACGGCGCGGGTGCACAGGCCAACGGTCCGGGCAGCGTTGCGGTCGGCGGCGTGGCGGTGAATGAAGACGGCGATCCGCTCATCACGAACGGCGGTGTGCCGGTCGACACGGCGGCTACGAGTGCCGGGCTCGGCGGTACCGCAGTGGGTGCGAGTGCACAGTCCGGAGGTTTTGCTTCCTCGGCCTTCGGCGTCGGTGCCTATGCCAGCGGTGCGCAGGCCACGGCGGTCGGTGCGGTCGCCAATGCGATTGGCGATCTCTCCACCGCGGTCGGCACGCAGAGCGCCGCGACCGGCGCAAGCAGTGTCGCGGTCGGTGAAAGCGCACAGGCGCTGGGCGACGAAAGCGTGGCGGTGGGCGGCAGCACGTTCTTCGGGCTGGTGCCGGCCCAAGCGACGGGCTATGCCTCGTCGGCGTTCGGTACGGGTGCCTGGGCGACCGCCGATTACGCAACCGCGCTCGGCTGGAACGCCTGGGCGGATGGCGTCAGCAGCACAGCCGTGGGTGAATCGGCGATTGCCGGCGGAGCGAACTCCGTCGCCCTGGGCGCCGGTTCGTACGCCGAGCGGGCGAATACCGTCTCGGTCGGCGATGTCGGCAGCGAGCGGCAGATCACCAACGTGGCCGCCGGTACGGAAGCCACCGATGCGGTGAACAAGAGCCAGCTCGACGCGCTGGCCGGCGGCGTAAGCGATGCCAGCCATTACTTCAAGGCAAACGGACTGGCGGACGGCAGCGACGATGCCGTCGCCGCGGGCGATTTCGCCACGGCGGCGGGTTCGGGCGCGTTCGCGGGTGCGCCGGGTGCCAGCGCATTCGGCAGTGGCGCGGTGGCCACCGGACAGCAGGCCACGGCGACCGGCTACGGTGCCGTCGCAGGTGGGCAGAACAGCGCGGCCTACGGTGCGGGTGCGCAGGCCTCGGGCGCAGGCAGCGTCGCCGTCGGCGGCAACGCTGTGGATGAGGACGGTAATCCGCTGATCTCCGACGGTTCCGGCAATCCGGTCGACACCGGCGCGACCAGCGCGGGCGTCGGTGGAACCGCGGTCGGCGCGAGCGCGCAGTCGGGCGGCTTTGCAGCCACCTCGCTCGGTGTGGGCGCCTACGCCAGTGGCGCGCAGTCCACAGCGCTCGGCGCGGTCGCCAACGCTACCGGCGATTATTCGACCGCCGTGGGTACCTCGACCACCGCCTCGGGCGCCGGTTCGGTCGCCGTGGGCGGTCCGAGCAACATCGCAGGCGTCGGTCTCGTCTATACGGGAGCGACGGGCGACAGCGCGGCGGCCTTCGGTGCGGGCGCGCAGGCCACCGCCGACTACGCCACGGCACTGGGTGCCATCGCGGGCGCGGAGGGCGTCGGCAGCACGGCGCTGGGTTACTTCTCCTATGCACCCGGCGCCAACGCCACGGCACTCGGCATCAATAGCTGGGCATCCGGTGCAAGCAGCGTCGCCGTCGGCGATTTCTCCACGGCCCGGGGGGCGGCCAGTGTCGCCATCGGCAATAACTCGATCGCCACCGGCGCCAACAGCGTGGCCCTCGGTGCCAACGCGAATGCGGATCGCGACGGCGCCGTCTCGGTGGGCGCCCGCGGCAGCGAGCGGCAGATCACCAACGTGGCTGCGGGTGAGCAGGGTACCGATGCCGCCAATGTCGATCAGCTCACGCAGTTGTCCGACAGCGTGAGCAGCGCGCGTCACTACGTGTCGGCTACCGGCGCGGGCGACGGCTCCGATGACGCGAGTGCCACCGGGTCGATGGCACTGGCCACCGGCGCCGGCAGCAGCGCCACGGGCGACCTCGCCACCGCCAACGGTGCCTTCGCCACGGCAAGCAAGGAGTCCAGCACGGCGATCGGCGCGTTCGCGACTGCGGGTGCGGCCGGCGCCACCGCCATTGGCGACAGCGCGCGGGCGCTGGCAGCGAACTCGGTGGCCTTGGGCAACGGCTCGCTCGCGACCCGGGCGAACACGGTGTCGGTGGGCAGCGCGGGCAATAACCGCCAGATCACCAACGTGGCCGCCGGTACCCAGACGACCGACGCGGTAAACCTCGGGCAGTTGAACAGCGCGCTGTCGGGCGCCTTCGCCGGGTCGTCGTCTACGGCGGGCAATGCCGTCGCGATGGCGCTGGGCGGCGGTGCGTCGATGGGGGCGACGGGCTTCGTCGGACCGGTCTACCGTGTCCAGGGCAGCTCGTACGGGACGGTCGGTGACGCGGTCGGTGCGCTGGACGGCGCGCTCTCTTCGCTCGATTCCCGCGTGAACAAGCTGGAGTCGAATGGGTCGGGTGGCTCGACCTCGGGTGGCGGTACGGTGGTGCGTCGCAATAGCGTCGCCGCACCGTCCATCGCTGCAACGACCCCGTCCGTGGCCGCGGAGTCCGTGACCACGCAGGCGGCCGTGCCGCAGGAGATGGCCGCCGCGATGGCAGCCCCTGCGGCGGCGCCGACAGCCGTTGGCGCTCCGGTGGCGGCGGCGTTGCCGATCTCCCCGGCGGCGATCGACGGCGGCGGTGCGCCGATCACGAACGTCGCCGCGGGCACGGCGCCCACGGACGCGGCCAACGTCGGCCAGGTGGATCAGGCATTGACCACGGCCAAGTCCTACGCGGACCAGGGCGACGCGGCCACGCTCAGCAGCGCCAAGGCCTATACCGACCAGAAGTTTGGGGATGTGGTCAGCGGTGGGGCCTTCGACGAGTACAAGCGCACGGTCGATCGTCGGTTCAGCAACCTCAACGACCGCCTGAACAAGGTGGGCGCGATGGGCGCGGCCATGTCGCAGATGGCGTTCAGCACCCAGGGAGTCAGCGGGGACAACCGGCTAGGCGTGGGTGTCGGCGGGTACAAGGGGCAGGGAGCCCTGTCGGTCGGCTACTCGCGCAGCATCTCATCCAACGCCAGTCTCACCTTCGGTGCGGCGATCAGCGGCGGTGAGAGTTCGGGTGGCGTGGGTGTAGGCGTCGGCTGGTAAGCGCCAGGGCCTTGCCCTACAAGTCGTTTGCAAGTCGTTGAAAGCCGGCGGAGACGCCGGCTTTCGCTTGTTGCGCCACATCGCGAAATGCACGCGCCGCGGTCGCCTGGGACGCACGGTATGTGCTACCAATAGCGGCCCGTACGGTCAGGAACGGCCGGACGGAACGACGCATTCAACGGACCGTGTGGAGATGGCATGTCTGCGATGACCGAGCACAGGGACATGCTTGCCGGGGAACCCGGAGAGGCACAGGTCTGCGCGCATCTTGTCGCGCACGGCCGACTCAAGGACACCGACCTCGCGCGGGCGCGCCGCCTGCATGACGAGACCCCCGAAGGCACCTTGACCGCGCTGATGGCGCGCCTTGGCCTCGTGTCCGAACGCGACTTGGCCGACGCCTGGGCCGACCTCCTCGGCCTGCCGCTGCTGGCTGCGAAGGACGCCCCCGAACTGCCGCCGGCCGAGGTCGAACTGTCGCCGCGCTTCCTCAAGCAGTACCACGTGGTACCGGTTCGCGAGGGCGATGACGGCCTCGCGCTGCTGGTGGCCGATCCGGCCGATCCCTATCCGTTGCAGGCCGTGCGTCTGGCGACCGGGCGCGAGGTTCAGCTTCGCGTGGGGCTGCGTTCGGAGATCGACGATCTGATCGAGCGTTATTACGGCCAGGGCCGGTCCGCCATGGGCAGCATCGTGGAAAGCCTGGACGGTAACGCCGCGGTCGAAGACGACGTGGAACACCTGCGCGACCTCGCCTCCGAGGCGCCCGTCATCCGCCTGGTCAATCTCATTCTTCAACGTGCGGTGGAACAGCGCGCGTCGGACGTGCACATCGAACCGTTCGAGAATCGCCTCAAGGTTCGCTACCGCATCGACGGCGTGCTGCACGAGGTGGAAGCCCCGCCTTCCAGTTCCACGGCCGCGGTGATCTCGCGCGTGAAGATCATGGCCCGCCTCAACATCGCCGAGCGCCGCCTGCCGCAGGACGGCCGCATCCAGTTGCGCGTTCAGGGCAAGGAGCTGGATCTACGTGTGTCCACGGTGCCTACCAGCTTCGGCGAGTCGGTGGTGATGCGTATCCTGGATCGCGAATCGGTCGTGTTCGATTTCGAATCGCTGGGCTTTACCGATCACTTCCGCGACCGCTTCGTCGATGTGCTGGACCGGCCGCACGGCATCCTGCTGGTCACGGGCCCGACCGGCTCGGGCAAGACCACCACGCTGTATACGGCGCTGTCGCAGATCAACACGCCGGACGTGAAGATCATCACCGTCGAAGACCCGGTCGAATACCAGATCGAGGGCATCAACCAGATTCAGGTCAAGCCGCAGATCGGCCTCGACTTTGCCGGTGCGCTGCGATCCATCGTTCGCCAGGATCCGGACGTGATCATGATCGGCGAGATGCGCGATCTGGAAACGTGCCGCATCGCCATCCAGTCGGCGCTCACCGGCCACCTGGTGCTCTCTACGCTGCATACGAACAGCGCGTCGGGCGGCATCACGCGCCTGCTCGACATGGGTGTGGAGGACTACCTGCTGGGTTCCACCGTGAACGGCATCCTCGCGCAGCGCCTCGTGCGCCGCCTCGATCCTGAGACCGCGGTGCCCTACGAGGCGCTGCCCGAGGTGATCGAGCAGTTCGAGCTGCACAAGTACACCGACGAACGCCCCATCCGGTTGTGGAAGCCCGGCAGCAGCGCTGCGAATCCCACCGGCTATCGCGGCCGTCGCGCCATCATGGAATTTCTGGTCATGAGCGATCCCTTGCGTCGTCTGGTGATGCAGCGTGCGGATGCCGGCGAGATCGAGCGGCAGGCACGCGCCGAGGGCATGCGCACGATGTACGAAGATGGCCTGGCGAAGGCGGTGGCGGGTGTCACCACCATCGAGGAAGTCCTGCGCGTCACACAGGAATCGTAGGTTCCCACCCATGAGCCAGTTCCGCTACCGAGCCATCAGCGCCGCCGGTGAGGCCCTTTCCGGGCGGATGGAGGCGTCTTCCGTCGAAGACGTCGTCGCACGTCTGCAGGATCAGGGACACACGCCCATCGAAGCGGCACCCGCGGATGGCGAAGCCAGCGGTGGCGGCATCGCGGCGCTGTTCCGCAAAGGCCCCTTCACCGGCGACCAGCTCGCGCAGTTCACGCATCAGCTCGCCACGCTGCTTGGTGCAGGGCAACCGCTCGACCGTGCGCTGGGCATCCTGCTCGATCTGCCCGAGGGCGAGCGTGCGAAGAATATGGTGGAGCGCATCCGCGACCGCGTGCGTGGCGGCACCACGCTTTCCACCGCACTGGACGAAGAAAACGGCGTCTTCCCGCGGCTCTACGTGAGTCTGGTTCGCGCAGGCGAAGCTGGCGGCTCGCTGGACGAAACGCTGCGCCGCCTCGCCGATTACCTCGAACGCGCACAGGCGCTGCGCGGCAGCATCATCAATGCGTTGATCTATCCCGCCTTCCTCATGGTGGGCGTGCTGGGTTCGCTGGTGCTGCTGCTCGCTTACGTGGTGCCTCAGTTCGTGCCGATCTTCGCCGACATGCAGGTGCCCATCCCGTTCATCACCACCGTGGTGCTCGCCCTGGGTACGGCGATCGGCGACTGGTGGTGGGCCATGGCAGCCGTGCTCGCGGTAGCGGTGGTTCTCGTACGCGTGCGCCTGCGTGATCCGGACCATCGTCTCGCCTTCCACGCCCGACTTCTTACCATGCGCGTGTCGGGCCCTCTCCTGCTCAAGGTGGAGACTGCACGCATCGCGCGCACGCTCGGCACCCTGCTGAAGAACGGCGTGCCGTTGCTCTCCTCGTTGGCGATCGCTCGGCAGGTCACCGGCAATCGCGCGCTCGACCTTGCGCTCGAGCAGGCGGCGGAGCGCGTGAAGGGCGGCACGGGTCTCGGCTCAGCGCTGAGCCAGACCGAGCGTTTCCCGCGGCTTGCTCTGCAGATGATCCAGGTGGGCGAGGAGGCCGGCGCGCTGGACACCATGCTGCTCAAGGTGGCCGATACCTTCGATGTCGAAGCCAAGCGCTCCATCGACCGGTTGCTCGCCGCGCTCGTTCCCACGCTCACCATTGTGATGACCGTCATGGTCGCTTTCATCATGGCGGCGATTCTTTTGCCGCTGCTCAGCCTCACCAGCAACATCAACTGATCAAACCGTTCCAAGGAGCTTCCCCATGCGCGCGAACCGTTCCCTCCGCCACAGTCATGCCCGCGGCTTCACCCTGCTGGAAATGCTCGCCGTGATCGTGCTGATCGGCATCATCGGCGCCATCGTGGTCACCCAGGTCGGCAAGAACGTCGACAAGGGCAAGTACGGCGCCGGCAAGGCCCAGCTCACGACGCTGAGCCAGAAGATCGAGAACTACGCGCTGGACAACGGCACGCCGCCGCACGCGCTGGAAGACCTCACCACCAAGCCGGCCGACGCGAGCAACTGGCAGGGCCCGTACGCGAAGGAGTCGGATCTCAAGGATCCGTGGGGCCATCCGTTCGGCTACCGCTACCCGGGCGAGCACGGCAGCTTCGACCTCGTGTTCTATGGTCAGGATGGCAAGGCCGGCGGTGACGGCTACTCGGCCGACGTAGGCAACTGGCAGTAAGCCAGGCATCGACGGATTCACGGCCATGCGCGCGCGCGGATTCACGCTGTTCGAGATGCTGGCCGTGATCCTTCTGATCGGGATCGCCGCTGCGGCTGTCTCGATACCGGTGACGCAGGGACTCGCCAGCGCGCGCGTCAACGCCGCCAGTGGCGAACTCGCCGCCGCGCTACGTTGGACGCGCGCGCAGGCGATCGTTCGCGGCAAGGATCTGGCGCTCGAAGTCGATACCGCTGCGGCGACGTACAAGGCACCTGGAAAGGACGAGGTGCGGCTACCAAAGGACATGCGTGTGTCGATCACCAGTGCGCGCGAAGACCAGGCCAACGCCACGACGGGACGCATTCGCTTCTTCCCCGACGGCAGCTCGACCGGCGGGCGGATCACGTTGAAGCGCGGCCAGCGCGAATGGCACGTCAACGTCGGCTGGCTCACGGGTGCCGTCAGCGTGGTCGATACGCGATGAAGCATGCCGTTCGACAACGCGGTTTCAGCCTGCTGGAAGTCATCGCCGCCATTGCCGTGCTGGCGATCGCGTTCGCCGCGCTCATGCAGGTGGCGGGCAGTTCGCTGAGCCTCACCGCGCGCGCCAACGAGCGCACTCAGGCCGCCTTGCGCGCTCGCTCGCTGCTCGATGGTGCGTTCGTGATGGAGCCCGTGCGCGAGGGCGGCAGTGAAGGGCGCTTCGACGATACCTATCGCTGGCGCATGGTCGTGAGCCGCTTTCAGCCGGCCGACGAAAAGCCTGCCGTCGGCGACGGTTCCCCGACGGGCATGTACCGGATCGACCTCGACGTGATCTGGGGCGCCGACGGCAGCGAGCGGCATGCACGGTTTTCCACGCTGCGCCTGGCGGGCTCGGGCGGAGGCAACGGACCATGAGGCGTGCGGCAGGTTTCAGCCTCATGGAAGTGCTCGCGGCGCTCGCGCTGCTGACGATCGTGCTGCTGGGTGTGTACTCCGGCATCAGCACGGCCACGCGCATCGTACGCAGCGGCAATCAGGCCATCGAGCGGATGGACGAGATCCGCTCCGCGCAGAATTTTCTCCGCTCCGAACTCGCGCAGGCGCTCATCATTCCCTTCGGCCAGAACGACGACGGCGACCCCATCGTCTTCGGTGGCACCGAGAAGACGCTTCGTTTCGTGGCCCCCATGCCCGGTTATTTGTCGAAGCTGGGTCCGCAATTGCAGACCGTGTCGCTCGTGGACGACGACCACGGCGCCTATCGGCTGGAAGTCAGCCTGGCGCTGCTGCCGCCGGACGGCACCGACCCGCAGCCGATCGGCGAACCCGAGGTCCTCATGCGCGGTATCCGCAAGGGCGCGTTCGCCTACCGCGGCGTGGACGAGCAGAATCGGCCGGGCGACTGGCAGGACACGTGGGGCGACGGACGGCGAACGCCTTCGCTCGTTCGCCTCACGCTGGATGTCGACGGCAACGTGGCGTTTCCAACGCTGGTGGCGCCGCTGCGCATCGATCCTTCGGCGTCACGCAATGGTTTCTCCACGTTCGGTCGCGTGCCGCGCGGGCAGGTGATGCGATGAGTGGGCGTCGCGAACGGGGCGTCGCGCTCCTTATCGTGCTGTGGGGCTGCACGTTGCTGGCGATCATGCTCGGCGGCTTCGCTGCGCTGGCGCGGACCGAGGGCTTGCAGGCCCGCTACCAGTTCGCACAGACGCGTGCGCATTACGCGGCGGAAGCCGGAGTGATGCGCGCGATCGAAGGCCTGCAGAGTACCGACATCGCGTCCCGCTGGATCGCGGACGGCAGGCCCTATGTCTTCGCCTTTGAGGATGCGCAGGTCACCATCACCATCGTCGACGAAGACGGCAAGGTCGATCTCAATGCCGCCTCCGGTGATGTACTCGCGGGCCTGTTCAAGGCGGCGGGCGCGACCGACGACAAGGCCAAGGCACTCTCGGCGGCCGTTCAGGACTGGCGCCGACCGGGCGACGCGGCATCGCCCAATGGCGCGAAGAAGCCGCAATACGAGGCCGCGAGCTTGCCGTATGGCCCACGCAATGGTCCTTTCGCCACGGTCGAGGAAGCACGCATGGTGCTTGGGATGACATCCTCCCTTTGGGCTGCCGTGGCGCCGGCACTGACCATCTGGTCCGGTCGCGAGCGGCCCAACACCGAACACGCACAGCCGCTCGCGCTCGCGGCCATTCCCGGCCTGGGCCAGGCCGGAGCCGATGCGATTCTCGCGAGCCGCGGCCAGGCCAACGGTGCGGCGATCGCGGGTGGTAACGGTGTCACGCACACGATACGAGCGGAGGCGATCCTTGACGACGGAACCCGGAGTTCCCTTACATCGACCGTCCGACTCCGTGGGATAAGATCCGGAAATCAGCCCTACGCGGTATTGCGTTGGCGCGAAGGAGACGTTGAATGACGACATTGCAGGACGCCTCGCAGCTTCAGCTCGACCGCCTGCGTCGGGCGTGGCGTGGCAGCCCGCTGCCCGGGTTCCTGCGCTGGTGGGGCGCTGAGCTCTCGACGTTCGTGCCCGTGCGCTGGCGCCTGGCCTTCGCCGGTGGGGAACGTTGGTATGCGGTCGAGCGGCTGACCGATCGCTGGCAGTTGCGGCGTGCGGGTGAGGCGTCACCCGTCGTCGAAGCCGCACATACCGATGCCGTGGAACATCGCTCGGGCGTCATGGCGCACGCGCTTGCGGAAGCCGATCCCGCGGACCGTCGCATCGCGCTCGTGCTTCCGGCCACGCAGGTGCTTCGCCGCCGCCTGGTCCTTCCGGTGGCCGCGCGCGACAACCTCCGCCAGGTGGTCGGCTTCGATCTTGACCGCCAGACCCCGTTCCGTGCGGAGGACATCCACTATGGTGTGCGCGAACTGGACGAGCCTGCGCCCGAAGGTCGCTTCGTGGCCGAGCTGGCGGCAACGCCGCGTTCGACGTTGGACCCGCTGCTGGACGAACTCGCAGCGTTAGGCGTCCAGCCCGATCGGGTGGACGTGGCCGATGGTCATGCGCTGGCCGGGCTCGATCTGCTGCCTCCTGCACGTGCTCCGCGCCGCGTCGATCGCCGCCGACGTCTCAACGCCGCGCTTGCCGTCGTCATTGTGCTGCTCGTGTTCGCCGCGATGGCCACGTGGCTGCACAATCGCAGCGCGGCACTGGAAGACATGCGTGCCAGCGTCGAATCCCTGCGTGCTGACGCACAGCGCGTCTCGGCGCTACGTCAGCGCTTGACGGAGAGTGCCGGTGCGTCCGGTTTCCTCGCGCGCAAGAAGGCTGAATCGCCGTCGGTGCTGCCGGTGCTGGAAGAACTGACCCGGCGCCTCCCCGACGACACCTGGCTCGAACGCTTCACGCTCAACGGCAGCGGCCAGCTCGGGTTCCAGGGGCAGAGCCCGCAGGCGGCTCGCCTCATCGACGCATTGAAAGGTGCGAAGACCATCGGCGATCCGAGCTTCCAGGGCACGATCCAGACCGATCCCACCTCGGGCAAGGAACGCTTCTACATGCAGGCGAAGGCATCGGTGCCGAAGCCGGAGAGCGTCAAGCCGGAGCCGTCCAAGCCGGACAACGCCATGCAGGCGGAGCCCAAGCAGGAGAGCCCTCGTGCGAATGAAACCCGCTGAATCCCGCCTCGCCGCCGTTCTGCTGCTGGTGGTGGCGTTCGTCATCGGCTACTTCGCGTTGATTCACTGGTGGTTCGTGGCGCCGCAGCTGGCGATCGCCGACGAGATGGCCGATCTGCGCGATACACAGCGACGCTTCGCTGCGGCCATTGCCGAACGTCCGCAACTCGAAAAGCGCCTCGCATCGCTCGAGCAAGGCCAGACACGCAGTGACGCCTTTCTGCCCGGCGACGACACCAACGCGGCAGCGGCGGGTCTCATGCAGCGCATCGTCGATGTGGCCGCCGCGCATCACGACGGCGGCGCATGCGACGTCGTGCAGAAGATGCCGGTGCCGAGCCAGGAGAAGGCGGGCGAGCCGTATCGCAAGGTCACCGTCAACATCAGCCTGCGCTGCCAGATGGAACCGATGACGGCTGTGCTGCACGACATCGAGGAAGCGACGCCGTATCTCTTCATCGAGGATTTCAGCATCTATCGGAATCCGGTCGCCGCGCGCGCCGGAACGTCCGCCCCGATGGAAGTGCAGTTCACCGTATCCGGTTACATCCACGCGCCGCGCGCAACGAAGGTGGCCTCGTGAACGCCGCAGGACAACGTCGCCTCACACCGATCCTCGCGGTCGGAGCCGCGCTGCTTGCCGCGCTCGTTGTCTCCCTGCTGCTTGGCGTCGGTCGCGGCGTGCATTGGGATGCACCGGGCACGCCGGAGCCTTTGCCAGCCGTGCGACCGGTGCAGTTGCCGCCAACGTCGCCCTTGGCGCGCTTTGCCGAAGTGTGGGGCCGCCCACTGTTCATGACCGATCGCAAACCCGCGGCAGTGGCAGATGCCGGCGACGCATCGGGCAACATCGGCGACCTCGAGCTCACCGGCATCATCGTGACGCCGGGCCTGCGCATGGCCTTGCTGCGCGACCGGAGCAAGGACACCACGGTGCGAGTGAAGGAGGGTGCCTCACTCGCCGACAGCCATTGGGTACTGGCATCGCTTTCGGCACGCAGCGCGTTCTTCGAGAACGGTGGCGAACGCCGCGAGCTCACCTTGAAGGTTGCTGCGCCGGATGCCCCCACGAAGGGTCAGCAGCCTGGCATGCCTCCGGCCGCGCCTGCGGCACCGCCGCGCATGCAGCCTGGCGGCATGACCATTCAGCGCCAGGGCGGAAGCGGCATGACGGGCCCGGCCCTGCCGAGCCCCGCGCCCGCCGCCACGCGCCAAGCCCCGCCCCGGCAGGACGACGACGCATTGCAACGTGCACGTATTGAGGCGCTGAAGCAGGCCGTGCAAAAGCGCCGCATGGAACAGCAGCAGCGACAACAGCAGGCATTGGATTCGCAGTAGCGGGCGCTATCGCGCCCCCAGGGAAGGAGGTAGGACACATGAAACGCGGAATGCTCGGCATGGCCGTCGCCACGGCCATGTTGACGGTGGCTTGCGCCCCGAATAAGGCAAAGCCCGATCCCGGCGCGTTGGAGCGCGAAGCGCTCGTCGGTGTCGAAAGGTCGGCCCCCGGTTCCCTCCCGCTCGCGGGAGATGCGCCCAAAGTGGACTTCGACGCCAAGCGCGACACCGGCCCAGGCGAAGACGTCTACCGCGGCAGCGGGCGCTTCATTCGCCCCCGCATGGTCGACACGCCCCGGCACGAAGCGAAGGGCGAGGGCTCGGTGACGCTCAACTTCGAAAACCAGCCCATCGAGGCAGTCGTGAAGGCCGTCCTTGGCGACCTGCTCGATGTCAACTATTCGGTGGCGCCCGGCGTCTCGGGATCGATCTCGTTTTCCACGGCGAAACCGGTGCGGCGCGATGAGGCGCTGCCTATTCTTGAAACTCTGCTTTCGTGGACAGGAAACGCGCTCATCCGCGACCAGGGACGCTACAGCATCCTGCCCGCCAGCCGCGCGGTGGCGGGTCATCTCGCGCCGAAGCTCAAAGCGGCGCGGCCGGCCGCGGGTATGGGTGCGCGGTTGTTCCCGCTCCAGCACGTCGCGGCGCCGACGATGGCCAAGCTGCTCGAACCGTTCGTCACGCCGGGTGCGATTCTCCTGACCGATCCGGCGCGCAATCTCCTTGTCGTGGCGGGCACGCGAGACGAGCTCGAAAACTACCAGGAGACCGTGGACACCTTCGACGTCGACTGGGTGAGTGGCATGTCCGTCGGTGTATTCAGCCTGAAGAACGCCACGGTGGGCGAGCTTCTGCCTGCGCTGGAATCGATGTTCGGCGAGAAAAGCGGTACCCCGATGGCCGGGATGTTTCGTTTCATTCCGATCCAACGGACGAATGCCATCGTGGTGATCGCAAAGCGCGCGGAACATCTCGATCAGGTGGGGGACTGGGTGGCGCGCATCGACCGCGGCGGTGGCAACGAGCCGCGCCTGTTCGTCTATGAGGTGCGTCACCTCCTCGCATCGGATGTCGCGAGATACGTCGGAAACGTGTTTGGTGGCTCCGTCGCAGGTGATACGGCACCGCGTTTGGCCCCTGGGCTCACGCCGGCGTCGCTCGGCAGCGACCTCGGCACCGGCGGCGATACGAACGAACTGTCGGGAGGCGGCGATTTGCCAGAAGAGTCGTCCGACTTCTTCCAGGCACCGACCAGCACGCCGTCGTCTTCCAGCGGCGGGCAGGGGCAGGGCGACCTCCGCATCACCGCGATCGATGCGAACAACCAGCTCATGGTGCGCGCGCGGCCCTCGCAGTGGGCGGAAATTCGCGATGCCATCGAACGTCTCGACGCGGTGCCTCTTCAGGTCCAGATCGAAACCCGAATCCTCGAAGTGGCATTGCGCGATTCCTTCCGCTTCGGCGTGCAGTGGTACCTGGAAGGCCTGGCCGGCGGCGGTGGCGAGGTGGCGCAGCCAGGGAACAAGCAGCAATGGGCGTTGGGCTCGGCGCCGGCCATCTCTACGCGGCCTGACACCTTCTTCTACTCGTTCGTCAACAAGGAACTGCAAGTCGCGCTCCGTGCCATGGAACGCGATACCAACACCAAGATCCTCTCCGCGCCGTCGCTGGTCGTCGTCAACAATCGCAAGGCGCGTATCCAGGTGGGCGATCAGATCCCGGTGACGCAGACTTATGTGAACACGGCGCTTGGCGGAAATGGCTCGGTGGGGCAGGTGGAGTACAAGGACACCGGCGTCATTCTCGACGTGCGACCGCGGGTCAATCCGGGTGGTCTGGTCTACCTCGATGTCTCCCAGGAAGTGAGTCGTCCCGATACGGCGGCGGCGGGACAGAATCTGCCGATCGTCAAACGCAAGTTGACCACGCAGGTCGCCGTGCAAAGCGGGCAGACCGTGCTGCTGGGTGGATTGATTCGCGAACTCGACACGCAGGAACAGAATGGTGTGCCCGGGTTGTCGCGCATACCGCTACTGGGAGCGCTGTTCCGAGACCGCACGGACCAGCGCTCGCGCACCGAACTGCTCGTGCTCATCACGCCGAAGGTCATCACCAATGGCGAGGACGCCAAGCGCGTGTCCGACGACTACCGACGTGCATTCCGCTCGTTGCGACCGTTCGAGCCTGGGGCGGAAGGCGCAAAGTCCGCGAACGAGGAGATCGTGGTCGGAGGTTAGGACAACAGCCTTGCCGCTCCGCGTTCGACGGGCGTCCCTGCGCGGCCTTGCGTAACATAGCCGCGCATGGACCCCGTCTTTCCCATTTCATCGTTGCTGCCCGACATTGTGGCGTCGTTGGCCGACCGCCCGCGCCTGGTTCTGGAGGCGCCGCCAGGCGCCGGCAAGACCACCCAGGTGCCGCTCGCGCTGCTGCATGCGCCTTGGCTGGCAGGCATGCGCATCGTCATGCTGGAACCGCGCCGTATCGCGGCGCGTGCCGCCGCTTCGTTCATGGCGCGGCAGCTTGGCGAGGAGGTCGGCGAGACCGTCGGCTATCGCATCCGCTTCGAGTCGCGGGTGGGGCCGCGCACGCGCATCGAAGTGGT
This sequence comes from Luteibacter sp. UNCMF366Tsu5.1, assembly GCF_900119235.1. Classification (NCBI taxonomy): domain Bacteria; kingdom Pseudomonadati; phylum Pseudomonadota; class Gammaproteobacteria; order Lysobacterales; family Rhodanobacteraceae; genus Luteibacter; species Luteibacter sp. UNCMF366Tsu5.1. Next base: position 199,047 of record NZ_FPIS01000004.1, on the reverse strand, counting down.
GACGGAAGGCATCCTCGGGCGAATGATCCAGGATGACCCGACGCTCGAAGGCGTAGGCGCGATCCTTTTCGACGAATTCCACGAGCGGCATCTTGCGGGCGATCTCGGTGCGGCGCTGGCGCTCGACGTACAGGCCAGCCTCCGGCCCGACCTTCGTCTGCTGGTCATGTCGGCCACGCTCGATGGCGAGCGCATCGCGCAATGGCTGGATGCGCCGCGCCTCAGCAGTCCTGGTCGCAGCTACCCCGTTCGTTTGGAATACCCACCCGCTCGCGCGCAGGAAACAACTGAGCAGCACATGTCGCGCACCGTGGTACAGGCGTTGCGTGAAACCGATGGCGACGTGCTCGCGTTTCTCCCTGGACGCCGCGAGATCGAACGACTGCGCAGCATGCTCGAACGCGTGGCGAACGACGTGGAAGTGGTTGCATTGCACGGCGAATTGAGCCTCGCCGAACAGCAACTGGCGCTCACCCCCGCGGATGCGGGTGTACGCCGCGTCGTACTCGCCACCAATGTCGCCGAGTCGAGCGTGACCTTGCCGGGCATTCGCGCCGTGATCGACAGCGGGCTCGCGCGCGAACCGCGCTTCGATCCGAACACCGGTTTTGCCCGATTGGATACGGTGACCATTTCCCAGGCGTCGGCCGACCAGCGTGCCGGACGTGCGGGGCGCGTGGCGGAAGGCGTCGCGTATCGCCTCTGGCCGCAGAGTCGTCGCCTGGAGCCTTCGCGCACGGCGGAAATCGAGCACAGCGAACTGTCGGGACTTGCGCTCGAACTGGCGGGCTGGGGCAGCGACGATCTGCCGTGGCTCGATCGTCCCCCCGCCGGTGCGATGGGCCAGGCCCGTGAGTTGTTACGTCGACTGGGGGCGCTCGACGAGACCGACGCCATCACAGCATTGGGCCGCGACATGCTGGCGCTGGGCGCCACGCCGCGCCTGGCGGCGGCGGCTCTGCGTGCACCGACGACGCACCGCGCGCTGGTGGCCGATCTCCTCGCCTTGGTCGAGGCGCGCTCGCCGCTGCGCGGAGAGCAAGGACGGACCGATGACTTTCGTCAACGTGTCGCCGCGCTGCATCTGTGGCGCGATGGCGGGGCGCGTGCCGCCCGTGCGGGTTCGGCCGACTTCGGCGCGCTGGCAGCGATCGAGAAAGCCTCGGCGGGCTGGCGACGCCGCCTAGGCATACGCACGGCGGCTAGCGGCGTACCGGACAGCCACGCCATCGGCGATCTGCTCGTGCACGCCTTTCCGGATCGCGTGGCCCGTCGTGACGAAGCCCAAGCGACGCGCTATCAACTCGCCAACGGACGAGGCGCGCGTTTGCACGAGAACAGCGCACTGCATGGCGAGCCCTGGCTCGTGGTGCTCGATCTTCGCCTGGAGGCGCGCGACAGCCTCGTGTTTGCCGCGGCGCCGTTCGATTCCGCCGTGCTCGAACGCGACCACGGCGAGCGCTTCGTGGTAAGCCGCATCCTGCGTTGGGACGAGGAGCGACAGATTGCGGAAGGCTTCGAGGAGCGTCGGTTCGACGCGCTGCTGATGTCCCGGCGACCCGTCCAGCTCACGAATGAGGATGCGACGGCCGCCCTGCTCGCGGCGATCCGCGCGCGGGGCCTGTCATCGCTGCCGTGGACCGAGCAGGCCCTGCGCTTGCGTGGTCGCATCGACGCACTGCGCACCTGGCGTCCCGAACTGGGCTTGCCGGATGTTGGCGACGAAGCGTTGCTGCGCGATCTGGGGCGCTGGTTGGCGCCGCATCTGAGTGGCAAGCGCCGCCTCGATGCGTTGCAGGCGGCCGAGCTGTCACAGGCGCTCGCATCGATGCTCGACTACGAGCAGCGACGTGCGCTGGACGCACATGCACCCGATGAGCTGAAGGTACCCAGTGGCATGACCCGGCGCCTCGACTACGGCACGCGCGCCGACGATCCCGGTGCGCCTCCTGTGCTTGCGGTGAAGCTGCAGGAATTGTTCGGCCTTGCCGACACGCCGCGCGTTGCTGACGGGCGGGTGCCGGTCATGTTGCACCTGCTGTCGCCCGCCGGAAGACCCATTCAGGTCACGCAGGATCTCGCGGGGTTCTGGGACCGTACGTATCCGGAGGTCAAGAAAGAGCTGAAGGGCCGCTACCCTCGGCACCCGTGGCCCGACGACCCATGGACCGCAGCGGCGACGCATCGCGCGAAGCCGCGGGGTACCTGAGGCAGAAGAGGCCGTAAGTTCGGCGATGGCAACGCGTGGCGCGTCGGTTCTACAGCCCGTGCCGTCACGCGGTCGCGCAATCAGCCCAGTGGACGTACACGGAAATTGCGGCCCTTGATCTTGCCGGCGCGCAAACGCTCCAGTGCCTTGTTGGCGAGATCGCGACGGATGGCGACGTAGGCACGCGTTGCGTAGACGTCGATCTTGCCGATGTCCTTGCCTTCGAGCCCCGCCTCGCCGGTCAATGCGCCCAGGATGTCGCCGGGGCGCATCTTGTCCTTTCGGCCGCCGTCGATCACCAGGGTCTTCATCGGGGCAAGATTCAACACCTTGCGGCCGTCGCCCGCCGGCTTGGCCGGGTAACGCGCCAGAGGCGCTCCAAGGCGCTCCTCGATCGCGCGCAGTTTATTGAGGTCGCGGGAACCGGCGAGCACGATCGCAAGACCCGTCGCCCCTGCACGGCCGGTACGGCCGACGCGATGGGTATGGGTGTCGGCGTCATGGGCCACGTCGTAGCTCACCACCAGCGGGAGGTCGGCGATGTCCAGACCGCGCGCCGCAACGTCGGTCGCCACGAGCACGGTGCAGCTGCGGTTGGCGAAGCGCACCAGGACCTCGTCGCGATCGCGTTGATCGAGATCGCCATGCAGGGCCAGCGCGGAAAAACCACGGCGGTCCAATTCCGCGGCCACGCTTTCGGTGTCCTTGCGCATGTTGCAGAACACCAGCGCCGCCTCGGGCTTCTCATGCGTGAGGATGCGTGCGAGCACGTCGGCCTTGACGGTGGGCTCCGCCTCCACGACGCGCTGCTCGATACTGCTTTCGTCGTGGCTTTGCTCGACCGTGATGGTCACGGGGTTCTGCTGCATGCGCCCACTGACGGCACGGATCGCATCGGGGTACGTGGCGGAGAAAAGCAACGTCTGGTGGTGCTTGGAAATGCGCTTGACGATGTCGTCCATGGCTTCTTCGAAGCCCATGTCGAGCATGCGGTCGGCCTCATCCAGCACCAGCACCTTGATGCCGCCGCCGTGCAGGCTGCCGCGTTTCAGATGCTCCTGAATACGCCCCGGCGTCCCGACCACGATATGCGGATCGTGCTCGAGTGACGCGAGCTGCGGTCCCAGCGGCATGCCGCCGCATAGTGTCAGCAGCTTCACGTTCGGGATGTTCACGGCCAGGCGGCGAATGGCCTTGCTCACCTGATCCGCCAGTTCACGGGTCGGGCAGAGCACGAGCGCCTGCAGGCGGACTTCCGCGACGTCGATGCGTTGGAGCAGCCCAAGCCCGAACGCGGCCGTCTTGCCGCTGCCGGTGCGCGCCTGGGCAATGACGTCGCGCCCTTCGAGAATGGGCGGCAACGACTCGCGCTGGATCGCGGTCATCGAGGCATAGCCGATGCCCTCGACGGCGGCGAGGAGAGCGGGGGAGAGGGACAGTTGCTGGAAGTCGGTCATGCGACATGATCGCACGAGCCCGCGGTTTGACGGGGACTGGCGTGGAATGCGATGTGCAGACCAGCCTCGGCGCGATCAGAACAGGAGATCGGCCATGCCCCGATGGCGGCGCATCCGTGGCACTACCACTGCGTCCGGCCGGGAAGAAGCCCTTGCAGCTCCGCCTCGGTAAGGTTCCGCCATTGCCCGGGCTTCAGATGGCCGAGTTTTACGTTGATGATGCGAACCCGGCGCAGTTGCATCACGCGATAGCCAAAGGCTGCGGCCATCAGGCGGATCTGTCGATTGAGTCCCTGGGTCAGCACGATAGCGAAGCCGAACTTTGCGATCTTTCGCGTGCGGCATGGCTTGGTCATCTGGCCGTGAATCATCACGCCCTTGGCCATGCTTTTCAGGAATTCATCCGTCACCGGCTTGTTCACCGCCACGAGGTATTCCTTCTCGTGGTGGTTCTCGGCGCGGAGAATCTCGTTGACGATGTCCCCGTTGCTGGTGAGCAGGATCAGCCCCTCGGAATCCTTGTCCAGGCGTCCGATCGGGAAGATCCGCTGCGGATGGTCCACGAAGTCGACGATGTTGCCGTCGACGGTGGTGTCCGTGGTGCAGGTAATGCCCACCGGTTTGTTGAGCGCGATGTACACGCCGCGGCTCTTCGCCGGGCTGGCGATGAGCGTGCGCGCGACGACGACTTCGCCATCGACCTTGACGACGTCGCCTTCCAGCGCCTTCGCACCCATGCCGACGACTTCGTCGTTGATGGTGACGCGGCCCGCGACGAGCAGGTCGTCGGCCTCGCGACGCGAGCAGAGGCCGGCTTCACTGATGTATTTGTTGACCCGCATCGTCCGTTACGAACGCAGGCCCACGCCGCGGGACAGCAGGCGCAGGGCGACAGCCGACAAGCCGACGACGAACACCAGCATGACCACGAACGCGGTGACGATGGGTACGTCGCTTACGCCGAGCACGCCGAAGCGAAACGCGTTCACCATGTACAGGATGGGATTTACCATCGAGATGCTGCGCCACGGCTCGCCGAGCAGATCCACCGAGTAGAACACGCCACCCAGATAGGTCAGCGGCGTGAGCACGAAGGTCGGCACGAGGGCGATGTCGTCGAATTTCTTGGCGAACACGGCGTTCACGAAACCGGCCAGCGAGAACACGGTGGCGCCGAGGAGCACCGACAGGAATGTGATGATCGGATGGGCCACGTGCAGGTCGGTGAAAAACAGCGCGATGAGCAGTACCAGCGCGCCGACGATGACGCCACGCGTGACCGCACCCAACACGTAACCGAGCAGGATCACCCAGTTGGGCATCGGAGAGACCAGCATCTCCTCGACGAAACGGCCGAACTTGGCACCGAAGAACGAGGACGAAATGTTGCCGTAGCTGTTCGTGATGATGCTCATCATGACCAGGCCGGGCACGATGTACTGCATGTAGGTGAAGCCATGCATCTCACCGATGCGGCTGCCGATGAGCTTGCCGAAGATGACGAAGTACAGCGTCATCGTGATCGCGGGCGGAATCAGCGTCTGCGTCCAGATGCGCAGGATGCGCATGATTTCGCGGCGGACGATCGTACCGAGCGCGACGAGGTTGGTGGAGCTGCTCATGCCGCATTCTCCCGGCCGTGCTCGACCAGTCTGACGAACAGTTCCTCGAGGCGGTTGGCCTTGTTGCGCATCGAGGTGACGGTGACGCCGTTCGCCGACAGGGCCGCGAACAGGGAGTTGAGATCGTGTGCGCGCGACATTTCCGCCTCGATGGTGCGATCGTCGATCTTGCGCAGGACCACGCCCGGAAGCTCCGGCAGCGATGCCGGCACATCCGAGACGTCGAGCACGAAGGTTTCGACGTCGAGCGTGGCGAGCAGGCTCTTCATCGTGGTGTTCTTGACGATGCGGCCCTGGTCGATGATCGCGATGTTGCGGCAGAGCTGCTCGGCTTCCTCCAGATAATGCGTGGTGAGGATCACCGTGGTGCCCGCAGCGTTGATGCCGCTGACGAACTGCCACATGGAGCGGCGGATTTCGATGTCCACGCCCGCGGTGGGCTCGTCGAGGATCAGCAGCTTCGGCTCGTTCATCATGGCGCGCGCGATCATCAGGCGGCGCTTCATGCCGCCGGAGAGCATGCGTGCCTGGTGATGCGCCTTTTCCCACAGGCGCAGCTCCTTCAGGTACTTCTCCGCGCGCTCCGAGGCCTCGGCACGGCCGATGCCGTAGAAGCCTGCCTGGTTCACGCAGATGTCGAAGGGCTTCTCGAACTGGTTGAAGTTGATTTCCTGCGGCACCAGGCCGATCAGCCGCATGGCCTCGCTGCGGTGCTTATGAATGGACACCCCGAAGATCTCCGCGTCGCCCGAGGAGGCGTTCACGAGAGAGGACAGGATGCCGATCAGGGTCGACTTGCCGGCGCCGTTGGGGCCGAGCAGGGCGAAGAAATCGCCCGGCTGGACGGTCAGGGAGACGCCCTTCAGGGCCTCCACGCCGTTGCCGTAGGTCTTGCGTAAATCGTTGACGTGTAAAGCAGGAGTGGTCATGGGCTGCGCCGGGATGACAAGCCGCCTATTATACCGGCCTTTGCTGCACGACTTTGTTCCGCGGCGTCAACAGAGACTTTCCATGGCAGAACAGTTCCCGCTCCGCCTCGTCGACAGCTTCATGCTCGCCCCGGCGGTGCGCCACCTCGCTTTCGAACGGGTGGATGGCCAGCCGCTGGCGTTCGTGCCGGGGCAGTTCCTCCAGGTGCACTTCAACTACGACGACGGCAAACCCACCAAGCGGAGCTACTCCGTGGGTACGGTGGGCGATGGCAGTGGTCCCGTCCAGCGGATCGAGATCGCGGTGAGCTACGTGGACGGCGGTGCCGCCACGAAGCTGCTTAGCGGTCTGGAACACGGCGACACGGTGGATGCGAGCGGGCCGTACGGGCGCTTCTGCCTCATGGACGGGGACACCAATCAGCGCTACATCCTCATTGCCACGGGCACGGGCGTCACGCCGTACCGGGCCATGCTGCCGCAGATCGAGAAGCTCATCGCCAGCCGCGGATGCCGTTTCGTGCTTCTTTACGGTGCCCGCAACGAGGGCGAGCTGTTGTATGGCGAGGAATTCGAAGCGTTCGCACGTGCTAACGAGGGGTTCGTCTTCCATCCCTGCTTGTCACGCGGTGCGCGTCCGAACCCGCGCCCGCACGATCGGCTGGGTTACGTGCAGGACATGCTCGCCGAGCTGGAACCCAGTGGCAGCGACGATATCGCCTACCTCTGCGGCAACCCGAACATGGTGGATGCCGCGTTTGCCGCGCTGAAGGATCACGGCCTTTCCGTGCAGCACATCCGCCGCGAGAAATACATTTCCTCGCGTTGACGTCGTCCCTGGCGGCTCCTTCGTGGCCGTCGCCCGGGTCGAAGCGGCTTTCCCAGGGCTATAATCCGCCGCCATGCATGCCCCCGCCGCTTCGTCTTCCCTCTCGCCCGAGATGCGGCGCTACGCGGCGCTGGATCAGCGTCTTCTCGCGGCCGTCCGGTCCATTCGCATCCTGCCCACCGTGTCCTGGCCGGCGTCGGTGGAAGGGCGCCTGATCGAGGAATTCGGCGCCGGACGCCTCTCGATCCCCGATATTCGCTACCGCCCCCCGGTGCTGGACGACACCCGTACCGAACTGGACGCCATCGAGGCGGAGGCGGAAGAGGACCATCCGATCGCCGAATACCTGCGCCGCACGGCCGAGTCCTGGCGGATTGCGACCGACATGCTGCATGCCGCAGGCACCGACGGTGTAACCACCGCCTCGATCGCGCTCTACGGCAAACCCGGCGACGCCATCCCCGGCAGCAATCGCAGCAATCTCGATGCCGCCCGCTACTTCGTCGATCTGGCTGACGAACTGGGCGCCGACCTCGACACCGAGGATGCGACGGGGACCATTCCTGCCGAGGAACTGCGCCAGGACATGGCCGAACGACTGGATGCCTTTTTCGCTCCCGGCATGATTTCGGTAGAAGTCGATCCCGAGCTGACCGCGAAGGCCGCAGCGGGTGCGACCCGCATCCGGCTGCGTGGCGGCGTGCGTTTCACGGAGTACGACCGTCACCAGCTGCTGGCGCACGAGGCGTTCGTCCACTCGCTCACCGCGCTCAACGGACGCGAGCAACCCGTGCTCGCTTCGCTGGCCCGTACCTCGCCGCGCGTTACTGCGACGCAGGAAGGGTTGGCCGTCTTTGCCGAGCTCATGTCCGGCGCCATCGACATTTCCCGGCTGAAGCGCATCAGTCTGCGCATTCTCGCCATCGACATGGCCTTGAACGGCGCCGACTTCGTGGAGGTGTTCCGCTACTTCCGCGCCTGCGGACAGAACGTGGCGGACAGCTTCCACTCCGCGCAGCGCGTATTCCGAGGCGTACCGTTGACGGGTGGGTCCGCCTTCGCGAAGGACAATGTGTACCTGAGCGGCCTGCTCGCCGTGCATACGTTTTTCCGTTGGGCACTGCGGCAGCGCCGGCTGGATCTGTTGCGCAATCTTTTCGCGGGAAAGCTTGCCCTGCACGACGTAATGAGCCTCGAACCGCATTTCCAGACGGGCGACGTGGCCGTGCCGCGTTATCTCCCACCCTGGATGCAGCACGTGCATGGCCTGGCGGGAAAGCTGGCCTTCTCCCTCTTCGTCAACCACATCCACATGGCGGGCGTGGAAGCCGAGGAAATCTCCCTCGGTCTTTGATCCGCACGGGGCGGATTCGATCTCACGGCATACCCGACCGCATGGTCGCTCGCTGGCGTTCTGCACGCTCGCGGAGTACAGCCATGCCTGCGCGCGATAGGTCGAAATCGGTATCACAGCTTGTCGCAATGCAACACAGTAGAAGGGGCTGGGAGCGCAGGACGCGGTGCTAACATGCCGGGTCAATCGCCGGCCCAGGCCGCGTCAAGCCTTTCCCTTTCGCCGAATCGCACAGGATCCCATGGCCATTTCCGAGGAACTGAGGCAAGCCGCTCTCGAATATCACCGCCTTCCGCGCCCGGGCAAGATCAAGGTCACGCCGACCACGTCGCTGCTCACTCAGCGGGATCTGTCGCTTGCGTATTCGCCCGGCGTCGCCGCTGCGTGCGACGCGATCGTGGCAGACCCGCGAGCCGCTGCCGAACTGACCGCGCGCTCGAATCTCGTGGCGGTCATTTCCAACGGTACGGCCGTGCTGGGCCTCGGCAATATCGGCGCGCTCGCCGGTAAGCCGGTGATGGAAGGCAAGGGCGTGCTGTTCCAGAAATTCGCCGGCATCGACGTCTTCGACATCGAGATCGACGAGACCGACCCGGACAAGCTGGTCGACATCATCGCCAGCCTGGAGCCGACCTTCGGCGGCATCAACCTCGAGGACATCAAGGCGCCGGAGTGCTTCATCGTCGAGCGCAAGCTGCGCGAGCGGATGAAGATTCCCGTCTTCCACGACGACCAGCATGGCACTGCGATCATCGTCGGTGCTGCAGTCATCAATGCGCTGCTGGTCACGGGCAAGAAGATCGAAGACGTGAAGCTCGCCACCACCGGCATGGGCGCCGCGGGCATTTCCTGTGTCGACATGCTCGTGACCCTGGGCATGCGGAAGGAAAACATCCTCGCGTTCGATCGCGACGGCGTGCTACACACCGGCCGCACCGACCTCGATCCGGACAAGCAGCGCTACGCACGCGATACCGACAAGCGCACGCTGGCCGAGATCGTCGAAGGCGCGGACATCTTCCTCGGCCTTTCGGCCGGCGGCATCCTGAAGCCGGAAATGGTCGCTACGATGGCGGACCGCCCCATCATCTTCGCGCTGGCCAATCCCAATCCGGAGATCCTGCCGGAAGACGCCAAGGCCGTGCGTCCCGATTGCATCATGGCCACCGGGCGCTCGGACTACCCGAACCAGGTCAATAACGCGCTGTGCTTCCCGTATCTGTTCCGCGGCGCGCTCGACGTTGGCGCCACGGTCATCAACGAGGCCATGAAGGTGGCCTGCGTGCAGGCGATCGCGGAGCTGGCACGGCGCGAATCGTCCGACGTGAGCGCCCGCGCCTATGGCGGCAAGCCGCCGAGCTTCGGCGCGGATTACCTGATCCCGCAGCCGTTCGATCCGCGCCTGCTGATCCAGCTTCCGCCGGCCATTGCGCAGGCGGCGATGGGCTCCGGTGTCGCCGAGCGTCCGATCACCGATTTCCCTGCCTACGTCGAGAAGCTCACCAGCTTCGTGTTCCGCACCGGCCTGCTGATGAAGCCGGTGTTCGATCGCGCCAAGGCCGATCCGAAGCGGGTGGTCTACGCCGAGGGCGAGGAAGAAACCGTGCTGCGCGCCGTGCAGACGGTGGTGGACGAGGGTCTGGCCCGGCCGATCCTCGTGGGCCGTCCGGACGTCATCGAGAAGCGCATCGCGCGCGCCGGACTGCGCCTCAAGCCTGGCGTCGATTTCGAAATGTGCAACATCCACTCCGATCCTCGTTTCGAGGCCTATTGGCGCCTCTACCACTCGATCATGGAACGCCGCGGGGTGACGCCCGCATCCGCCAAGGCGGTGGTGCGCTCGCGCCCGACTGTGATCGCCGCGCTGATGGTGGAGCGGGGTGAGGCGGACGCGATGATCTGCGGCCTCGTCGGCACCTACCAGAGCAAGCTCGATTACATCTGCGACATCATCGGTTTGGACGAAGGCATCGCCGAAGCGTCCGCCATGGCCGCGGTGGCGACCGAGAAGGGCACGTTCTTCTTCCTCGACACGTACGTGCAGGAAGACCCGAGCGCGGAGCAGATCGCCGAGGCGACCCTGCAGGCGTCGATTCGCCTCAAGCTGTTCGGCATCCAGCCGAAGATCGCGCTGCTGTCCAATTCCAACTTCGGTAGCCGAGAGACGCGCAACTCGCGCAAGATGCGCGCCGCATTGAACCTGATCCGCGAGCGCGCGCCGCGGCTCGAAGTGGAAGGTGAGATGCAGGCCGATGTGGCCCTGACGCCGGAACTGCGCGAGCGGATCTTTCCGAACTCGCGGTTGGAGGGCAAGGCCAATGTCTTCGTCTTCCCGAACCTGGACGCGGCCAATACGGCCTACAACATGGTCCGCGTACTGTGCGACGGCGTGGTCATCGGGCCGATCCTCATGGGCGTGGCGAAACCGGCCCACATCCTGACCCCGCAGGCCACGGTGCGCCGCGTGGTCAACATGACCTCCGTGGCGTGTGTAGAGGCGCAGATCCGTGCCGGCAAGCCGCGTACGGTCGTAAACGACTGAGTCGCGGCACGACCATCGCCAGCAGGCTGGCTCCCACCAGAGCACAACCCGGTGGCAGCCAGCTTGCCGGATGGGGGTCGACTTCTCGGCTGGGAACCGGTTTGTCGGTGAGAGCCAGCCTGCTGGCGATCCGGCGAAGCCGGCGGGCCCCCGTTGCGGATAGCCTGCTCCAGAAGGAGCCCGGCCTCCGGGTGGGAGTCGACTGGTCGGGTGGAAGCCAGCTTGTTGGTGGGAGCCAGCCTGCTGGCGATCCGGCGACAGCCGGCAGGCTCGCCATATATCCCATTTGCCTCGATCCAAGCGCCCATACGGCCGCGTATCCGCGAACCTTGGGTTATCATGGAAAGGTTTTCCCGCCACCCCAGCGGCCTTCTTCAGTCCCCATGAGCGCGCGTCATGCGCGAGCGGAGCATCCATGGACCAGTTCGACGACATCCTGAACCAGGACCTCGACCCCACCGAAACCCGCGAGTGGGTCGAATCGCTCAACGCCGTCATCAACCACGATGGCACCGAGCGCGCGCATTTCCTGCTGGAACGGATGGTCGACTCCACCCGTCGCGCCGGTGGCTACCTGCCGTTCGACCCGACGACCGAGTACGTCAACACCATCCCGCCGCACATGGAAGCGCGCAGCCCGGGCGACGCCGCTCTCGAATGGCGCATCCGCTCGCTGATCCGCTGGAATGCGCTCGCCACGGTGGTGCGCGCCAACCGCAAGCCGGGCGACCTCGGCGGTCACATCTCCAGCTTCGCCTCATCGGCCACGCTGTACGACGTGGGCTTCAATCATTTCTGGCGCGCTCCGAGCGCCGACCACCCGGGCGACCTGGTCTTCCATCAGGGCCACTCGGCACCCGGCGTGTATGCGCGCTCCTTCCTTGAAGGCCGCATCAGCGAAGACCAGCTCGACCTGTTCCGCATGGAAGTGGCCGGCAAGGGCCGTGGCCTGTCGTCCTACCCGCATCCCTACCTGATGCCGGATTACTGGCAGGTACCGACGGTGTCCATGGGTCTTGGTCCGATCCAGGCGATCTATCAGGCCCAGTTCTGGAAGTACCTGGAACATCGCGGCCTCATGCCGAAGACCGATCGCAAGATCTGGTGCTTCATGGGCGACGGCGAGTCGGACGAGCCGGAGTCGCTCGGCGCGATCTCGCTGGCGGGTCGCGAAGGCCTCGACAACCTCATCTTCGTCATCAACTGCAACCTGCAGCGTCTCGACGGTCCGGTGCGTGGCAACGGCAAGATCATCCAGGAACTGGAAGGCGTGTTCCGTGGCGCCGGCTGGAATGCGATCAAGGTCGTCTGGGGCAGCTACTGGGATCCGCTCCTTGCCCGTGACACGACCGGCAAGCTGCGCCAGCTCATGATGGAAACCGTCGACGGCGAATACCAGGCGTGCAAAGCCTTCGGTGGCGCGTACACGCGCGAGAAGTTCTTCGGCAAGTATCCGGAGACGGCAACGCTGGTCGCGAACATGTCCGACGACGACATCTGGCGCCTGAACCGTGGCGGCCACGACCCGCACAAGGTGTACGCGGCGTACCACGCGGCAGTGAACACCACCGGCATGCCGACGGTGATCCTCGCCAAGACGGTAAAGGGCTACGGCATGGGCGCGGCAGGCGAATCGCAGAACCCCGCGCACAACCAGAAGAAGATGGATACCGAGGCCGTTCGCGCCTTCCGCGATCGCTTCAATATCCCGGTGCCGGACGACAAGCTGGACGAAGTGCCGTACTACCACCCGGGCAAGGACTCGGACGAAGTGCAGTACATGCTGGAGCGTCGCCGTGCGCTCGGCGGTTCGCTGCCGCAGCGTCGCCGCAAGGCGGACCAGTCGTTCAAGGCGCCGGCGCTCGACGCGTTCGACCAGATCACCAAGGGCACCGGCGATCGCGAGATCTCCACGACCATGGCCCTCGTTCGCGGCATGAACCTCATGCTGCGTGACAAGGAACTCGGTCCGCGCCTCGTCCCGATCGTGGCCGACGAAGCGCGCACGTTCGGTATGGAAGGCATGTTCCGCCAGATCGGCATCTACGCGCCGTTCGGCCAGAAGTATCGTCCGCAGGACGCCGACCAGCTGCTCTACTACCGCGAGGACCAGAAGGGCCAGGTGCTGCAGGAAGGCATCAGCGAGGCGGGCGGCATGAGCGCGTGGCTCGCGGCGGCTACCAGCTACAGCGTCAGCAACGTGCCGATGCTGCCGTTCTTCATCTATTACTCGATGTTCGGCTTCCAGCGCATCGGCGACCTCTGCTGGGCGGCGGGCGACATGCGCGCGCGCGGCTTCCTAATCGGCGGCACGTCGGGTCGCACCACGCTGAACGGTGAAGGCCTGCAGCATGAGGACGGCCATTCGCACCTGCTCTCCGGTGCGATCCCGAACGTCGTGTCCTACGATCCCACCTTCTCCTACGAATTGGCGGTGATCCTGCAGGACGGCACGCGCCGGATGATGCAGGAGCAGGAAGACGTCTACTACTACATCACGGTCATGAACGAGAACTATGCCCACCCCGATCTGCCGAAGGGCAGTGAGGAAGGCATCGTCAAGGGCATGTACCTGTTCAAGGACGGTGGCAAGGCCAAGAAGAACGAGCCACGCGTACAGCTCATGGGCTCGGGCACCATTCTTCGCGAGGTCATCGCGGCCGCGGAGCTGCTGGAGAAGGACTTCGGCGTCACCTCCGATATCTGGTCGGTGCCGAGCTTCTCGGAAGTGCGTCGCGAAGGCTTCGATGCCGAGCGCTGGAACCGCCTGCATCCAGAAGCGACGCAGCGCGTGCCGTATGTGACGGGGCTGCTGGCCGATCGCCAGGGTCCGGCCGTTGCCGCCACCGACTACGTGCGCGAGTTCGCCGACCAGATCCGCGCGTTCATGCCTGACGGCATGCGCTATACGGTGCTGGGTACGGACGGCTTCGGTCGCAGCGATACGCGTGCGAACCTGCGCGGGCACTTCGAAGTGGACCGCTACTGGATCGCACATGCGGCCCTTGCCGCGCTGGCGAAGGACGGCAAGGTCAATGCCAAGGACGTCAGCCGCGCCATCAAGGAATACAAGCTCGACGTCGACAAGCCCAATCCCATGACGGTCTGACGGCCGGGAGATGTGGGAAGACGAGGGCCGGGCGACCGGCCCTCGTCGTTTCCGCATCACACACCGTCCATGGACCGGCTGGTATCCCTTACCCGTTCACCGATCGCGGACCCAACCCATGCGCCCATTTGCCTTTGCCGTCATCGCCGCCCTGCTGACGGGTTGTGCCACGTCGCCCAGCGACCACGGCTCCCGTTCCCGGCTCCTCTACATCGCAGGCGCCAAGGCGCCGTGCACGAATGGCGCCATCAAAGCAGAGTGCCTGCAATACCGCGAACAGCCCAACGAGCCATGGCAGACGACCGCCGTGCCGCTCGAAGACTTCGATTGGAAGCCGGGCAACGAATACCTGCTGAAGATCACCGAGGTCCATCCGAAGGGTGTGCCGGATGCGACGGCTGTGCGCTGGCACGTGGACAAGGTGGTCGAACAGCATCCGGTGCCCTGAACGCCGACGCGGCACGATCGATAGAGGTGCTTCGCGATTTGCGAGTAGACCAACACTGAGGCGCTCTTGTAGGAGCCGCCAAGGCGGCGAGGGAAGGCTTGCCTCAATGTTCCTCGCTGGTTTCCCGCGTCGCCGCTCTGGTGGCTTCTCGCCGCCATGGCGGCTCCCACAACACCGCTCCGTTGGCTTTTCGCCACCAGGGTGGCTCCCACCGGTTCTCATGGCTTCTCGCCGCCATGGCGGCTCCCACAACAAAAAAAGGCCGGGATTGCTCCCGGCCTTCGCCTGCACCGCCGCAGGCCCTCATTAATCGTTGCCGCTATCGATCAATCGTCGTCGCGCAGCGCATGGCGAATCAGCAGGAAGGTACCGATGGCGGCGGCCGCGATACCGATGGCGACGCCGGGGTTGCGACGCACCTGCTTGCGCAGCTTGCGGTACTGGTACGTGGCCTCGTCGGCGACGTCCTCGGCCATATAGCGGATGCGCTGGCCGTTGCCGTTCGTGCGCTTGGCAAGCTTTCCGGTGACCCGACGGCTCCGTTCGAGCAGATCGTTACCGACGCTCGATGCCTCATCGGCATAGTGGCGAACGCGGCCGGACACCCCGTTCACGGCGCTCTCGACCTGGCGGGCGAATTCGCGATTTCTGCTCATTGGAAGGCTCCCTACACGTTTGCGGTCGTAACGACTTTGCGGTCGGCCCCGTGAGGACGGTGTAAAAGGCGGGCGGCGGATTGAGCAGGGGTTCAGCGTGCCGGCTTGGCAACCAGATCGTAGTCGCCAGCGCGTTCCAGTGCCGCCCGATAGGCGGGCCTCGCATGGATACGTTCGAGGAAACCGAGCAGCCCGGGGCGCGTCGCGTCGAGACCGCCGCGGCTGACGGCCGCTTCGAGCGGGAAGCTCATCTGGATGTCCGCCGCGGTAAATGCATCTCCCGCGAACCAGCCCGTCTTGCCGATTTCGCTCTCCATGTAATCGAGATGCAGGGTGAGCTGGGGATCGACGAAGCTCTTCTGCGCACCACGCGCCAGCATGCGTGCAATGGGCTTGGCGAAGAACGGAACGGGGGCGGACTCCATGCGCAGGAACACGAGCTTCAGGAGCAGCGGCGGCATGGCGGAGCCCTCTGCGTAGTGCATGAAATAATCGAAGCGTCGCGCATCGGCCGTTCCTGCTGCGGGACGCAGGCGACCCTCGCCATAGCGATCGAGCAGGTAGGTGACGATCGCGCCCGACTCGGCCACGGTCACGTCGCCATCCACGACGACAGGCGACTTGCCGAGCGGATGGACCTCGCGCAGCGCCTTGGGCGCCAGCATCGTCTTCGGATCGCGCTGATAGCGCACGATTTCGTAGGGCAGGCCGAGTTCTTCCAGCAACCAGAGCACGCGCTGCGAGCGCGAGTTGTTCAGGTGGTGAACGACGATCATGACAACTCCGGAGCGGGGGACTGGAACAGCGTAGCAGTGTGTCCCGGCCGCGCACCATGGACGCGGCGCATCCGCACTGGCCTGGGGCCGCCCATCGCGGACGGCCCCACGAGCGGTCAGGAGTTCAACGCATCCTGCAGCTTCTTCGTCTGTTCCGGAAAGGCCTTGCCCTGGGCGGCGACGGTCTTTGCGACCAGCTTGCGTGCCTCGTCATCGCGATGGAGCGCACGCAGGGCCTTTACCCGGAAGCTCGCCACAGTGATCTCGTTCGCGCCATAGGCCTTCTTCGCAGCGGCTTCGAGATACGGAAGCCCCTCGGCGGCCTTGCCCGCTTCGACAAGTCGACGACCATAGCGATAGTTGTAGACATAGTCGTCCGGATAGGCGGCGATCAACTGCTTCTCCAGCGTGTCGAGTTCGTCGCCCGCCTTGGCGCGCACGAGGTACACGCGCAGGTTGTCGGCCAGGTTGCGATCGCTGCGCAAGTCGCCATGCAACCGGTCGCGGCTAAGATCGATCGCCTTGCGCAGCACGGCCTGTTCCGCGGCGTGGTCGTCGAGTGCCGCGTCGAGGTCCGCTGCTGTCAGCACAGCGCTGCGTTGATCGGCGCATGCGGGCGATGCCGTGAACACCTGCGTGTCGAGGAACTGCTCGTAGGGTGCCTTCTGCGGCTGGAGCAAGGCCTTGCGCGCATCCGCCGGTTGCGACGCGCTTGCGGAGATGAGGTCATCGAGCACATACGGGCGTTCGCACCCGATATTGCCCGCGAGCACCTTCGCCGCAGCATCGATGATGCCCTTGTCGTCTTTTGCACCATTGGCCTGCAGCAACAGAAGCCGCTGCTTTGCCAGTGCCACGCGCTTGTCCTTGTCCGATACGTTGCGCACCATTGGCGGCAGCGTGTCGAACCAGGCCATGCCTTCCTTGCCTTCGTAGCGCTGCTGATAGGTGTCGAGCACGTCCGCCACGGCCGCCATGGAGCCCTTCGCCGCGTCGGCCTTCTGCTTCGATAGCCGCGCGTCGCCGGAGAGGAGGGCAGCCACTTCGGGATAGAACGTTTCGCGCGGTCGCTCGGCGAGAATGCGGCCGAGTTCTTCACCGTCCGGTCCGATCGCGACATAGGTCGGAAGGAAGTGGACGTTGAGTTTCTTCATCCAGGCCTGATCGGCGGGCTTGTCGGCGTCGGCTTCGTAGAACACGATCTTGGTGTTGAGGTCGTCCCACTCCTTGCCGTTCAGCACGTGGCTCGCCATGTAGTAGCAGGAGTAACACCACACAGCCTGGAAATCGATCAACACCGGCTTGTGCTCGCGCTTGCCCTGAGCAAGCGCCGCATCGAGGCTGGCGGGGCCGTCATGGGCGGCATGGGCGGTCGCGACGAAGGCGACGAGGGCGGCGGCAAGCAGGCGCTTCATGGTAGCTGACTTCCCCTTTGGCGGTATAGACGTCCACCTAATAACACGTTTGTGGCGCCGTGTCAGATCGTGCCGCTGGCGCCCTCGACCGGTTCGGGAGCCGATACCAGGCCCTGGCGGCGACGCAGGGAGGGGAACCACCACATCCAGAGTGCCACGACCACCAGGGTGCCGATGCCGCCGACCAGGGTGGCGTTCACCGCGCCAACGGCCGCGGCGAGCAGCCCGGATTCGAACTCGCCAAGCTGGTTCGAGGTGTTGATGAAGATGGCGTTGACCGCGCTGACGCGGCCGCGCATGTCGTCCGGGGTTTCCAACTGCACGAGCGCGCCGCGAATCACCATGCTGACCATGTCGAAGGCGCCCAGGGCGAACAAGGCGCCCACCGACAACCAAAGGTTCGTGGACAGGGCAAACACCAGCGTCGCGGCGCCGAAGCCGGCCACCGAGGCGAACATGATCGGCCCGACGCGACGTTCCAGTGCATGCCGGGCCAGCCACAACGACATCAGCAACGCGCCCACGGCGGGCGCGGCGCGCAGGACGCCGAGACCCCACGGCCCGGTGTGCAGGATGTCCTTGGCGAAGATCGGCAGGAGCGCCGTGGCGCCGCCGAGCAGCACGGCGAACAGATCGAGCGAGATCACGCCGAGGACGGCAGGGCGGTGGCGGATGAAATGGACGCCGGCAAATAGCGTCTTCAACGTGGCCGGTTCGCGGCGTGGCGGCAGGTGGTCGTACGCCAGCCGCGACATCAGCACCAGCGCCACGAGGTATAGCCCTGCCGACACGCCGTAGACCGTTCCGGCGCCGGCCACATAGAGCAGGCCGCCCAGAGCGGGCCCAGCGATCATCGCCGCCTGGCCCGCGGCGGCGTTGGCTGCCATGGCGCGCGGCAGTATCTGGATCGGCACCAGGGCAGGAAGCATGGATTGCAGGGCTGGGAACTCGAAGGTTTTTGCCAGGCTCACGACGAAGACCAGGCAGAGGATGCCAGTCTCGTTGAGGCGCCCGGATAGGCTGAACACCGCGAGCAGGGCGATGGCGACCCACTCGATGGCCTGGCAAACGGTAACGATGCGGCGCCGGTCGAACTGGTCTGCCACGTGCCCCGCAGGCAGGGCCAGAAGTACCGACGGCACGAATTGCACGAGGCCGATGAGGCCGAGGTCGAGGGCGCGATGGGTCAACTCGTAGATCTGCCAGCCTACCGCTACGGACATCATCTGAAAGCCGAAGCTCGACGCGTTTTTTGCGAACCAGAACTGTACGAAGGCGCGATGGCGGAACAGCGAGGTCGCGTCGGGGGAGGTGGGCGACATAGGCGATCCTTGGGGCAAGCGCGGATTTTACGCCGCGTCGTCGGCAGCGCGGTTGTTCGCAAATTGATCCGCGCTGCCCTATCGGCGAAGCTAGGGTTTTCCGCTCTGGGAGCGCAAGATCATGCGCCGTATCGCGATTCTTCTGGCCAGCCTCGCCCTGGTATCCGCCTGTTCGTCACCGCAGGACCAGCAAGCGGCGCAGGCGCCCGCGGCCGACAACCCGGCGAACGAGGCAGCCAAGAAACTCGAGACCTATCAGCAGCTCCTGAAACTGCACAACGATGGTCCTGCCGTGCAGTTGGGTCACGAGATCGTCGACAAATACCCCGATACGCCTGCGGCCGCCGAGGTGAAGAAGACCCTCGACGAACTGGAGGCCAACTACAAGGCGGCCAGCGAAAAGACCCGGCTCGCGGCGCTGTGGCTCTACCAGACCTCGCCGATGCAGGGCGGCACGCAGAGTACCGCCACGATCCAGTCGACCCGCCCCAACGGCGACCAGACGGTGCGCCTGATCCTGCGCAGGCACACGGCATGGGGGCAGAGCGTGTTTCTCTATGCAACGACCGGGAAGGGCTTTGTCTGCCAGGGCGATTGCTCGCTCAAGGCCACCTTCGACGGCAAGCCGAAGACGATCAAGGCGTTCCGCCCGCCGACCGGCGAGCCGGCGCTGCTGTTTCGCAATGACGCGGCCTTCCTGAAGGATCTGGCGAAAACGAAACGGCTGACCATCGACGTCGTGACGGTCAGCCGCGGTGAAACCACGCTCGTGTTCGAGACAGGCGGTTTCGACCCGGAGAAATGGGCGCCATTGCCGAAGAAGAAGTAGCAAGGGTGACGGTGCGGCGTGCGCCGCACCGATCAATGCAGAAATAGCTTCTCGGTGATCCGGGTCAGTGGCCATTCCAGCATAGCGTTCAACCGCGGCGGCAGGTCCAGCGGCCGCAGCAGCATCTTGACCGTCATTTCGGCGGGGATATGGCGCTTCAACAGACCTTCGGCCTTTGAGGTCACGCGGCGGAAGGCCACGTCGTCCTGCGCCTGCTCGGGATAACGCACGTTGAAGACGTGGCGCAGCGCGATGTCGCTGTCCTCGTTCTTGATTTCGCGCAGGCGCTTCATGAGCGTGCGGAGCGTGCTCATGCGGCCAATGCCGTCCCGCTCGCGATAGATGCGAAAGTGCTGATAGAAGTGCTTGTAATGCCGCACCTCATCGCTCTTGATGTAGTTGGTCAGTTCGCGCAGCACGGGCTCGTCGGTGACATCGTTGAGCGCGCGATAGAGGCTGGCGGTGCCGGTCTCCACCACGCAGCGCGCAGCGAGCTCGAGGCCGCGATTCGGCTCCAGTTCCTCCGACGTGCATACCGACCCGTAGTGCGCGAAGAAGCTCTTGAAGCCGGCATCCCAATCGAACTCGGGCCAGACGTGTTGCACATAGGCAGCGAGCGCGCGGCCGTGCTGCAGTTCCTCGTGCTCCCAATGGTCGCGCAGCCAACCCTGCAGTTCGTCGTCGCCAGCGAAGTGGTCGACGAGGTTGTGCGTGTACAGGTCCGAGCCGCTTTCGACGAAGGACGAACTGCAAAGGAGAAAAAAGAGGTCTTCGTTGTGCCTGACCTTCTCGACGTCGATCCGCGAGAGGTCCAGTTTTTCAAGCGTCCATGGCAAGGTGGCGGCGTAGCTCACTGCGAGTGTTCCTCGATCGCTTTGTCGTGTCGCCCCCGGCGGGCAATGACGGGATTGTGACAAAGCCGGGCTTCTAACGCACCACGGTCACAGGCACGTGGGCCTTGGCGAGGACGTCCGTCGAGGTCGAGCCGACCAGCCAGCGGGCCAGGGCGCCCCGTTCCGTGTGGCCGATCACGATGTGGTCCACACCGTGTTGAGCCACGTAGGAGAGCAGCGCGTCGCCCGGGCTGCCATGCACGAGCGCCACCTCGACCGGGACGCCCGGATCGGGTTGCAAGGCTTCCACCTCTTCGCGCAGGCCGTTGAGCCGGTCCTCGCCCACGCCTGCCATCATGAGGGCGGAGGTGTCGGCGCCGTTCTCCCACTGCATGACCGAGACCACATGTACCGCCGCACCGGCGCAGGCGGCCAGGTCCAGCGCGAGGAGATACGCGCGGCGGGCGGTCTCGGAGCCGTCGTAGCCGACCAGGATGTGCTTGGGCATGGTGGGGTCCTCGGTAACGGGCTTGGGACGATAGTAGGCCTACGACACAGGCCGGTAGCCCCGATTCACGACCTATCGACCAATCCGTGTGCCGGCTGAATGCACCCTCGGGCACTCCGTGTTTCTTCACATTCGTGAGTGGAGAATCCCTCTCGCAGTTTCCTGCCACCTTTCCAACGGAGAAACACACATGATCAAGCGCATCACGGGTATGGCCGCTCTGGCTCTGGCGGCGGCAGGTTTCGTCGGCGCCCAGCCGGCCCAGGCGGCCGAGGCGGCGACCAAATGCCACATGACCTTCAGCACCACGGGTTGGGCGGCGATCTACAAGAAGGCAGACGGCCGAGGTACTGTGCATTGCGACAACGGCCAGACCGCTAACGTGTTGATCCACGTCCGTGGCGGTGGTCTCACCGCCGGCAAGTTCAGCATCGAAGGCGGCAAGGGCGAGTTCACCAACGTCAAGGGCATCAGCGAGATCTATGGCGAATACGCGAGCGCCGGCGCCAATGCGGGCGTCGTGAAGAGCGCTGAGAGCGCTGCCATGACCAAGGGAGAAGTCTCGCTGGCCGTTACGGGCACGGGTCGGGGCATCAATCTCGGTGTGGACGTGAGCAAGTTCGAAATCGAGAAGCTCGGGAAGTAATTGATTGGGGGCGCCGTCACGGCGCCCCCAGTTTCTTGCGAATCTCAGGGACTGGGGCAACCACGGGACGCGGCGGGTACACTCACGCCATCCCACCCGTCCCCGAGGTTCCCCATGCGTCGCCTCCTTACTCTCCTCGCGTTGTGCCTCGTCACCGCTTCTGCCTGGGCCGCGGCGCCCGCCGTGGGCGACAAGGCGCCCGATTTCCGCCTGCAGGATCAGAAGGGCGACTGGCACACCCTGGAAACGCACAAGGGCCAGTGGCTGGTGCTGTACTTCTACCCGAAGGACTTCACCGCCGGCTGCACCACCGAGGTCTGCACCTATCGCGACGACACCGCCAAGCTGCACAAGGCCGGTGCCGTGGTGCTGGGCGTGAGCCTGGACGACGTCAAGTCGCACAAGGAATTCGCCGAGAAGTACCACGTGCCGTTCCCGCTGCTCTCCGATGCCGACAGCGCCGTGGCGACGAAATACGCCGTGCTCACGACGACGCCCACGGGCCAGAAGTACGCCCGTCGCGAGACGTTCCTGATCGACCCCTCCGGCAAGATCGTCAAGATCTACAAGGACGTCGACCCGGAGAAGAACTCGGGTCAGGTTCTTGCGGACCTTGCCGACCTCAAGAAAGCGGGCGCCTGATGCTGTTCCCGGCAGCCAAGGGGGCCAAGCGCCCCCGGCCTTTCGCCGCTTGGCGCATCGTGGTCTGGCTGGTCATGCTGCTGGCCGCGGCGGGTTTCGTGATCAACACGTACGCGTCGGTCGTGCTGGCCGGCGCGCTCGGTTCGGTGAGCGAAGAGGCCATCGCCCAGGGCGCGGGCGATCCGCGGATCGCCATGGCCTGGTCGCTCGCCTATTCGCTCGCCGCCTTCGTGGTGATCGCGGTGTCACTGGGTACGCTGCGCTGGCGGGAGTGGGGGCGCCGCGCGATGCGCGTGGTGGCTCTGGTGCTGCTGGTCTGGTCGGCATATACGGCCTGGGGAGCATTCGACCAGTGGCAACAGCTCGGCGTGGTGCTGGGCCAGCCGGGTCTGCCTCCGGACATGCTTGCCTTTGGTCAGAAGCATCGGACGATCCTGCTGGTGGGTCTGCTCCTGAAAACCGTCTCTGTTCCCATCCTCGGTTGGCTCGCCTGGGTTCTCGGCAGCGTCGGTGCGCGGCAGCAGTTCGCGCAACCGACCCTGTAGTGTTCAGCCGCTGTTCGCGGCCGGCCCGCTATCGAAGGCCTTTTCGGGGACGCACGATGACCGCACGCCTGCTTGTGTTTGCCATTGCCTGCTGTGCCGTGGGTGGCGCGGCGGCCCAGGATCTGTCGACCACCTGCCGAGTGGCGAGCACCTACGATCTTACCGTTCAGCCCGATGCGCTCGTGTTCGAGAGGGCGGAGGTCGCGCCGCGCCGCATTCGCATGGACGATGGCGCACTGGAGGTCGACGGGCGACCTTTGGCGTTGCGACCGGACGAACAGGATCGCGTCGCTCTGTTCGAGCGCAACGTTCGCGCCCTGGTCCCCAAGGCCAAGGCCATCGCGAGTGACGGTATCGATCTGGCGGCGCGCGCGGTGCGCGACGAGGCAGCCACCGCGGCCCCCGGCGCCGTCGCCAGCGGCGATCTGGATCGCGTGCTGAACAGCCGCGTGGCGGAGATCAAGCGGCGCATCGCCACCAGTCAAAGCACTCGCGATTGGCAGGAAGATGCGATGCGCGCCTACGCGCAAGAAATTGTGTCGGATGTGGGGCCGTTACTGACCCAGGACGTGGGCAGCGAGGCGATGCAGCTCGCCATGAATGGGGACCTTCAGGGCGCGGCCGCGTTGCGCGACCGCGTCGCATCAGTGTCCACCGGAGGGCAGGCGCGCGTTGTCGCTCGCGTGGAGACGGCGCTCAAGCCGCGGATCCAAGCGCTATGCCCGTCGGTCCGCCAGCTGTTCGACCTGCAGTCGGGTTTGCACGATGCATCGGGCCGGCCCCTACAGCTTCTGGAGCCGGGCGAATGACCGCCCGCTGACCGAATTTGCCTGCGTTTAGGACCGGCTAAGTGCCGCCGGACTAAGGTCTGGCTCATGGAACGCACTTCGACCCGAGTGGTAAACGGCCTCATCAGGCGCGTGATTGCGGACCGTGACCTGTACCTGCAAGCCGCCCGCGGCGTCCGCGAACCGGGCCTCAAGGCCATCCTGGATGAATCCGCCGATGCGCTCACTGCCATCGCGAAGGAGCTTCAGGGCCAGGTGAGCGCTGCCGGCATGCGACCCGCGACGGCGGGCGGCCCGATGAGCGGCGTGCGCCGAACGATCATGGAGGCCTCGGTCAAGCTCTCGCACGATCCTGACGTGACCTACATTCGTACGCTGGAGCAGATGGAGCGTCGACTGCTAGACGCATTCCTCCGGCTGGAGTCGACCTCGGGCGACCGCGCCATGGTGGGTCGTCACATTGCAAGGCTCCGCCTGCTGCACTTGGACATGACGAACCTCGGCAGCGCCGCGGGGCGCTGATGGCTCACGCGACCTGACGCAGGTCCAGCAACGCCTGGTGCAGGTTCATGTCGGCGGACACGCGCACCGGGCACGGCGCCATCAAAGTCTCGCGGTCTGCAAAGAAATTCGCGAAGGCGATGGCGTCCGCCGGATCGGCGCGGACGGCGATCTGCATGCCTTCGCGAAAGATGCCCCACGTGCTGTCTAGCTGAGCGATGTGATAGTCGATGGTTTGTGGAAGCATGGCGTGCTCTGGTCGACGCCATCACGGCGCATGCATGACAGGATGGCGGCGCGCAACGCGCCGCGATATCGGAGAAGTCTGAAAAATGCATCCATATTTGTGAGACGTTTCTCATCGAAAGGCCGCGTCGCGTTGCACGCGATCATTTGACATGGCTCGGTTCGGGGCCTGAGGCCTGTGCAGCCTAAGCACCGATACGCCACCTGCACGGGGCCGCTGCGCGTTCGTCGACATTCCTCGGCGATGGCTTGACGACGGTTCGAACGCTACGCGACGAGCCAGGCGTGCCGTTGCATAGCGATCCGAAGTGGACGATCGCCTTGTCTTCCGTGAGGAAGCCCCTTCCGGCAGCAGATCGTACGCGCTTCAGGCATCGGCGCACGCCGCGATGTAACGACGAGTGCTTCGCATGAGCGACACATTCGTGTCCGGAGCCCGCGGCCTCGTGTGAGGCGTCGGCGTCTTCGGTGTGCCTTCGGTGCACACGAATGCCGTGGTGAACATGATCGGCGCTACGTCGGCTGCCGCCCGAAACCTCAGCGAGATCGAGCGGTGCGCTGACAGGGCGAGCGGACTTTACCGAGCCGGTAACGCAATGCACCCCGCAATTGCCGCGCGCACGGCACGGGGCGTTGCAAGCGTGATCAGCGAAGCAATCGCAACGGTTGAGATGCGTAATGTTCTCAACGATGCCGTGGCGCATCTTCTACCACGTACGAATGTTTACTGTAATCTCCGCGTTGCACGACGAGTAACACATCTCATGGATGGCGGGCGCATCATTCCGCCGGCGAGGAAAGACATGCTTCTGCGCACGATCATTGCCGACGACCATCCCGTAGTCCTGATGGGCACCCGTGCGGCGCTAGAGGCGGCAGGTGACATCGAGGTGGTGGGCGAGGCGGCCAATGGAGACCAACTCGTCGATCTGCTCGCGTCCCGCCCGTGCGACGTGATCGTGACCGATTTTTCGATGCCCGGCGGCCGACACGGCGATGGTCTTTCGCTCATCGATCTCATCCGGCGCCGTTATCCGCGCCTCCCCGTCGTCGTGCTGACGATGGTCAACAATGCTGCGGTTCTGCAGGCGATGCGCGCGCGCGGTGCGCTCGGTCTTTGCGACAAACGCGCTCCGCTCAAGGAGGTGGCGGTGGCGGTGCGTCATGCGGCAGCCGGGCGTGCCTATCTCAGTGAAACGATCCGCCGGCAATTCGATCAGGCCGGTGTGCAAAGCACGGCCGACACGGCGCGATTGTCGGCGCGCGAGATCGAGGTGGTTCGGCTATACGTCAGCGGTATGTCGATTACGCAGATTGCCGATCGCCTGAGTCGTAGCGTCAAGACCGTCAGTCGGCAGAAGCGCGACGCGATGCGCAAGCTTGGAATCGATCACGACAGTCGCCTGTCGGAATACGCCCGCGAGCGGGGCCTCTCGTCCTGACCCTGCCGGAAGTCACGGGGTGACGAAACGGCCATGCATTCGTCGCTGGATCGGCTTAAACCCTGGGTCTACGGGCGGCATCCCACCCGTGACAATCGTCCCTGGGGAGAAAGATCATGCGCCACGCGCTCATTGCCGGCACCGCCGCTCTTGCCTTGACCTTCGCCGTGTTACCCGCGCAGGCGAAGAACGCGAGCTTCAGTACCGATAGCTGCAAGTACGACTATTCCACGCCCTACGACGTGGACGTGACACCGGCGGGGCTCTCCTTTCACCGCATCGATGGGGTGCCGTCCAAGATATTCGTCCATGATGGTGCGGTGCGTGTAGACGGCAAGGACGTGGCAGTGTCGCGTGGCGACGCCGAGTCGCTGCGCCGTTATGAAGAGGGCGTACGTCGCCTGGTACCGCAGATCGCAGCTATCGCGCGGGAGGGAACCAGCATCGGTTTCTCCGCCATGACCAGCGTGACCATGGCTTTCGCCGATGGCGACCAGCGTTCGCGCCTGCTCGAAAAACTCAAACGTCAGCAGGCCGAAGCGTTGCGCAAGATCGACGAGGGGATCGGTGCGGGCCATTGGTCCGCCGATCGGATGGCCGAGAACGTCGCGGGTTCGGTGTCCGACAGCGTGGGTGAACTGGTGGGCTCGGTGACGTCCAGTGCGGTGACTGCGGCGCTGTCGGGCGATTCGGCGAAGGTGGCCGCACTGGAGGAGAAGGGCCGGTCGTTGGACAAGGCGATGGACCGCGAGATGGACAAACGGTCCAAGGCCCTGGACGAACGCGCCTCCCAGATCTGCCCGCAGTTGGACGCGCTCGCCGAGTTGCAGAAGGGCTGGTCCGTACGGCTGGATGACGGCAAGCCGCTGGAATTGATGACCATCAAACCCAAGCAACACGACCACGACGAGGACGAACACGCCGAGAAGAAGGTCGCGTCGTCCTGATCGCCCCGGTCGGGTTCACCACGTGGTGGGTTTCGGATTGCGCTCGTCGAAGCCCTTCTGGTGCCAGTAGGGGTAGATAGGCGTGGTCTGGCTGGCGGCATCCAGGCGGCCGACCTCCTCGCTGGTGAGCGTCCAGCCCACGGCGCCCAGGTTTTGCAGTAGCTGGGTTTCATCGCGTGCGCCGATCACCACGTTCGATACCGAGGGGCGGCTGAGCACCCAGTTCAACGCGACTTGGGCAATGGACTTGCCTCGCGCCTGGGCGATCTCGTCGAGCACGTCCACGATGTCGTACAGCTTCTCGTCGTCAACCGGCGGCCCACCCACGGCACCGCCGGAGGCGATGCGGCCCGCATCGGCCGGCTTTCCGCGGCGGATCTTGCCTGTCAGCCGGCCCCAGCCGAGTGCGCTCCAGACCATGGTTCCCACGCCCTGGTCGAGCGCCAGGGGCATGAGTTCCCATTCGTAATCGCGGCCAATCAGCGAGTAATAGCCCTGGTAGGCCACGTAGCGCCCCAGCCCGTAGCGCTCCGATACCGCCAGCGATTTCATGAGCTGCCAGCCGGAAAAGTTGGAGGCGCCGATATAGCCGATCTTGCCGCTCGAGATGAGGTCATCGAGCGCCCGCAGGGTCTCTTCCACTGGCGTTAGCGCATCGAAGCCATGCATGAAGTACAGATCGATGTGATCCGTCTGCAGGCGACGCAGGCTCGCTTCGCAGGCCCGGACCAGGTGATAGCGTGACGAGCCTTTTTCGTTGGGACCATCGCCCATGGGAAAGGTGGCCTTCGTCGCAATCAATGCATGCTCGCGTCGCCCTTTAAGTGCTTCACCGAGCACCTCTTCGGCCAGCCCGCGCGAGTAGATGTCCGCGGTATCGAACAGGGTAAGCCCGTGTTCCAGGCACAGATCGACGATGCGCTTTGCTTCGGCGACCTGGGTGGAACCCCAGCGTTCGAAGAATTCGCCTGCGCCACCGAACGTGCCGGTACCGAGACTGAGAGCGGGCACTTTGAGGCCGGAACGACCGAGTTGACGATATTCCATGGAGAGCTCCTGACGGGGGAAGGGCGGAGAGTTCTTCAGTGCGCGGCTGGCGCGGCGTCGCGCGGTTGGATCAGATCCCAGGCATTGCCATAGAGATCCTCGAACACGACCACTGTGCCGTAGGGTTCGTGGCGTGGCTCTTCGCGAAAGCGAACGCCGTGCGCCAGCATGCGAGCGCGGTCCGCGGCGAAGTCTTCCGTGTGGAGAAAAAGGAACACACGCCCACCACCCTGCTTGCCGACGTGTGTGCGCTGCTCGTCCGTTACCGCGCGTGCCAAGAGCAGGCACGTACCCCGCGAGCCGTGCGGTGCCACGGTCACCCAGCGCTTGTCGCCGCCTTGCGGCGAGTCTTCCACAAGGTCGAACCCGAGTGCTTCGACGAAGAAACGAATCGCCTCGTCGTAGTCGTGGACAAGAAAGGTGATCGCGCCGAGTGAGGGCATGGGGCGTACCGAACGTCTGGGGGGCAACAAGCATTACGTCTGTCATTGCTTCAGGCAAGCATGGCCCGCGCTGAGAGCAACACGTGGACTCGCCGGTCAGCCTTATCGATGCCAGGGGGGGGATCGACAGTCCATACGCTTCTAAAGCGAGCGAGCCTGCCAAGATAGGGATCACCCCGGCGACCAGCCATCCATGAAGGTGTGCACGGCACAGCGGGAAGCCACCCCGGTCAGCCAGGCGATGTGCCGTACAATGACCGGCCACCCGTCATGCGTGCCGTCCACGGTCGTCCGGCGGGGATATGCATGAGGGTGCGGATCGAAAACTCCCCTCTGCGTCGCGGTAATGAAAACAAACGTTTAGGTTCTCTATGTTGCTCATGATCGACAACTACGACTCGTTCACCTTCAACCTCGTGCAGTACCTGGGCGAGCTGGGGCAAGAGGTCAAGGTGGTGCGGAACGATGCGCTGACCGTCGCGGACATCCGCGCGCTGGCGCCGTCGCGGATCATGATCTCCCCGGGGCCGGGCACGCCGGACGATTCGGGCGTCTCGATCGCGGTTCTCCGCGAGATGGCGGGCGAACTGCCGATCTTCGGCGTCTGCCTCGGGCATCAGGCCATCGGGCAGGTGTTTGGCGGCAAGGTCATCCGCGCGCGCGAGATCATGCACGGCAAGACCTCGCCGGTCCGGCATCTGGGGCAGGGCGTGTTCGCCGGCCTTCCGAATCCGTTCGAGGCCACTCGTTACCACTCGCTGGTGGTGGAGAAGGAGTCCGTGCCGGATTGCCTCGAGGTGACCGCCTGGACGGAACGCGAGGACGGCTCTATCGACGAGATCATGGGCCTGCGCCATCGCACGCTCGACATCGAGGGCGTGCAGTTCCATCCGGAGTCGATCCTGACCCAGCACGGGCACGATCTGCTGCGCAATTTCCTCGGCATGCCGCTGCCGCTCGCTGCGTAACAAGGATCCACGCGTCATGCCGATGACACCCTCCGAGGCGCTCCAGCGTACGATCGAGCATCGCGAGATCTTCCACGACGAGATGATCGAGCTGATGCACCAGATCATGCGCGGCGACGTCAGTCCGCTCATGACGGCCGCGATCCTCACCGGCCTGCGCGTGAAGAAGGAAACGGTGGGCGAGATCACCGGCGCCGCGCGCGTGATGCGCGAGCTGGCCGCCAAGGTCGACGCCGGTCCGCACCCGCATTTTCTCGACATCGTGGGTACCGGCGGCGATGGCGCTTCGTCGTTCAATATTTCCACCGCGTCGATGTTCGTTGCCGCAGCGGCCGGCGCGCGCGTGGCGAAGCACGGCGGTCGCAGTGTGTCGTCGAAGTCCGGCAGTGCCGATGTTCTGGAAGCGCTGGGCGCGCGCATCGATCTCTTGCCTGCGCAGGTCGCGGTCTGCATGGACGAAACGGATATCGGTTTCATGTTCGCGCCGAACCACCATCCGGCGATGAAGGTGGTCTCTCCCGTGCGTCGCGAGATGGGCGTGCGCACGATCTTCAACATTCTGGGTCCGCTGACCAACCCGGCCGGCGCGCCGAACATCCTCATGGGCGTGTTCCATCCGGACCTCGTCGGCATCCAGGTTCGTGTGCTGCAGGCCTTGGGCGCCCGTCACGCGATGGTGGTCTGGGGGCGCGACGGCATGGACGAGATCTCGCTCGGCGCAGCGACCCTGGTGGGCGAACTGCGCGATGGCGCCGTCCATGAATACGAGATCGAGCCTGAGGATTTCGGCCTGGCGATGGCATCGAGCCGTAATCTGCGCGTGGAAGATTCCGCCGAGTCGAAGGCGATGCTTCTGGATGCGATTTCCGGGGTGCCGGGCGTGCCGCACGACATCGTCTGCCTCAATGCTGGCGCGGCGCTCTACACGGCCGATGTCACGCCGACGATACAGGCCGGCATCGAACTCGCACGGGCGACCATCGCCAGCGGGGCGGCCCGTGCGAAGATGGAAGCGTTCGTGGCCGCGACGCAGCGGCTCGGCGCCTGATATCGTCGGGGCATCCCCATGCTCCCGGCCTTACCCTAGGAAACTCTTCCGATGCCTGACATCCTTCATCGCATCCTCGACCGCAAGCTCGAAGAGATTGCCGAGCGCAGCCGCAGGCGTACGCTGGACGATCTCGCTGCGCGAATCGCCGATCTCGAAGATACGCGCGGATTCGTCGCCGCCATCGACGCGCGTCTGCACGACGGCAACCCGGCCGTCATCGCCGAAATCAAGAAGGCCAGCCCAAGCAAAGGGCTGATTCGCCCGGACTTCGATCCCGCTGCCATCGCGCGCAGCTACGAGCAGGGCGGGGCCACCTGTCTCTCCGTGCTGACCGACGCCGATTTCTTCCAGGGTCACGAAGACTTCGTGAAGCAGGCGCGCGACGCCTGTTCGCTGCCGATCCTGCGCAAGGATTTCATCATCGACGAGTACCAGGTGTACGAGGCCCGCGTGATCGGCGCCGACTGCATCCTTCTTATCGTGGCGGCGTTCGGCAACAAGGAGCCCGATGGCGACGTTATCTTCGACGAAGAGCGCCTCACGGAACTCTCGCTGCTCGCCGCCGAGCTCGATCTCGATGTGCTGGTCGAAGTGCACAACGAAGAAGAGCTCGAGATCGCCCTGGGTATGCCGGCGCCGCTCATCGGCGTGAACAACCGCAACCTGCGTACGTTCGAGACCTCGCTCGGTACGTCGCTGAAGCTCAAGGATCGCGTCGGTCCGGAAACGGCGATCGTCGCCGAGTCCGGCATCCACACCACCGAAGACGTGCGCAAGCTTCGCGAGGCGGGTATCCACACCTTCCTCGTCGGCGAGGCGTTCATGCGCGCGGCAGACCCCGGCGCGGAGCTGCACAAGCTCTTCGGCGCCCAGACGCCGCACGCGCATCACAGGCATCGGTAAAGGGCACATGGAACAGGGGATCGGCACGGCGGGCGTCGACGACACCGCCGCGGACGGGCGACGCGTCGTCCTGTTCGACTTCGACGGGGTCATCGTCCGTCACCAGACGTTGGAGCTTTTCTTCCGTGAACGGCTCGCGGGCATCGGGCGTTGGCGCCTTCTGATGGCGCTTCCCGTGGTGCCGCTAGTGCCGTTGCTGATCGGCAGCGCTGGCGGCAATCGCTTTCTCGGCCGGCTTTTCCTCCGCGTTGCCACGTTCGGGCGGCGCGAGGCGACCTATCGTCGGCTCGTGACGGCCTTCGGCCGTGCCTACGCGCGTCGCCCAGGCGTGTTCTGCCGCGACGCGGTGGCCGCGTTGCGTAGGCATGTGGACGAGGGCGACCGCGTGATCATCGTAACGGGCAACGACGGCCACCTGGTTGAGGCGATCCTCGACGAGGTCAATCTCCGCGGGTATGAACTCGCGGCGTCGCGCACGCGTGGTGGTCCATTCGGTGTGCATTTCGTGCAGCACAACGTCGACGGGATGAAAGTGCGCGCGCTGGAGCAAGCGGGCATTCCGCGGCCTTGGGCGATCGCCTACGGTGATTCGCTGTCGGACCTGCCGATGCTGAAGGCAGCGGAGGCAGCGCACCTCGTCAATCCCACGCCGAAGATCGCCAAGAAGGCCAGTAGGCTGTTGGGCGACAAGTTGACGGTGCTGCACTGGTTCTGAGCGATCGGTCCTACGGGCGCAGGCGAAGCAGGTAGGCGCCAAGCTGGTAGAGGCTGATGCCGACGATGAGACAGCCCACGGCGGTCATCACGTAACGCGGCGGCAGGTGCTTCACCAGCCAGGCGGCAACGGGCGCCGCCACGACGCCACCGCTGAGCAGTCCCAGCACGATGGGCCAATGCTGGACTCCCATATGCACGATGAGCGTGGTGGAGATTGCGACGGTGACGACGAACTCGGCCGCGTTGACGGTACCGATGGTCTGGCGCACCGGGCCGCCGCGCGCGAGCAGCGTGGAGGTGGCGATCGGTCCCCACCCGCCTCCGCCGATGGCATCGAGCAGTCCTGCGACGAACCCGAGGATGCCCTTGTGGCGCACGCGGTGGTGCGACACTACCCGGCCTGCCGCGCGCACTAGCACCACCACGCCGAGAATCAGCAGATACGCGTAGACGAAAGGTTTCAGGGCGTCGCCGGGAACGTTGGCTAGAAACCAGGCGCCGAGCACGCCGCCCACCACACCCGGAATGGCCAGGCGCCGGAAGGCCTTCCAGTCCACGTTGCCAAACAGCGCGTGCGCGCCACCGGAGACGCCCGTGGTGAACACCTCGGCCGTGTGGACCGTGGCGCTGGCCACGGCCGGCGGCAGGCCGAGCGCCAGCAGCACCGAATTCGAGACGATGCCGTAGGCCATGCCCAGCGCGCCGTCGACGAGCTGCGCAAGCAGCCCGACGCCCGCGAATATGAGGAATTGGGTCCAATCCACGCCGTGTCTCCTTCTAGTCCACGGTGACCATATATGACGCCCGTGCTTTCCTACATGAAGACAGGATTCATGCCTTATAGCGCTTGCGTGCGACAACCTGCCGCCCTAAGTTCAGTGTCTCCACGTCCCCACGGGATCCCCGATGTACCTCTCATCCCTGCGCGAGCTGGCGCTCGGCAGCCGCCTCAAGGCCCTGAGCGACCATTTCTATCAGGCCGTCGACGAGGTCTACCGCGCGTGCGGCGCCGGTATCGAGTCGCGTTGGTTTCCGGTGCTGCGCTACCTGCGCGACGTGGGGCCCACGACCGTCACCGACATGGCGCTCGCGATCGGCCAAACCCACTCGGCGGTGAGCCAGTTGGCCGACCGGCTGGTGGACGCC
The DNA here is from genome assembly GCF_900119235.1 of Luteibacter sp. UNCMF366Tsu5.1. Lineage (NCBI taxonomy): Bacteria > Pseudomonadati > Pseudomonadota > Gammaproteobacteria > Lysobacterales > Rhodanobacteraceae > Luteibacter > Luteibacter sp. UNCMF366Tsu5.1. Next base: position 166,177 of record NZ_FPIS01000004.1, on the reverse strand, counting down.
GGCATGGTGGTGCGCCAGCGCGATCCGCACGACGGCCGGCGTAGCGTGCTCGCCCTGACCGAAGCGGGCGACCGCGCCTTGGGGACGCTCGGGCCGGTATGGCTCGCGATTCGCCGCGGCATGGCGGAATCCCTCGGTCCGAAGGGCGTAGCGCTGCTCGATGCCATCGACGGCTGCGAACAAGCGCTCGCCGAGCGGCCCCTGGTGCCCGCCATTCTCCGGCAGCGCGAGGCGCTGGCGAGCGTGCATGTGGACATCGTGCCGTTCGAGCCCGCGCTCAGCGAGCATTTCCGTCGGTTGAACCAGCAGTGGCTCGAACGCCATTTCCGGGTGGAGGAGGTGGACAGGGCGCTGTTTGCGGATCCGAAGGGAACCATCATTGCCCCCGGCGGGGCGATCTTCTTTGCCCGCTATGCCGACGAGATCGTCGGCACCTGCGCCCTCATCCACGAGGGGGAGGGCGTATACGAGCTGTCCAAGATGGGCGTGGACGAGAATTACCGCGGTCTCGGCGCGGGTCGCAAGTTGCTGGACGCGGCCATTGCGGAATACCGCGCCCGTGGCGGGCGGGAGCTTTTCCTCGAATCCAACAGCCGGCTGCGTCGTGCCTTGGCCATGTACGAGCGCGCCGGATTCGTGCGCCAGCCGCAGGTCCGGCCCGGGTCGCACTACCAGCGTGCCGACGTCTACATGGTGTTCCGGGGCGCCTGACGCCCCGAAGTCGGCTCAGCGGGTGCCGCGCACCACGATGGTCTTGCCGGAGACGTCGATCATGCGCTCTTCCTCCAGCTGCTTGAGCACGCGGCCGACCATTTCGCGCGAGCAGCCCACGATCCGACTCACTTCCTGGCGGGAAATGCGGATCTGCGTACCGTCCGGGTGGGTCATGGCGTCCGGTTCCTGGCAGAGATCGAGCAGGGTGCGCGAGACCCGGTTCGTCACGTCCATGAACGCCATGCGGCTGACCTGCCGCGAGGTGCGCAGGAGTCGATGGGTCAGTTGCGACCCGATAGCGAAGAGCAGCTTGGGGCACTCGGCTGCGAGCGGGCCTTCCAGCAGCTGGAAAAGGCGCTCGTAGCTGATTTCCGCCATTTCCACCGCCGTGCGCGTGCGCACCAGCGATTCGCGCTGGGCCTGCTCTACGAAAAGCCCCATTTCGCCGATGAACTGGCCCCGGTTGATGTAGGCCAGGATCAGCTCGCGCCCCTCTTCGTCCTCCGTGCAGACGGCCAGTGAGCCCTCGACCACGTAATAGAGCGTATTGGCCGGGTCGCCCGGCCGGATGATCGCCGTCTTCCCCGGATAGCGACGGCGGTGGCAGGCATCGAGGAAGCGGCCCATCGAGGCCGGGTCCGGTGCGAAGCTCGACGGAGCCTGGGACCGTTCGAATGCCTGTTGCAACATGTATTTAAGTTGAGCCACAGCAGATTCCGTTGAGCCTCAATGGCATGGCTTCCCCTTCAGCGCCGGCCGACGGATTTCCGTCAGGCGTCACCGACTCGCCATGTCTCCGGGGGATTATTGCAGACATCCGGGCGCCAAAATCCACCACTTTGGGCGAGCCGGACGCGGCGTGTTCAAATCCTCGCCATCTTGCCTCATAATTTCACCCCCTCGGCGTCCAGACCCCCTGTCTCACGCCGTACACAAACGCCGGGCAGACTGTTCCGCCCGTCGTTTTCATCGTTGCGGGGACCCTTGCTGCTAACCCGTGTCTGCTGCTGGCCGTATCCCCCGGCCTCGGAGAGTCGCTGTGGTCAAACCGCTTCCCCGCCTTCGCCTGCAGGGTTTCAACAACCTCACCAAGGCGCTGAGCTTCAACATCTACGACATCTGCTATGCCGTTTCCGAACAGCAGCGGCAGAACTACATCGAATACATCGACGAGCAGTACGATGCCGACCGCCTGACGCAAATCCTCACGGACGTGGCGGAGATCATCGGTGCGAACATCCTGAATATCGCTCGTCAGGACTACGACCCGCAGGGTGCCTCGGTCACCATCCTCATTTCCGAGGAACCGGTGGTCGAGAAGCTCGGCCGCGACACCATTTCCGGCGCCGTCGTCGCGCACATGGACAAGAGCCACATCACGGTCCACACGTATCCGGAAACGCATCCGCACAACGGTATCGCGACCTTCCGCGCGGACATCGACGTAGCCACCTGCGGCGTGATCTCGCCGCTGAAGGCACTGAACTACCTGATCGACAGCTTCGAGTCGGACATCGTCATTGCCGACTACCGCGTGCGCGGCTTCACGCGTGACGTGAAGGGCAAGAAGCACTTCATCGATCACAAGATCAATTCGGTGCAGGACTACCTGGCAAAGCACATTCGCCAGAAGTACGAAATGTTCGACGTGAACGTGTATCAGGAAAACATCTTCCACACGAAGATGCACATCAAGGACTTCGACCTCGACACCTATCTGTTCGAGGCGCAGGCCGACGATCTCTCCTTCAAGGAGCGCCAGCGGATCGAATCGCTGCTCCGCCGGGAGATCGAGGAACTCTTCCACGGCCGCAACCTGATGTGACTTGAAGCCCCGCGAAAGCGGGGCTTCTTCTTTTGACGTCTTCACGTTCCGCCCGCTAGCGTGCCTGCATGCGCACGTTGCTGCTGTTCTGTCTACTCGTTGCCCTCTGCGCCCTGGTCTGGAGCCGGGGCTGGCGGCCGCCGGATCGCTACAACCCGTGGGCGCCGCTCGACCTCGCCGCCGAGCCGGATATGTTCCTACGTTTCAAGCTGGCCCGGCTGAGCGACGATCCCGCTCAGTGTCGCGCGGCGCTCCGCGATGGCGGCGCGGTCTTTGCGCCGTTGCCGGATCGCGAAGACGGCAACGGCTGTGGATGGAACGATGCGGTGCGCCTGTCCGCCATCGGGACGGCTCGTTTTGCTTCACCGGTGACGTTGACCTGTCCATTGGCCGCGTCGATGGTGTTGTTTCATCGGCATGTGCTGCAACCGGAGGCTGAAGCCGCATTCGGTTCGTCGGTGCGAGGTGTCGACCACGTAGGCAGCTATGCCTGCCGTAACGTCTACCATCGCGATCAGGCGCCGATCAGCAGGCATGCGCGGGCGGATGCCTTGGATGTCACTGGTTGGCGGCTTGCCGATGGTCGTCATGTAACGGTGGAGAAGGGCTGGGCCGACCCGCGTGAGTTGGGCTTTCTGCATGCCTTGCAAGGCGAAGGCTGCCGCTACTTCGGTGCGTTTCTCGGGCCCGATTACAACGACGCGCACCGCACGCATTTCCATCTGCAGGGACGTGGCTATGGCTTCTGCCGCTAGGGAAGGCGTTCGTCTCGGAGTCTCGACTAGATGCGGTAGGCGACGGTTTTCATCACGGCCGACGCCGCCTTCATCAGCCGAGGAATCGGCCATGGCAGGTCGATACCGCCGCGTGCCTGGGCCGCGACGGCGTGGCGTACTTCGTCCGTCTGCATCTGCCGGAGAATGGCCCGAGAGCGGTCGTCCTGCGGCGGCAGGCGCTCGATGTGATCCGCCAGATGCGCCTCCACCTGGCGCTCGGTTTCCACCACGAAACCCAGGCTGATCGGATCGCCCACCGCGGCGGCGACCACGCCAATGGCATAGCTGCCGGCGTACCAGAGGGGATTCAGCAGGCTGGGGCGGCTATCGAGCTGCTTGAGGCGCTCGGCGCACCAGGCCAGGTGGTCGGTTTCTTCCTGCGCCGCATGCATCAGGTGCTGGCGGGTCTCCTCGGTGCGGGCGAGGGCGGCCTGGCCTACATAGAGCGCCTGCGCGCAGACCTCGCCGACATGGTTGATCCGCATCAGGCCGGCGGCATGGCGACGCTCGGCGTCGTTCAGCGGCGCGTCCGGCACCTCGTCTCCCGGCGACTTCCGCATGGCTTCGGGCGACCCGGCGACGGCCTCCATGGCCCGTTCCAGGCCGGCAAGCAGGCGATCGAAGGGGCTGAGAGTGCGTACGGACATGACATGACTCCAGACGAACGGGGATGACACACGTTACAATGTCCGCCGCCCAACCCGGGATGAAGGTGCTGCGGTCGCTTGTCGCGGTAAATGGCCGACGGTTTGGGCAGGCTTGTGAAGAGGCCCTCACGTCGTGCTATGATTGTCGGCCCAAAGCTCACCAGCAATGTGGGCTTGCGCGATGAGGGAAAAGTTCGCTATTCTCTCGCGCCTTTGCTTTCACCGATTCCGTGTTCCGCCTACCAAGGCGGCAAACCAGGTATTTTCGAAATGAAAACGTTCAGCGCCAAGCCGGAGAGCGTCAAGCGCGATTGGTTCGTGATCGACGCCACGAACAAGACCCTGGGTCGCCTGTCGACCGAGGTCGCGCGCCGTCTCCGCGGCAAGCACAAGCCCGAGTTCACCCCGCACGTGGATACCGGCGATTACATCGTCGTGATCAACGCCGAGAAGGTGGCAGTCACCGGTGCGAAGCTGGACGACAAGATGTACCACCGCTTCACCGGCTACGTCGGTAACCTGAAGACCACGAGTCTCAAGGATCTGCTGGCCACGCACCCGGAGCGCGTGATCGAGATCGCCGTCAAGGGCATGCTGCCGAAGAACCCGCTGGGTCGCGCCATGTACCGCAAGCTCAAGGTGTACGGCGGCGCCGAGCACCCGCATACCGCACAGCAGCCGCAGGCGCTGGAAATCTAAGGAATCGACATGGCTACCCAGCAGAATTACGGTACCGGCCGCCGCAAGACCTCCGCCGCCCGCGTGTTCCTCCGCAAGGGCACCGGTGGCATCGTCGTCAACGGCAAGCCGCTCGACCAGTTCTTCGGTCGCGAAACCTCTCGTATGATCGTTCGTCAGCCGCTTGAGCTGACCGACAACACTGAGAAGTTCGATATCATGGTGACGGTCGCCGGCGGCGGCATCACGGGTCAGGCCGGCGCCATTCGCCTCGGCATCGCCCGCGCCCTCGTCGAGTACGACGAAGCGCTCAAGTCGCCGCTGCGCAAGGCTGGTTTCATGACCCGCGACGCCCGCGAAGTCGAGCGTAAGAAGGTCGGTCTCCACAAGGCCCGTCGCGCTACGCAGTTCTCGAAGCGCTAATCTCGCGCTTCAGTTCGGTGCTTCAAGGTCAGAGCGCACCGAACCCAAGTTTATTGGGAGATCGTCTAACGGTAGGACAACGGACTCTGACTCCGTTTATCTAGGTTCGAATCCTAGTCTCCCAGCCAAACCGCAAAAGCCTCCGAGAAATCGGGGGCTTTTGTCTTTTTAGGCCTCGCGTGCGGTTGGACATATGGGTGGACAACACCACTATGCGCTTACCCCATCACTTGGTCCGCCATCCCTCCGGCATCTTTCATTTCCGGCTCGTCGTTCCCCTCGACCTGCGCGCCACCGTCGGCCTCAAGGTCATCAAGCAGAGCCTGCGCACCCGTGATCCGTCGTTGGCTCGTGGCTGGGCGTATCTGCTGAGTGCGAGGTATGCTCAGGCCTTCGCGGAAGGCAGGAAGCATGGGGACACGATGGGCAAGGACTTCCAACGATATCTTGATAGCCTCAGCGGCTTCGAAATCCAGCGTAGTCCTGACGGGGCCTTCTCGATGTCCACGAATGGGACGGCCGAGGATAATGCCGCGGCTCTCGCAGCCCTGGGCTTGATGACTGGCGCTCATGCGCCTATCGGTCCCGCGATTGCCGCTAAGGCCCCCTCGACAGTGCCGACGCTGACCAAGGCCATCGAGACTTATGCACAGATCGAAGCGCCGACCCTAAAGCCAAACACCTGGGAACAGCGCCGGCGAAACCTGGAGTCCTTCATGAAGGCTGTGGGTGGTTCGACACCGGTGGACCAGATCACACGCCCCATGGCTGCAGCCTGGGCCGATGACCTCCAGCGATCAGGACTGAGTAAGCGCTACGTCGCCAACTGCGTGTCGCACACCTCCCAGTTGTTTGAGTCGCTGATCCGAGCGGGGCATGTCCCCAAGGGCGAGAATCCCGTCAAGGGATTGGTCGTCCTCAAGGCCAAGGAGAAGCAGGCGCTGCGTGCCAAGGGGCAGGCCTGGGAAGCCTTCGACGAGGCCACACTCAAGCGCATCTTCAATCCGGAAACTTACAAGACCATGCGCGGGGATCATTTGCGCTGGGCGCCCGTCATGGGCCTCTACATGGGTGCTCGCGTCTCCGAGATCGCTCAACTTCATGTGCGCGACTTCATCCAGATTGACCGCATCAAATGCGTGCTGATCCGGGCTGACAGTGATGGCCAAAGCCTGAAAACCGCTTCGAGTGAGCGCCTTGTTCCCATTCATCCGGACTTGGTGGCGTTGGGTCTTTGGGAGCGAGCCCAGCGACTACAGGCCGCGGGCAAAGAGAGGCTGTTTCCAGACATGCGGATCGATAGCCGCGCTGGGGCGGGCAATGCGATCACGAAAGGCTTCAGTTATTACCTCACCAAAATCCAGGTAAAACCGCGGCGCGCGGCGGGCATCGTCGGGTTCCACAGTTTCCGTAAGACGGTCATCCAAACCCTCCAGGGCTCGGCATTGAGCGCAGAGCGTCGGCGCGCGCTCGTTGGTCATGAGCCCGGTGACGATGTCCACAGCGCCGACTACATGCGCCCTTGGACCGCATCAGAGTTGTCCGCGTTCTTTCCTGAGTTGAAGTGGTCGGCATGGTTGGATATTCAAGTGATGCGCCGATTGCTCCTCTAACCTAAGGTGAGGCTCTAGATATGGAAGATGAGCGCCAAATAGCACACAGTGACCGTCCGAAGATGGACGGCGAACCGACTGATCAGCCGGTTCCAGATGTGCCCGTCGGTCCGGCAACACCTGGTGTCTGGCAGGAGATCATAATCGGCTTGAAAAAAGAGGGGCCGTTGATTTTCTTTCTTTTCATCATCACGGTGCTCGTCGCTGGACAGTTCGCGTATACCTATGGGTTCCCATCGAGCGACGCCGAGCGATCGGAATATTTGTCCTATGCGTTTCCGTCCATTGCGGCCGTCGCCGCGGGGATGAATATTTATGCTCGCAAAGAGGCCTTCTGGTTTTGGCTCAGCGGAGGTTTTGTTCTAGCCGGATTGGTCGTGTTCTTCGTCGGCAAGGAAACGTATCCGGCCATTTTGAAGGAGTCGGTTTTTTTGATCGGCCTCGCGGCCATCGTCGTGGCTGTAATCGTCAGCGGTCGCATCTTCGAGCGACGCGACGCAGAACGAAAGTGGCCAAGTTACGTCATGGCGGGATCTTTTCTAGTGCTTTTCGTGGTTCAAGGCTCACTGATTGCCAGCATTCACCGGGAGCATGCGAGGCTTATTGCCATGCAAAGAAAGGCCGCAGTTTCATCACTGCTGTGCAAGCCAGCGTTAGACCTAGGCAGTAGCCTACTAATGGCTTGCGTTCAACAGCGCCAATAGAACGAACATGGCCAGCATGACCACGCTGAATATTTTCGCGAAACGATTGAATGTTGGGTTGAAACGCTGTTCTTCCATCACCGGTCTCCGTTCTGACACCTCACCGTAGGGCAAACCGGAAATCTGTCAAATCGGACCGGGCCAACTCCGAAGCGGAGTTACACCGTTGGGTTACCCATACCCTCCGCTTATGACCTCCCCATCCTCCTTCGTGAACGGCTACGGTAGCGGGAGAGTGATCTCCAAGACCACCTCCGACTGTCGGCACAACCGCGTGCCTCGTTCGGTTACCACAAACGGCCGGTTGATCAGGATGGGATGGGTCAGCATCGCGTCCAGGATCTGATCGTCGGTCACCCCAGGCTCACCCAAGCCAAGATCCGCGAACGGCGTGCCCTTTTCACGGGCCGCCTGGCGTGGAGTCAGGCCCGCATCCGCGATCAGCCGGATCAGAGTGGCGGTCGGGCGGGGTGACCAGGTATTCGATCACCGTGGGCTCGATGCCGAGGTGCCGAAGCAGCGCCAGGGTGTTGCGCGAGGTGCCACAGTCGGGGTTGTGATAGATGGTCGCTTCCATGGGCAGGCCTTGGTGGGAGAGGGGGAGGCGGCGCCGGAGGCCGCAGCCAGGGCCAGCGCTTCCGCTGCGCCCTTGCGCTCGCTGTAGCGGTCCAGCAAGTAGTCGGCCCGCCCGCGCACCAGATAGGTGAAGTTCATCAGTTCCTCCATGACGTCCACGAGCCGATCGTAGAACGGGGAGCTCTTCATCCGGGGCGGGCGTTTCATCTTTTACAGCGCGGTCCTGGGCACCGTGGACGGCCTGGTGGGCTTTCTGACCGCGAACTGCTGTGCCGCCAGCGGCGGCGCGTGCGCGGGTGGTGACCTGCTTTCCTAGCCCAGCTCCAGACGGTCGTCGAGGGCCCTCGACAGTCGGTCAAAAGCCAATCCCACCCCGGTAGACCGCCCTTCGGCCGCCGCCAGGATGGCGTGCTCCAATCCAGCGGCCAGCGCGTCTATGTCGCCCATGTCGGCCAAGCGGGCTACTTGTTCGACGACCCGGGTCTTGGCCAGGGCCTGGGTGAGGTCGCCACGGAGGAGGGCGGCCCCGGCGGCCTGGCAGTCCTGAATCATGCCGGCCATGGCCAGGGTAAGACGATCTCCGAATCGATCGTCGGAGTCTTCGTCAGGACCGGCCGGGGATCGTCGAAGGGGCACATGTGGGTTATCTATCAAAATTGCGATCCTCGTGAGAATCGGAAAAAGTCATGGATCTCAGATATGTGACGGAGGCAGGCCAGACCATCCGCCCAGCCGTTCCCGGGTTGGTCATTTCCCGATCCTGCGACGTTCTCTAAGGCACGCTCCCCAAGGCATCGGTGGAGAGCAGCGCGGCACCCATCCCGTATCCATCTGGCACACCCGGTTCCTGAACACGCTCGCCAGCGGCAATCCGTTCCGCTACGCGGAGATTGAGGGCAAGGATCGCTTCCAAGACCTCGGGCGCGGGGCCAAAGTGATACGCCTTCAGCACCGCCCGATCCAGCTGATCGTGGGCATCCCGCAACGGGTTGCGCCCCGGGATATCGAGGGTCCGGTAGAGCGCCCGGAGTCCGCCCTCTGCGTCGGTCGTTGCCTTTCGGCGGAGCTCACGGAGCCGGTGCCCGGCCTTCGCTACGTCGAGGATTTCCTCGTCGCTCGGCGCTTGAGGCCAGGGAAAGGTGTCGAACACCGACTCGGAGGTATACCGAGGATCGGACTTCATGTTCGAACACTTCGCGTGGAACCAGAGATAGTGAGCGGAGGACTGGAGGATGCCGAAACTGTAGTCGTCCTCCAGGGCAAACACCTGGAGGGCGTCACCGGGAAGGACGCTGGTGGTCACAAAGTCGAAGATGGGGCGTTTTGTGATCCGCGAGCAGACCAAAAATCTGCTTTGCTCGCGGATGGCTTTCACCAGCTTGGTCCTCGGGCGCCAATGGCGCCACCAAAAATCAATAGACGTAGCCCGTTCAGTCTGCTCGTCACCGGACTTCTTTGCCTTCTCGATCATGTCGGGAAGCACCGTGCGTTCAAGGTGAGCAAAGGCCTTCGGATAGCGCTTGGCCTCCAAGATGGTCATCTCACCAAAATCGATGATGTAACGATCCATCGGCTCGCCACCCAAGAGTTCACGGCCGATAAGATAACGACGGACCACCGCCCCTTCGCCGGCCTCAACCAACGTGTCTCGCATCGGCCGATCAATGACAAAGCCATCGTGACCCGGGGTGACACCCTGGCTTGTCACGGTCGAGTAAGCCGCTGAAAGGTCCATCGCCGCGCTGACATCGGTTCGGTCGGAAAGCGCCGAGTTGATATGGACGGTATTCCGCACATCGAGCTCGAACTGCTTATCCATCCGAACGGCGCCACGTTTGGCGCGCTGTGTTTTCTGTGGGGCCGCCTTGAACCAGAGTTTACGAACCTTGGGAAGAAGAGCCGGGTCCTTGGTATGCGCCCAGTTGGCGATGGATACGTGGACGTTGGCTTCGCCCGACCAGGGCTGGTTGTCCACAGCCTCTACGATCGTGCCTGTTCTGGCGATCGCATCAAGGCCACCGATGCGGCTGGCGTTGTTACGGATGTTCTGTGTGCCGACCAATCCAGCTCGGCCCGCGACGGGGTCAGCAATCGAGCAGGCGGGCAACGCGTTGGCGGCCCGCCTAAACCAGTAAACACAGAGGTCGGCCATTCCGGGAACCTCTGGATAGGCTCGGCGTAGGCGCGTTACATATTTGGATCCGAGTTTGGGTTTGAGCAGTTTGGCGCCCAGAAACGGCGGGTTACCCACGATGACATCAACATCCGGCCAAGGGGTGCGCTGATTGTCGTCCGTCAGGAGGGCGTCACCGGTGTAAAAGTTCTTATCGAGGTTGTCGAGCGGTAGCGCGTTCTCGCTGATGTGGAGTTCATCAATGGCCAACTTGTGGGCCAGCATCATCGTGACTTTGGCCAGCTCAACGGCGAATGGGTTGATGTCCATGCCATAGAAGTTGCGGGCGGTGACGAATCCGAAGGGACGTTGGGCAGCATCCACACTCTTGTATTCCCCCATCCGTTCGTAGATGCGGGCTTCTAGGCGCTTGAGTTCGCGGTAAGCGATGTAGAGGAAGTTGCCCGACCCGCAGGCCGGATCGAGCACCCGGAAACTTTCGATGCGGGCCAGTAGGAGTTCCAGGCCCTTCAACGTGGTAGCGCCCTCGATCTGCGCGCGCCAAGGCTCAACAATGGTGGGGCCCACGACCTTCATGATGTCGACTGGGCTGGTGTAGTGAGCGCCATAGGCTCGCCGCTCCTCGGCATCCATGCTGTGCTCGAAGATGGCGCCGAAGATTTCCGGTCTAACCTTCCCCCAGTGGAAGTCCGACGCTTGCCGGAGCAGATCTATTTCACCTGGGGTCAGTTCGATCCGGGCCGGACTCGCGAAGAGGCCGCCATTGAAATAGGGCACGCCCTTGAAGCGTCCGCCGCCGGTCACCCCCGGGGTGTTCATTTCGACGAAGAGCTGGCCGATCAGGTCGTATGCGTCGGCCGGTGTGTTGCAGTCCCGCAGCAGGTGCGCGAAAAAGTAGGGTTCCAGTAACCCGATGTCTTCGGCGAACAGTGCCATGAGGGCCTGGAGCGTGAACCGCTGCGCAAGTGCGCGCTCCACACCCCGTTGCGTCATGGATTTGAACAGCTCCACCAGCTTGTCCGCCGCGTCACGGGTGACCTGTTCCTGATGGTTGCCGAAGATCGGTGTGTTGTCGTGGGGGAACAGGAACGCTAAGGGTCCGAACCGCTCTGGAAGTTCGCTCAGGCGCACCGTGTCGACGGGCGTGTCCATCTGGGTTTCAAAGTCATACACCCAGAACTCGTCGAAGTTACACAACACCACGTAGCGAGGGCGGCCAGGAACCAGGCGCGTCCAATAGTCGAAAGCCTGCCGGTAATGCCGGTTTAGATCTTCCCCTCGTTTCTTCATCTCGATGAGGACGACGGGTTTCCAGACCAGGTCGGCGAAGCTCGTCCCCTTCTCGGCCTTTTTGATGCGCTCTTCGAGGGCTGCTCCTGCTTCCTTGACGCCTTCGTGGCCAAAAGCGCGGAACAAATGATCCAGAAAGATCTGGGCCTCGCCTTTTTCGTCGCCCTTGATGTGGGTCGCGCACCAGGCCACAAATTGGGAAAGGGCGGTAGTTCGCTCGGTCATGGTCATCCCTGATTCTATGGTTGACAGCGATGGTAAACGGTTTCGCGATCCCGGCGGCTAGGACAGTCCGATTCGCTCTCAGATGGATCCGACTTAAGCTCTTTGCGGAGTGGCCGATATGCCCTTCGACCACCTCGTGTGGTCGCCAGAACAACCCCCCGTTGATGCCGCAAAGGACCTGCCATGACACCCCCAAACATTGAACAGGTCTCTAGCGGACCGACCCTTGCTCTTGTGGTTCAGGACCGTAGGGCAGTCGCCCGCGATCTCCGGGTCAATGCTTGGCGAGCGGTCCGGTTGTTGCCTTTGCTGACGGGCTATTGCCTGGTCTCCGCTCTTGTTACAACTGCCTTTGAAACCGACCGCGCGTGCGGCCACTGCTTCAAAGGCACCTTTTCAGAGCGGTTCGGTGATGCGATCTATTTCACCTGGATCAACATTACCACCGTGGGCTTCGGTGACTTTTCGCCCCAATCCATCGTCGGAAAGGTGGTGGCAGCAGTCAATGCCCTGTTTGGTTTGCTGTTGATCGGCTGGATCGTGGCCATATTGGCCGCATCGCTCTCGCCCTCGGCCACAGCCGATCCTGACCCCGACGATGCTGGAGCGCGGCAGGGCAGAGGAGGCCCGCTTCGCTGGCTATCCCGATGGATTCGAGGCGTGGGTAGGTGGATCATGGGCCGGCCCGGTGCGGCATCTCGTCCGGTGTCCGGGACGGTCTTCGATGTGACCGTTCGGGACGCTGAGGTGGCCCGGCTAGGTGACCAGCTCACTGCGGCGAACGTCGAAGCCGCCCATTTGAAAGAAGCCCTGGCGCGCGAGCGTGGCATCGTGGACGACCTGGTCCTCGGTCGAGCCGACCGGGAGTTTCGGCCGGTTGGTGATCGCCCTTTGAAAGATCTGAACTTCTTGATCCGAGAGCTGATGATTTTGATCAAGGTCCGTCAGAACGAAATGGGCCACTGGCCCGCTTTTCAAGAAGAGGTGCGTTGCCTCCCTGACCAAAATGCCATCATCGTGGTGCTACGGCCGACTGCGCCGCAAGACAGGGCGACCTGAGGGCTGACCGCAATGAGGCGGACTGGCGATTGGCACTTTGCCGAACCAGCACCACGTTCACATTTGTCACCAACCCCCAGAGCAAAGTGCGCGTCTTATGTGTTGTGCCAACACGCCGCGTCGATCAAGCGCACATGTCGGCGACGCCGGCATGTAGAGCAACGTCCGAAGGCGACCGGAACGGTCGACTGAAGTGGACGGCGCTTCCACAAACGCGGGCCAACTTTGCGGCGGCGAGGGGCGTGCAATGCTGGGGGCTCCTTCAACCACCGGAGTTCTCATGCGCCGCAAATATCGATTCAACACACCCAAACGCCCAGCCCCCTCCCGTAGCCAGGGGCGCTCAAAGATCGTCCGCCCTAGTCGGTCAACGAAGAACCTGGAAGACCTTCCGTCGTGGCTGGTCCTGGGGCTTCTGCTTGTGAGTGCCCTTTGGGCTGGCGGCGGAACACTCGTGCTTCACGACGTCGGCCCGGGTGTGTGGAAAGTCGCGAATCACGTGCCGCCGGGCGAGTGGGGCGGCAAGGGGATTTTCGTCGTGACCTTTCTGCTGCTCATGGGCCTCGGCGTCATCGCCGGTAAAGCCTTGGCGTGGCGTTGCCGAGCCATCTTGGTTAAACGCTACCTGAAATGAAAATCGAAAGTATTTGTTCCGAGACGGCCTGTGTCCATCTTAAGGGCAATAGTCTCACGCCCCCTTGACACAGCGTTTTATTCCGCTTGATTAGCGGTGTGGGGGCGAGGGATCGGCAGGACGTCGGTCTCACATGACAAGCCGCTGTGACCCACGGTTACTCGACCGACATTTCGCTCAAAATGTCGGTCGCTTCAAGGAAGAAGCATGCCGATCCACGCTCGCCCCCATCTTTCGACGCATACGCGCGGCCATGGCCAATCGGCTGTGGCCGGCGCGGCTTACCGCCTTGGCATCCGACTTGTAGACCGTCGGACCGGGATCATCCACGACTACAGTCGGCGCGAGGCTGGCGACGAGATCGTGCGGACTGTGACCGTGGCGCCCCCGGGGGCACCGCCTTGGGCTACCGACCCTGCCGAACTATGGAACCGCGTGGAACACGCGGAAAAACGTAAGGATGCCCAACTGGCGCGTGACTTCCGAATCCCGATTCCACTCGGCCTTTCAGATGCTCAGGCCGGGGATTTGGCTGAAGACATGGCGCGCTTTATCTCCAGCGTGCTTCAAACGCCGGTGTCCATGGGCCTTCACCGCGATAACGGGCGCGACGTCGTGGGCGAACTCAAGTGCGACGAAGGAGTGGGCTTTCATGCGCACCTGTATTTCCCAACTCGAAAGATCCAATGCTGGACTGGCGAAGGCGATCCTCCGAGCGCATTGGGTTTCGGTGAGAAGTTCACGGAGCTAGCCTACAAAAGAACGTCGGGGCCAGTGGTCGAGATGCTCAATGAGCGATGGGCGCAGATCGCCAACGAGCACTTGACCGACGCTGGCTTGGCACCCGACCGTGACCATCGATCGTATGCCCGCTTGGGCATCGATAAGAAGCGAGAGCCGAAAGTCAGCCGAGCGGCTGCGGCGAAGGAGCGGCGAGGATTTTTCACGGAAGAGGGCGACGCGATCCGACAGATTCGAACGCGTCCGCCATTGATCGCCGATCTCGACAAACCGGTCGTCGAACTCGTTGCCGCTCGGGCGCCCACCACACTGGTGCGTGACGTGCTTGCCGAGTTAGCCAAAACCCCCGATGAGGTGGGCGAGGCCCAGGCCCGCGGTCGCAGCCTCGGGCCAAATGCGGCGTTGGTCGACCGCTTTGCCGCCGCGCTTCCTGCGCCTGTGCCGACGACCAGGCCAACCTTCGTGAAGCTGCTAGCCGTCGTTCGTCGGATTCAGCGGGTGCTCGCTGTCCTCCTCGGTGTGGTGCCTCGGCTGGAGGTGGCTCAGGACTCGTATCGCCGGACCACGCTTGCCCACTGGCAAGCCCAACGCGACATCGACGATCTGAAACTACGGCACGAAGCCGCCCAGGCTGCCGTGGAGGGCTGGCTTCGAGACCATCGGTGGCGGCTGCGCTTTCACGGCCTCATGGGCGCCAAACCCCCAGCGTCGCTCGGGGAGCTGGAACGTGAGGAAGCCCAGGAGCGCAAATGGTTGAAGGAGGCCACCGTAGCGGCGCGGCGAGAGCGAGCGAAGGAGGAGGCCAGCATCAGAAGGGTGAAGCACCTGGAGGCGCTGCAGGCAAAATCACAAGTGCGGCTACAGCTCGCTTTGGCGCACCTGGGGGAACTGGACGCCGGTGCTGCGCCGGTGCTGCGCGAGGTTGCCCATGAGGATCAGCGTCCGCTGATCGAACAGGCGTTGCCACCGGAACCGGCGGAAGAGGCGCTGGAAGCTGCTGAGGAGCTTCCGTATCACTTCAGCGGCCGGCCCCGCCTGCGACCGCGACCGGGGATTGGGTGAGCCTGTGTCCGAATCCGGAGCTGGCCGAGCAGCTCCTGCGTCGCTGGTGCCCGCCCGGCACGGCCATCCGCGTCGAGGGCGGGGCGAGGGCAGGGCGCCCGGTTCACCTTCGCGTAGACATTCCGTGCGTGCCGGTGGCTATGCCCGTCAGCATCCAAGTGTCCGATCTGCTCGGGCGAACGCTCGATCGAAATGGGGCCGTGCGGCTGGCGAAATGGGAGACGGTCCGGCAACTGGTCGCCGAGCTGGCCCTGCGGCTTCATGGGGATGAGGCAGTGTTGCGGGTGGCGCCGGTGGTCACCGCCATGCGTTCGACGCTGCGGCGACGCAGGCCCATGCCGTGATTCCACCATCCGTCGAAATTAGGCTCTGCCCCCGATGGCGGCGCCAACGGAAGCGATACCCAAAGAGGAGCACGCTGTCGAGGTTGCCAGCGGTGGAAGATCACAGGACGACAGGGATGCGTCCTCGCCTCCACCTCCGGATATGAGCCCAAGTGGCAAACCTCGGGAATCTTGGGAGCGGCCCTGAAAAGAAGGTGTGTCGTGATGAGGGCAGATGTTTCCAGCGGGAGCCGAAAGCCATCGGGCACGGCCCATGGAACAGAAGCGCTCGACCCGAACCGACGCCTGCTGTCACCACGACGCCATTTTGATCCCGGTGCCCCGCATGGACATGCCACGAACGCGAAGGAATACTTCTGACATCACCCTCGGAACAGGGACCGCGGAAGACCATGCCCCCCTCCAACCGCAAGCGCGATCATCAGCTCATCGAGAACCAACAGCATCTAGCGCAATGGGTCAGGAACGCTCGGGGGCCGCTTGACCTGGCCGTTGCTTTTTGGGGGAAGGGAGCCGTCGAAGAGCTGAAGCTTGAAAAGGTAAGGCCGATTCGGGTGTTGCTGGAGCTCCAGTCCGGGGGGACCAATCCGGCCGAGGTGCGGCGGCTCATGGACTTGGACCATGTCGAAGTTCGGCAGTTGACGCGCCTCCATGCGAAGGCCTACATCGCGAACGATGCTGTCGTGATTGGTAGCACCAACGCATCGGCCAATGGCTTGGGGTCTGAGGGTTCGGAGAGCACCCGCTGGCATGAGTTGGCGGTGCGCACCAACGACGCTGCCGTGGTGCGCGATACGCAGCAGTGGTTTGAGAAGAAATGGTCTGAGAGTCGACCGATCACACCGTCCGAGTTGAAAACCAGCGAACTCGAATGGAAGAAACGGCAAAGGTTCCGACCAAGAGCCAGCACCGATGCCAAGGACATTTTGACGGCTGCTCTCGGCAATCCAGACGACTATCGAAATCGCAGGATTTTCGTGGTGGTAACCCTATGGGATTGGGACGCGAAGGGGTATGCGGATGCTGAGGACCATGAACAGAGGACGGGGCAGGAAGCCGTGGGATGGCAGGACTGGCCAGCCATTCCGAAAGACGCAACGTTGATTTGTTTCAGCGACTACAAGGGCCAAGGATTCGAATGGGATGAGCCCAACATCGTCTATTCACCGCCAAGGTTGAATCGGCACAAGAGCTTAGTCCTGGTGTCGGCTATGACGTTGGACTATGGGCTTAGGCCAGGCAATATCCGGCAATGGGCGAAAGCGCTGATGGCAGTGAAGGCCACGATCCCGGCGAAGCGCTGGCATGCCGCTGGTGGGATGTGTATGGACCTGGGGGCATTTGCAGAAAAGGTTATAGCTCAGCGTTCCAAGGCCTGAAACGCACGTTGTTCACACTGCCCGCAGCCGCTTTAGGGCGAGGCTCTATGGGGTCCCGTGAACAAGGATGGCAAATTGCCCTGTCGCTCGACTTGGAAACCTCTCACGATGGACGTGTTGTTGCCCAACCGCGAAAAGTTCAAGCAAGACCCGGCTGGCTATGCGGCCCTCGCATGGACGCGCTGGGCGACCCTCCAAGAAATCAACGGAGGGCAGGCCGACCCTACCAAGCCCCCTTCACCGGAGGACTTGAAGGCGCCGATGCTGTGGTTGTCACAGGCACAGGCGCTTACCGAGGCCGCCATCACACTGATTCGCACCGTGCC
This sequence comes from Luteibacter sp. UNCMF366Tsu5.1, assembly GCF_900119235.1. NCBI lineage: Bacteria > Pseudomonadati > Pseudomonadota > Gammaproteobacteria > Lysobacterales > Rhodanobacteraceae > Luteibacter > Luteibacter sp. UNCMF366Tsu5.1. Next base: position 149,027 of record NZ_FPIS01000004.1, on the reverse strand, counting down.
ATCCTTTGATGCGATGCCCGTCGAAGTGCGCGGCATTTGCGACAGTCAATATTGTGCGGTCGCGCTGATGCTCGTTGGCTACAGCCTGGAAGTGGCTCTCAAGGGCATGACGATCATACGGTTGGGTGTCGACGAGTTTATGGTGCGCGAGCGCACGTTTCGTAGCCATGATCTGAACGCGTTGGCCGAGTTCATCCCAGACCTGTCGGAAAAGGATCGCGCCGTTTTGAAGGTGCTGACCCACTTCGTCGTGTGGGCGGGGCGATATCCCGATCCCGGAACAAAGGCGCACGCGCACCAAGAGGACGTTTTCACGCTTTCCGAGAAACACGAAATAGCGGGACGTGACATTTTCCACCTTGCGGGTCGCATCATGGCTCACGTTCGCACGCTCGTGCCCAACGACTGAGTTCCTCACGAGGGCATGGCGCTGACTGCGGATCGGTGGCTCCTAACCGTTTCTATGCTGAGCGAGTCGGTTGATCGCTGAGAAGGCCGTGGAGATGACCTTTGCCGTGGAACGGTTGAGGTCGATGTAATTCAAGCGAACGAGGCGCGCGTGCGCAAAGGCTCGTATGCGGAGCGCCTCGGCGTCATCAAACATGCTGTTGGATAACCGAGTGATTCCGTTTGAGCACGGTGGCCGAGAGGGGGGCGCCAACACAAACGGTGAGGCTCTGGTCCGAAGTTTTGCTGACCGCGACCGTAGGTGGCCGATAGGGCGGCGGGCATTGACAGACCGGCTTCACGGACTAGGTTGAACCCCAACTAATAGGGGGAATTGGCTCGTGGACCAGAAGAGCTACGAAAACGCAAAGCAGGTGTTCGGGGAAGAGGCTGGCCCGTGGGTCGTGGGAATGCTGTGTGTTCACGATGAGTCACTCGAAACTCCAGCCGGATGGGCGCGACTGCTGGCCCTGACCACGTATGTGCTGCCCGATATGCTGGCCGCGGACGTGGCCGCTTGCCTGCGTCACTTTCAAGCATCACCAGCGCGTGGGGAGATCAGCGCGGCATTGTCCACTTGGCAGGATTACATCTTCGATGACGCCATTTCAACGGGCCTACTCGATGTGGACGGTGAAGATGACGATCAGAACCTCGCCTTTTCGATTGCGCTGCTCCGGGCACTGGAGGAGGCTTTCGAATCCCAACGTTCGGAGGATGATCCTCTTCGTGCGCAGATGTTGGCTCTGTTGGGCGGTGTGACGGCGGTGAATCTGGGGGAGGGGGATGAGGCAGATTTCACGTTCATTCAAAGGCTGACTACCGGTGCTCCGAATTGAATTGGCGGCGCAGCCGAATCATCAGGTCTTCCGCAATCTCTTGCCGCTCAAAGCGTAGTGCTGCGCGTGGCCGCGCCGGTGGAGACAAGTGAGCCGCGCTCAGCTGTGCCGTAAACATTGAATAGCTGCCTTCATGGCCTCGATGTTCCTGACGTGTGCGCCAGTTGGCGTTCTCTCCGCCCGTTATGAGCACTGCGATAGCGATCCGGGAGAGGCGCTGGGTCGCATCGATTTTTTCAAGGATAAGATCAGCGTAGCCGAGCCCTTTGAGCAATGCTTCGGTGACATCTTCCTCCAGCACAATCATGCTGTTCTTTCCATCGCCCAGCTGCTGCGTGATGACGACCGAGCCGTCCTCGCCAACTTTCACACTGGCCTTGATGTCCGGTTGCGTGATCAACAAGTGTTCGTGGACGATTTTCGTTTGCGTGCCGTGCGTGCTCGAAAAGATGCGGTGCTCGCCGAACAGGGCCGCTTGTAGAAACTGTTCGGCGAGGGCAGGCTCTTCCATTTGCCGTGGCCGGAGAATGGCTTGACGGGGTGCGCCGGCGATGGAAATCACGAGGGCCCGTTTGTAGTCTACAAAGCCGCCACGAGTCGTAGCAGGCAAAGCTCCCACGGCGATCTGAAGCAGGGCCTCATCGTCAACTGTCGGAGCGCTGGCCCCCGCATGCCAGCGATGAAGCGCCCGGACGGCTAGGCTGCGCAGTTCCTCCGGGGCCTGGAACTCGTTACGAAATAGGCCCGTTTCCCACCGCCCGACCTCCTCGATGAACGCCGACTGCGACGGCTCGCGGTGATTCGCTTTCATGAGCAGTGGGATGACAGGTTTTCGGTCCCTCGCTTCTTCGAACTCTTCATGGGTCGCGGACCTGCCGGAGGGTTGAACCTCGCCATATCGGTCGCCGAGTAAAAGCAGCACGGCGTCGGCCGTGCGCAGACCGGTAAGGCAGGCCACCTGAGGGGTGTTCGGTTGAGCTTCGAAATCTTCCGCCATAACGGGTTCGAAGCCGAGGTCCAGAACGGCTTGCCGGGCGGCGTCGCGCACCGCCTCCATGCCGCTAATCAAAGAACTGATAAAGATTCGGGTGGTCATGGTCTTGTTGTATCACGACCACCCGCGGTCGAGTCCCACTCTCTTGCCCGGGCATCAATCCGGATCAAGATGTAGATATCTGCAGCGCCCTTTGGGCGGTCACCTTTTCGAAGGATGCAGCCGTTGGCTTAGAAAATGCTGGGCGCAGATGGGTAGCGTGCATATCGCCAATTTGGTGCCGAAAAGCCGTCACACAGACCGGGGTAGCGCTGTCACCCAATGCCGCATCTTCGCGTAGGGTTTCTTCGATGGCCTGTGTAGGCGCACGCTTACACCGTTTGGCCGATGCCGGGTTCGTTGCACGGAGCCCTGAGGCTTGCGTTAATGCCGAGGTCCGTCGCTTCCGAGGAAGCGGCCTTCGTCCTGGCATTGGAGCCCTAACGCATGTCTGTTTATTTCTTGACCGAGAACGCCGCGGATCTCTTGGCGCAGTTTCGCGATCGCATTCAGCAGAGCGACACGGAAGGAAAGATCACCACATGGGAGGAGACCAGTGCCGGCTTGTTCACCCACAAGGCTCCGCAATGGGCAAAAAAGGCCTGGTTCAAGGCGTCTGTTGTCGAAGATCGTCTTCGTTTCAACATCATCCGACCCAAGGGAAAGAACATCTCAGTCACGACCTATGGCTACTACCACGGGCACCTGATCGAGACGTTCCTCAATCACTTCGATGATCAGTTCACCCAAGGTGGCGCAACTGCTAAGCCCACGGGGAACGACGACGTCACTGGATCCTGAACTGTTCAGCCAGCCGTCTCATTGCCTGCTCCCGATTCGGCGCGGCCACGTGGACCGTGTTATCGGCAGACGGAGGCACGAAGCGAAAACTAGAGCGCATCATTTCTAGGCGACGTTGTGAGAACTCGACTTCTGCTTGATCGCAGGGAAGAGACGATACGCACAGGGCGCGACTAGGCGATCACGCGGGTGGCTAACAGCATACATGAGCGAGTTATCCCGGCAGCGCTAGGCACCTTTAGGTCCGCGTTGATCTGCTCGGCGCGTCGGCCTTTTCAGGGAATGCTGTCCACCTAAGGGTGTCCCTAACAGGTGTTTATTCTCCTCAAAGCGGACGGGCGTTCTCAATCAACGCGGACGCCGCCACATAAGTCATTGATCGCTCGTGCTTCCGGTGGCGTCGCCAGGGCAGGGTGCGAGTCTTATCATGATGTTTGTTCCCTGCGCGAAGGGACGGGCGTGCTCCCGCAGGGTGGACACAACAACAGCAGCGGCGCCTGAAAAACAGGGTTCCGGAGAGCGAGGGGGACGCCGCCGCACGCAAGCGGAGGTGTCCATCGGCGGGAGAATGCTGAGATCGTTCCCGACTTCAGGGCGCCTCCACCTCAGGCAACGGGCATCTCGGCCGATACAATCCGACGCGTGGCCCCAGCCGTGGCGCACGCCAGACGGCTTAAAAGGAGAGACCCGCGGTGGATGGCACAGATCAGCAAGCAAGACGATCGACCCAAGGGGTAGGGCGACGCCGCTGGACGTCCGCACTCCCCCCGGCGGCGGCATGGCCCATCCTGGCAACCGTGATGGCCGGCGTGTTTTTCTTGACGGGTCGGGTTTACCGCCTCGGCTACCTGGGTTCCTTCCATTTGGAACCCTCACTGTTCCCCGATGACCTGTCTGCCCGCGTGACCTATGCGGTGGCCGCATGGATCCAAGCCTTAGCACTCTTCAGTCGTGCGACATCGGGCTTTTGGATCGGGCACACGGTGCTGGGCATCCTGGCACCAACCCTGGGCTTGCTCGTCATCGCTGTGCTTTTGGCGCTGCTGCGCTCGATGGGGCAGTTGGCTCGTCACCACGGCTCCCGTGCCTCGGCGCCTGCTTGGCTGCGACGCGCAGGGCGACCCGTCGGAGCCTGGCTAAGCCGGGCCCTCCGCTGGCTGTTCCCAACCGAGGATGCCTGGAAGCCGGTCGATCGGGCACGAAGGGTGATCTTGGCGGTGTTGATCGCCTACGTGGTCATCCTGGTCATGGGCTTGGTCATCGCCCTCTCACTTAAACCCTTCCAACTCGTCGGTGAGCAAGCCGCCGCTCGCGATGCGAGGGAACAGTTCCAGGACCGGGCAGTCGTAAAGCTTCATGAGGGGGAAACCGACCGGGCCTACCGCCTGATCGAGTGCGGCCCGGCGTATTGTGCGCTTTACGCGGAAAACCACGCTGTCGTGGTTCCCTTGTCGGAGCTGAAGCGGGCGGAAAGTCCCCCCGCAAAGCAGTGAACAACGAAAGGCAAACCGGCGCGCTCGCACCGGTTGAGTCAATCGTCGATGGGCTGGTCAGGGCGTTGCCACGGATCTATGGGCCTTCACGCAACGCGTGACGTGCGATCGCGTTCTCTTGTGGTCCCTATGCGCGGTCTTTGGCGGCGCGCTTCGCCTCAGCTCCACCCGGTGGCAGCCCGCATCGATGAGCCGGGAATAGATGCCTTCTCGGGCCGCTTCGTCTTCGAAGTAGCCATCCCAGTCTGCGACCGCGTTGATCGAAGCGACCACCACCGGCAGCCCCCGGCGGGCGCGGTCGTCGAGCAACCGGCGGAGCAGGTAGGTCTTTTCGGTCGTGGCATATTCGGTGGCGAAGTCGTCCATGATCAGCAGCGGGGCATTGGCCAGCTGCTTCTGGTAGCGGCGACGCGCAGCAATGGTGAGGTCCGGATCAAGGCAACGGTCCAGCATTGCCGGCGTGCGGACGAACACGCAGCGCAACCCATGGACCGTGGCTTCATGCCCCAGTCCGGCGGCCAAGTGGGTCTTGCCGGCGTTCGTCGGTCCGGTGATCACCACCGCCTGCCCACGCTTGATCCAACTGAGCCCGCGCAGGTGATCCATCCGTTGGCTGCTCAAGCCAGTTGCTGGGTTGGCGCGAAAGGTGTGGGCGCTGTAATGCGTGGCTAAGCCTGCCTGCCGGAAGAAGGTGTCCGCTCGGCTCTGGTTCTGGCGCTGACTGTGCCCGTCAATCAGATAAGCCAATGCCTCCGATAGCGGGCGGTCGACGTTGAGGGGATCGGCTTGCCATGCCTCCAGGGCATCGGCCATGCCCTGGAGGTGGAGGGTGCGGAGCGCTTGAACATGATCACGCATGGAAACCTCTAGTTGATGAAGGAGTGGGACCCGCGCGCGTTACTCGAACGGCGTGCGGGGGTCTTGGCACCTTCCTTGGCCATGACGGAGAGCTTCCTTTGGAGATCGGTAACGTTGGCGGTTTTGAGATCCGGGCAGTCCGCCAGGGCGCGGTCCACGAGGGCAGCGCCGTATTTGCCCACCAGGGTTTTCACCCGATCCGCTGGGCGAAGTCCCATGAACGAGCGCTCCTGCTCGAACTGAAGTTGGACGAAGCGGGCGATGTGCGGGCCTGCGGTCTTGGCCCAGGCCTTCAGGCCGTCTGGGTTGCGGTCGGCCTGAGCACGGTGTGACTCGGGCATGTGGCTCGGGTCGGTCGTCAGTCCCCCCGTCGCGTGGCTGCGCGGGTGGTGGGCCACCTGCTTCCCTTCGTGGAAGAGCTCCACCGCGTCGTCAGTGATGCGGGCCGATACGTATTGACCGGTCAGGCGGTGCGGCACGGAATAACGGTGCTTCAGCACCAGGACGTGATAGCCGCCGTCCACCCGGATTTTCGGCTTGATGTCGGCGTAGACGTAGCGCTCGGGTGGCAGTGGACGAAGTGCGGGTTGATCGATGGTTTCGAAGCGCTGGCGGCGGGAGGGCATCCCGTTGGACATCGGTTGGTTGTTGGCATCTTCCAACAGCACGGCGATGCGCTCATTGATCTCATCGATGGAGTAGAAAGTGAAACTCCGAAGCCGGGTCAGCATCTGATTCTTGAAGATCTTGACGCTCGCTTCGACCACGGCTTTGTCTCTTGGGTGGTGCGGCCGCGCTGGAAGAATCGTTACGCCATAGTGCTTGGCTAGGTCCTCGTAGCTGCGTTGAAGTTCGAGGTCGGTGCCGGGTCTCACGACGGCGCACTTGGCGTTGTCGGGGACAAAAACGGCAGGCGCGCCGCCGAAGAAGACCAGCATGTCGGCATGGGCGCGCAAGAACTCCGGGATGGACTGCGCGTGAATCGCTTTGACGAAAAAATACGAACTGGCATCGCAGCTGCCCACGAAGATCACGACCTTCACTTTTTTGCCGGTCTTCAGGTCGATGTAGTGCGGCACGTGCCCTGAGAAATCGACCGAGATCCGCTCCCCGGGGTTGTGCTGCATGTGCATGAAGGTCGGAAGTGTCTTCCGAAACGCACGAAGCCCTTTGGCGATGCTGGAGTAGGACCGGTGGTGCGGATACGCCTGGCGCTGGTAGTCCACATACCAAACCATCAGCGGCATGCGTTTGGCCGCCAGCTCGTCGCACAGCTTGGCGTAGTCGATCGCGGGCAAGACCTTGCCGCCGCCGGGGCGCTTGTTGAGAACAGCGTCGATCTGCGCGACCGGCCATGGCTCGACCGTAGCCCAGGTCAGCTTCTTGAAGTGAGCGGCCTTGCGGTAGCGGCACACCGCGCTTTTGGACAAGCCGGTAGCGGCCTGGATTTCGCGGCTGGTCAGGCGGGTGGTGAGGATGAGTTTCAGCGCGGCGCGCTGTTTGGTCATGGAACGGGCCATTGGGCAGTCCTGTGCTGGGGCGTCGCAGTCCGTGCGACGCGTCAAAATAAGTGGGCAAAAGGTGCCCGCGCCCCCGGCAGGGGGGCTCTTGACAGGTTGGGATGGCGGCCCTAGGTTCAGATCAGCAGCGGCTTGTCAGTTCACTGCGATCAACGGGTCAGGCGTGAGCGCGCCTGGCTCGTTTTTTATGTCCGCCGTTTGCGCGGTCAGGTCATGAGCGAAAGTCCTGTGGCAGGGAATGAAGAGGCAAAAAAATGCCTCCCACACCTAGTCCAAACGGGCGGAACGTCAACTACCCACGTTAATCCGAGGTCTTAAGTCGACGTCGACGGGAGGCCCTGATAAGTCTTCGAGGCGGTTCAGTTTTTGGGTGCTCGGAATTTTTCGGAATTGTCGAATACGATGGGACAGACGAGGCATTTGCAGTTTGCTGCCGAAAATGCTTAGCAATTGTGCGTCGACGGAGGCGGGCAGGGTTGGTGAAAGACCGAAGGACACGTCAGGTGCATCCGCCGGTCAATGTTTACGGTCATGGGCCGTGACGCTTACGCTAGGGTCATCGCACATGGACTGGATCGCATGCCCAAGCACATCAACAGCGCATCGCGGCTCTTCGCGATCAGCGAGAAAATTGCCGCCGCCAAGGATGACGCACCGACCCTAGAGGTTTGGGGGAATATTTTCGGCCTTCCTAACGAGCCAACCTCTGCCGTCGAGGTGTGCCGGCGCCTCATTTGGATCAATGAAGAAATCGATGCGATGGTGGCTCAAATGCGCGCCACGCATTTCTCGGAGCACCTCTACCTCAAGCCGGCGAAGGGCATGCGGAACGCCTCGGCGCCGACGGCCATTGGTGGGCAAGCTCGTTCGATCAAGGGTGCATGCTCGGAACCGGTGCGAAACGGCCTCGAATACTGTGCCGAGGCATTGCCCAATGAGGAGGAGCGCGTCAGTCCCGAAAGCATAAAGGCGTTGGAGAACCTGGTGGCCGAGCTCAAGGCGCTGGTAGCCCAAGCGGATATACCCGATCACCTGCGGCATCTGGTTCAGCGCCATATCGATTTGCTCCAAGCCGCCCTCGATGCGCTCCCCATTAAGGGCGTGAAGTCGCTCATCGAGGCCGCATTGGCGGCCTCGGGCCAACTGGGGTATCTGGCTGCGGAGGATGCTGATAAGACGACCGACGCCGATCCCGAAATCCGCGAGAAAGTGCTTGGCATGCTGAAGCGCACGTGGACCACGGTAGGAAAGACCATTGACGTGGCTGCCAAGACCCAGAAGGCGTTGGCACTCGGCTACGCAGCCTACAAGGCCGTCGAAGTCATACTTCAATAGATGAGTCCGCACGGGGCTTTCTCTCAGGAGATTCAGGATGGCCGGCCGCATTCCTCTGAACGACGCAGTTGCCATCGCGTTGTCCAAACTGATCGATGACTCCGCATCGGGTGTCGAGCGGCGCGATCCCTCGCACGACGACATCACGTTTGCGGCCGACCAATGCGGGCTAACGACCGCCGATCCCAAACAGCGGGGCACACCCGTGGGAAAAGCCAAGCGGGTGCGGCAGATCCTGGTGTGGTCCATCTCCAACGACCTGGAGGCCGGTGCGCAGTTTGCTGATCGGCTCATCGCCGTCGTTCGAGGTCACGGAGGGTTCCGCATCGGATCGCCTAATTATTGCGGCGCAGATGCCATCGCTAACCTCTCTGATGTCCTTGGTGCGTCCGGTTGGGACCTAGGCGCGGATGGGATCCCTCGGGAACGCGCTCTTCGGGAAACGGGGCACGCCCGCACCAAAGCGCTGATGGCATTGGCCCAGCGCATGAGCGTCGGGTCATCACATTCCCCTTGGGTGCCCGGCTCGTCCCGGGACCTGCTGGAAGAGACCGCGAGTCACCTAATTCAGTTGGTTTACGGGGTGGCCGACACACCTGCTGCATTCTCCGCGCTTCTGCCGCAGGCGTTTGCTGCGTTGCGATTGGCGCTGCCGGGCGACTCTGGAGCAGGAGATCCGCCGGGCAAGGAACTGGAGCGGGCAGCCTTTCAGACTGCGATGGCGGTCCATGCCCTTCGTGACCCGACAGGGGGCCAAGCCCACCCCTGGAAGTCTGGCGTGGCTCCAGGCCACATCGAAATCGCCGTGCGAAGTATGGGCAATGTGGCGTTGTTGATGTTGGGCGTGGCGCCGACAAGGTCGTGAGCGCATGCTGCCGCCGTCTGTCCCGGCCTGCTACTGGATGTCGCGAATCGGAGAGGCCTTAAACAAATCTGCGACCGGGTGCTACGGTCGGTGGGATTGTCGTGAGGCGGTGGCTCACATCAGGGGCTTTGTTGACCCTCCCTTCGACAAGCCGAACTAAAAAAAGCTGTAGTTCCAGGCAACATGTCGACAGCGTTGCCAAGAGGCGTTCTCGGGTGTCATCGCTAGGCCGTTCGTCTGGAGACACGGTGTATCCGCTCAACTCTCTCACCATGTCCTTAATATCGGGTCGATCCAAGTCCACACCTTTCCAATCGTGGGCAAACGCATTTCTTACTTTTCGTAGAAGGTCTAAATCTTTGTATTGCTCGATTGTGAGTAAGCCAAAGGCGTAACCTGCTTTGATTCGAGCGCTGAATGTCCCAAGTGGCGCATTGAAGCCCTCAACGAGATCCTTGGTCGCTTTACAATCCCGGAAATAAGCCATCAGGAGCCGGCCCAGCGTATCTTCGAGGAAGGCGCCAAGAGAAAGAACTAGAGCCCGATCGTCCTGATCTTTAGCTCTTCTTAGGAACCGATTTAGCTCCGACAACGAATGGTCCGGCTGCTCATCCATAAAACCCTGGTGGTTTTCGTCTGCCATTCACCGTTCCTTTTCCTCGGCTTTCGACCTAGGGTAACTGTTCGGCAGCCACGGAAGCAGATGACACTGGAAACTATTTGGCTACACGCCAGCTAGCGTTGGGGCAATGGAGGTCAGCCCTGTGACGGCCATGGCAGACCACCCATCTTCATCCATTGAGTAGCGTCGTTAAGCGGGCCTGCCACGCCTCCGCCTCGGCGAAGTTTGCGTTTCCGTTGAATGCATCGTTGTGCCGACGAAAGCGGATGCGCACCGTGGGCTGGTCCAACTGCCGGAGCCGGAAGACCATTTCATTCTTGATTCGAAAGACCTTGCCCCATCCATTAGTGGTATCGCGCCAGGTGTGCTCCCACGCTGCGACCTGGTCCAGGTCTACGATGACCGTCTGGCCCGAGGTATCCCGGAGCCAGAGCCGACGCCCAGCCAGATCCAGCGCGATGTTGTCGCTGGCGTAGGTTGCGGTGAGCGGCACTTCTCCCCTGGCGTGGTAGGAACCGGCCTGGCTCGGGTCTTTCTTCCGGCCACCGAAGATCGCTGCCATCAAAAGTCCGGCCAATGCGCCCAGTGCGGCGGCGATAAGCACAGGCGCTCCGCTGATCAACAACAGCAGCGCCACGAGTGCCCAGGTGATAAAAATGGTGTTCCGTGCCATCGTCGTGGTTCCCTGTGATCAATCCACATGCCGGTCGCGGTTGCCGGCCGGATCAAAGCCGCCGACCCACATCAGCTGGCCGAGATCGCCGCCGTTGTAGCCGGATACGACCATGGCCCGCGCAACAATTGCCCGGTATTGGCGCATGAATGCGCCGCCGTCGTTTTGGGCTACGTTGAGCCGGAACGGGACTCGGGCTGGGTTGGGCCCGGTGGTGCGCTCGTCCACCACCGTGACAAATCGATTCGTGGCCATGTATTGGCGGGCATCGATCACGCGGGTCAGCGACAGCGTGGGATCCGCCTGCTGGGTCGTCCGGCCCAGGTCGTCCTTCATTGTCAGGGCCCCGTTACACAGGTCGAAGGTTTCCTCCGCGTGCGCGGTGGCGCTGGTCCAGATGACGGCCCTAGTCCGCCAGCAGGCCTCCGCCGCGCCGTAGGTGAGAAAGGTCAGGGCTACGCGGGGGTAGTGCTGGACATTGGACGCGCCGGCATACCCTTTGAAGATGCCCTCGAACGAACCACCGGAGGCGGGCGCAATCGGACGGTAGACCGGTCCGTCCGTGGAAGTGGTGCCATAGCTCACGGTGCCATTGGGCGCGCCGGAGGTCCCATCTGGCTGGCCCATGACAGCACCGGCGGTGCGCTTCAAGAAGCCCTTGAAACCCGATTCTTGGGCATGACAGGGCAGGACGGACGCCATCAGCCCCAGGGCTGCGAGAGCGGCGTGCGGAAATTTCATCGGTGAACCCCTGTGTGGTGGCTGGCGGCCGCAGCGTAGCGTCGATCACGCCGAAATAACGTAATAGTGGATAAATGCGTATTCGATACTACGATAATGACTTGATAGTTTTAGAGTTTTGGCCGCTCCCCGCACCAGGATCCGGCCCATGGCAACCCGAGCCCCACGCCAAGCACCCGTTCGTTCGGTCTACCGGACCGAACAGCAGGTCATCGTGGACGTGTTGCGATCCATGCGGGAAGGGGCGGGGCTCACACAGGTGGGACTGGCCGAAATCCTGGGCCGGACGCAGAGCTATGTCAGCGGGGCCGAGCGCGGATCGAAGCTGGACGCCCTACAAATCCGTGACTGGTGCCAGGCATGTGGCACAGACTTGATCTCTTGGGCCAAAGCGGTCGAGGCGGCGTTGTCCGGTAAGCGCAAGTAAGCCTGAGTCAGCGGTGTCGTGCTCGCCCGCTGAAACGCCTTCCTCAAGTGCAGCCGAGCCTGGCGGCAGACATTCCAGCCGCGGATGGTCAGCGTGGCCCACCTCCGTCACACGCAGGTCCCAGACGCAGCCGCCGTCCGGGAATGCCACCGTGGCTTCGTCCAACCGACCGCCACGCACCCATCCGCTGTCCATTGACACCCAGATGGAAGTGCCCACAGCGCGGATCTCCATGAGAGAAAGCGCGTCGGACGTGTCGTTGATCAACGTCAGGTAATGGGCCGCCGCCCGTGCTTGATGGGCTAGTCCAGCGAGAAAGATGATCATCACCATGTAAGTCCACCGCATGCGCTGCAGCTTCGGTTGGGAAGAGGGCGCTACGGGCGATCCAAGCGGAATCCGGACCGGGCGCGGCATCGATGTGGATGAGTGCCCAGTGGCGGCCCAGGGGCAGGGCGTGAGGCATAAGCGGATTCCAGTGATGACACCGCATGGTCCCATGGGAAAACGTGAGGGTTTGAGAAGGGCGCGCCAACACCGGCCGCCGCTTGGAGCCCGGGCAGCCGATGCTCCCGATCGTCATCGACGAGCAGCAGGCCGCGATGCGGCCTGAATGGGAAACACCGCCCTCCGCCGGCCAAGCCAGCGGATGTCAGCGTTTGAGATTTCCTAGGGTAAGGGGACCTGATGACGTTGACGTGGATCCCACCGAGCACCCCTGGCGCACCTGCTTTCGCAGCGTGGAATGGATCGATATTCGCTCTGGTTCGTCCGATGGGCGACGGCCGGTGGCGGGTGGGCGGTTTCCCGGATGGCCGTTCTGAACACTCGCACGATGCCTACGTCGGCGGCGAGGCTAGGGCCAGGTCGTTCGTTGAACGATGGGTCCAACACCATGGGACGAGCGTGAGGACGAAAACGCCCGAGCCATGATGCCGCATGAAGGGCTGCGGCCTAGGAAGCCCAAAGGATCCGACGAGCGCTCCTGACTCTCAGAGCGTAACCAGCCTCAACGGCCGATCCGTGTGAAGCGCCGGCAACCGGCGATGATTTGGCCCATCAGAAGGCCCTATCATGGAACATCGGGGTGGCTAAGCGGCCGTTGGCTCCAACCGAGCACTAGCCTTTATTCGGACATCACGTTACACGGATGAACCATGTATAGCTTGATCGTTACGGCATCTTCGGACGAGTGGGACATCAGCCCTGCGCAGTTTTCAGTCAGTCGCTATTTGGAATACACGCCGCCCGCGCTCATAGATCAGTTCAAACTATCCCAACAGGCGGCACAAAAACTTTGTGACATTCCGACCGTCTTTGCTTATGAATCTGGATCCGGGGAAGTCGCACGCGTGGGCTGGATCAAGGATCTGACCTGGTCCGCCAGCACCATGCGATTCGCCTTCGAGTTTGACGATCGGATTCCCCCTCTGGATCTCGATGCGTTCTATCAGGCCGGCCACCATGTCGGCGTAACCGACGGTTGGGAGCTGGCTCGAACGCACTGGGCGATCAAAGACGTTGATCTTCCTGCGGCACTCGAAGTGGCCGGGCTCATTACCCCTGAACAGTTGGCCATCTTCAGCCTTCCCCGGGGCGACCGAGCTTCGCGCACCTCGGTGCCGTCGCCCCCTAAGCCACCTACCCAGTTCATCGGGGACCCTCCGATGGGTGTCTTTGGCGATCTTTTGCGGGCCTCGCTCTCGGTCGCCGCGCCGAGTGCCGCCGCAGTCCCCAGCCGTCCCACATCGATTGCCGGCAGTGTTGACCTGGCCCTACACCCGCTGACGCGGCCAGATGATCCACAGGAACCGTTGCCACAGAAAGTTTTTGTGGTTCACGGGCGGAATGAGGAGGTAAAGAGCAAGGTGGTGCTCTTCATGGAGCGGATCGGCGTCGAAACCATCGTGCTCCATGAGCAGCCCAATGCGGGTCGCACCATCATCGAAAAGTTCGACGAGATCGCCAGCACTGTTGGATTTGCGGTGGTGTTGATGACCCCGGATGATGTTGGCGGTCTTACGCAAGATCAGCTGTTGCCCCGCGCTCGGCAGAACGTGGTGCTGGAACTCGGCTATTTCATCGGAAAGCTGGGGAAGAAACGGGTCTGCGCACTCAAGATTGCGGACATCGAAGATCCATCCGATTTCCTCGGTGTTCTCCATATCAAGGTGGAAGGGGAGGGGTGGAAGATCCTGCTTGCCCGAGAACTCCATGCTGCCGGCATCAACATCAACCAGACCCGCTTGCTGACCGCGTGAACCACAAGGTCGGCCCGAGTGGATCGATCTGATCGTCACGGGATCGGCGCGTCCACACCGCTCAAGGCCCGAGCGAACTGGCCGCTAAAGCACAGACGTATCCGCAACATTTCCATGAGACGCAAGCCTGTTGCCGATTTAGGTTGCCCTCTCAATCTATCCGCATGGAGCACACCGATATGTCTTTGCCAAAAGTCCAACTTTCCGGGAATCCGTCTGAGGAATCCCTGCGCCAAGCGCACGATGCGGTGTGGGTTCGGGTGTCCGACACGCGAGCGCGGTTGAAGGGCTGGGAGGCGCTGCGCATGAGTGCGACCAACCCGGGACATGCTCGGCTGTGCGACGAGGCCATTTCCATGGCATCAATCCGGTTGGACGAGCTCGAAGCCGAAGCGCGCGAGATCGGTGAGGCCCTGGCTGTCCGCGGCGCGGAAGGCTTGGAGGGCGTGCTCCGGGGAGCCCCGCCGGCGAAGCCCGGCCACGAGGGACGGCTCTGATCCTATCCCCCACGTCCCGTCGGAAGATGGCTCATAATCCGACGTTGCGAGTGTGAGGGCACCCCAAATGAGTGACGAGCGAACGCTGGTGCTGGTCCAGGAGTTGCTGGAACTGCCTGCTGAGACCGAGTGGGTCGAGTTCAAGGAGAACTACGCTGACGGCGAGATGATCGGTAAGCGGATTTCAGCGATGGCGAATGCTGCCCGGCTTTGCGATAAGGCGTTTGCGTATCTGGTTTGGGGTATCAGGGACGGCGACCATCACCCGGTTGGCACCACCTTCGATCCGTCTTCGACCAAGGAGCAGGGCGAACCCCTGGAGTTCTGGCTGGCCAAGCGGCTGCGTCCAGACATCGCCGTGAAGTTCGTGCCTCTGACCTTCCGCGGCGTGCGCATTGTCCTTCTGGAAATCCCTGCGGCTGTGGTCAATCCAGTCGAGTTTGATCGGGTGGCTTACATCCGGATCGGCAGCGCCACGCCGAAGTTGTCCGACTACCCGGACCGCCAGCGCGCTCTCTGGGCAAAACTCCAGACGTTCGCTTGGGAAGCCAATGTGGCGCTGCCTTTTCTGGAGGGCGATGAGGTCCTATCGAAGTTGGACTATGCGGCCTACTTTGAGTTGACGAGTCAGCGCTTACCGGATAACCGTGAGGGGATTTTTGACCGGCTGGAGGCCGATCGCCTGATCCAGAAGGACGTCGGCGGCAGGTGGGATATCACCAATCTGGGCGCCGTCCTCTTCGCTAAGCAACTGGCCGACTTCCCGGCTTCCATCGCTCGGAAGTCGGTCCGTTTCGTGGCCTATGACGGCACCGGCCGAGCGTCGGCGGTGACCCATCGCCAAGACGGTAAGCGGGGCTACGCAGTGGGCTTCACCGGGTTGGTGGATTACATCGATGGGTTGATGCCTCGGAACGAATATATCGGCAAGGCCTTCCGTGAAGAGCGCCCCCTCTTTCCCTCAATTGCCATCCGCGAACTGATTGCCAATGCCCTGATCCACCAGGACATGACCATCACCGGCACCGCACCCCTGGTGGAGATGTTCAGCGATCGGATCGAGATTACGAATCCAGGCCAGCCGTTGGTCCAGCCCGACCGCTTCCTGGACTATCCCCCGCGGTCGCGGAACGAGGCCCTGGCTGCTCTCATGCGACGGATGAGGCTATGTGAGGAGCAGGGAAGCGGTATCGACAAGGTCCTGGTCGCGGTAGAACTCCACCAGCTGCCAGCCCCGGATTTCCGGGTGGCTGGGGAGGCCGTGCGCGCCGTGCTCTTTGCCCCCCGCAAATTTGCCGACCTGACCGCGGAGGAGCGGGTCCGGGCCTGCTACCAGCACGCCGCGCTGAAATACCTGAGTGGCCAGCGAATGAAGAACGCCACGCTTAGCGAGCGGCTGGGCATCGACCCCCAAAATGCGGCCCAGACCTCGGGTGTCATCAAGCAGGCCCTCAAGCAGGGCCTAATCCGGCCGGCCGATCCGGCCCACCCCAGGGCGGGCTACGTCCCGTTTTGGGCCTAGCCGTCGGGATGTTGGCGGCTCCCAATGTCCAAATGTTGGACACTTTTTGATGGGGTTTTGATTCCCGGCCCGGGCCGGGACGACCATCGCCCGGGCCGGGCTAATAAAACTAGCAAAATCAGACGCTTATACGTTTGTCTGGGCAGACTTGGTCTTGACCAAGTTTTGAGTCCCAGGGCGTCCGCCGCCGTTCGCTGACGTCCGCAGGCGTTCAAAAACTGCAACGTAGAGAGCTGCCCAGGGGGCTTTCCCATACCCAGAGAACGGGACCGTGGTTATGACCACTCATTCAGGAAGTCAGATCTGAGGGGAGGCCCCATAATGAACGTAGTCCCGGTCGAGCCCTGGCCAACTGAGGCTGTAGTATGATGGGGCTTCCCTAAAGGGGGAGGCTCAGAGGCAAGCCTGGATCGCTCACGACCGAACCAGCCTCTACCAAGGCTCGTCATTTCGATGGGTAAAAGTGAGACGGTCGAAAGACATGCCGATTTTCAGTAGAGGTCCCAGGTTGACACTGGGAAATGAGCCCCTACAATGGGCCGCATTGAAACCCATCCATCGTGAGCCCAAGCGGCTCTAAAAAGCGGTGGATTATGGAATCCCTAGGGGGGCGTGTCGCAAGACATGTCCCCCTAAGTCTTTTTAGACAGGGCACATTCGCACGGAGGGGCTATGCGCATCGCAGTGTTCATCGACTACTGGAATTTCCAGCTCACCTTGAACCAATGCGTAGCCAAGCGCATGGGCAAGTCCGATGTCCGTTTCATGATCGATTGGAAGAACGTGGGACGGATCTTGGCGGACGAAGCGTGCCGCAAGGTCTTGGAAGTGGACCCCGTGCGGATGTCCTATGAGGGCTGCTACATCTACACGTCATTCAACCCTTCGACAGACGAAGGCGTGAAGTTCCGGAAGTGGGCGACGACTTGGCTGGACCGCCAGCCCGGGATCAACGTCGAAATCCGCGAACGCAAACCTAAGGCGTTGCCTCGCTGCCCGATCTGCCACCGGGAGATCAGCCACTGCCCACATGCGGGCTGTGAGAAACCAATCGTGGCGACCGTGGAGAAGGGGGTAGATACCCTCATTGTCACTGACCTGATCCGGCTTGGCGTTCAGAACGCATACGATGCGGCGGTGTTGGTCAGTTCTGATGCGGACATGGTGCCGGCGGTCCAGTTCATCCAGACCCAGGGCCGCAAGATAGTCCAGGCAGGGTTTCCGCCCATGGGTGTGGATCTGGCAACCGAGTCTTGGGGGTCGTTTGACATCATGGCACGGGTCAGCGAAATCGAGCGCGCCCCTTGATGATTTGCAAGAGCGCGGTCGTTCTGCCGTAGCGCATCTGATAGCCTTCTGGACTTGGACAACTATCGAGGACACGTCCTCCCAGATGTCTAACCGCACACAGGCTTACGTGGCGGGTCTAGGCGTTACATCGATCGAATCCTAGTCTCCCAGCCAAACTGGTAAAAGGCCTCGCGAAAGCGAGGCCTTTTGCTTTTCAGGATCCGGCGCTTGGTCAACTTGGTTGGTCAACATATCTGCGCATGCGTCTGGCCCACCACCTGCTCCGCCATCCCTCGGGAACGTGGCACCTCCGCCTGATCGCGCCGGATTCCCTTCGGTCAATCCTCGACCTCTTTGTCCTCACACGGTCCTTGGCCGCTATAGCGGTCCTTGCGCGGGGATAGCCAGACGTCAGGCCCGCACCAGCGCGGGTTCGGCGCCCGACGCGGCTGCGCGAAGGCTTTCCCTGTAACGACGGCTGCATGGCAGGACGGTACCGTCTGCCATGTGCAGGCGTGCATCGCCTGCGTCGAGCGGTTCGATCGACGTGACGTGACCGAGCTGCACCAGGTAGCTGCGGTGGGCTCGCACAAACACCGTGGGATCGAGCTTGGTCTCCAGTGCCGCCAGCGTGGTGCGCAGCGGGTAATCGCGACCTCGCACCCGAAGGTTCACGTAATTGCCTGCCGCTTGGGCCCATTCGATGTCCGCTGTCGCGACGAGGAAGTCGCGGCCGAGCTTGCGGACGAGGAATCGTTCGGGACGTTCCACCGACTCGACTGCCGGACCTTCATCGGGCGCGTCGAGGAGACTCGCCTCCCCCTGGGTGCGACGGCCGAACCACTCGACCGTGTGGCAGACGGCGACGATGAGGAAGAAGGTCCGTACATCCTTCAGGTACTCGTAGACCCCTTGCACGGCCCACGACCCCGGCTCGTAGTGCGAACCCCACACGCCGTAGAAGAACCAGCGAAGCAGATCCATGCCGACGATGTGGACGATGGACCAGGCCACGCTGCCAAGCACATAGAGCGGTAGGCGTCGGCGCCAGGTATCGGCATGGAGCGGCCAACGGTCGCAGGCACGGAGGAGAAGCGGCAGCATCAGTAGCGAGATGAAGATGCTGGTGAATTCGTTGGTAGCGATCTGCCACGTGGGGTAGACCTGGCCGTTGCGCGCTACGTCGATCCGGGTGGTCAGCGTATTGCCCACGGCGGCGGCGACGAAGGTGAACACCCAGAAGGCGATCATCACGATGCGGCGGCGACGACGGGCCCGGTCGAGTTCGAGGCCAGGGGGTGTGGGCGAGGGATCCATGGCGGAGATCATAGCGTCGCGGGTGGCGATCCTTGTCCCGGTTCATCCCATCCCGCCCACCATTCGTCCCCAAAAGCCGCTCAACTGCCCCCTGGCGCTGGCCCCAGGCCTTGTCCGAAGCCGATGCTGGCTTAGGTTCAACACAAGGACGCCTCGCCATGATCCGCACCCGCCGCCACGACATCGACGCGCTTCGCGTGCTCGCCTTCGCTCTCCTCATCCTCTATCACACGGGCATGGCCTACGTCGGGGACTGGGACTTCCACATCAAAAGTGCCTACACAGCCGACTGGCTGCAGTGGCCGATGATCTTCGTGAATCGCTGGCGTATGTGCCTGCTGTTCCTGATCTCGGGCGCGGCGATCGCCCTGGCCGCCCCCGAAGGCCGTCTGCTCCGCTTCGCTCGCGAGCGGACCTGGCGGCTGATACTGCCGCTCATCTTCGGCATGTTCGTGGTGGTGCCCATCCAGCCGTACTGCGAAGGCGTCGCGAGCGGCCACCTCACCCCCGGCTTTTTCCATTTCCTTCTTAGCTATTGGCACGTGCATCCGTGGCCGAAAGACAGCTTCACCGGCTGGCAGTACGGCATCACCTGGAACCACCTCTGGTATCTGCCCTACCTGTGGACCTACACGCTCGGCCTCGTCGTGCTGATGCCGCTCCTGGGTCATGGCCGAGTACGTGCCGCGGTCGCCGCCTTCTGCCGGGCACCGGTCTGGCTGCTGGTCGGGGCGCCTACGGCACTGCTGATCTTCTACATCCTGTACCTCGCGCCGATGTTCCCGGGTACCAATGCCTATGTCGGCGACTGGTACCAGCACGCGAAGTACGCCTCGATCTTCCTCGGCGGTTACCTGTTGGCCCGCGAGGCCGGGTTTTGGTCACGTGTCGCGGCGCTGCGTCGGGTGACCCTCGGTATCGCGCTGGCATCGATCGCGCTCTACCTCGGGCTTCGGCTGACCGGCCAACTGGTCGCCAGCGACTCGTGGGTGTACCGCGTGCCGGAGCAATGCTGGGCCGTGCTCTCACAGGCCGCGCAGTCGCTGTACCTCTGGTCCGCGCTGCTCGCGATCCTGGGCTGGGGCAAGGTGGTTCTCGACCGTCCGTTCTCGTGGCTGCCGTATTGCACGGAGGCGGTGTATCCCTGGTACATGTTGCACCAGAGCCTGATCATCCTGTTGGTGTTCTGGCTGAAGCCGATGGCGCTCGGCCCCTGGCTGGAGCCTGCGCTCGTGCTGGGCGGGACCATCGCCGGTTGCTACGTGCTGCACGAGTTCGTGATCCGACGCGTCGGGTTCATCCGGCCGTTGTTCGGATTGAAAGCGGTGCGGAAGATCGAAACCGGCGACGATGCGGTAAAGGCGTTGCGCCTATCGCGCGCTCCTGCAGGTGAGCGTGGGTGACGTCGCGTGCGAAACACCACGATGCCTGTTGGAGTCCGCGCACGTAGGCGATGCAACACGCGATGCCCTTCACACACCTCGCGACGTCCTGCTACGCATCGCATGGTTTCACCGAAACGGGACGGGGCGTCAGTGACGACGGGGACTACCTCGTGCTGTCGTTCGGTGCCAACGACGGCACCATGATGCCATGGCTATGCCCGTCACTCGCTGACCAGTGCAACGGCATTCCGTAGCGCGGTACGCCTACCAATACGTGAACCCCGTACCCCGGTCGATGTGGCCACGTGCAGAGCCCTTGAGGTCGTGGAGATCATTGCCCCCTTTTTCGGTTCGATGGAAGTGCGTCGGCAGTGCTCCATGGGCGTGCGGGGTGGCTGCCCGACGTTCGCTGCGGTAGGTGGCGTAGCTCAGCAGTTCGTGCGGCATGCTCCATTCGGCGAAACCACTCTGCGCGTCGACATATAACGGCGGCGCGGCCGGCAACGGAGGCCCAGTATGAACGCGTCCGAGCGAGGCGCTGCTGTTCTGTTGACTGCTTGCCTGCCGCTCCACCCCTTGCCCCTGCGCAAGACCGACATCGCCCATCGCTGCCATGACGCACGTCGTGAGGGCCAGGATCGTTGCGCTCATGCACGCCAGGACGTTGCCTCGGGCTCGTGCGCGCAGGCGTGACCGGCGCACGAAGTAGCGCTGCTTTCGTGTCAACGATGATTCGCTTGTACACAGCGCAACCGCGTCCGCGAGCAGGGGGCCGTGCGGCAGAAGGTCTTCATCGCGCCGACCGCCGCGATACCACCGGTCGGCGAAGACCGCGATCCGCGCGCGGGTGCGCAGGAAGTCGTGGTGCGCGTCCATCCACTGGGCACAGCGCGGCCAATGCGACAGCAGCGGTGGATGGACCAAGCCGACGCAGTGGCCTTCGTCAGTGTCGAAACGTACCAGCAGGCGTTCTTCCACCAGGCGAAGGGCCAGCCGCCGCTCGTCGCTATCGAGCGATGCCCAGCGTGCGTGCGCCAGTTGCGCATCGTCGCCATCGACCGTCACCGTGGCGAGCTGTTTGAGTAACCGTAAGAAGGTCGCTTGTTCTGACTCGTTCAGACCTGAGACCACCTGTTCGGCGTGTCGGGTGACGATGCCATCGACGCCACCGAGGGTTCGATAGCTGGGAAAGTCCAGCGCACTCGTCGTGTCGGGATGGTCGGCCAACGTCGCCAGCGTGAGCTGAAGCACCGGCAGGGGCCACGGATGCCTCCGCAGTGCGCCGATCAACTCATCGTCCAGTCGCCATCCCGTTGCCGGCTCTTGTTCGAAAGGAAGTCCGGCAACCTCGGCCGGCACGCGAATCATTTGAGCCAATTCCCACTCGCGCGGCGGATGCACGGTCATCGCGGCATCGGGCAGACCGGCCCACCTCGCCCGTTCGAGCACGCGGCGGCGACCCTCGCTGCGGCTGATCCCGATCACGACAATGCGCCCATTTTCCGTGAGTCGAGCGATGGCTTCGAACAGAGTTCTTGCCACATCGCGGCGAGCCCCCGGCGTTACGAGTTCTTCGAGGTTGTCGATGACCAGGACAAAGACGTCGTCTTGGATGTCGCCCGCGCGCCAGGCAATGCGACGCGCGATCTGCGCGGTGTCGCGGACCAACGCCCGTCGCAGTTCGCGGCGTTCCGTCGGTGGGAACAGGGGGTCGCCACCGGATTGCCAGCGCGATATCGCGTCGGCCAATCGATGGCGCAGCGTCGATGCAGGACCTCGGGCATCGAGCGTCGCCCAATCCAGCGCTTGCAGGCCGCGTCGACCGCCCTCGCGTAACAGCACCGGCAACACGCCGGCATGCACGAGTGATGACTTCCCGCTACCGCTGGGTCCGTCCACCAGCAGAAACGATGGGCCTTTGGTGCGGGTTTGCGCGAGCACGCGAAGCGCTCGCTCCGTTGCGCCGGAACGCCCAACAAACACGCTGGCGTCTTCCCGTCCGAAGGCACGCAGGCCGGGGTAGGGTGAACCGCCACGCCAGGGCCGTATACCCGGTGCCTGCGGAACCGCGGACCCACCCAGCGTGACCGGCGCGACGAGACGATAGCCGCGCTTGCGTACTGTGGCGAGGTAGCGGGGCGACCGTGCATCGTCACCCAGTGCCTTGCGCAGCAGGG
This sequence comes from Luteibacter sp. UNCMF366Tsu5.1, assembly GCF_900119235.1. NCBI lineage: Bacteria > Pseudomonadati > Pseudomonadota > Gammaproteobacteria > Lysobacterales > Rhodanobacteraceae > Luteibacter > Luteibacter sp. UNCMF366Tsu5.1. Next base: position 126,924 of record NZ_FPIS01000004.1, on the reverse strand, counting down.
CGATCGCTTTGTGCACGGGGTTATCCCCGTAGAACGCACCGGCCCAACACCGATCGAGTAAGGCTTCGACGCTGACGACGTCGCCGGGATGCTCCGCCAGACACTCGAGGACGTCCAGCAACTTGGGTTCCAGCGGCGTTCGTTCGCCCTGCCGTTCGATGAATCCGAGGGCCGGCCGGACCGTCCAGTCGCCGAGCGTAAAAAAGGGAACGTGCTTCGTACGCGTTTTCATCTCGCGAGCACGATCGCTATCGATCGGCTCCAAGTTCCTGACTTACCTGGAAAACTTCAAACCGTAAGGTTTCCGGAAGGACGTTTGCGCGTCTGCCCGACGAGGCTTCACGTCTCTTCCAACGGGACTTTCCACATGCCAGACCCATCATCGAAGGCCGGCTTGTCCGGTCGCATTCTGTCACACCCTCCAGGCGAGCCGGCCACCGGCGCTCTTCCCGCGGGCTCCGGTCCGGGAGGGCGGTTGCGGGTCGTCCTGGCCGACGACCACGCCATCGTCCGCGAGGGCGTTGCAGCCCTGCTGCGTCCGCATGCCGCGATCGTAGCCAGCACAGCGAACGTCGAGGAAGGCGTTCGGGCGATCCTGCGCGAGGACCCGGACCTCGTCGTGTTCGACAACGTCATGTGCGGGCTGAACGGTATCGAGGTCGTTCGACGCGTTGCAGCCCGGCGACCGCGCACGCGTCTGCTGTGCCTTTCCTCTCGAGATGACGCGCCGTCGGTACAGGCGGCGTTCGACGCCGGTGTCCATGGCTACCTGACCAAGCGCGGATCGTTCGCTCATCTCGTCCAGGCCATCGATCGCGTCTTTCGGTGCGGTTGCTACGTTCCTCACGAGATGGCCCACGTGCTGGTGCAGGGCTTCCGCACACGCCACGGTCTGCCGCCATCCGATGGGCAGACGCTCACCGCACGCGAACGCGAAGTGGTCCGACTGTACGCCGAAGGTCTGATAACCCGCGAGATCGCAGACACGCTCCACGTGAGCATGAAGACGGTCGGCACGCATCGCGAACATGCGATGGAGAAGCTTGGCCTAAGAGGCATCGCACAGCTCACGCGCTATGCGATCCGCGAAGGCCTCATCTCGGTGGATGACTGACCGAACGCCACTCGGCTGTCCCTACCAAGGCAAATCAGCCGCGGTCCGATATCCGCGAAAGCGTGCTTTCCGGATAGTGATGCCACGGCAACGCAACCCACAAGACAGAGAATAACCATGGCCGACTTCCACCGATTCGCACCCATCCTCTTCAAGCACGAAGGTGGTTACGTGGACGATCCGCTCGATCCGGGCGGCGCGACCCACCGAGGCATTACGCTCGCCACATTCGCCAGCTGCGCACGTGAATTGCTCGGTATCACGCCGACGCTTCAGGCGCTGCGCGGGCTGACTGAAATGCAGGCGGCGACGATCTACAAGGCGTTGTACTGGGATGCCGTGCGTGGCGATGAGATGCCCTCACAGGCCATTGCGAACATGGTCTGCGACTTTCAGGTGAACGCCGGTGCCGCGTCATCGCGTCTTCTTCAGCGCGTTCTGAACCAAATGGGCACACAGCCGCGCCTGCGGGTCGATGGTGTCATCGGCAAACTTACCATCGCAGCATTGCGCAAGGCCGACCTCTTGCAGGTCCAGCTGAACTTCCAGCAGGGGCGGCGCGACTACTACCGCAACCTGGTACAGCTTCGCCCGTCGCTGGGGCGATTCCTCAAAGGCTGGCTACGTCGCGTGGAATCGTTCGATCCCGCGCCGACGCCGTCAAGGGAAGGCTGACCGATGCCGACGCAGACTCCGCTGCCGGGTCTCATCGAAGCCATGGCGGGTGCAGTGATCGATGCACAGGATCGCATCGAGAAACGCCAGCTCGCGAACCTTGGCGATTACTTCGACGACGACAATCGCCCCAAGAGCATCGTCATGCGCATGCCATCGATGCAGCCGGGAGCCACGGAGAGCGACGAGGATCTCTACCGCGCGCCACTGCTTCCCCTTGTATCGAGCAACTTTCTGCGCATCAAGGATGTGGAAATCAGTTTCGACGCCGACCTTGGCAGCCTTGTGCACGGTGCAGAGGAAACGGCATCCGAGGATGCACCCAACAAGGGAAAGCGGGGTTGGCGACGTGGCGGCGAGCCCACGAAGACACCCCAGGTTCAAGTCGATACCACGATCAAGGCGGGTCGCAGCAAGGCCGGATCGGTGCACGTCGTGCTCCGCGTGGAAGGTTCCGAACCGACCGAGGGTGCCGCCCGGCTCATGAACCACCTGACGCAGACGCAAGGTGTGTTCCGCACGTTCAGGTACGAGGAGTAACGCGTGCCGAACCGTGCCGTGCATGGTGCGCGGCACGTCGTTAGTCAATGCAAAGGAGTGACACCATGACCGAACTGGTCAATATGGCCCAGCAGTTCCAGGGTCTGCCGATGGGCGATCTGATTGGCGCCCCGCTGGGAGCCGCATGCGACGCACAGGTGAAGCTGGCCCAGGCGACGGCTGATTTCATCAAGACCGTGGGCTTCATCCCCAAGGATGACGGCACGCAGGAAACGCGCACCGCTGCGTTCAAGTTCAATCGTCCGGTCATCAACGCGGACGGTACCACCGGTGAAGAAGAAGTCTCGATGGAGGTGCCGTTGTTGGCGATCGTCAAGGTGCCGAACCTTGGTGTGACCACGGTGGACATCACCTTCGACATGGAAGTGAAGTCGTCATTCGCCCAGAACGAATCCAAGGATTCCAAGCTGGATTTCGACGTGACGACGGGCCTGAAGGTCGGTCCGTTCTCCATGAATGCCCGCGTCGCGGGTTCCGTGGCGTCGCACATGGAAAACACGCGAAGCTCGGATAACTCGGCCAAGTACAACATCAATGTCAGGGCCGAGGACAAGGGTATGCCTGAAGGTCTGGCACGCGTGATGGACATCATGCAGACCGCGTGCGAGCCCCGCGTCAAGCCGTTGCCCGCGCCGACGCCGGCACCGGCGCCGTAATCGACCGTTCCTGACGCTCCACGGTCGCATTCAGCGACCTCGTTTGTCCCCCTCCCCAAGCCGTGTGCGACACGGCGGTCATGGCGCCCTCGTGGCGCCATGACCAGAGCATGGAATAACGATGTTCGATCTCTCCGATGTCAAATACGTCAAACGCATCGTCGTCGGCAGCAACAATCCGAGTCAGATGAGCACCGAGGAGCAGGTAGAGGAAGCGAAAGAGCTATTGAATCGCTGCCTTACCGGTTCACCCAAGGGAACCATCGTCGGCCTGGAGAAGAGCTTCACGATCGTGCGTATCGGCGAGCACCAGGTAGTGTTGCAGTGGATCTGCTACCACGTCGGGTTTCCGCGCAAACCCGCCTGGCTCGGCGACGCCTGATGGCCAGCTACTGGCTGAGCGACGTCATGCGTTCGCTGGTTCGCTCGCTTTGCGATGCCGAGCGTGGACTGCGTGCCGGGCACATGGCTTACGGCGTGACAACGGCATCCATGCCGCGGGTGGCCGAGCTGTCCGTCGAATTCACCTGTTGTATCGACTATCGCTGGAACCCGAAACGCCAATGTGAGGATGCGCGCCTGCGACTGGGACGCCGCGGCATCTTCTGGTTCCGGCGACCATTGCATCGTGTTCGTATCGTCTGCCGTCATGACGATGACTGGCAGCCCATCCTGCACATTGACGGTTCCCATGCACGACCGCGCATCACCGACGCTTGGGCTGGCGCCCATTCCCCCACCGAAACGGATGCACTTTCAACTTTCCCCATCAAGGAGTGACACCATGTCGGCAATCTCGAAAATCTCCTCCCTTCTCATGGCAACGTTCCTCGTTGCGACCAGTTGCGTGGCTGCGGCGTCGTCGTTGACCATCGATGGGCAATGGTCGGGCGTCATGCGCACCGAAGACGGCAAGCGCACACGTGTGCAGACGAAGATTGGTGCGCAAGCCATCTCGCTTCACTTTGGCGAACCCGCCAACTGCAGCATTGACGGATTGCTGCTCGACGTCGAGCAGTCGACGACCGTCTATCGATTCAAGGTGCCCCAGAACGGGGGCGCTTTCTGCGCCCGACTCTATCCTGGTGAAGTCATGATCACGCCCGACTCTTCCGATATGGTGCGGATGTCGTTCACCCGGTCGGCGGTGCCTTGGTCGGCTCTTCTACATCGAGCGATCGAGCCGTGAGGGGTACGGCCATGAGCATGGAAGGCATTGAAAACCTGTGGCTGCTCATGGCAGCCATCGGCGGGGCGATCATCCCCGTGGCGATCTACACGGGCAGTTCGCAGAAGCGGGCCATCGTTCGCGTGGTATGCAGCACCTTGCTTGCGGTATTCCTCGCCCCCGCGATCAAAAAGCATTACATGCCGGAGGCCGATCTGGACCTGCAGGCCGCGGTGTCGTTTCTCGTCGGGGCCTTTGGTCTGAAGGTGACCATCCTTGTGCAGAGGATCCTCGACGGTTATGCCGAAGCCGCGGCGAACCGATTGTTGGGGACCATTTTCAAGGGAGTGCGCAAATGATCGTCGGATTGCTATTCGTGAACCTGATCGCGTGTTGTGTCATGGCCGCCAGCGCCGTGTGGTTGGTAACGGATAGGGCGCGGGGGCGTTGGCCACGCATATGCCTCGCGCTCATCCTGTGCGGCGCGATGGTGAATGTCGTTGCCTTGTGGTCGGCATTCACCAGCTTTCACCCGTCCCATCCGGTGACCTGGCCGCCTGAGGCGATGCTCAATCTTGGGTCGGCCGTGCTGCTGCTGCGCTGGGCCGTGAAGAGCTTTCGCCAGCGCCCCGCGGCGCCCGATCCCGCTGCCTGACGAGGCGCAGCCGGTACTGCCATCGGCCGTGCGGCATACATATGTGCGTATTCGGCATGGCCGACAATTCCTTCGGGGCAGATGCGTGAAAGTGGCCGCACCGGCCAAAGACCGGTGCAGAACTGGCGCAACGTGCGTTCAGACTGCCTTATTCACCTTGAGGACTCACCATCATGCGTACCTACGTCCGTCCATTACTCGCCTCGTTCGTCACGCTCTCGCTGTGCGTCGGCGCGGCGCAGGCACAAAGTGCGTTGTCCGGCCTCGGCCAGGCCTGGCCCAATGCCACCGACGTCAGCAGCAGCCCGAACTATCACGTCTACGTCTTCCAGCGCGGCGGCACCCGATATATCCAGGTCAACGATGCCAATGGCAACGTGCGTGGCGCGTTCGCGCGCACGACCTATTCGCTGGTCGGCCTGCCCGTCGGTGTGGATGCGTCACGATTGGCTACCCCGGATGAACCGATGCCGGCATCGGCCAGCACGTCGGGTGAAACGGTCTACCAGGACAACTCGGTCAAAGTGTTCGTCTCGCCTCAGCCGGATGGCACGATGCAACTGAGAGCCGTGGGCGGCGATTGCACGAACCCGGTGGAATGCACGACGCGCGCCCAGTAGGCCCCCGCGGGCGGAAAGCCGCTGGAGGGAGACAGGCAGGGGTTTTCCCTCAGCGGTGCTGGGCGCCCGCAGGTGCTTCCGCCAACGCGCGCTTCGACATCCGACGCGCGACGCGAACGCCGAACAGCAGCGAAGTGGACAGCACAAATGCCAGCACCGTCTGCGCCTGGATCATGGCGGGATCCTGCAGTCGGAACGATGTGGAGGCCATGCCGATGCTGGCGAGCATGCCGCCGAGCGCACTGCCATGCCAACCGTGTCGCCAGGTCAGCGCCAATACGGGTGCAGCCATGGCGATACGTGTAGCCTGCAATGCGCCGCCGTCGACCTGCGAAGCCACGCCCAGCAGCAAGGCGAGGATCGGCACGGCGATGAAAAGCGTGTCGCGGGTCAGCGGACTGCGCCACCATGCCTGCCACGTGACCCTCTTGCGCCCCATCGCGAGTGCGCGTTCGCGCAGCGCCATGATCGTCGGGGTGATGGTGAGCGCACCCAGGTAAGCACCCAGCAGCCAGGCCAGGAAGATCGGCGCGGTGGCGGAGGGCGCTGCCGAACCGTCAGCCATGACTACCGTGGACAGCACCAGGGAGTTGTCGAGCGTGGTGACGAGTGCGCATGCAAGCGTGGCGAACATCAGCATCGCCATGTTGATCTGCCCGTCTGGCCGACGCAGTGACGACCGTGCACGCAGCAATCCTACGATGGGCATGCAAAAGATCATGGGAGGAATCGATGCGAGCACGGCCCACGTGATGCCGAATTGGCGCGCATGCAGGGCGGCCATCTCGGCGATCGGCAGCGCTTCACCCACGGCCAACGCGGGCCAGAAACGCTTGGGCACCAGAAAGAGGCAGGCGAGGCGCAGGCCTGCCGTGAGCGTCCAGTGGGAGAAGGAGAAATACCGCGTCAGCTCGTAGCAGGCGGCGTAGGCGCCCGCGACGGCAACGTAGCGCCCCCAAGCTAACGGATCCCTGTTTAGTCTCCCCACGTTCGCGCCCCCACGTCTCATGCGTCCTGACACATTAGGCCGACGATGACGAGGCACTTCATCCGCCGACCGACCATGGTCCTGCAACCCGGAATACGTCGCCGGACTCATGACCGCGCAGGTAGTTTGAAGGTATAGCGGCCCTTCTGCTATCGAATGGAGAGCGTTTTGATCGATTTGCCGAATAAGGGCCCGGTTTTTAAGGGCGCCTACCAACGCAGTGCGCGGGGGCCCACGGCGGCGCCGATGGCGGCGGGAATCAGCATGCCCAGCAGGTACCAGGTCGACCAGAACGGCGGCGCCATTTCAGGGCAGTGCAGGCAATAGGCCACGGTGCCCGTCGCGCCGGCCAGCAAGCCCACGGCGGCACCGGCGAGACGCGGGCGTACTGGGGCCATGCCGCGTACGGCCCATAGCATGGCGATCAAGGCCGGCATGGCGAGCGTGGCGATAAGGATGGGACAGACACGCCACGTATGACCCAGGATCAAGGGCAACTGCGCCTCCGGCGCGGCATGCGCCAGCACCCAGCCCATGGCCAGCCAGCCGACAGCTACTGGCGCGGCGAGTACCGCCCAGGCGCCGCCCACGCGCACGCCGGGCCGGGCCAGCCGCGCGGTGACCCAGAGCGCGGCGGCGGCGATCGTGGCGGCGTATCCCAGGCGGAACCAGAACGTGGGCACGCGCACGGCGTCGGCGATATCCGGGCGCACGCCCAGCAGCAGCACCATCAATAGCAGCGCGGCGCCAAAACCTGCGATCCAGGCCAGCGCGAAGCGGCGTGCCGGGGCGTGCCGATCCACGGGCGGGGCCTGGGTGGCAAGAAGAGCAACGAGGTCGTCGGTCTTCATGAGCGCCCCCGGATGCGCGCTGCCAGCGCCTTGAGGCCACGATGCACGCCGACCTTCACGGCGGATTCGGACATGCCGCTGCGCAGGGCGGCCTCGGCGACCGAGAGGCCCTCGAGCTTCACGAGTTGGATGGGCAGGCGATGGCGGTCGGGAAGGGCGTCGAGCAGCACGCCGACGTCTCGCCGCGCATCCGCGGGCTCGACGTCGGAGGCCACGAACAGGCCGCCGTCATCCTCGAACGGTTCGTGCAGCGCTTCACGGCGCGAATGGGCGCGGAAGAAATCCATCAGCTTGTAGCGTGCGATCGCGTGTACCCACGCAGTCAAGGGCTGTTCCGGTCGATACGTGTGGCGGGCATTGTGCACGGCCAGCAAGGTCTCCTGCAGGATGTCTTCCACATCGGCCTGCGCGCGGGGCAGGCGTCGACGAAGGTAAGCGCGCAAGTGGCCCGAGAGGCCGTCGAGAAAACGGCGATAGCGAGCCGCATCGCCATTCAGCCCGTCGACGAAGCAGGCGCGCAGATCGGTCTCCGTCGCCGACATGGCCCGCTCCCTGCGCTCGTCCGCGGTATCCGCGGTCATCTGCCGGGTGTCTGTCGACACGTGTCGGGCCGTGCGGGGAGTGACATCGCAATCACCTCGATGGATAGGAGCACGGCGCGGCGGACAGACCGGTACGGCGGGGGGCCATGTCGACACGCGTGAATTCATGCTTCGTCATTCGCGCGCGGCGGGTCTCAGGTTACAGCGCGCGCGAAAAAAAGTTTGAGGTGTAACCCGTGGCATCGCTGCGGCGAACTGATGGCTAACCGGACACTGTCCGTTACCCGAAGGAGCCACCGTATGAACCGTCACGCCGCCTCGCTTGCCCTCACCCTCGCCGCCCTCGTGGCCGGCGTCGCCCATGCCGACAATCAGGACGCGAAGAAGCCCGCCGTCGAAAAGTGCTGGGGCGTCGCCAAGGCCGGACAGAACGATTGCGCCGCGGGCCCCGGCACGACCTGCGCGGGCACCGCCAAGGCCGACTACCAGAAGAACGCGTGGAAGAACGTCCCGGCCGGCACCTGCACATCAATCGTCACGCCGAACGGTCACGGCTCGCTTACCAAGGTCGGCTGAGCCCTCATGTCGCCGCTGTCCGCCGGTCTCGGCTTCAAACCGCAGCATGTTCGCGACGCGCTGGATGCCAGCCTGCCGGGCCTGTGGTTCGAGGTGCATCCTGAGAATTACCTTGCGGACGGCGGACCGGCCCCCGCCATGCTGGATGCGTTGTCGGAGCGACACCCCGTGTCCCTGCACGGAGTGTCGCTCTCGCTGGCGGGGGCGTCGCCGCCGGATGCTGAACACCTGCGGCGGCTACGCCAGCTGATCGATCGTGTCCAACCGGCCCTGGTGTCGGAACACCTGGCCTGGTCGGCATGGGGCGGCACGTACCTCCCCGACCTGCTTCCTTTTCCGCGCACCCATGACGCGCTCGCTCACGTCGTAGATAACCTGGCACGCAGCCAGGACGCGCTCGGTCGGCGGATATCGATCGAGAACCCGTCGCATTACCTTGCGATCGACGGGCATGCGTGGAGCGAAACGGATTTTCTTGCCGAACTGGTTCGGCGCACGGGATGCGGTTTGCTTCTCGACGTCAACAACGTCCATGTCAGCGCGCATAACCTCGGCACGAGTGCGCGTGCCTATCTCGATGCCTTTCCCTTGCAAGCCGTCACGGAAGTGCATCTGGCGGGACATGGCGTCGATGCGTCGCTCGACGGCGGTCTGCTGGTCGATTCGCACGACGCAGCGGTCGCCGAGCCCGTGTGGGAGCTATATCGGTATGTTCTACAACGCATGGGGCCTGTGCCCACGCTGATCGAACGCGACGGCAACGTACCGGCATTCGACGAACTGATGAGCGAATGTCTGCGCGCGAACGACATGCTGTCAGCGCAGGAGAAGGCGGCATGACCACCCTCGCGCATTTTCAGCGTGCCTTCGTCGAGGCGCTTCACGCCGAGCTGACCGACTTCGCACCCGCCATGCATCCGGCCTTCGCGATCTACCGCAACACGGTGATGCGTGCCTGCCTCGATGCGCTGGAGGCCAACTTCCCCGCCGTGGTGTGCCTGGTCGGGCACGACTGGTTTCGTGCAGCGGCGGCGCTTCACGTCGACAAAGCGCCGCCATGCGATGCACGGCTCGCACTTTACGGCGAGGGCTTTCCCAACTTTCTCGCACACTTCGAGCCGGCTGCCGTTCTCCCGTATCTCGTGGATATCGCCCGGCTGGATCGGCTCTGCTCGGAAAGCAGGGATGCGGCCGATGCAGCCCTGCTGAATCTCGATCGCCTGGCCGAGCTGTCGCCGGACGTGTTGGTGAGCCAGCGCCTGAATCTCCATCCCGCCACACGGTGGATCGATTCCGCGGTGCCTGTGCGCACGATCTGGGAAGCCAGTCGGCGTGGTGTGCCGGTCGGATCCGACCTTCACTGGCAGCCGGAGCAAGCCATCGTGGTGCGTGTGGCCGGCCATGTGCATGTCGTGCCGGGCGACAGCGCCTCCCTCGCCATCCTCGATGCCGTCGCCAGCGGCGCGACGCTGGGCGAAGCGACGATGGCGGCCAACTCGGCTCATCCGGGCGCTCGCCTTGATCTCATTCTCCCCGGACTCCTGCGGTCCGGTGCCTTTGCTCATTCCCAAGGGAGCCAACCATGCTGACCGTCACCCCTGCCGCTACGGCACCCATCCTTCGCGGTCGCTGGAACGCGCTTGCCGAACGAATCGAGTGGCTGATCGGACACGACCTGCTCGCCCTGACCGCACGCCTTTCCATCGCGGCCATCTTCTTCCAGTCCGGTCGCACGAAGGTCGAAGGGTTTCTTACGATCACCGAAGGCACGTATGAGCTGTTCCGCACGGAGTACCGACTGCCGCTGGTGCCGCCGGAGATCGCCGCGCATCTGTCGGCGGGTGTGGAAACCTTCGTGCCGATACTGCTCGTGCTTGGGCTCGCCACGCGGTTGTCTGCCCTTGTCCTGTTGGGCATGACGACGATCATCGAGATTTTCGTGTATCCGGACGCCTGGCCGACGCATCTGTCCTGGGCGGCGATCCTGCTGTACCTCATGGGGCGCGGCGCCGGGCGTGTCTCGTTGGACCGCGTCCTGGACCTCCGCTGAAAAAAAACGTATGCCGCTGTAACCTCCGCGACTACGGCAGCGAATTCGTCCATGCCATCCCGGCATCCATCCCGTCCTGGAGAACGACCATGCAAACCGCTACCCATAGCATCGCCGCTGCCGCCGCCGTTTTCGCCGTTTCGGTCGCTGCGATTTCCGCCCCGGCACAAGCCGCCGAGCAGGGCGCCGGCAAGACGGTGCATTGTTACGGCATCAACAGCTGCAAGGGCACGTCCGACTGTAAATCCGGCAACCACCAGTGCAAGGGCATGAATGATTGCAAGGGCCAGGGCTTCAAGGCCGTGTCCATGCAGGAATGCACCGCTCAGGGCGGCAGCACGACCCCGCCGGCCAAGTAAGTACCGCGGCCCGGTCGCCGGTGGCGGTCGGGTCTCTCCTCTGGAGCGCCGCATGTCCCATCCCTCGCCAACACCTTTGTCTGGATTCGGGCTGGGCTTGCGCGTGCCGCACTACGCCGAGTTCATCGAAACGCAGCAGCCGGTGGATTTCGTCGAGGCGATCTCGGAAAACTTCATGGTCGAGGGTGGCCGCCCGCTGGACGTGCTGACCCGTGTTCGCGAGCGCTATCCCGTCGCGCTGCATGGCGTGTCGATGAATATCGGTTCCGCCGATCGCGTGAATGCCGATTACCTGCGTCGCTTGCGTCGCCTCGCCGATCGCATCGAGCCGATCTGGGTGTCGGATCACCTGAGCTGGACCGGCATCGATGGTTTCAATTCGCACGATCTGCTGCCGCTACCGTATACGCGCCAGGCGCTGGATATCGTGGCGAGCAACGTGCATGCCGCACAGGATGCACTGGGTCGTCCGTTGCTGCTGGAAAATCCCTCGACCTATCTGCATTTTGCGGATGGCATGGGGGAGGCCGCCTTCATCGGCGAGCTGTGTACGCGTACCGGCTGCTATCTCCTGCTCGATGTGAACAACATTTATGTGAGCGCGACCAATCACGGCCTCGATCCGGACGACTGGCTTCGTTGGCTGCCGTTGGATCGCGTACGCCAGATCCACCTCGCGGGCCACAGTCAGGGACGCGACATGCTTGTCGATACCCATGATGCGCCCGTGCCCGATCCGGTATGGGCGTTGTATGCGCGCTTCGTCGAGCGTCTTGGCGACGTGGCCGTGATGATCGAGCGCGACGATCACATCCCGCCGCTGCATGAGCTGCTGGATGAGCTTGCGCATGCGCGAGCGATCACCACTGACGTTCGTCGCGCCGCATGAATCTCGGCGACTGGCAGAAGGCGTTCGCCGCAGCCCTGGCAAAGGGAGACGCGCCGGCCGCGGTCGACGTACGTGGGATGGCTGTCCACGTAAACAACTACCGGTCGCAACTGGTGGCGTGCCTGCGCGATACCTATGCGAAGACGGTGCTGTGGCTTGGCGACGATGCTTTCGACGCTCACGCCGCGCGCTATGTCGAACGACATCCGCCCTCGTCGTGGACGCTGGACGCCTATGGCGAAGCGTTCGTTGCCTGGCTGGAGGATGCCTATCCGGCCGACATCGAAGTGGGCGAGCTGGCCTGGCTCGACTGGCACCTGCGCCAAGCCTTCTCCGGTCCGGATGCGGAGGCCATGCCGGTCCGCGACCTCGCGGCCGACGATTGGGATTGCGTCGAGATCGAATTCGTACCGACCCTGCGTTTCCGTACCACGCAAAGCAATGCCGTGGCGATCTGGCGAGCCCTGGCCGACGCGTTGCCGCCGCCTCCGGTAGCCATCGTCGAAGGTGGGGTAGGTGCGCGCGTGTGGCGGCATGGCTTGTCGCCGCAGTTCGCGAGCATGACCTCGGACGAGGCGACATGTCTCGACCTTGCGCTGGCCGGCGCCAGTTTCGGCGAGATCTGCACCTTCCTCATGCAGTTCCATCCCGAGGACCAGGTAGCGCGTATCGCCGGCGGGTGCCTGGGCGCGTGGACGGCCGAAGGCATGGTGCGCAGCCTGCGCCACTGACCGCAGGACGGTCGACATGCGGTCGGCGCGCTCGCGCATCGCTACACTGTCGCGATGATCGATGACGCCCACCTCGCGCACGGCCTTGCCGGCGACCAACTGGAACCCGACTGGCCGCCGTTGACGGTGGACGAGGTCGTCACGGTGCTGGCGCGCCATCCATCGCTGGGCACGCTGCGCTCCATCGACTGGCGCAGCCCGAGGCCTCTTTCGGCTGCCGCGCTGGTGACCGCCACGGAGGGCCGCGCGTTCATCAAGCGACACCATCGCAGCGTGCGCGACGAACGCACGTTGGTCGAGGAACATCGTTTCTCCGATGCCGTGCGCGCCCGCGGGGTACCTGTGCCGCGCATCCTGCGCGGAGCGGACGGCGAGTCGGTGATCGGTACCGACCAGTGGGTCTACGAAGCTCAAGAGCCCGCGCGTGGTACGGACGTCTATCGCGAGGCGTACTCGTGGTCGCCGATCGGTGGCGAGCGCCATGCGCTCGAAGCCGGTGCCATGCTCGCGCGGCTGCACGACGCAGCGATCGCGTTCGATGCGCCGCAGCGGAGCACCGATATTCTCGTCGCGCGTGCGGAACTGCTTTCGTCGGATGATCCACTCGACGCGATCGCCGCGCAGTGGTCGATGCGGCCTGCGCTTGCGCAATACCTTGCCGATCGTGACTGGCGGCACGAGATCGACGCGGCCATTGCGCCGTGGCAGGCGCGTGCGGCGCAGGCATCGCGGGCGCAAGCGCCACTCTGGACACATGGCGACTGGCACGTCTCCAACCTGTATTGGAGCGGCGACGAGGACGATGCCACCATCACCGATGTGCTGGACTTCGGTCTTTCCGCCCGTACGTTCGCGCTGTTCGATCTCGCCACCGCCATCGAACGCAATGCGATCGCCTGGCTGGACATCGACAAAGGCCACATCGCGCGACACGATCTGGCACTCGCGCTGATTCGCGGCTATTGCGCGATCCGGCCGTTGACGCCGTCCGACCTCGTCGCGCTTGCCGATGTTCTCCCTCTGGTGCATCTGGATTTTGCGCTGTCCGAGGTGGAGTACTTCGAGGGCATAACGCGTCGCCGCGAACATGCCGACGTGGCCTACTACACCTTTCTGATCGGCCATGCCGGCTGGTTCGGCGGGGCCGAGGGGCAGGGGTTCCTCAAAGCGATCCGCGACGCCGGCCAATAATCGTGGTTCAATAGGCGTTCTAGAAGCGGGGGTGCCCGGCGAATGCCGGGCTGAGAGAGTCCCTTGGAACCTGACCCGGTTAGGACCGGCGTAGGGAGCTTGCAGGATCGCGCAGGGCCATGGGCTCGGCGCGGCCCGCCGTCGCTTCGTCCGTGGACCCATGAAGACGACGATGACTCCTTACCGTACTCCGCTCGCCCTGGCCCTTCTCTCGCTTGCCGCGTCCGCGCACGCGACCGATGACGATACGAAACCGCAGCAGGCACGCACGCTGCCGGCTGTGGACGTTCATGCGACCACCTCGAACAGCTACCGTGCCGCCGACTCCCAACTGGATACGTTCGGCAGCTTCGGTAGCGCACCGCTGCATGACACGCCCGCGGCCATCACCGTCATCACCCGCGCGCAGATCGACGACCGCCAGCCGCGGACCCTGAGCGAACTGGTCCGCGGCGACGCGGCCATCAACGACAACTACGCGCCGGTGGGCTACTACCAGGACGTTGCCGTCCGCGGTTTTCCGCTGGATCTCGCGACCGGCTTCCGCTTCAACGGCATGATCATGTCGGCGGAACAGCTGCTCGCTCTCGAAGGCAAGGAGCGCGTGGAAGTGCTGAAGGGCCTTGGCGGCCTGGAAGCGGGTGTCGTCGAGCCGGGCGGTCTGGTGAACTACGTGAGCAAGCGTCCGGCCGAGGTGCGCGAACTGACGGTCGGCACCGATTCGCACGGCTCCTCGTATGAGGCGCTCGATCTAGGCACATGGTTCTCGAAGTCGTTCGGCCTGCGTGTCAACGCTGCGAACGAGAAAACGCATTCGTCCGTCGAACACACCAACGGTCGACGCAGCTTCGTCTCGATCGCCGCGGACTGGAAGATCACCGACAAGGCGACGCTGCTGCTCGATACCGATTACCAGACCAGCGGGCAGCGTTCGGTGTCCGGTTATCAGCTACTCGGCGGCACCACCATTCCCTCGCATGCCAGCCGCACGCGTCTGCTCGGTTACCAGCCGTGGGCGCGCCCTGTCGGGATCCATTCGAGCAACAGCTCGCTGCGCTTCAACTACCGCTTCAGCGACAACTGGAATGCGCAACTCTCTGCGGGTCACAGCCATACCGTCATCGACGATAACGTGGCCTTCGCCTACGGCTGTTTCTATGCCGCGTCGTGCGCATCCGGCGCGACGCCCGGCTACTTCTTTTCTCCGAACGGCGACTACGACGTCTACGACTACCGCAGCCCGGACGACACGCGGCAGAACGACGAAGTGCGTGCCGTGCTCACCGGCAGCTTCGCCACGGGTTCGGTGGACCATGAACTCAACGTGGGCGCTACCGCGTTCCGCCGCACGGTCGATCAGCGCGCCGACGTGTACGACTACGTCGGTACCGCAAACATCAATGACCGCGTCGTACCCGTCTTCGATCCCTCGCCGAACGAGCCCGGCCCGTCGGTGCGTCGCCTGACGAGCTGGCAACGCACGTTGTTCGCCATCGACCGTATCCATCTCGGCGACACCTGGCAGGTACTTGCCGGTACGCGGTTCGTCCGTCTCGACGAGCGCGCCTACGACAGCAGCGGCGCCCTCGAACGGAAGACGCGGGACAGCATGTCGCTGCCGCAGGCCGCCGTGCTGTGGCAGCCGGTGTCTGCGCTGACCACATACGTGAGCTACGGCGAAGGGCTCTCGCTCGGGCGGGAAGCACCCTATTGGACCTCCAACGGTGGAACCACGCTGCCGCCGTTGCATTCGCGGCAGGTCGAGGCAGGCGTGAAGTACGCGGTCAGCGACCGTCTCGATCTCCAGGCCGCCGTCTACCGTATCCGTCAGCCGTATCAGTTCGCGCGTCCCAGCGACACACCGGAAGCCTTCACCTTCGTGCAGCAGGGCGAAGAGGTGCACACCGGGCTTGAGGTCAATCTTGCGGGACGTGTGACCGATAACCTGCGCCTCACCGCTAGCGCGAACTTCATTCGTGCCCGCGCAGAGAACACCGGTGCACCGACCTACGAAGACCACCAGGTCGTCAACGTGCCGCGCTGGCGCACGGCAGTCTATGCCGACTACAGCCTGCCGTTCGCACCGGGATGGGCTGTGCTCGGTGGTTGGCGTTACGCCAGTACGAACGTCGCGACGCCGGATGGTGCGACACGCGTGCCGGCGTATCACGTGTTCGATGCGGGCCTGCGTTTCGCCACGAGCCTGCGCGGCCACGCGATGACCTGGCGGCTCAGTGTGGACAACGTCTTCAATCACTTCTACTGGCGCGATACGGGCAGCTCGGGCGGCGACAGCTATCTCTTCCCTGGCATGCCGCGGCTCGCCCGCCTGTCGATGACCTATGCCTTTTGAACTGTCGCTCTTCGAGGTAGCCGCCGCGATCGTCAGCGCGGCGGCGGTGTGGCTGACCGCCCGGCGCAGCCCGTGGTCCTGGCCTGTGGGGCTGGTCTCGGTCATCGCGTACGCGTGGATCTTCATCGACGCCAAGCTGTACTCGGACACGCTGCTGCAGGTGATCTTCGCGGTGCTGATCCTCTACGGATGGCACCGCTGGCTACGCAACCTGGATAGCTGCGGCCACGTCAGAGTCGCTGCGCTGGACCCGAGGGACGCCGGTCGGCACCTCGCGATCGGCACGGCTGCCGCGCTGGCTCTCGGGTATGCGATGCATCGCTATACCGATGCATCGCTGCCCTGGCTGGATGCCGCACTGACAGCATTCAGTCTGGTCGCACAGTGGTGGCAGGCACGACGTCACGCGGCGGCATGGTGGTTGTGGATCGTCGTGGACGTGATCTACGTGGGCGAGTACGCGTACAAGTCGTTGCCGGTCACGGCCGCGCTGTACGCGGGCTTCGTGGTCCTCGCGGCGATGGGATGGCGGGCGTGGCGCGACGCGCAGGCCTCGCCCGCAAGCACTACCTAGAAATTCACCGCCCGCGGGCTGCGCCGATAGCCATGCAGGTATCGATAGCGGGATTTTTCAGAAATCTTCCATGTGCCGAAACGGCGAACTCGCGCATCATGCACGGGTCGCCGCAGGTTGGCATGGCTGGCTCAAGGATTTGAGCCCTGTGCACCAACCAGTGAACGGCAACGGCCGGGGCGTGGGACGCGCCCCGGCCGTTCTTCGTTTGTCGTCAGGGGCTTTTGGGCGACGTGCCCCAGTCCTCGGGACCGAACGACAGGTGCAACACGGCACGCGTGTCGTCCTCTAACGGCGGATGGTAGTCCAGCAACGTACAACCGCTGGCGCGTTGCCGCTTCGCTGCCAGTGTCATGGTCTTAGCCAGTTGGGCTGCGTAGGCCGGCGTGCCGGGCTTTCCGCCCCTGAGCAACACGCGATACCCGTCGCTGCTTGCCCCGTCCTTCAGGTCGGGCGGCGGCGTCTGTCCGGGTGGCACCATCACGAGATCCATGCGCCGACCGCAGGTGCCCACGCTCACGATATCGACGCCGCCGAGCAGGTTGGCGATGAAGCTGTCGGCATCGTCGGCGAGCGATTCCACCGCGTCCACCGTTGTGCTGAGGCGGATCTTCACGAAGTAAAGCTTGCGATAGAACAGGTACGCGCGCGACGCGAGCATGTCCTGCTGCGCATCGAACACGATCGGCAGAACACGGCCCTCGACGGTACGGCCACCCGGTAGCGTGGCCGTGTAGGCGCTTTCGTCGCCCCACCAGACGTTGCGATAGATCTGCTGGCGTTCGGCATAGGCGACCGATTCGCGAAAATCCTCGGCGGCGCGGCGAAGCATCGCGGCACTGTCACCTTCGCCTGCGGGATAAATGAACACATCGGCGATGATCCATTGCGCGTTGTCGATGCGGTAGCGCAGGGACACGCCAGCGGCGATATCGCCTTCGTCGGCGTAGTTCTTTACGCCAGCGAGGGTCGCGCCGGGCAGGCGCTTGGGCGCGACGATCCAGGTGTCGTCCACCACGCCGCGGTGCTCCGTCATGTCGGGCATGGCGCCCGGCGAGCCGTTGCCGACCTCCTGCGCCTGCGCAACCGTGCCTGCCCACAGGCCAAGCATGAGGGGAACCGCCTTCCACCGCCACATCGTCACAGCCCCTGAATCATCGAACGCGAACCCCGTGTCACGCACTATAGCCATCCATGCGATTCAACGGGAGCGCTTCGTTGCACGAAGGCGTCGGCGCAGAAAAGACAGGGTGGCTGCTTCCAATTTCCGCGGGTAACGCAAGCCCGTTTGAGGCACGCAGCGGTGCAGCTTGCCTTCCTGCCAACCGGCAAAGACCTCGGGGTGGATATACGACGCTCGGCATACCGCGGGCGTGTTTCCCAACACCGCGGCCACTTCCTTCACGGCGGCCGCCAAAAGTGACTTCGTTGCTCGCTCGCCGCCTTCTTCCGGCAGTGCCGTGGCAGCGAGTACCGCCACCGCATGCACCGTGCCGCCCCAGGTACGGAAGTCCTTCGCGGTGAACTCGCCGCCGGTGACCTCGCGCAGGTAATCGTTGACCATGCCGGAATCCACCGGCTGGGGCTGCCCGTCGTCGTCGATGTACTGGAACAGTCGCTGCCCCGGCAGTTCCTGCACGCGGCGCACGACCTTGACCAAGCGGCGATCGTCCAAAGCCACGTCGCGCCACATTCCGCTCTTGCCGCGAAAGTGGAAATGGATACGGCCCTTGCGCATGGCAACGTGCCGAGACCGCAGTGTCGTCAGGCCATAGGAGTTGTTCTGCTTGGCGTAGGCGTCGTTGCCGACGCGGATCATCGTTTCTTCCAGCAGGCTCACGACGAGGGCGAGGACTTTCTCGCGCGGCAGGCCGGGCAGGGCGAGATCCTTGCGCAAGCGTCGGCGCAGCCGGGGCAGCGCTTCGCCGAATTCCACGATGCGCTCGAACTTGCCCTGGTCGCGCTTCGCGCGCCAGCGCGCGTGATAACGGTACTGCTTGCGGCCACGGGCATCGCGTCCGGTGGCTTGCAGATGTCCGCGCTCGTTGGGGCAGATCCACACGCGCGAGTAGGCGGGCGGGATCGCCAGTGAACGGATGCGCTGCAACAGGTCCGGGTCGCTGACGGCGCGGCCGTCCGGATCGACATATCGGAACGATTGGCCGCGTTTGCAGCGGGTGATGCCGGGGTCGGTGTCGCACACGTACACGAGGCCCGCCGCTTTGGCGTGGGCTCGTTCCACACTTGCCACCACGAGGGCGTCGGCCGGAGGTTTCCTGGACATGCCGGCACTATGTTCTGTCGGCCGATCAAGGCCGGGTGAACGCTTCGTCAGCCGACGCGGCAGAACACCGCCTTGAGGTAACGGTTCTCGGGCACGTTGCTCGCGACCGGATGGTCGGCACCGGCGCCGGCCACGTGAAGCACCTGCATATCGCGACCGGCGTTCAGCGCCACGCGGCGGATCATCTCCAGGAAATCGTCTTCGCCGACCAGGCCCGTGCAGGAGCAGGTCAGCAGGATGCCGCCCGGCGCCAGGACGTCGAGCGCGGTGCGGTTCATGGCGAAGTACTTCTTCAGCGCGTTCACGACCTGGTTGCGGTCGCGGGTGAGCTTGGGCGGGTCGAGGACGATGGCATCCCAGCGATCGCCCCGGGCAATCGCGGCGCGCAGCCATTCGAAGACGTCACCTTGCTCGAATTGCGCGACGACGCCGTTCATGCGTGCGTTCTCACGCGCCACTTCCAGGATGGCGGCGTCCGCGTCCACACCCGTAGCTTCGAGGGCGCCGGCTTTCATCGCGTGCACGGCGAACCCGCCGGCATTGCAGCAGAGGTCGAGCACACGCCGGCCGCGTGCGAGTTCGGCGAAGCGCTGGCGGTTGTCGCGCTGGTCGGCGAAGAATCCGGTCTTGTGACCCAGGCCAGGAGCGGCGTGGAAGGCGAGCCCGTGTTCGTGAACGTCCACCGCGGCGGGCGCGTCGTTGGAGCGCACGTCGAAGGATTCCTGGCGCTGCACGTGCTGCTCCGCGAACCAGTACAGCGACGCACCCGGGAAATGGCGGAGCAGTTCGGCGTGGATCGTGTCGCGGAAGCGCCACATGCCTGCGGCGAAGTATTCGACCACGAGGTGATTCGCGTAACGGTCCACCACCAGGCCGGAGAGGCCGTCGCCTTCGCTGTGCACCACGCGCCACGCATCGCTCGCGGCGTCGAGGCGGAGCAGGTCGCGGCGGAGTTCCACGGCGCGGGTCAGTCGCGCGGCGATCCAGGCATCGTCGATGGCCTCGTCCTGACGCGTAGTCAGTAGGCGCAGTGCCACGCGAGCATGGCCGTTCCAGAAGCCACGGCCGACGAAGCGTCCCTTCGCATCCAGGACCTCCACGACGCTACCGGGCGGCAGCCGCTCGTCGGGCTTCACGACCTGGGCCGACCAGACCCAGGGGTGGCCCGGCACGCGGTCGGATTTCAGGCGGATGGTGGGGAGTGCGGGGATAGTCATCGGCGAATGATACCGGGGCTCAGCGACCGAAGCGCAGCACGAGCCACGACACCAGCGCGAGCAGGTTGATGCCGAGGTGCGCCGAGGACGGCCCGGCGATCGCGAGGAGCCAGCCATGCTCGGCGATGGCCCAGTCGAAACCCAAGCGCGGCGAACGCTGCAGGGTGAGCGACAGGTTGGCAAAGGCGCCGCTCGACAGCGCATAACTGAACACCGGCGTTGCAATCAACGGCGCCTGGAGGAACTGTGCCCAGATGGACATCGACGTACCGCGCCCGTCGTTGCTCGCGAGCAGGATGCCGGCTACGAGGATGAAACCGAACACCAGCACGCCCAGCACGGCCACGATCGCGTCGATACCGCTGAAATGACCGGCGAGCAAACGATCGAACTGATGCACGAGGCCGAACAGCCCGCCGGCGATCTCGAACACGGCAATGACGCGGGTGAAGAACGAATGCATGGAGTCTCCTGGTGAGGCTGGCGCGGCGGTGGATCAGAACAGGTCGTCGGCGATCTCGTGGAGATCGGCGATGTGTTGTTCCCACCAGCGCGCTTCGGCGGCGAACGGGAAGGCGGCGGGGAACGCGGGATCGTGCCAGCGCTCCGCGATCCAGCCGGCGTAATGTACCTGGCGCATCGCGCGCAGGGCGGGAATGAGGGCGAGTTCGCCGGGGTCGAAGTCGCGGAACTGGCCGTAGCCTTCGAGCAGCGCGTCCATCATCGGTTCGTCGCCTGCCAGCATCCAGAGATCCTGTACGGCGGGACCGGTGCGGGCGTCGTCCAGATCCACGAAATGCGGGCCGGCATCCGTCCACAGCACGTTGCCCGGATGGCAATCGCCATGCAGGCGGAGCTGGCGTACCGGTCCGACCGCCTCGAAGCGCTGCGCCACGGCATCGTCCACGCGGCCGGCGGCGTGGCGATAAGCGTCGAACAAGTGCGCCGGCAACAGATCCGAACCCAACGCCGCGCGCATGGGCGCCTGGATCATCGTCGCGCGGTCGAGCGTGGCGCGCGCTACGAAACGCTCGCGCGAACCTACGGCGTGAATGCGGGCGAGAAGGCGCCCCAGCCATTCGAGCTGATCGCGCGATTCCAGCGAGGGCGCGCGGCCGCCACGGCGCGGGTAGAGCGCGTAGCGATATCCCTCGTGGCGCAACAGCGTCTGTCCGTCGATGACGAGCGGTGCGACCATCGGCAATTCCACGGCCGCCAGTTCGAGCGCGAAAGCGTGCTCCTCCGCAATCGCAGCGTCGGACCACCGGCCAGGGCGATAGAACTTCGCCACCACGAAACCACCGTCTTCGAGACCGACCTGGAACACGCGATTCTCGTAGCTGTTCAGGGCCAGCAGGCGACCGTCGCTCCACGAGCCTGCTGCATCCACGGCGGCAAGCACGACATCGGGCGACAAGGCTGCGTAGGGCGCGGCAGCGCTCACGCGCGCAGGTTCCCCGGCGCGCCGCCCGGTGACGCAATCACGGCCATGGTCAGGCGGGAAAGACACACCAGCTTGCCGGTTTCCTCTTCGATGCGGATCTCCCACACCTGCGTCGTGCGACCGAGATGCAGCGCCTTGGCCGTGCCGGTCACGACACCTCCGCGCACGCCGCGGACATGGTTGGCGTTGATGTCGAGCCCCACGGCTACCTGCTTGTCAACGTCGAGCGTCAGCAGCGAGGCGGTGCTGCCCAGCGTTTCCGCCAGCACCACCGAGGCGCCCCCGTGGAGCAGGCCGAACGGCTGCTGCGTGCGGTGGTCGACGGGCATCGTGCCGCGCAGCCAGTCGTCGCCGATGCCGATGAAGTGGATGCCGAGCGTTTCCATCATCGTGCCGCGGCTCCAACCATTGATCCGGTCGAGGTCGGTGGGTTGCTTCCAGATCGCCATGCCGCGCCTTTCCTGTGGGACAAGCCGCCATTGTCCTACAATGGGCCGGTGCCCACCGTAACCCTGACAGCGTCCGGCAAGCGATTCGACGCAGCCGCCGACGAGACCGTGCTCGAAGCCGCCCAGCGTGCGGGCATCGCCCTGCCGTATTCATGCCGCGGCGGCGTCTGCGGCAGTTGCAAGGCCACGCTTGTAGAAGGCGAGTGCAGCTATCCGCGCAACCCGCCCGTCGCACTCTCGGCCTCGGCGCGCGCGCACCACGCCATCCTGCTTTGCCAGGCCGTGCCCTGCGGAGACATCGCCATCCAGGCGCGCGAGATCGCCTCGGTGGAAGACATCCCGCATCGCCGCGTGGAGACCGAAGTCGTGGAGCGCCGCGCCCTGGCGCCGGACGTCGTCGGTGTGTGGCTGCGGCCGTTGGCAGGGGATCGCCTGAACTGGCTCCCCGGGCAATACCTCGACGTGATCCTCGACGACGGCCGGCACCGGCCGTTCTCCATCGCCAGCGGCCCGCGGCCGGACGGCCGCATCGAGCTGCATGTGCGCCACGTGCCGGGTGGCGGCTTCACCTCATGGGTGTACGAGTCGCTGCACGTGGGCGATCGCCTGACCATCGAGGCGCCGCTGGGCACGTTCGTGCCGCGTGAAGATTCCGAGCGACCGATGCTCTTCGTTGCCGGAGGCACGGGCTTCGCCCCGGTCAAGGCGATCGTCGAGCACTTCATCGCCTTGGGCACCCGGCGTCCGATGCACGTGTACTGGGGTGCGCGAAACGTGGCCGACCTCTACCTCATCCACCTCGCGCGGCGCTGGACCGAAGAAAGCGCGTGGATCGACTTCGTACCGGTGCTGTCGGACCCCGAAGCCGCACGCGACAGCGGCCTGCGCGAAGGTCTGGTCCACGAGGCCGTGCTGGCGGACTATCCGGATCTGTCCGGATTCGATCTCTACATGAGCGGCCCCCCGGCGATGATCGCCGCGGGGCGCGAGCGCTTCGTCGCGGCGGGGTTGCCGGAGGATCGGCTCTACTTCGATTCGTTCGACGTGGCGCCCGACGTACTGGCCGCGATCCTGCGCGGCCGGGCCGGCATCCACGGCCTCTGAGTCGGCGTTACTTCTTGCCCTTCGCCACGGGCAACTGAGCGGTCTGCCAGGCGTAGGTGCCGCCATCGAGCACGAAGACCTTGGTGAAACCGGCCTTGATGAGGCGGTTGGCTGCCTTGCCGACGCCGCGGCCGTCCTTGTCGACCAGCACCACGGGCAGGTCCTTCGCCTTGGAGAGGTCTTTCTGCGTCTCCGGGTCGAACTGGCTCATCGCCACGTTCTTCGCACCCGGCACGTGCGCCTTCTCGTAATCCGCGCTGGCGGAGAGGTCGATGATGAGCGGCGTGTCGCGGTTGATGAGCTGGGTGAGGCCGGCCGGCGTGAGCGGCTTCCACTTGCGCAACAAACGGCCCACCTCGCCCGCGATCAGCGCGATGAGGATCACCACGAACGCCGCGACCAGCGCGGTGTGGTTGCTCGCGAAGGCGGGCAGCTTCTGCATGATGTCGTTCATCGGATCTTCCGCGTCCCAAAGGGATAAACGGCCAATTATATAGGCTTAGTGCGGCGAGAAGTCCGGCAGGCCGGTCATCAGGGTCCACTTGCCTTTCTCGCGGTCGTAGTGCCAGCGCTGACGGTCGATCACGCTGCGCTCGGCCTGCGTGTTGATGTTCACCACGTTGATCTGCACGATCTGGATCACGTCGTCCTCGCCGTCCGGCCGCGGGCCGCCGCCTTCGTCGTAGCCGGTCACGCGCAACTGCTGCAGGCGACCCTGTTCGACCGAGCTGATCGGGTGCTCCGCGAGGTAGTCCTTGTCGATGAAGGACTGGGCGCTGGTGAAGTCGCCCCAGCGGATGGCACCGGCGTAGTTCATCAGCGTCCGGTTGAGCGCCTCGTTGCGCTTGTCGGTGGCGCATCCCACGAGGGCGGCGAAGGCAAGAGCAAGGGCGGGCAGGGCGAGCGGGCGCATGGCGGCTCCTCTAGGGGTGTCGGGCGGCATTATGCCCGGCGTTTCGCGACGAAGCGCGCATCCAGGCTCGCCAGCGGCTTGCCGTCGGGGCCGGGCACGACGCAGGCGAAGTCGCCACGGGCCTTGCCGCGCGCGTCCAGCGTCGCGAAAAACGGTTGCCAGTCGGCGCCCGGGGCGAGCGTGGCCTCCGCGCGAAGATCGTCCCAGACCGGCGCGAGATAGCGCACGGTGGAATCGGCGACGAACACGTCGCAATCGTCGCCGCGCAGGCGCAGTCGCGCCTCCACCAGGGCCCAGCAAGCGAGCGTCATCAGGCTGGCGAGGCTGCCGCCGAACGCGCAGCCCTTGTCGTTGATGTTGGGCGACAGCGGCGCGGTCATGGTGAGGCGGTCGCCGTCGAAGTCGGCGATGCGCAGGTCCATGGCGCGGGCGAGGGGGATACCGTCGAGGATGAACCGCTCGAGGTCGGCCAGGGCGTGAATCGTGGTCATAAGCGGCGAAGTCTACGGGCGCGATACGCCCGTTCGCATCCGTATGGCTGTCCCAACCTTCGGCATTGGTGGCGGCGACGCGGGGTTCCTATGCTGCACCGTCACTCGCAGGATGCCTTGAAGTGTCTCGCTCCCTTCCCCTTCGTAACGTTTCGGTTGTCATCACCCGCCCCGCCGGCACCGCCGGGCCGCTGGCGCGGCGCGTCCGCAAGCTCGGCGGCATTCCGATCAGCGTGCCGGGTCTTTCGCTTCGCGCGACGGAGGACGCCTCGGCCGTGGGCGTCGCGCTGCGTCGCGCACTCGATGGCGACATCGTCATCTTCACCAGCCCCGCCGCCGTGCGCTTTGCCGCGGACGTCCTGCCGCTGGCGACCCGCGCCGCCGTGATCGCCGTCGGCCGGGGAACGGCCCGCGCCCTGCGCACGGCCAACGTTCCCGACGCGCACTTTCCGGAGTCGTCGCAGAACAGCGAGGGGGTGCTCGGCCTGCCGGAACTGGCGGATCTGCAGGGCAAGCGCGTGGCTCTCGTCGGGGCGCCGGGCGGGCGAGGGCTGCTGCGCGAGCAGCTTGCCCTGCGCGGCGCATCGCTCGAAGAGATTCATGTGTATCACCGCGTAGCCCCTCGGATCGACCGGCGCCACATCGATCCACTGCTCAAGCTGGGGCGGCGGTCGGCGGTGCTGATTTCCAGCGCCGAGGCACTCGAACACCTACGCCGCGCCTTGGTCGCTCCGGCCTGGCGCAAGCTCGTTCAGGCCGTGGCGGTGGTCAGCAGCGAGCGCTTGCGCGACATCGCCGTCGAGGCGGGGTTTCGGCGAGTGGCGGTGGCGACATCGGCCCTGCCGTCGGACCTGCTGAGGGCGGCTTCCGCGCTCTCGTTTACCTCGCGTTGACCGGCTTGCAACGCTAATACGCCATGCGTTCGCGTATGGCCTGTTAGCATGCCGCTCATGACGACCGAGACCCCAACGACCGATTCCGCTCCGGCGACGCCGGCCCCGGCCGCCGCGCCCACGCCCGCCAACCCGCAGCGCCCGCCGACGACTCGCCCTCCGCGAGGCCACGGTGGCGCCCTGGCGATCGCCATCCTGTTGTCGCTGGCCGCCCTGGGTGCGGCTGGATACACCGGCTGGACCGTCTGGAACATGCGCCAGGACCTCGGTGCGGCCAATGGCCTGCGCGGCCAGGTGGACACGCTGCAGGCCACCGTCAATGGCATGCGCGACGAGAACGCGAACCTGCGGCGCCGCCTCGGCGATGCCGACGCCGTGAATCGCTCGGTGCGCGAGGAAGTGCTCGGTGTGTCGGAGCGCGCGCGCAACCTCGAGGATGCCGTGGCGAACCTGTCGGAGCGCAGCCTGACCGGCCACGACGCGATGCTGCTCGACGAAGCCGAATCGCTGCTGCGGATGGGCAAGGAGCGCTTTGCCCTGTTCAACGACGCCAGTGGCGCACTCGCTGCCTATGAGCTTGCCGACAAGGCGCTGGCGGCGGTGAACGACAGTGCGTTTGCCGCCGTTCGTCAGGACGTGTCGGCCGAGCGCGAGGCCCTGGCGGCCGTCGCGCCGGCGGCCCGCGCCACCGATCTCGCCACGCTTGCCGACCTCCGCGCCCAGATCCCGGGCCTGCCGTTGAAGCGCGATGACGCGACGACCGAAGAAGCTGCTCAGCCGGGCTTCTGGCAGCGTGCCGGCGCCGCGCTCGGCAGCATCGTTCGGGTCAGCCACGACGACGGTACGCCGGGCGGCCTTGCCGACGCGCGGATCGCGCGGGAACTGGCTGCGCTCGATGTGGCGCAAGCCGAGGCGGCGGTGCTCGCCTACGACGACGAGGCGCGCGAGCGCGCTTTGAAACGTGTGGACGCATCGCTTGCTGCGCGTTTCGATACGTCGTCCTCCGACGTGCAGACCGCGCGTTCGCGCGTCGCCGCCTTGCTGGCGAGCCGGGCGAAGGGCGCCAAGCCTGCGCTTGGCGGCGCGCTGTCCGAACTGCGCAATCTGCGTTCCGTGCATGCCTTGCATAGCGGCACGGCCGCGGGCACACCGGCGTCCTCTGCGTCGCCGGCAGCCCCCGCGGCGGCGTCCAGCACCGGCGCGACGCCCGAGGCTCGTCCATGAAGCCGTGGCGTTGGATCGTCGGTCTCATCCTGGTCGCCGTGATCGCCGCGTTCGCGTGGCACTGGGTCGCGGAAGATCCGGGCTACGTGCTCATCCGGTTGCGCGGCACGAACGTGCAGATGACGGTGGTCACCGCCGTCGTGCTGCTGGTCGTGGCATGGGCCGCCATTACCGCCCTGGTCGCGCTCATCCGCTGGCCGTTCGGCGCCATGACGCGCCGTCACCGCCGGCAGAGCCGTCGTCGCCTTGCCGACGGGCTCGTTGCGCTCGTGGAAGGCCGTCTCGGCAGCGCCGAGCGTGACCTGCAACGCGCCGCCCGGTACCCGACGTTGCGTGGACCTGCGTTGCTCGCTGCCGCCGAGGCGGCTGAGCGACGCGAAGACACCGCGCGCGCACTGGAAACTCTTGACCAGGCAGCGCAGGAGACGCCGCACGCCGCGCGGATTCTTCGTGCCCGCCTGCTTCGCCGCACCGGTCGTGCCAGTGAAGCCGCTGCCCTGCTGGCGCCGGAAGCGGGAACCGGGTCGCTCACACCGGCAGGCTGGCTGGAATTCGCGGAGGCCTCGCTGGCCTCGAACGATCCGCGCAGTGCCTTGCGTGCGCTCGAACCGCTGCAGAAGAGTGGCGAACTGGGTGCGCGCGTCTATGCCGACATCGAATCCCGTGTCGTCACGGCGTACGTGAGCAGCGCTCCCGATGGCGCGTCGCTCGCCACGTTGTGGTCGCAGTTGCCTAAAGGTCAACGCCGCCTTTCGGTCGCCATCGACGCGTACGCCCGGCAGGCCGCGCGTTACGGGCAGACCATGGCCGCGATGGACGAAATCGAATCCGCGCTGCGTCGCGAGTGGTCCCCGCCGCTCGTCGCCACCTACGGAAGCATGGGGGTGGAAGACATCGACCAGCGCCTGCGTCGTGCGGAAGCCTGGCTCGACACGCATCCCAACGATCCGGTGCTGCTTACCGCCGTCGCCCGCATGTGCGTGCGCGTGAAGCTATGGGGCAAGGCTCGCCCGTATCTGGAACGTGCGCTGGCGATTGCGCCGATGGCCGATGCATGGGAAGCGCTTGGCGACGTCAACGCCGCCGAAGGCCATCTGGAACTTGCTCAGCGCTGCTATCGCAACGCACTGAGCGTCGCCAACGGCAACGCCGCCGAGCCCCTGCCGGAAGAGCTGCGCAGCCGTCGCATCGATACCCGCGTTACTGCGGTGGAAGAACGCGACCAGCACGGCGTGCCGCGCCTCTCGCCTTAGCGATGGCTCAGGGCGTCCCGGCCGCTGTCGGCGCGTGCCAGTGGCCTCGCCGGGCGCACGCGTTGGCGCGGCTCTTGAGCAGGCCGATCTCGTCGTCGGATTTGGCGGCGAAGGCATCCGGTCGATCCAGTGCGGCATAGAGCTCCGCGCACTGGCGCGGCGTATCCGGCAGAGGTGCCGATGTCGGCAACGCCAGCGAGTAGCCGGAGGAGTGGAGGTTGCCGATGAGGTGCACGATGCCGACGAAGAGAGCGAGCAGGAAGAACGCGACCGCGCGGGACGAACGCCGGCTGTTGGCCTTCTCTCTCGCCGCCGCGAGATGGGCGGGCAGGTAGGCCTGCTCCGTCGGCGCCAGCTTTTCGTACATGTCGCGCGTGGCGGTGGGTTGGGCCTCGTATGCGGTACGCCACGCCTGCAGCGTTTCGCCCGAGACGTGCAGGCTCAGCCAGCCGGGAAAACGTTCGTTGAGCTTGCGGATCTCGGGCCAGTGCCGGACGAGCGAGGTGTCCATGTGTGCCTCGGCGCGTTCGAACAGGGCCAGCCATTCGCGCCGCCTGTCCTCCGCCAGGCTCAACCAGGCTTCGCGCTGCGCCATCACCACCTCGATCCACTGGCCGCGTTGACCCAGCGAGGCGAGACGCCCAACCTCGTGCCAATGAAACTGCTGCTCCGCCGCGGCGAACACGGCAGCGCGGTGGCCGATGCGCTGCAGACCGATCAGGTCGATCAGGTACTCCTCGAATACGCCCGGCGCGTCGATGTATTGCGTGCGTAGCTCCGCGAGCACCTCGCCAAGCAGATGCGGAATGGTTTCCGGCCGACGTGCGCCGACGTCCGCCGCGAAACGCCACGCCAGCGTGACCGTCGGGTCCACACGTGGCGGCGGCGTTTCCTCGCCTGTCGGTGCCGCCGTTTCGAGGTCGGCTTCCGCTGCCTTTTCCTCCACCGCCTCGCTCGGTGGGGCTGGCGTATCCACCTCGGCCGCCGTCTCGGTGACCTGCTCCGACTCGCAGGCACGACGCGCGGCCTCGTAGGCGTCACGCAGCTGTGCAAACGCCTCGGGATCGACGGCCGGATCGATCCGGCGCAACGCCGTGGCGTACGCGCGACGCACCGCGACGAGATCCGCGTGCTCCGGAAGGCCGAGCGCTTCGAAGGGCGAGGTCATGCTCATTCCACCGGTGTCGGGGTGAAGCGGTAGTCGCGCTCGATGGTGTCCAGCGTCTCACGGAAGGCCGCGGCGTCGCGCGCGATGCGGCGGGGATCCTGCGTGGCGAGTACCTGCTCGAAGCGCAGGATGAATTCGCCCAATTGATCGCGCACGCCGCCGAGCAACTGCTCGTAGAGGCGCTCGGCGCGCGCCAGCAGCGTGCGGTTTTCCAATGTGTCGCGCGGATGGATCTTCAAGGCAGAAAGCGCCGCGAGGCGGCGCGCAATCTCTTCGGGCGACATGTGCGCCTCGCCGCTCTCGATGACCAACTGACGCCTGACGCCGGTAGCGACCACCGTCACTTCCACTTCGAGCAGACCGTTGACGTCGTAGGTGAAGCGCACATCCACGCCTTCCGCATGGCCAGGACCAGGTTCCAGCGGCAGCAGGATCTCGCCAAGGGCGACGTTGTCGCGCACCAGGCGAGATTCGCCCTGGTAGACGCCGATGCGGATCTGCTTCTGTTGCGGCGACACG
Organism: Luteibacter sp. UNCMF366Tsu5.1; assembly: GCF_900119235.1. Lineage (NCBI taxonomy): Bacteria > Pseudomonadati > Pseudomonadota > Gammaproteobacteria > Lysobacterales > Rhodanobacteraceae > Luteibacter > Luteibacter sp. UNCMF366Tsu5.1. The sequence goes on along the minus strand of NZ_FPIS01000004.1, from coordinate 97,412 downwards.
GGCGAGAAGCGTTGTACCCGGCTGATCGGCACCACCGAATTGCGTTCGATCACCGGCGCGAAGAAACCGGCTGCCTGCGTGCCGTTATCCAGCAATCGCACGACCTCGGTGCCCAACGTGTATGGGCACACGTCGGTCATCACCATTTCTTCGAGGGCCTTATCCTTCATCTTGAGGCCGGCCTGGACGGCGGCGCCCAGGGCGACCACCTGGTCCGGGTCGTGGCCCACCGCGGGAAAGCGCCCGAACATGCGTGTCGCCAGCGCACGGATGATTGGCATGCGCGTCGCGCCGCCGGCCAGCACGACGTTGTCGAGATCGGCGGCGCGGATGCGGGCATCGCGCAGCGCGCGTTCGATGGGGCGCCACAAGCGATTGAGCAGTGGCTGTGCGAGCTTCTCCAGCGCGGCTTGGTCCAGAGACACCGTGGCAGTGTGCTTGCCGTAGCTGGTCTCGAAGCTGGCCGACCCGTTGGCGCCTATGTCGCGTTTGGCCGTTTCAGCGCGCGCCAGAAGCCGCTGCATGAACAGCGCGTCGTTGCGGGCCTCGTCCGGTATGCCGTTGGCGAAAGCGAGGTCCGCGATCAGACTGGTGAAGTCCTCGCCGCCGAGCATGTTGTCGCCCGCGCTGGCGCGCACTTCCATCACGCCCTCGAACATCTCGAGGATCGACACGTCGAAGGTGCCTCCGCCCAGATCGAACACCAGGAACTGGGTCTCACGCTCCGCCTCGTGCAGGCCGTAGGCCAGCGCCGCCGCGGTAGGCTCGTTGAGCAAGCGCTCCACGGCGAGGCCGGCGAGTTCGCCAGCGACGCGTGTCGCCTTGCGCTGCGCATCCGAGAAATACGCGGGCACGGTGATGATGGCCTCCGTGACCGGCGCACCCAGAAAGGCTTCTGCATCCGCCTTGAGTGAACGAAGCACCAGCGCCGAGAGTTCTTCGGGGCGAAAGTCGCGATCGCCCAGACGCACGGTGCGCGTGCTGCCCATGTAGCGCTTGAACAAGGCCGTGGTGCGATCGGGATGGGTCTGCAGACGCTCGCGCGCAGCGTGTCCCACGAGGATGCTGCCATCCTCGTCGACGCCCACGCACGAGGGCGTCAGCATGCCGCCCAAGGCGTTCGGAATCAGGCGCGGCGCGCCGTCGATCCACGCCGCGACGAGGCTATGGGTGGTGCCAAGGTCGATGCCAACGATCATGCGTTCCGTTCCTTGCATGCACGCGCCACGCTGTCCCTTGCCGTGCGAACCGGCCCGCCTCGGGGCGAGGCGGGCTGGCCGACGTTGGAGCCCCTACAACGCGGTCAGATTGGCGTAAGCGTAAACCAACCACTTGCTCCCGGCATCCTCGAAGTTCACCTGCACGCGCATGTGCGCTCCCGCGCCCTCCGCGCTGACGATGGTGCCTTCGCCGAAAGTGGGATGACTGACCCGCTGGCCCAGGCGTATCGGGGACGATTCCAGCGCTGGCGCGGCGGCGAAGCGGTCGGCGTAGGCGGGGCGTGAGACCTGCACCCGGGGACGCAGCTCGTCGATCAGCTCGGGCGGGATCTCGCCCAGAAACCGCGATGGCCGGGCCAGCATCTCCGTGCCGTGCATGCGGCGCGACTCCGCATGCGAGAGGTAAAGCCGTTCGCGGGCTCGGGTAATGCCGACATAGGCCAGGCGCCGTTCCTCTTCCAGGCGGTTCTCTTCCTCGGTGGAGCGCTGGCTCGGGAACAGCCCCTCCTCCATGCCGACGAGGAACACCACCGGGAACTCGAGGCCCTTCGCGGAGTGCAGGGTCATCAACTGGACGCAGTCGTCCCAGGCTTCGCCCTGACCTTCGCCTGCCTCGAGCGCCGCATGCGAAAGGAAGGCCGAAAGCTCGTTGAGCCCGGCGTCCACGTCCTCGGGCGTCATCTCGAAGCGGCTGGCGACGTTGACCAACTCGTCCAGGTTCTCGACGCGTGCTTCGCCGTTGCCGCGCTTGTCGTTCTCGTAGAAGTCGCGCAAGCCGGTATGAATGATCGCGTGCTCGATCTGCTCGGCGAGGTCGAGTGCCGTCGGCGTTTCGTCGGTGCTGTCTTCCGCGCGTCCGGCGAAGGTGCGGGCCAGTTCGTCGATGAGGGCGACGAACGCCTTCACCGCATTCTTGGCGCGTCCGGCCAGCGAACCGATCGATACCTCGGTGAGGGACGCCTCCCACATGGAGCTGCTGTCGGCACGTGCGCGACGGCGCAGTTCGTCCAGCGTGCGATCGCCGATGCCACGCGGCGGGGTGTTCACCGCGCGCTCGAACGCGGCATCGTCGTGACGGTTGGAGGCAAGGCGCAGATAGGCGAGGGCATCCTTGATTTCCGCACGCTCGAAGAAGCGCAAGCCACCGTACACACGGTACGGCAGATCGCGCTGGATCAACTGCTCCTCGAAGTTGCGCGACTGTGCGTTCGAGCGATAGAGGATGGCGCAGTCGCGCGCGTTGCCGTGCTCCGCGATGTATTCGCGAATACGCTCGATCACGAAACGCGCTTCATCCTGCTCGTTGTACGCGGCATACAGGGCAATGCGCTCGCCCTCACCGCCGTCCGTCCACAACTGCTTGCCGAGCCGGCCGCCGTTGCGCGCGATCACGGCATTGGCGGCCTTGAGGATCGTCGAGGTCGAACGGTAATTCTGTTCGAGGCGAATCGTCTTCGCACCCGGGAAATCGCGCAGGAACTGCTGCACGTTTTCCACCTTGGCACCGCGCCAGCCGTAGATCGCCTGATCGTCGTCGCCGACGACGAACGCTTGGCCCGTGGTGCCGGCCAGCACGCGTATCCACGCGTACTGCAGCGTGTTCGTGTCCTGGAATTCGTCGATCAGCAGATAGCGCCAGCGCTCCTGGTAATGCTTGAGGACTTGCGGATCTTTCAGCCACAACTCGTGCGCGCGCAGCAGCAGTTCGGCGAAATCGACCAGGCCCGCGCGCTGGCATTGCTGCTCATAGGTCTTGTAGATCTCGATGAAGGTGCGCGTCACCGGATGATCGCGATGCTCGATCGAATCCGGACGCTTGCCTTCGTCCTTCCAGTTGTTGATCTGCCACGCGGCCTGGCGCGGCGGGAAGCGCGCCTCGTCCAGCCCCATGCCCGCGATGACCCGCTTGATGAGCCGCTGCTGGTCGTCGGAATCGAGGATCTGGAAGCCCTCCACGAGCCCCGCCTCGCGCCAGTGCCGACGCAGCAGGCGGTGGGCAATGCCGTGGAACGTGCCCACTGTCAGCCCCTGGGTGCCCCCGGGAATGACGCTGTCCAGTCGCGCACGCATCTCACCCGCCGCCTTGTTGGTGAAGGTGACGGCGAGAATCGCCCAAGGCGGCACGCGCTCGACCTGGGTCAACCAGCCGATGCGATTGGTCAGTACACGGGTCTTGCCGGAGCCCGCGCCAGCCAGGATCAGATAATGCCCGGGCGGGGCGCTGACGGCCTCGCGTTGGGCGTCATTGAGGGAATCGAGCAGGTGGGAAACATCCATCGGCCCATTGTAGCGGCGACGATGGGCAGCCGCTGAGACGCCTGCTCACAAACGTCATTGCACCGCATGCAGGCGGGAGCCCGGGGGCCCCGCCTGCGGTGTCGCACTCAGCGCTTCTGCGCGATACCCGCGACGGCAACGATGCCGCCGATCACGATGCCCGCGATGCCTACCCACTGGGGAATGGACTTGTCGTGGGTGGCCTGGATCTTGGCCGAACCGATCGACGCGACCGTGTCTGTCTTCTGATAGCTGCCGTTACCGAGCGTTACCCAGAGGCCGAGACCGATCAGGATGACGCCGACGATGATGAGACCTGCGCGCATTGCGATTCCTCCCTCGGTCGATGTGGCGCAGAGAATGCGGTCGAGACCGTGCAGATTTCGTGTGCGTCGCTCTTGGGGGATTGCCCTCGCGGCGAGGAGAACTTGCCGGTGGGAGCCAGCCTGCTGGCGATGGGGCACTCGCCTCGCTGCCACACCGCTTCGTTGGCTTTTCGCCAGCAGGCTGGCTCCCACCTTTGCTCTGTAGGCTTCTCGCCGCCATGGCGGCTCCCACAAGGCCGCCCCAATAGACAAAAAAACCCCGAGAGCCAGGGGAAGCTCTCGGGGCCGGGGGAAGACCCGATCCAGGGGAAGATCGGGCCATCCACAGGGTGACTCCAGGGAGGTGGAGTCCACCGATGGGACGCCGTTGCGTGCGTCCGAGGATATAGACGTCCGGATGCGTCGAAAGTTGCAAAGTCGGCACGAAAAAAAGTCAGCCGGTATTCATGGGCAGATTTTTCAGCAGCTTGCGTTCGTCGCGTGTCGTTTGGCTAACGGAAATATTACAGAATCGATCAGTGCGCCTCGTCCCAGTTGGCGCCCACGCCGATATCGACCTGCAACGGAACGCTGAGTTGAGCGGCGCCGGTCATGTGTTCCTCGATGCCGGCACGGATGGCATCGACGGCGTCCTCGCGAACCTCGAAGACCAGTTCGTCGTGCACCTGCATCAGCAGGCGCACGTCGTCGCGAGGCTCGATCCACGCGGCGACGGCGATCATCGCGCGCTTGATGATGTCGGCCGCGGTGCCCTGCATGGGCGCGTTGATAGCCGCGCGCTCGGCGCCGGCCCGGAAGGCTTGATTGCGCGACTTGAGGTTCTCCAGGTACAGACGACGGCCGAACAGCGTCTGCACGAAGCCGTCTCGGTGGGCCTGCTCGCGCGTGGCATCCATGAAGGCACGCACGCCCGGATAGCGCGAAAAATACCGGCCCATGTAATCCGACGCTTCGCCACGGTCCACGCCGAGCTGGCGCGCGAGGCCGAAGGCACTCATGCCATACATGAGGCCGAAGTTGATCGCCTTCGCCGCACGGCGCTGGTTCGCCGTCACTTCGTCTGGCGTGACGCCGAATACCTCGGCGGCCGTGGCGCGATGCACGTCGCCGCCTTCGCGAAACGCCCGCACCAGACCCTCGTCGTTGGACAGATGGGCCATGATCCGCAGTTCGATCTGCGAATAGTCGGCGGCGACGATGCGCCAGCCCTCTGGCGCGATGAAGGCCTGGCGGATGCGGCGACCTTCCTCCGTGCGTACGGGAATGTTCTGCAGGTTCGGGTCCGATGAACTGATGCGCCCGGTCGCAACGGCGCCCTGGTGATAGCTGGTATGCACGCGGCCCGTGCGCGGATTCACGATGCCCGCGAGCTTGTCGGTATACGTGGAACGCAGCTTCGCGAGACCACGGTATTCCAGGATCAGGCGCGGCAATTCATGCGTGTCCGCGATGGCTTCCAGTGCTTCCTCGTTCGTGGATGGCTGCCCCGTGGGCGTCTTGATCTTCGCGGCAAGCCCGAGTTCGTCGAACAGCACGGCCTGCAACTGCTTCGGCGAGTCCATGTTGAAGTCGTGACCGGCCGAGGCATAAGCCTGTTTCTGCAGCTCGACCATGCGCTTGCCGAGTTGCTGGCTCTGCAGACGCAGTACGTTGGCGTCGATGAGGACACCGGTGCGCTCCATCTTCGCCAGCACGGGCACCAGCGGAATCTCGATGTCGGCGTACACGTTACGCAGCGATGGCTCCGCTTCGAGCTTCGGCCACAGCGCCTCGTGCAGGCGCAGCGTGATGTCCGCATCTTCGGCGGCGTATCGGCAGGCCGTGTCGCAGTCCACCTGCGAGAAGGGAATCTGCTTCGCGCCCTTGCCGGCGACCTGTTCGTACTTGATCGTCGTGTAGCCGAGGTAGCGCGATGCGAGCGAATCCATGTCGTGACGCGTGGCGGTGGCGTTGAATACGTAGGATTCCAGCATCGTGTCGTGCGCAAGGCCGCGCAGCGCAATGCCGTAGTGGGACAGCACGTTGATGTCGTACTTGCCGTGCTGACCGACCTTCGGTCGCGTCGGGTCTTCGAGGATGGGTTTCAGCGCGCCGAGTACGTGCTCTTTCGGCAACTGCGCCGGCGCGCCTGGGTAATCGTGCGCCAGCGGAATGTACGCTGCCTTGCCCGCCTCGACGGCGAGCGAGATGCCGACGATGTCTGCCTGCATGGCGTCGATACTGGTCGTCTCCGTGTCGAAGGCGATGAGCGGCGCCGTTTCCAGCTTCTCCAGCCAAGCGGCGAGGCGATCTTCGGTGACGACCATCTCGTACTCGCCTTCCAGCGCCACGGGCAATGGCGCGGTCGGCTCGGCGACGGCCGCCACGACGGCGGGCGACGACGGCGCGGGTTGAGCCGCGTCGAGATCCTTCAACGCCGCCTTGAAGTCGTAGCGGACGTACAGCTCGCGTAAGGCTTCGACATCGCGCTCGCGCATGTGCAGATCGGCAGGACCGTGCTCCAGCGGCACGTCCGTGCGGATGGTGACCAGCTCACGCGACAGCGGCAGCCGCGGCATGGCGGCGCGGAGGTTCTCGCCGATCTTGCCGCCAATCTTGTCGGCATTCGCAAAGATCGCGTCGAGGTTGCCGTATTCGGCAAGCCATTTCGCGGCGGTCTTGGGGCCGCACTTTTCCACGCCCGGCACGTTGTCGATGCTGTCACCCACGAGGGTGAGGTAATCGACGATCTGCTCCGGACGCACGCCGAACTTCTCGATGACGCCGTCGATGTCCAGCGTGGTGTTGGTCATTGTGTTGATGAGCACGATGTGCGCGCTGACCAACTGGGCGAAGTCCTTGTCGCCGGTAGAGATGATGGTGTCGATGCCCTGATCCGCGGCCTGAAGAGCCAGCGTGCCGATCACGTCATCGGCTTCCACGCCCGGTACGCAGATGATGGGAAAGCCCAGTGCGCCCACGATCTTCATCATGGGCTCGATCTGTGCGCGGAGGTCGTCCGGCATGGCGGCGCGGTTGGCCTTGTATTCCGGGTAGAGATCGTCGCGGAAAGTGCGGCCCGGTGCGTCGCAGACGAAAGCCACGTAATCGGAACCGGCCTTCATCGTCGTGCGCAGCATGTTGACGATGCCGAACAGCGCGCCCGTGGGCTCGCCAAAGGTATTGGTCAGGGGAGGCAGCGCGTGGAACGCGCGATACAGGTACGACGACCCGTCGATGAGCGTGAGCGTAGGCATCCCCGGATTCTCTCACGGTCGTACGTGGATCGTCGGTTCACGTCGCCAAAGGGGAAGGAATTGCTATGCTCATCGCCCCGCTCGGAGAGATCCTCATGAATCGCTCGCACGCTCTCGTTGCCGCGCTCGCCCTGGCCTTCGCGCTGCCCGCCGTCGCCCAGAATGCGCAGGATCCGGCATCGTTCAAGCCGGCCCCGCCCCCGCCGGGGCTGAACGATCCTGGTGTGCGCGAGGGCGAGCCGGATCGCTCCGGTGCCAAGCCGATCGAGCGGCCGGTGCCGTACGACCAGGCCCAGGACGGCAAGACCACGCCCGCCACCTCGGATGCTTCCGGCAGTGGCTCCCGCTCGGCCGTGGCGCTGCCCTCCATGCAGGACAACGGCGCGGTAGACGCGCGCGGCCAGCAGGCCCCGCAGGTCACAGTGCGGCAACAGGGTGACGACCGCGTTGAGGAATACCGCACGGGCGGCAAGTTGTTCATGGTGGTCGTCACCCCGAAGAACGGCGTGCCGCAGACCTACATGGCCGATCCGGACGGCAAGCTCCACCACGACCCGAAGAACGGCCCGGTGAACCCGGTGTACTACAAGGTCTACGAGTGGGGCGCCGCGCCGAAGCCCGCCGGTTCCAACTGAACGACCGCTGGAACGCCCCGCAACTGGCGGGGCGTTCAGCCATCCAGCTCCGGGTAGTGCCGGAAGATGCCATTGGTGTTGAACGGCACGCGACGATCCGAAGCGAGGTAAGCGGCCACGTGAGGCCGGTCAGCCACGCGTTTTGCCAGGTCGCGAAGCAGCGGCAGCTTCTGTTTCGCCATCGCCTTCGGGAAGGCGTAGTCGAGCCCGGCCATGACCTGGAACAACGACAGGTCCACGTACGAATGCGTGCGCAGCGGGTGCTTTCCACCACCACGGGATAGCGCGTTCTCGAAGTAGCCAAGGAACTTGGGAATCCGGTTCTCGCGGAAGTCTTTCGAGCGGCGTTTCGCTTCGTCGCGCTGGTCCTTGTAGTAAAGCCCGGTGGCGACGGGGTGGTGCGTGTCGTGCACCTCGGCGACCAGGTCGGTCACCGTCAGTTGCAACTGGTGCGCATAGAGGCGCGCCGACTCGCTGTCCGGCACGAGCCCATGGCGCGGCCCGAGGTACTGCAGGATGTTCGCCACTTGCGCGATGACCAGCCGGCCGGATTTGAGGAACGGCGGTGCGAAAGGCAGGGCGCCGGCCTCGTCGCCGTCGAGAAAGGCAGCCATGACTTCGTCGCCTTCCTTGCGCGCCACGTCGACATACGGCGCTGCGGCGTCTTCCAGGCACAGCCGAACGAATTCACCGCGGCCCTGCAGGCCGGTCCAGTAATACAGCCGATAACTCATCGTCGTCCTCCACGGCGGTTGTCGAAGCATGGAACGCCCGCGTTCAAGCGAGCGTGAGTGCGATCTGTCGAAAGACGGTCCAGACGGTGAGCGCCGGGGGTGTCAGCGAGCGGGCGCGGCGGCGCATCAAAGTGACCTCGCGGCGCACCTCGGGTGACAGCCGCACGGCGACGAGGCCCGGCCGCAGGGCATCGAGCGAAAGCGCAGGCGTCACCGTGACGCCGAGATCCGCTTCGACCATGCGGAACGCGGTGTGCGGATGCCCGACCTCGAGCGCGACGTCCATGGCGATGCCGCGGTCGGCAAAGGCGGCATCGATGAGTCGTCGGCTGCCCGATGTGTGGTCGAGCAGCACGAGCCGTGCCTGCGCAAGCGCTTTCCACGGCACGCTCGTGCGCGAGGCGAACGGATGATCCTCGCGGCAGACCAGGTGGAACGGGTCATGCAGGATGGTTTCCGTGTCGAATTCCTCTGCTGTCGCAGGCTCCACGCCAAGACCGAAATCCACCTCGCCGCCGCGCACGGCGTCCAGCACCTGCGCCTGGGTCTGGTCGCGCAGAAGAATTTCCAGCGAGGGATGCGCCTTGGCGCAGTGGGCGATGCAAGCGGGAACCAGCCCCGCCGAGAGCGTCGGTACCGCGGCGATCCGTACGCGGCCACGTAGCGGGTCCGCCTGGCTCTGCGCGTGCGCGAGGACGCCGTCCAGTTCGTCAAGCACGCGCGCGAGAGCTTGTTCGAGGTACCGGCCGGCCTCGGTCGGCACGACTTCGCGCGTGCTGCGATCGAACAACCGCACGTCCAGTTCGCCTTCCAGATCGGCGATGAGCCGGCTCACCGCGGGCTGGGTGAGGTGCAATGCATCCGCTGCGCGGCGGAAGTGACGATGGCTGGCAACGGCCAGGAAGGCGCGGAGCTGACGCATGGAAACATTCATGCGTTAAATGTATCACCGGATCAGATAAAACGATTTGCCTTATGGATTGTCCGGCGCTCCAATGACGGCTTCTTTCCTCAGCCCGCCGCCATGCGCCGCTTCCTTCCCGATGGTTTCACCCTCTCGCTGATTGCCACTGTGCTGCTGGCGAGCCTGCTGCCGTGCCGGGGTGTCGCCGCGGATGCCTTCGAAGTCATCACTGACATCGCCATCGGCCTGCTGTTCTTCCTGCATGGGGCCAAGCTTCCGCGGGAAGCGGTGGTGGCAGGCATGACGAACTGGCGCCTGCACCTGACCGTGCTCGCCAGTACCTTTGTTCTGTTTCCCGTGCTCGGCCTCGTGTTGAAGCCGTTGCTCGCACCGCTGGTGTCGCCGGACCTGTATCTCGGCGTGTTGTTCTTGTGCACGCTGCCTTCCACCGTACAGTCGTCGATCGCGTTTACCTCCATCGCGCGCGGCAACGTGTCGGCCGCGATCGTCTCGGCCTCGGCATCCAGCCTGCTCGGTATCTTCATCACGCCGCTGCTTGTCGGCTTGCTGATCGCCGGCACAGGCGGCGGTGCGCTGTCGTGGCACTCGGTGGGCGCGATCGTCGTGCAGTTGTTCGTGCCCTTCGTGGCAGGGCAGGTGTCACGGCGCTGGATCGGCGAGTGGGTGCGCCGCCGCGCAACGCTGCTGACGTTCGTCGACCGTGGTTCGATTCTGCTGGTGGTGTACACCGCGTTCAGCGCTGCGGTGTTGCAGGGATTGTGGCACCAGTTGCCGCTGCCGGTGCTCGGCGGGCTCGTGCTGGTCAATGCGGTGCTGCTTGCGTGCGCCTTGCTTGCCACACGCTACGGTGCGCGTGCGCTCGGTTTCAGCCGGGAAGACGAGATCACCATCGTGTTCTGCGGCTCGAAGAAGAGCCTTGCTTCCGGCGTGCCCATGGCGAAGGTGCTCTTCGCGGGCCACCCGCTGGGCTTGATCGTGCTGCCGATCATGCTTTTCCATCAGATCCAGCTGATGACGTGTGCTGTGCTGGCACGGCGCTATGCGGCGAGATAGGGACATATCTCGCCGCTATCGCGGCTCCCACGGTGTTTATCAGTGCCGGAAGTGACGCACGCCAGTGAAGACCATCGCCATGTCGTGCTCGTCGGCGGCAGCGATGACCTCGTTGTCGCGCATCGAGCCACCCGGCTGAATCACTGCGCGGATGCCTGCGGCAGCCGCGGCGTCGATGCCGTCACGGAACGGGAAGAACGCATCGGACGCCATGGCGCTGCCCGGCACGACAAGACCGGCTTCCTCTGCCTTCATGCCCGCGATCTTCGCGCTCACGACGCGGCTCATCTGGCCCGCGCCGATGCCGATCGTACGGTGGTCCTTCGCGTAGACGATCGCGTTGGACTTGACCATCTTCGCAACGCGCCAGGCGAACAGCAGGTCGTCGAGTTCCGCTGGCGTCGGCTGCCGGCGGCTGACGACCTTCAGTTCGTCGCGCTCGACCTGGCGATGATCGGCCGTCTGCACAAGCAGCCCTGAACCCACGCGCTTCACGTCGTGGGTGTTGCGGCCGTCGCCCGCGGGGATCTCGAGCACGCGCACGTTGGCCTTCTTCGCCGCTTCGTCCACCGCGCCCGCCTCGACGGCCGGCGCGATCAGCACTTCCACGAACTGGCGCTTCAGGATGGTCTTCGCGGTTTCCGCGTCGAGCGGACGATTGAACGCGATGATGCCGCCGAATGCGGACGTCGGATCGGTGGCATAGGCCAGTTCATAGGCAGCCAGCGGATCGGCGGCCACAGCCACGCCGCACGGATTGGCGTGCTTCACGATCACGCAAGCCGGCGCATCGAACTGGCGCACGCATTCCCATGCCGCATCGGCATCGGCGATGTTGTTGAACGACAGTTCCTTGCCCTGCAACTGGCGGAACGTGGCGAGCGTGCCGGGGGCCGGGTAGAGGTCGCGATAGAACGCGCCGGCCTGATGCGGATTCTCGCCGTAGCGCAGATCCATCACCTTCACGAAGCGGCCGTTCGACTGCTGCGGGAACGTGGCGTGTGCCGCGATGCCCGCGTGAGCATCGTCGAGCGTCAGCCCCGAGAGGTAATCGCTGATGGCAGCGTCGTAGTTCGACACGCGATTGAACGCGGCGACGGAAAGACGAAAGCGCGTCGCGCGGCTCAATCCACCCTGGCGTTCGATCTCGGCCAGTGCCTCGTCGTACTGGTCGGGCGAGGTGAGCACGCCGACGTCGTTCCAGTTCTTCGCAGCGGCGCGGAGCATGGCAGGCCCGCCGATGTCGATGTTCTCGATGGCGTCGTCCAGCGTGCAGGCCGGGTCGGCGACGGTGCGCTCGAACGGATAGAGGTTCAGCACGAGCAGATCGATCGGCTCGATGCCGTGTTCGGCCATCACGGCGTCGTCGATGCCGCGGCGGCCGAGCAAGCCACCATGCACACGCGGGTGCAGCGTCTTCACACGGCCGGCCATGATCTCGGGGAAGCCCGTGAGGTCGCCTACATCGCGGACGGGGATGCCGGCCTCGCGCAGTGCCTTGGCTGAACCGCCCGTGGAAAGGATCTCGACATTCGCGGCGACGAGGCGGCGGGCGAGGTCGGTCAGGCCGTGCTTGTCGGAAACGCTGACGAGCGCGCGGCGAACGGGGACGAGATCGGGCGTGGGCATGGGCACTTCCGGGGAGGAAAGCGCGCCATTATAGCCGCGCAGACGCTCGCGCGGCCCGCCGGGGTGCGGCGATCAGGACAGGCCGTGAGCGGCGAGCTTCTTGCGCAAGGTGGCGCGGTTGATGCCGAGCGCCGCAGCGGCGCGGCTCTGGTTGCCTTCGTGGAAGGCGAGCACTTCGCGAAGCAGCGGACCTTCGACCTCGCGGATGACGAGGGCATGCAGCCCTTCACCAAATTCGGTGTCGCCGATGTCGGCGAGGTAGCGACGAACCGTACGACTGACACATTCGCTGAGGGCGCTCTGCATGGAGGTCTCGTTGGCGGCCTCGCCGGCAGTCAGTCTCACAGCGTTCAAGGCATTCCCCTCTCGCAGGCCGGAACGCAGGCTCCGGTCGGTTCTTGTCGTATGGTCGCTTGGGTGCGGCTCGGACGCACCTCGATGGGAGGGGCCGGATGTCGCGAAGGGGACCGAGTGTACTCGCCCCCGACGGCGAAAGGCAGGCTTGCAAAAAGAAATTTTTTCGAACGGTTCAGTCGAAACTGAAGGCGAAGGCGACGGCGCGCTGGCCCGGGTCTTGCACCTCGAAGACCATGGCGGTCGTGGCACCACCGGCAAGGCCACGCGCGCGGATGGCCGCGTCGCCCACGTAGTCTTCCGGCTGGAATCGGCGCATCGCGAGGCGTTGTCCGTTCGCGTCCGACAACACGATGGTCACCACGGGATAGGGCTGCGCGAAGGCGGCGTCGTTGTGCACACTGGCGGTGATGAGCAAGCCATCCTGCACGGATGGATGCTGTTCCACATCGCGTGCGAGAAGGCGCAATTGCGACGGCGCGGAAACCAGGGGAAGTCGGCAACCCAACGCATCGCACGCGGAAGCAAGTATCGGCCCGACGGTTGCATCGGCGATCAATACGTCGCGCTTCGCCCAGGCAAGCTGGGCGCCAAGGCCGAGTACCAGCGTCGTGCAGACCAGCACCCATGCCGCCGTGCGCCAGGAGCGGCGACGCGGCTTTGCAAAGCGCGGCGTGAAGGTGAGCTGCGAGAAATCTTCGGCGTCGTCGTGCGTGTCGAACGCATCCCCGTCCGTGTTGGCGGGTTCGTCCAGCGGCGTGGGCGCCACGTCTTCCGTTGCCGGCCGGGGGCGGAAGACTGCCACGCCAGCCAGCGGCGGATCGCGGTCCAGTGCGTGCTCGGTCAGCCGCGTGAACGGTTCTGGAGGCAACTGCGCGGCCAGCGTGCCCAGGGCGTTGAACACGGTCTCGCAATGGCTGCAGCGCACGCAGCCGCACGCGGGAACCAGCAGTTCCGCTTCCAGTTTGTAGACGGTGAGACACTCGGGGCACTGCGTATACATCGGCCGATCATAACGGCCGCGCCGCTCCCTAGGGTAAACAGGCTCTAGAATCGTCACCTCTTACCTGGATGGCCCACGATGCCCTGGCTCGAACTCTCCCTCACGATCCGCGCTGCCGAACAGCCGCGCGTCGAAGCCGCGCTGGAGGATCTCGGCGCGCTGTCCATTACCTTGCAGGACGCCGATGCGGAGACGCCTGACGAAGAGGCGATCTTCGAGCCAGGCGTCGGCGAGATCCCCCTGTGGAAGCAGATCGTGCTGAACGCCTTGTTCGACGCGGACGCCGATCGTCGCGGCCTCACAGCGGCCATCGCGGACGACCTGCCGTTCATCGAGCCGTCGCATATCGAGTGGCGCGTCGTTGAGGACCAGGACTGGGAACGCGCGTGGATGGACCAGTTCAAGCCGATGCCGTTCGGCCGTCGCCTGTGGGTCTATCCGTGGAACATCGAACCGCCCGTGGATGGCGACATCGTGGTGGTGCGGCTCGATCCGGGTCTGGCCTTCGGCACGGGCACCCACCCGACGACGGCCATGTGCCTGGAATGGCTCGATGGTCAGCAGCTGGCGCGCAAGCACGTGCTCGACTACGGCTGCGGCTCGGGCATCCTCGCGATCGCGGCGTTGAAGCTCGGCGCCCTGCGCGCTACCGGCATCGACAACGATCCGCAGGCGTTGCTGGCGTCGCGCGACAACGCGGGGCGCAACGGCGTCGCTGGCGATCTGGACGTCTATCTGCCGGGCGAGGCGCCCGAGGCGTTGGCCGACGTGCTGGTCGCCAACATTCTTGCCGGCCCGCTGGGCGAGCTGGCACCGACGTTCGCCGCGGCCGTGAAGCCGGGCGCGCCGTTCGCCCTCTCCGGCATTCTGCACGGCCAGCACGACGATCTGCTGAAGCGATACGCGGAGTGGTTCGAGGATCTGGAAGTACGCACCTTGGAAGACTGGGTGCGCATCAGTGGCTACCGCAAATCCGATTGAGTAGCCTGTCGCTCCTGTTGTGGGAGCCGCTATAGCGGCGAGAAGCCTACGAAGCGGTGTGGCCGCGACGTGGATTCTCTCGCCGCTATAGCGGCTCCCACAGGAGTTGCATCACACCGGCGGCGGTGTTTCCTTCTGCTCCGCTATCCGTTTTTCCAGATAGTGGATGTTCTGGCCGCCCTGCTGGAAACCGGCGTCGGCCATGATCCGCTGCTGCAACGGAATGTTGCACTTCACGCCCTCGATCACCGTCTCGTTCAGCGCCATGCGCATGCGCGCGATGGCGGTGGCGCGATCCGGACCGTGGACGATGATCTTGCCGATCATGGAGTCGTAGTTCGGCGGAATGCGGTAGCCGTCGTACAGATGCGTATCCACACGCACGCCGGGACCACCCGGCGCCTCGAAACGCTTCACCGTGCCGGGGCTGGGCATGAAGGTATCGGGGTCTTCCGCATTCACGCGGCACTCGATGGCGTGGCCGTTGAGCACGACGTCTTCCTGGCGGATCGATAGCTTGTGCCCGCTGGCGATGAGCAACTGCTCGCGCACCAGGTCGATGCCGGTGACCAGTTCGGTGACCGGATGCTCCACCTGGATGCGCGTGTTCATCTCGATGAAGTAGAACTTGCCGTTCTCGAACAGGAACTCGAACGTACCTGCACCGCGGTAGCCGATGCGGATGCACGCATCCACGCATACCTTGCCGATCTGTGCACGCAGTTCCGGCGTGATGCCCGGGGCCGGTGCTTCCTCCACCACCTTCTGATGGCGGCGCTGCATCGAGCAATCGCGCTCGCCCAGATGGATGGCGTTGCCCTGGCCGTCCGCGAGCACCTGGATCTCCACGTGACGCGGATTTTCCAGGAACTTCTCCATGTAGACCTGATCGTTGCTGAAGGCCGCCTTGGCTTCCTGCTTCGTCATGACGATGGAGTTGGCGAGATGCGCCTCGGTGCGCACCACGCGCATGCCGCGACCGCCGCCACCGCCCGCTGCCTTGATGATGACCGGATAGCCGATCTCGCGCGCGATGCGGATGTTCTCGTCCACGTCTTCGCCGAGCGGACCGCCCGAGCCCGGCACGCACGGCACGCCGGCGGCCTTCATGGCGCGGATCGCTTCGACCTTGTCACCCATGAGACGGATGACGTCGGCCGTGGGGCCGATGAAGACGAAGCCCGACTTCTCCACCTGCTCGGCGAAGTTGGCGTTCTCGGAGAGAAAGCCGTATCCCGGATGGATGGCGCCGGCATCGGTGATTTCGGCCGCGGCGATGATGGCCGGAATGTTGAGGTAGCTCTCGGCCGAAGGTGCTGGCCCGATGCATACCGATTCGTCGGCAAGGCCGACGTGCTTGAGGTTGCGATCGACGGTGGAGTGCACCGCGACCGTCTTGATGCCGAGCGCGTTGCACGCGCGCAGCACCCGCAGCGCGATTTCGCCGCGGTTGGCAATGACGACCTTCTCGAGCATCAGTGGTGGCCTCAGGCGATGACGAACATCGGTTCGTCGAATTCCACCGGCTGGCCGTTCTCGACCAGGATGGCGACGACGGTACCGGCCACATCGGCCTCGATCTGGTTGAACATCTTCATGGCCTCGATGATGCCGAGCGTTTCGCCGGCCTTGACCTGCTTGCCGATGGTGGCGAACGCCGGGGCGCCGGGCGTGGAGGCGGCGTAGAACGTGCCGACCATGGGTGCCTTGACGACGTGACCCGGGGGCAGCCCGGCATCGGCAGCCGGCGCGGCCGCTGCGGCCGGTGCCGCTGCGGGAGCGGCCGGCGCGGCGGCGACGGGAGCGGCCATCATCGGCTGCGGCGCGGCGACGGCAACGCCGCCCTTCGGCACGCGCGAGAGACGAACCACTTCCTCGCCTTCCTTGATTTCCAGCTCGGCGAGGTTGGACTCTTCGAGCAGGTCGATGAGCTTCTTGATCTTGCGCAGGTCCATGGGTCAAACCTTCTGGTGATGTAAGCGATCCGCGCGGGGCGGATCGCGAAAAAAGGGTCAGGCAGCCGGTACGGCGAGGCGGAGCAGGGCGGCTTCCAGCGCCAGGCGATAGCTGTCGCCACCCAGCCCGCAGATCACGCCGGTGGCGATGTCCGACACGTACGAGTGGTGCCGGAATGGCTCGCGTGCGTGCGGATTCGACAGGTGAATCTCGATGAATGGAATGGCGACTCCGGCCAGCGCGTCGCGCAAGGCCACCGACGTATGCGTGAACGCGGCGGGATTGATGAGGATCCACGCGGTGCCTTCGTCGCGCGCCTGATGGATCCGGCCGATCAGCTCATGCTCCGCGTTCGACTGGAACCAGCCGAGGTCGTGCCCTGCGGCCTGAGCGCGCGCCTGTAGCGACGCGTTGATGTCGGCCAGGGTCTCGTGGCCGTAGACCGAAGGCTCACGTGCGCCGAGCAGATTGAGGTTGGGTCCGTGCAGGACGAGGATCCTGGCCACTGTTCACCTGTACCGTAGGTCCGGGGTGCCGGAAACGCCGCGCAGTGTGCGCCTGTCGGCCAGCCTTGTCCAGTTCGGTGAAGTTCGCCGCAGATCGCTGGAGATCACGTCTTTCCAGACGCCGCCGTATGGTTGCGCCGGTACGGTGAGGGCTCCGCAGCGCGCCGTCAGGGCTTTGCGAACAACGCCTTCCACCCTTCCGCGCCCAGCTTGTCCAGCGTGGCGATGTTCGTCTCGAAGATGGACGCCGCATCGGGAAAGGCTGCCACCGCGCGGTCGATGCTGGCTTCGCGCAACAGGTGAAGGGTGGGGTAGGGCGACCGGTTGGTGTAGTTGGTGACGTCGTCGGGCGCGGTGCCCTCGAACTGGAAATGGGGATGGAAGCTGGCAACCTGGATCTCGCCTTCCATTGCCAGGTCGGCCACGGTGTCGTCGGCCACTTCGAGGAATTCGTTGAAGTCCATGAAGTCGGCGAGCACGCCCGGATGGATCAGCAGTGTAGTGTCGATGGCTTCCGGGTCCGCGTCGCGCAGGGTTTCCAGTTCCCGGACCAGATCCGCGTGCAGTTGCAGGGGCTGGGTGGCCTCGCTGACGACGTAGCGTATCTGCCCTTTCTTGTGCACGGCCTTCGCGAAAGGGCAGAGGTTCAAACCGATCACCGCGCGTTCGAGCCAGCGGCGGGTGGCGTCGATCACCTCGTCGGGCGTGGGCAGGGCATCCATGGGTACGTCGTTCATCGGTCGGGGGTGAGCCATTCGTCGAGTTCCGCCTGCGAGAAAGCGCCAAGTTTGCGGCGGAGGATACGCCCGTCCTCGCCGATGAGGACGCTGTACGGCAAGACCCGCCGCGTGTTGCCGAATGACAGCGAGCCTCCCTGCGCTTCCGAGTCGGCCAGCACGATGGGGTAGTTGACGGGTTTGTCGCCAAGGTAGGTGCGCACCGCGCTGGCGTTGTCCTCGGCTACGCCGACGATCGCGACGTTGCGATCGCGATAGCGTGCGGCGTTCTCGCTGAGCAGCGGCATCTCGCGTCGGCACGGCGCGCACCACGTGGCCCAGAAGTTGATGAGCAGGCGCTTGCCGCGCCAGTCGGAAAGCTGGCGGGGCTTGCCGTCCACCGTGAGGAACGTGGCTTCCGCCGGCCGTTCACCGACGTCGGCCACCGTGACGCCATTCGGCGGAGGCGGATTCAGGCGGCGGTGTTCGAGGTACAGACCGAGCGCGCCGGCCGCGATGGCGAGCGCGACGATCCAGGCGGTGACGCTTCGTGTCATGGGCCGGCGGCGGCCTGCAGCGCTGCCTCGACTCGGTCGTAGGTGAGCACCGTGGACAGCTTGCGACCGTCGCCGCCGCCCTTCGGGTAGACGACGTAAAGCGGCACGCCGACCGAATGGTATTGCTCGAGGAAGGCGGCGATGGTCCCGTTGACGTCGGTCCAGTCGCCTTTCATGTACACCGTACCGGTGCGCTTGAGCAGATCCTTGAAGGCTGACGTGTCGAGCACGGCTTTCTCGTTGGCCTTGCAGGTGATGCACCAGTCGGCGGTCATGTCGACGAAGACCGGCGTGCCGTTGCGGCGCAGCTCGGCCAGCTTCTCGGGCGAATACGGGATCGAACCATCGGTGGCGACGGTCGTGGTGGACGCGGCCGGCAGGCCATGCACCACCCACAGCGCAGCAGCGGCGCCGATCGCCAGCACGGTCGTGAACACCCAGGACAACCGCCCGCCGCGGCTGCGGCCATACCACCAGAGCGCCATGGCCAGCAGCACGCCACCAGCCAGCACGAGTGCGGTGGCGTCGGCCCCGCGTTGCTTGGTCAGCACCCACAGCAGCCAGACCGCCGTGAGATACATCGGGAACGCGAGCGCCTGCTTCAGTGTTTCCATCCAGCGGCCCGGTCGCGGCAGCAGTCGGGCCACCGCTGGCACGAAGCCAATGACGAGGAAAGGCAGCGCCAGGCCAAGGCCCAGCGCAAGGAAGATCAGGAAGGCCACCGCGGGCGGCGCAGCGAACGCAAAGGCAATGGCCGAGCCCATGAACGGCGCCGTGCACGGGCTCGCGACCACCACGGCCAGCACGCCGGTGAAGAAATCGCCGACGGGGCCGGAGCGCGCCGCGAGGCCGCTGCCGACGTTGCCGAGCGATCCACCGATCTCGAACACGCCTGACATCGACAGCCCCACGGCGAGCATCACGTAGACCAGCAAACCTATCGCCAGCGGCTGCTGGAACTGCGCGCCCCACTGGATGCCGTGTCCAGCGGCGCGGATGCCGACGATCACCAGACCCAGCGCCGCGAAGGCCACGAGCACGCCAGCCGTGTACCAGAGCGCATGGCGACGTGCGGCCGTCTGGCTTTCACCGCTTTCCAGCACGGTGACGGCCTTGAGCGAAAGCACCGGCAGGACGCAGGGCATCAGGTTGAGCACGAGGCCGCCGAGCAGGGCGAGACCGATGGCAGCGATGAAGCCGACGGGTGCCTCGTCACCACCGGTGCCCATGCCTGCCGGAGGCGGCGTGGGGGCGACGTCGGCCGGGGCGGCGGCGGGTTGCGCTTCGTCAGCCGCGCCGACCGAGGCCGTGCCGTCAGCGAGATCGAGCGTCACGTGACGCTTCATGACCGGATAGCAGATGCCGTTCTCGAGGCAACCCTGGTAGGCGACGTCGAGTCCGACCGACGTGGCACTACCCGCGCCCTGCAGCGGCACGGGCAGTTCCACCTGGTCGAAATAGACGATGGTGTCGCCGAAGTGTTCGTCGTGGTGCGCGGTACCGCTGGGCCAGTCCGGTTCACCGGCAGACACGCCAGCCGGCGAGGTCACGGTGATCTGCGTCTTGTCGCGATACAGGTAGTAGTCCTTGGGCATCGTCCAGCGCAGCAGAACGCTCTGGCGATCCTTGACCAGGGCCTCGAAGCGGAACGCCTGATCAGCCGGCAGCGGCTGGGCTTCCACGCCAGGTGTAGAGGCGGGCGCACCGAGCAGTGCAGCACCCGAGGCAGCCGGTGCGGCGGGGGCGGGCGAGGGCGAGCGGATGGTGGACGCCCCACCGATCGTGAGCTTCAGGTGCTCGGTGTTCGGCGGGTAGCAGATCTTGGGCTCCACCTCGTGGCAGCCCTGGTACTGCACGTCCAGCGCCAGCGTCTTGGTGCCTGCGTCGGCCAGCGTGTAGGGCACGCTGGCCTCGATATCGCCGTGGTAGATCTCGACGTCGCCGAGGTACTCGTCGTGTTTCTTGAGGCCATCGGGAAGCGTCGGTTGGCCCAGCGTCACGCCCGGATCGGCGGCCTTGATCTTGATCCGCCCCCGGTAGAGGTAATAGTCGGGGGCAATCCGCCAGTGCAGTTTCACCATCCCTGGCTGGCTCGCATCGGAGGTGAGCCGGAAGGCCTGGGTGACCGGCAGCAGGTCGCCATCGTCCTGCGCGAGCGAGGGAAGGGCGACGGCCAACAGACCGAGGCCAGCGACCAGGTTCCGCACGAGGCGGGCAAACGACGTCATGGCGACTCCATGGATCGACGCGGTGACGAACCGCGGTGGGCGTCGGTCATTATGACCGGGCGGTTCCGTATTGGCTTGCAAGGACCGAGGTCTCCAGCCAGCGGAGATACGGCGCGTGGGCCGCCGCGATGGTCAGCGCGACGATCTCCGGCACCTCGTACGGGTGGTGCGCGGCGACGAAGGCTTCAACGGCCGCGAAGGACTCGCGGACCGTCTTCACCAGCAGGAGGTCTTCGGCGTCGGTGACCACCTTGCCCTCCCAGCGGTAGGTGGACCGCATGCCGGGCAGGTGGTTCACGCAGGCGGCGAGGCCGGCCTCGACAAGGCCGCTGGCGAGCGCGGCCGGCACGTCGCCGGGCGGGCAGGCAATGAGAATGACGATGGCTTCGGACATGCCGCCCATTGTGGGCGGGACATGGGCGAAGCACCAATGTTGTACCCGCCCCCTTGAACGGTTTCGTCGGCGGCACCATTGGTGGGGCACGCCCAAGGCCCTTCCGATGAAGGGAGTGCTTTGGCTAGAATTCTGGCACTCACCTGGGCCAAGTGCTAACAAGGTGGACCAAATCCTTTGTCTGTCAATCACATGGTTGGAGAAGTCATGAGCAAACTGCGCCCGCTGCACGATCGCGTCATCGTCAAGCGTCTTGAGGAAGAGCGTGTTTCCGCCGGTGGCATCGTCATCCCGGACAGCGCCACCGAAAAGCCCACCCGCGGCAAGGTCATCGCTGCCGGTACCGGCCTGCTGCTTGCCAGCGGTCAGCTCCGCCCGATGGGTGTGAAGGAAGGCGACGTGGTCCTGTTCGGCAAGTACGCCGGCCAGGAGATCAAGGTCGACGGCGAAGAGCTGGTCTTCCTGAAGGAAGACGACATCGTGGCGGTTCTGGAGGGCTGATCTTCGCGGCTCCCCTTTGGGTAGTCAGTCGCAAGATTAAGAACCCCTTTCCTTATTTCAAAAATTTTTGAGGCAAAAATTTTTATGGCAGCTAAAGAAGTCCGTTTCGGCGAAGACGTACGCGCTCGCATGCTGAAGGGTGTCAACACCCTCGCGAACGCCGTCAAGGTTACCCTGGGCCCGAAGGGCCGCAATGTCGTGCTCGAGAAGAGCTTCGGCGCCCCGACCGTCACCAAGGACGGCGTCTCGGTCGCGAAGGAAATCGAACTCGCCGACAAGTACGAGAACATCGGCGCGCAGATCGTGAAGGAAGCCGCTTCCAAGACGTCCGATGTCGCGGGTGACGGCACCACGACCGCGACCGTGCTGGCCCAGGCGTTCATCCAGGAAGGCCTCAAGGCCGTGGCCGCCGGTATCAATCCGATGGATCTGAAGCGCGGTATCGACCAGGCCGTCACGGCCGCCGTCGGCGAGCTGAAGAGCCTCTCCAACCCGACCGCCGACGACAAGGCGATCGCCCAGGTCGGCACCATCTCGGCCAACTCCGATGCCGACATCGGCGACATCATCGCCAACGCGATGAAGAAGGTCGGCAAGGAAGGCGTCATCACGGTCGAGGAAGGCTCGGGCCTCGAGAACGAGCTCGACGTCGTCGAGGGTATGCAGTTCGACCGCGGCTACCTGTCGCCGTACTTCATCAACAACCAGCAGTCGCAGCAGGTTGAATTGGACGACCCGTTCATCCTCATCCACGACAAGAAGATCTCGAACGTGCGCGAGCTCCTGCCGGTGCTCGAAGCCGTTGCCAAGGCAGCCAAGCCGCTGCTGATCGTGGCCGAGGAAGTCGAGGGTGAAGCCCTGGCGACCCTCGTCGTCAACACGATCCGCGGCATCGTGAAGGTCGCTGCCGTCAAGGCGCCGGGCTTCGGCGATCGTCGCAAGGCCATCCTGGAAGACATCGCGCAGCTCACGGGCGGCACGGTCATCTCCGAGGAAGTGGGTCTGGCGCTCGACAAGGCCACGATCAACGATCTGGGCCGCGCCAAGCGCGTCGTGATCACCAAGGAAAACACCACGATCATCGACGGTGCCGGCGATGCCGAGGGCATCCAGTCGCGCATCAAGCAGATCAAGGCGCAGATCGAGGAAACCTCCTCCGACTACGACCGCGAGAAGCTGCAGGAGCGTGTTGCCAAGCTTGCCGGCGGCGTTGCCGTCATCAAGGTCGGCGCCGCGACCGAAGTCGAGATGAAGGAAAAGAAGGCTCGCGTCGAAGACGCCCTGCACGCCACGCGCGCGGCCGTCGAGGAAGGCGTAGTCCCGGGCGGCGGCGTCGCCCTGATCCGTTCGCTCAAGGCGCTGGAAGGCCTGAAGGGCAAGAACCCGGACCAGGACCTCGGTATCGCCATCACCCGTCGCGCCCTGGAAGCCCCGCTGCGCGCCATCGTCGCCAATGCCGGCGAAGAGCCGTCCGTGGTGCTGAACAAGGTCAAGGAAGGCCAGGGCAACTTCGGCTACAACGCTGCCAACGGTGAGTTTGGTGACATGATCGCCTTCGGCATCCTGGACCCGACCAAGGTCACGCGTTCGGCGCTGCAGTTCGCCGCCTCGGTGGCCGGCTCGATCATCACGACCGAAGCGGCCGTGAGCGAGCTGCCGAAGAAGGACGAAGGCCACGCCCACGGTGGTCCGGGCGGCATGGGTGGCATGGGCGGTATGGACTTCTAAGTCCTTCCGTTCGCTAGCCTATAGCGTTAGAACGAAAAGCCCGGCGAAAGCCGGGCTTTTTTTGTGGATAACTGCCGCTACACGCTCGGCTTCGCCATTACGTTTGCTTGTGGGCGTGGCGGCACGGAGCCGTCGCGCGCCATTTTCGTCACTAAGTCCTCCTCCGGCCTACGCCTCCGTGCGGAGCCGTTCCGAAAACGGCGTCCGACGGCTCCTCCCGGCGTAGCGGTGTCATGCGGAATGGCTAAAGGCTGAAGCCTCGTGGGAGCCGCTATAGCGGCGAGAGACCTTGCGACAATCTGACGGTCGTTGGGTGCCAGGTGATGCCAAGTCCACCAGCGATCTAGGGGGCAGCATCACTTCACGACGGTCGCCAGGAAAGGCCACTGGCTCTCGTGACCAAACTCCTCGCGAGTCAACTCGCGGAGATTCGTTCCTTCCATCGCAAGAACCTGATCGATCTTGTCAGCAACGACAAACGGGAATCCGACAATGGTGAGATCAAAGCCAGCGAGGATCGCCATGTTTCCGTCGCGATAATAGGCGACCCATTCGGGAGAAACGTTGGCAGGATTACGCCCGTCTGCGGCGAACGCATCCCAGTCGGTGTCGATGAGCACTTCGGGTGGTTCGGGCTGGCCTACCGGCGCATAACCACAAACCAGAAAAGCAGCTTCCGGAAAAACGATGCGAATCGCTTCCCAGAGCTGTCGTGGCATGCGGTGCACACCATAGCGATTCCTGTCCAAGACTGCACCCCTCCACTCGGAGAGAGCGAACGCATCGGGGGCTCCCTCCTCTTCAATGAAGAAACGCGTTCGGGCTTGGTTGATTGCCAAGGGGGATGCCACTCCAACCGTGCTGGCTCGCTTATGGATCTTCGCTGAGTCCGTGTGCTTTGCAAGCGCAACGGGCACTCCGCCCCGGCGTTGCGCCCACACAGTACATTAAGCGGGCGATGTCGAGGGTCGTCGCACCCGCTCAAAGAGCGTGACTACTGGTGGACGCCTTCGGCCGCGCTCTGTTCGGCTTGGCCGGGCTCCCGCGCGACCGTGGTCGCATCCGGCGTGACGTATTGCGCCATCAGCGGATCGAGCTTCTTCTTGAACCGCAGCATCGCCACGTTGCTCATCGAGACGTCGGCGTACTTCTGCATCGCGTCCAGCGGAGGGGAGGGAGCATCCGGCGCATGGGTGAGCGCGGCCAGCTTCGGCGCGACCACTTGCGTGAGGGCGAAATAGGCGTCGTCGTGTACGCCGGCCTGTTCGAGCAATTTGCCTGGGAGCATCCAGGCGGCGAGATCGCCCTGCTTGGGCGCAGGGCCGTCGCCGTGCGCATCCACCAACACGTAGGGCACCGTCTGCGTGAACATGCTGCTGCCATTGACGAAGCCGAGCTTGTCGTAGGTCTCGGTAAGCGCCGGCAGATGATCGCCGTAGAACAGCAGGAGCGTCGGCCGCTCGCGCTGTTTCAGCAGTTCCGCGAGGCGTCCCAGCTCCGCGTCGGCGTGACGCATGTGATAGATGTAGTTGCGCAATTGTAGCTTCGCATCGTCGCTGATGCCGTCGGGCACGGGGATTGCGTCTCGCTCGCGCTGGTCCACGTTGCTCGTCTTGTCGTAGGGACCATGCGCTTCCATGCTGATAGCGAAGACGAAGCGCGGCGGCCCCGAATCCTTCAATTGGCTCATGATCTCGTCGGTCATGGCGCTGTCGGCCATGTATTCGCCGTCGCGGCGGAATCCTTTCGGGAAATCCGCCTGCGAGACGAAGCGGTCGAAGCCCAGCGAGCGGAACGCGGCGGTGCGGTTCCAGAACGACGGATCGTTGCCATGCACCGCGATGGTTTCGTAGCCGTGCGAACGCAACGTGCGGACCATGCTCGGCACGACGGTCGAATGCATCTGCAGATAGGGGAACTGCATCGTGGGGAAGTAGCGCAGCGAAAGCCCCGTCAGCACCTCGAACTCCGTGCGGATCGTGCCGCCGCCGAACGTGGGAACGTGCAGGTTGCCCGCGCTTGCGTGCTCGGCGAGGCGGTGCAGGTTGGGCGCAAGGTCCTCATGTTCGAGGCCGCGAATGACGCTCGGGTCGAAGAATGACTCGCTCTGAATCACGACGATGTCCGGCGCCTGGCGATCGTTCGATGCGGCATCGGCAAGATGCTGGCGCAGGTCGGCGCTGGTGTCCGCAAGAAAGCGCGACGCTTCGGCCGGATCGGCTTTCTGCTTGTTTCCCGCATCCTGCAGGCGGAACTGCATGATCGTGGTAACCACGCCGTTGTACTGCGCGTTACCCGCCGCGGACCACGGCTGCATGCCAAGGCGATTCTTGTCGTACATGTGGGACCACGCAGGCACGCCGGCCAGCAAGGTGCCGAGCAGCGCGACCAGCGTGACGCCCGTGACGACACGGCGATGCGTGTGGCGTGCGAACAGCGGTGGCTCGAGTCGCGCGATAAGAACGATCAGGCCCAGCGTGGCAAGGATCGCCAGGTAGGGAAGCGGGCTGCTGGGCAGGTAACCGCCAAGGAGATGCAGGCCACCGTTCTTCAGTTGCCCGACCATGCGGAAGTCCGCCGGCAGCAGGGGCGCGCCGAGGTTCTTCATCTTGATGGCGCTGACGGCAAGAACGGCGCCTTGCGCCATGAATGCGAGCCCGAACGACAGCCAGGCGCGGCGCGTCAGCACCAGGAGCAATGCCGCCAGCAGCAGGCCGGGAAACGCGTTGACGAACAGGTGCCACGGGCGATCCGCCCACTCCGCGCTCGACACGCCCGGATTCCCATCGAGAAAGCCCGTGTAGAGGACGAAGGCCACGGCCAGGCATAGCGGCAGCGTCACGCGCGCCGCAACATCGCGCCAAGTTTTTGAATCGTAAGCCATAACGTCCTCGTGTCACGCCCCTGTCTTGAAGGGGATGGGGACTGTAACGCAGCGGACATGAACCGGTTGTCAGGCGAATGGCGTTCGTTCATCGCATGGCTGCAACGCCGCCGCATCCATGACACGCCCGGGGGCGCGCGTTGCAACGCGGCTAAGGCACAATGCCCGCCTCATGAATGCCTCGCCGCCAACTCCGCGCGAAAGCTCCGACATCCGCGCACTCATCGATGCCCGTTACGCCGATGTGATGGCGGCCTGCCGCGCTGCCCGCATCCCGCTTCACGACGATGCAGGCGTGGAGGAGCGCATTCGTCGCACCTTGCTCGCGTCCGACTTTGCCCTCGAGGTGCTCCGCCGCCAACCGGGTCTGCTGGCGCCGGCCGGGCTCGAGCGCCTGCGCGCGAACGGCGATGCGTCGACCCGTGCGGCGACACTCGAGTTGCCGGCGGACGAGGAAGCCTGCATGGCGGTCCTGCGCCGCTTTCGGCACGCCGAAGCGCTGCGGATCGTCTTTCGCGACGTCAACGGCCTGGACGATATCGACGACACGCTGTCCTCCACGAGCGCACTCTACGAAGCGTTGCTCGAACTGGCGCTGCGCTGGTCCGAGTCGGCGATGCATGCGCGTTTCGGGCGACCGCGTGATCCGGCAGGCGTGGCGCAGCGCATGGTGGTGCTCGGCTTCGGCAAGCTCGGCGGCAACGAGCTGAATTTCTCGTCGGACATCGACCTCGTGCTTGCCTATGCCTCGGCAGGGCAGACCGACGGCGCCCGTCCGCTGGACAACAACGAGTATTTCATCCGCGAAGCGCGCCAACTGGTGCGTCTGCTGGCCGAGCCGACGGTCGACGGCATCTGCGCGCGCGTGGACCTGCGCCTGCGCCCGTTCGGGCAGGCCGGTCGGCTGGCCCTGCCGTTCGCGGCGATGGAGCAGTACTACCAGCGCGAAGGCCGCGACTGGGAGCGTTACGCGTGGATCAAGGCGCGCCCGGTGGCCGGTGATCGCGTGGCGGGCCGCGAGTTGCAGGACATGCTCCGTCCGTTCGTCTATCGCCGCTATCTCGACTACACCGCGTTCGCCGGGCTGCGCGAGATGAAGGCGCTGATCGACGCGGAGGTCGCTCGCAAGGATCTCGCCGGTAACTTGAAATTGGGGCCTGGTGGCATTCGCGAGATCGAGTTCGTGGTGCAGCTCACGCAGATGATCCGGGGTGGCCGGGATCCGGCGCTGCGCGTGCGTGGCCTGTTGCCTGCGTTGCAGGCCTGCGAGGCACGCGGGTATATCCCCGCCGCGAGAGCGAAGCTCCTGCGCAGTGCCTACATTTTTCTGCGCCGACTGGAGAATCGCGTGCAGATGCTGCGCGATGCGCAGACGCACGATATCCCGGACGATCCGCTGTGTCGCGAGCGCCTGGCGCTCGGGCTTGGCTACGACACCTGGGAGTCGCTGGCGGCGCAATTGACGACGCATCGCGACGCGGTATCGGCCGAGTTTGCGGCGGTCCTCGTGCCCGAGGCAGGCGGTACCGCCACGGCGCCGGCCGCCGATACCGCCCTGTGGCTGGCAGCGCGCGAAGAAACGCTGACGGCCGAGACGATGGAGGCTTCCGGTTTCGTACCCGGTGCCGATGTTGCCGACGAGCTGACAAAGCTTCCGCGCGCGGCAGCGGTACGGTCGATGTCGGCGCGCTCGTCCGAGCGTCTCGAACGGCTGATGCCGCAACTGATCCGTGCGGCTCGCGACAGCGTGGCTCCCGCGGCCAGTCTCTTGCGCCTGTTGCGTCTCGTGCAGGCGGTGGCGCGGCGGTCGTCGTACCTCGCACTGCTGGACGAGCAGCCCAACGCACGCCGTCGCGTCGCAAGTGTGTTCGCCGACAACGCCTTCCTGGCCGAACGGGTGATCGCACAGCCGCTGTTGCTTGACGACGTGCTCGACCCGCGCATCGATCAACTGCCGTTGAAACGCGCAGACATTTCCGCGGAAATTGCACGCACGCTGGGCGCGCTCGACGAGCGCGACCCGGAGCGCGAGTTGGAACGCATCAACGAATTCCGTTCCAGTATTGCCTTCCGGCTGGGCCTCGCCTTCAACGACGGGCGTGCCGACGCGCCTGCCACAGCGCGACGCCTGGCAGGCCTGGCCGAGGCGGTGATCGGCGCCATCCTCGCGCTGGCGACGCGTGAGTTGGCGGCCCAGCACGGGCGCCTGCCGGGTGAGGGGAGCGGCTTCGCCGTGCTTGGATACGGCAGCCTGGGTGGCGAGGAGCTGGGCTTCGCCTCGGACCTGGATCTTGTCTTCGTCTATGACGGCAAGCGCGCCAATGCGATGAGCGACGGGCCGCGCCCGGTGGACGGCACTCGGTGGTATCAGCGCCTCGCACAGCGGGTGATGCACTGGCTGGGCGTGCAGACGCATGCCGGCAAGCTGTACGACGTCGACACACGTCTGCGTCCGGACGGTTCGAAGGGGTTGCTGGTGGCCAGTGTCGACGCCTTCGAGGCCTACCAGCGCGACCGCGCGTGGACCTGGGAGCACCAGGCGTTGCTGCGCGCCCGCCCGGTGGCGGGTGATGCCCGGCTTGGCGGGTTGCTGGCGGGGATTCGGCGCGACATCCTCGGCACACCGCGCGACCCGGGGCGCGTGCGCGCCGAAGTCAGCGCCATGCGTGCGCGCTGGCGCGCCGAGCGCGACCGCTCCGATGCGGCCCGGCTCGACCTCAAGCAGGGCCCGGGCGCCTTGATCGACATCGAGTTCATCCTGCAGGGCATGGTGCTCGCGCACGCGTCCGCGCACCCGGCGATTCTCGATACGCCAGCGAGCAGCAGCCTGATCGACGTGCTCCGCGAGGTGGGCCTGTTCACCGAGGCGCAGGCCGATACCCTGCACGTCGCCCACGCGGACCTGCTGCAGATGGGGCTGGCCTGCACGCTCGACCTGCGTTCGCGCATCGCCACGCGTACCGAGGCGCTCGATGCCCTGTGCGCAGGGGTGCAGCAGGTCGCCGTCGATCTCGGCTTCAACTTTGCGGGTCGGGCCGACGGCGCGGCGCCCCTGGGTGTGGATGCCTGAGCGCGGCCTCGGCGTTATGCTGTGCGGCCGTCAAACGATCCGATACCGATGACCCGACCCTTGTTGCTGATCGACACCGACCCCGGCGTGGACGACGCGCTGGCTATCCTGATGGCGCACCAGCACGCCGACGTCGCGGCCCTGACCGTGGCTGCGGGCAACGTCGGGCTGGCGCACACGGTGCGCAACGCGCGCACCCTGGTCGATCTGCTCGGGGCCGCCACGCCGGTTCATCCGGGCTGCCCGAGCCCGCTGGTCCGCGCGCCCGACGAGGACGCGGCGTTCGTGCATGGTGCCGACGGATTCGGCGATGTCGGTTTCGCCGAGCCGGCGCATCCCGCAGAGGCGGAGCACGCTGCCCTGGCCCTGCTGCGGCTTACCCGCGAGCGTCCGGGTGAGTTGACGCTCGTGGCTCTGGGGCCGCTCACCAATCTCGCCCTGGCGGTTCGTCTCGACCCTACCTTCCCGTCCCGGGTGAAGCGCCTCGTGGTCATGGGCGGCGCGGTTACCGGCCATGGGAACACGGGCAAGGTTCCCGCGGAATTCAATATCGGCTTCGACCCGGAGGCGGCCCACGTCGTGTTCGAGGCGTTCCCGATGTTCGACCTCGTGGACTGGGAGGCGACCGTCCGCCACGCCTTCCCCGACGAGATCTACGACGGCTGGATCGCTTCCGGCGACGCCCGTGCGGTCTTCTTCGAGAAGATCTTCGGCACGGCGCGCCGTTTCAACGCCGAGCACGAGCGCACGGGTTTTATTGCCGCCGACGCGCTGGCCATGGCCGTGGCGCTCGATCCCTCGATCGTGATCCGCGATGAAGTCAGACACGTCGCCATCGAGCTGGACGGCCGCCTGACCCGGGGCGCCACCGTTGTCGACTGGCACCGCCGCCTTGGTGGAAAGGCGAACGCCCGCATCGTCCTTGACGTAGACGCGCAGCGCTTCGCCCAGCTCATCGCCGGCGCCCTGGGCGTCGGCTGAGCCGGTCGCAGGCCGGCCGGTTGCGGAGGCGCAGCCTGCCGGCTACAATGCCGCTCTTTTCACCCCGCTATTTCTCAGGTTCAAGCCATGAAAGAGAACATCCATCCGAAGTACCAGCCGGTGGTCTTCCAGGACCTGTCGTCCGATTTCGCGTTCCTGACGCGTTCGACGATGTCCAGCAAGGAAACCGTCAAGTGGGAAGACGGTAACGAATACCCGGTGATCAAGCTGGATATCTCCAGCCACTCGCACCCGTTCTATACGGGTAAGCAGAAGACGCTGGACGTCGGCGGTCGCGTCGACAAGTTCCGCCAGCGCTACGGCAAGAAGTAATCCGGCGAGTCCGCGCGCCGCCTGCGGGGTGGCGTTTCGCGAGGATCGAAGACACGGGGCAGGCCCATGGCTTGCCCCGTGTCTTTTTGCGTGCGCGATATCCACGATCCTCTAACGGACGTTCGAATGGTCGCTGTGCGATAATGGGGAACTTCGGTCGCAAGCAGTGGCCGGTACGCCACCTTCCCCAGGGTGGCGTTTTCCCAATATCGCTACGCCGTTCCCGTGCCGGAGCGGCGGGAACAAGAAGAGGAGCTCGCCGTGTCCGACGCCAAAACCGTCAAATTGGTCGATGAATCCAACAAGCCCGTGAGCGAACTGCCGGTCATCGGCGGCACGCTCGGCGCCGAGTGCGTCGACATCGGCACGCTGTACAAGGACACCGGCTACTTCACCTACGATCCGGGTTACGGCAGCACCGCCAGCACCAAGAGCGCCATCACCTATATCGACGGCGACAAGGGCGTGCTGCTCTATCGCGGCTACCCGATCGAACAGCTCGCCGAGAAGTCCACCTTCCTCGAAACCTCGTATCTGCTGCTCAACGGCGAACTGCCGAACAAGGACCAGTTCGCGAAGTTCGAGCACGACATCACGCATCACTCGATGATGCACGAGAACCTCAAGTTCTTCCTGCGCGGCTTCAATCACGACGCGCACCCGATGGCGATGCTCGCCGGTTCGATCGCTTCGCTGTCGGCCTTCTATCACGACAAGCTCGACGTCGATAACCCGGAAGACCGCAAGCTCGCCGCCATCCGCCTCATCGCGAAGATGCCGACGATTTCCGCTGCGATCTATCGTCATTCGATCGGCTGGCCGACGCGTTACCCGCGCAACAACCTCGAATACGTCACGCGCTTCCTGCACATGATGTTCGAGGTGCCGAGCGAGCCGCTCGAGCTGAATCCGGTCGTCGCCAAGGCGCTGGATCTGCTGTTCATCCTGCACGCCGATCACGAGCAGAACGCGTCAACGTCCACGGTGCGTCTGGTGGGTTCCACCGGTGCTAACCCGTACGCGTCCATCGCTGCCGGCATCACCGCGCTCTGGGGTCCGGCTCACGGCGGTGCCAACGAAGCCGTGCTCAAGCAGCTCGAGGAAATCGGGTCGGCCGACAAGGTCGAGACGGCGGTCAAGCGCGCGAAGGACAAGAACGATTCCTTCCGCCTGATGGGCTTCGGCCACCGCGTGTACAAGAACTTCGATCCGCGCGCCAAGATCATCCGCGAGATGTGCCACAAGGTGCTGAACGAGCTGGGCGTCAACGACCCGCTGCTCGACGTGGCGATGAAGCTGGAAGAAGCTGCACTGAAGGACGATTACTTCGTCGAGCGCAAGCTCTACCCGAACGTCGACTTCTACTCGGGCATCATCTACAAGGCCCTGGGTATCCCGACCGAAATGTTCACCGTGATGTTCGCCATCGCGCGTACCTCCGGCTGGATCTCGCATTGGATCGAGCAGCACGAAACCCCGGGATCGCGCATCGGCCGTCCGCGCCAGATCTACACTGGTGCCGACGTTCGCGACTACGTTCCTGGCGACAAGCGCTGAATAAGAAACCCCGCGAAAGCGGGGTTTTTTTTGGCTGACTGTTGAGCCGCCTCGGCCTCGGGCGGGCGTCAAGTCGACGCGTTGAACGCCTCGATGTCCTCTTCTGCCAGCAACTGCTGCACCATCGCTGCCGTGGCGCGCCGCATCGGTCGTTCGTCGACACGGTCGAGCGGTGCTTGGCGAAGGGCATCCATCGGCAGCACCGTGAGATCGAACGGGATGCCGTCAGCGCCGAACAGCAGCACGGGGTGTTCGCTTTGCTCGGAATGCGACCAGCGCAGTCGACGCGTCTGGGTTTCCAATGGGATGCCTTGTTCGCGCAGGAACAGGCCGGGGGCTTCGGGGTCGTCGCTGAACACGTGCAGGCACACGGCGGAGTGTTCGTCGGCCGTGCCTTCGAGCACCGCACCGACCAGGCGCGCATCGAAGCCGCGTAGGAAACGCATCGCCTCGACGGCTGCCTCGCGTCGGGCGCGCAAGGCCAGGGGTTGCGTGTCGGCGTGGAACAGACGCTGATGCTCGCGCAGGGCGTCCTCGATCTCGTTGTTGCGGGGCAGGGCTTGCGTATCGACGATGCCGAGTCGCTCGGCAGCCTTCAGCTTCGCGTGGTGGAAGTCACGGATGCCATGCTCGCTCATCAGGCGCGCCGCCTCCTGGGCGACGAGGACGCGGTTGCGCTGCGTCCGGTCCTGGGCATGGATCCTGTGGTGTTCGCCTCGTGCCATGACTCACCCCATGTATGTTCTTGAGTACGTGTGCCAGACGCCGCGCTGGCATGCGCGCGTCAGAAGATGTCGTAGGCGTGTTCCTGCTGGTCCTCCTGTTGTTTCTGCGCCGCCTGCTCGCGAAGACGATCGACGTCCTCGACCTTCATGATCTCGTTCATGCCGCCGGGCGAGGGCAGGCCTGAACTCGGATCGATCTGTACGGTGGCAATGCCAGGCGGCATCGCCAGGGTGTGCGAAGGCTTGTCCTTGAGGACGGCGCCCATGTAGTCCATCCAGATGGGGAGCGCGGCCTTGGCGCCGAACTCGCCGCGTCCCAGCGAGCTGAAGTCGTCGAAACCGACCCACACCGCAGTGGACACGTCGCCGTTGAAACCGACGAACCACGCGTCGCGGTGATCGTTGGTGGAGCCCGTCTTGCCAGCAAGGTCGTCGCGACCGAGCGCCCGTGCCGCAGCGCCCGTGCCGCGCTTTACGACGTCCTGCATCAGCGAGGTCACCAGATAATCGTTGCGCACGTCGATGACGTGAGGTGCAAGCTTCGGTGCTTCGGATGCACTGGCGTGCGCATCCGCCGGCAACACGGCCTCGCCGGTGCCGCTACCCGCAGCCGTGCCGGCGGTCGCGGGGCGAGCCGGGATGAGGGCGGTCGAAGGCTGCGTCGGCGGACCCGGCGGGGTCGGATTGAGCAGGCGCTCCTGACACTCGGCGCAGGCCCGCTCGGGGTTCGCGACATAGACAGGCTTGCCGTCGCGGTCGTCGATCCGAGCGATGAAGTAGGGCGTGACCAGATAGCCGCCGTTGGCGAACACGGCATAGCCGCGTGCCATGGCCATCGGAGATACCGACGCGGTACCGAGCGCGAGCGACAGGTTCTGCGGCAGCGCATCCGGGGTGAAGCCGAAGCGCGTCACGTAGTCGCGCGCGTAGCGCACGCCGATCGCGTCCAGCAGACGCACGGAGACCAGGTTCTTCGACTTCACCAACGCTTCGCGCAGGCGCATCGGACCGTCGAACTTGTTGTCGTCGTTGGCCGGCGTCCACATGCCGTCGGGGCGCGACGGATCGGGGAACGCCACCGGCGCATCGTTGACGATCGAGGCGGGGGTGAAGCCCCGGTCGAAGGCGGCCGAGTAAAGATACGGCTTGAAGCTGGAGCCCGGCTGGCGGGCGGCCATCACGGCGCGGTTGAACTTCGAGCGTACGAAGCTGAAGCCACCGACGAGCGCGCGCACGGCACCATCTTCGGGATCGAGGGCGACCAGTGCGGCCTGGACCGCCGGGATCTGCGTCAGACGCCATTCGAGTTTTGCCGGCTCGGCCTTCGCGTCCGGGGCGGGCTTACCTTCCTCGGCGGCGACTGCCTCGGCAACGTCGTCCTTGGCGGTGTGGATCAGACGAACGACATCGCCTCGCTTCAGCACGGCATCGACGCGAGTCGGCGCGGCGCCAGCGCGCCCTTCGTTGACATACGGTCTTGCCCAGGCAATGGACGCCAGGTCGAGCGTGACCGTCTCCTTGGGAGAGAGGTACACCTTGGCCTCCTTAGCGCCGGTCTCCGTGACGATGCCCGGCATCATGCCCGCGACGCTCGTGTAGCCGGCGAGAACGCGATCGTAGTCGTCGGGACCGGCCTGGGCGGGCAGCTCCTCGTGGCCCTCGGGGCCGCGATAGCCATGACGGCGATCGTAGGCGGACAGTCGGCCGCGTAGGGCCTCGTTCGCAGCGGCCTGGCTGTCGCTGGGCACGGTGGTATGCACCACGTAGCCTTCGGTCAACGCGTCGTTGCCGAGCTTCTCCAGTACCTGCTGGCGAACCATCTCGGCGAGGTACGGCGCATCGACTTCGATCTGCTGCTCATGCGGGAAAGCATCGTTGGGTTCCTTGATGGCCTCGTCGTATTCCGCCTTCGTGATGAAGCGGTTCGAGAGCATCTGGCCGAGGACCCAGTCACGGCGCGCGAGCAGGCGCTTCGGGTTGTTCAGCGGATTGACCACGGAGGGCAGCTGGAAGGTCGAGGCGAGCGCGGCGCTTTCCGCCACGGTGAGCTGATCCAGGGTCTTGCCGTAGTAGTACGACGCGGCGGCGGCGAGTCCGTATGAGCGATGGCCCAGGAACATCTTGTTGATGTACAGCTCGAGGATCTGGTCCTTGGTGAGCTCGTTCTCCATGCGCAGAGCGATGAACATCTCGGTCAGCTTGCGCGAGTAGAGCTTCTCGGGGCTGAGGAAGAAGTTGCGCGCGACCTGCTGGGTGATCGTCGAGCCACCCGGCCCCTTGTCGCCGCCGGACAGGATCACGTGGATGCCCGCGCGGGCGATGCCATGCCAGTCCACGCCCGGATGGCTGTAGAAGTCCGCGTCCTCGGCCGAAAGCACGGCATTCTTCAGCCGCGCCGGCACGTCCGCGATGCGGACGGGAATGCGTCGGGTCTCGCCGAACGAGGCGATCAGCCGCCCGTCGGAGCTGAGGACGCGCAGGGGAACCTGCATGTGGTAGTCACGCAAGACCGCCACGGAGGGCAGGCGCGGCGCCAAGAGCCAGTAGGCCACGCCCACGGCGCCGACCACGAAAAGGATGCCGGCCAGGGCGAGATACAGCGCGTAGCGCAGCAGACGCTTGAGGATTCGCATGGAGGGGGAGGGGTCACCGCCGTGAGTATTCGGGGGCGAGTATAGAGCCAAGCCGCACCCCGGGCGGGGAGGGGCTACGCTCGACCCGGTATGAACGCATTCCGCTAACCCGGTGACTCGATTTGTGAATTAGTGCCGGAACGGGCTCAAAGCGGCCGTTGCCAATCCGTTAAGTTTTAGATCTAATGCCATCGCGCCGACGAAACAATTCCGACAAAGGCGCCGGGAAGGGGGAATCTCGTGGGGCTCTTTACACCCAAAGCGGCGCCGTTGATCGGCGTCGATATCAGCTCGACCGCGGTAAAGCTGCTTCAACTCAGCCAAGCCGGCGGCCGTTATCGCGTGGAACACTACGCGGTAGAGCCGTTGCCGCCCAATGCGGTCGTCGAAAAGAACATCGTCGAGGTCGAGGCCGTGGGTGAAGCCATCCGGCGCGCCCTCACGCGCTCCGGCGCCAAGGTGAAGCATGCGGCGGCGGCGGTAGCCGGCTCCGCGGTGATCACCCGGGTCATCCCCATGTCGGCCGATCTCTCCGAGGACGACCTCGAGGGACAGATCCAGGTCGAAGCGAACCAGTACATCCCTTACCCGATCGAGGAAGTGAGCCTCGATTTCGAGGTTCTGGGCCCGGTTCGCGACAACCCCGAAATGAACAACGTGCTCCTGGCCGCCTCGCGGACGGAGAACGTGGACATGCGCATCGCCGCGCTCGACCTGGGTGGCCTGACCGCCCGGGTCATCGATGTCGAGGCGTTCGCCATGGAAAACGCCTTCGGCATGGTGGCCGACCAGTTGGCGGTTTCCCGTGACGCGCTCGTCGCGGTCGTCGACATCGGCGCCACCATGACCACCCTGGCGGTGCTGAAGAACCAGCGCACCATCTATTCCCGCGAACAGGTCTTCGGCGGCAAGCAGCTCACCGACGAGATCATGCGCCGCTACGGACTTTCGTACGAGGAAGCGGGTCGGGCCAAGCGCAAGGGCGGCCTGCCGGAGTCCTACGAGATGGAGGCGCTCGAGCCGTTCAAGGAATCGCTGGTCCAGCAGGTCAGCCGCCTGCTCCAGTTCTTCTTTGCCGGCAGCGAATACAGCCGCGTCGACCAGGTGGTGCTGGCCGGCGGCTGCGCTGCCATCGAGGGCATCACCGAACTGCTCGAGCAGCAGCTCGGCGTGCCGTGCGTGGTCGCCAATCCGCTGGCGCGCATGGCGCTGTCCAGCCGCGTGCAGGCGCAGACCCTCGCTCAGGACGCGCCCGCCCTGATGATTGCCGTCGGCCTGGCCATGAGGAGCTTCGACTGATGGCACGCATCAACCTGCTTCCCTGGCGCGCCGAGCGCCGCAAACAACGGGAAAGGGAGTTCTACATCCAGCTTGGCATGGCCTTCGGCGCCGGCCTGGTCGTGCTGATCGGCTGGTCGCTGTGGATGGATGCCCGGATCGACAACCAGGCCGAGCGGAACACGTACCTGCAAGGCGAGATCAAGCAGCTCGACGACCGTATCGCCAAGATCAAGGATCTGGAAAAGGTCCGCGCCGACCTGCTCCAGCGCAAGCAGATCATCGAGCAGCTGCAGGCCAACCGCTCGCAGATGGTCCACCTGTTCGACGAACTGGTGAAGACGATTCCGGCCAGCGCGCGGCTTTCCGCCATGAAGCAGTCCGCCGACTCCATGTCGCTGGACGGCGTCTCGCAGTCGAACTCCAGCGTCGCCGAGTACATGCGCAACATCGAGGCGTCGCCCTGGATGGGGCATGTCGACCTGCGCAAGACCGAGAATACCCACGACGCTTCGCGCATGCCGTACACCTTCGGTCTCGACGTCCGGCTGAACCGGCCCGGCGACGCCGACGCGGCTCCGGCCGGCGCCGCGACCAGCGCTGCGCCCGCTGCCCCGGCGGCGGTACCGGCCCCGCTGGCGCGCGCCGCGCAGGCCGTCGCTGGCTCGCCGACACCCGCCGCTCCCGGCACCGCCGCGACGAAGCCTGTCGCCGCCACACCGGCCACGCCGCCGGCGGCTCCCGCACCGACAGGAGCCAAGCCATGAAATTTTTTGACGATCTGCGCAATCTCGATCGCCACAACGTTGGCGGCTGGCCGAAGTCGATAAAGGTGTTCTTCACCGTCCTCGTTTTCCTGGTGGTACTGCTGGTGGGCTGGTACTTCCAGATCAGCAGCCAGCAGGACGATCTGGCCACGGCCGAGGGCCAGGAAGAACAGCTCAAGTCCGAGTTCTCCCAGAAGCAGGCGAAGTCCGCCAATCTCGAAGCGCTGGAGCAGCAGCTCGCCGACATGCAGGACATGCTGCGCACCCTTCTGCGCCAGCTGCCCAGCAAGACCGAGATGCCGGAGCTCCTCATCGACATCTCGCAGACGGCGCTGGCCGCCGGCATCGAGAACGAGCTGTTCCAGCCGGGCCCGGAAACGCCGAAGGACTTCTACGCCGAGAAGCCGATCACGCTGCGCATGGTGGGTACGTACCACCAGTTCGGCACCTTCATCAGCGGCGTGGCCTCGCTCCCGCGCGTCGTTATCTTGACGCTGCACGACGTCTCGCTCAGCCCGAAGGATGCAAAGGACGGCAAATCCGGCTCCGGCCTGCTGGTCCTCCAGGGCACCGTGAAGACCTATCGCTACCTCGAAGACGACGAGACGAAACCCACGCCCGCAGCGAAGGGAGCCAAGCGATGACGCGCGCCATGTCCATCCTTCGCCCCTTGTCCATCGGTCTGCTCGGCGCCCTGGCCCTGGCCGGGTGCACGCGCGGCACGTCCGACCTGCGCGAGTGGGTCGATGCCGAGAAACACAAGAAGGGCGAGCCCATCCCGCCGTTGCCGGTGATTCGCACCTTCGAGACCTTCGCCTATCAGGATCAGGGCGCACGCGATCCGTTCAGCCCGAGCACGGCCGAAATGGATACCAGCGCCACGAGCGGCCCCCGGCCGGACGAAAATCGTCCGAAGGAGCCCCTGGAGATGTTCTCGCTGGACAGCCTGAAGATGGTTGGCACGGTTGGTGCTGGTGCCAGCCTGGAGGCGCTCGTCAAGGATCCCGGTGGGGTGATCCATCGCGTCCATCGGAATGAGTACATGGGGCAGGCCTACGGCCGTATCACCGCCGTCGGGGAGGATCGCATCGATCTGGTCGAGCTGGTGCCGAACGGCAGCGGCGGCTGGATGGAGCGTCCGGCAAGTATTTCGGTCGGTGAAAAATAAGAACTCGGGGATGACGCACATGACGACCAAATCCACTCATCTGCCGGGTAGCGCGCGCTCTTGGTCGCGCCGCTGGATCCTCGGCACCGCGCTGGCCTTTGCCGGCGCCTTCGCCGGCACGGCGTCGGCCGCCAACGCGCTGCAGAATGTCAGCTATGACGCGCAGCCCGGCGGGCGGGTCGAGCTGAAGCTCGCCTTCTCGGAGCGGGCGCCGGACCCGAAGGTCTTCACGACCAGCAATCCGCCGCGCATCGCGATCGATCTGGCGGATACGACGAACGCCTACAGCACCCGCCACATCGAGATCGGCAAGGGCGCCACCTCGGGTGTGTCGGTGGTGTCTGCCGGCGGCCGTACCCGGGTCACGGTCGAACTGTTCCGCGACTCGGCTTATAAGACGCGCGTCGACGGCAAGAACCTCATCGTTACCGTGAATAACGGACCGAGCGGCGCCACGACCACCACGGCGATCGTCTCCGATCCCACGAAGGCCTTGCCGTCGAGCGCCGGCACGCCGCTGTCCAACATCGACTTCCGCCGTGGGCAGAACGGCGAAGGCCGCGTCATGGTCACGCTGGGCAGCAGTGCATCCACCCCCGAAATGCATCGCGAAGGCGATCGCGTCGTGGTGAGCCTGCCGGGTGCCACCCTGCCGCCGAAGCTCAGCCAGCGCCTGGACGTGCTCGACTTCGCTACGCCGGTGCAGTCGATCGAGCCCAGCTCGCGTCCGGGCGGCGCTCGCCTCGACATCCGCACCAAGGGCGAGGTCGAAGTATCGGCCTACCAGAACGGTACCGAGTACGCCGTCGAGGTCGCCCCGAAGAAGGCCTCGGCACCGACCGGCAAGGCCGCGAAGGGTCAAGAACCGACGTATTCCGGTTCGCGCCTGACCTTCAATTTCCAGGACATCCCGGTTCGTTCGGCGCTGCAACTCATCGCAGACGAGGCGAAGCTCAATCTCGTCGCTTCCGACAGCGTCGGTGGCAGCGTCACGCTGCGCCTCGTCAATACGCCGTGGGATCAGGCGCTCGACGTGATCCTGCGCGCCAAGGGCCTCGACAAGCGCCGCAGTGGCAACGTCATCTGGATCGCACCGCAGACCGAACTGGCGAACTACGAGCAGAGCCTCGCCGATGCCCGCCAGAAGGCTGAGGATTCCGCGGAGCTGATTTCCGACTACATCCCGATCAGCTACGGCAAGGCTGAAGATATCGCCAAGCTGCTGACCTCGGGCAGCATGCAGGGTGGCGGCGGTTCGGGCGGCAGCACGTCGCGTGGCTTCCTTTCGCCGCGCGGTAGCGTTTCGTTCGACGACCGCACCAACACGCTGCTCATCAACGACACGCCGGACAAGATCCGCGATCTGCGCGATCTGATCGCCACGCTCGACCGGCCGGTACAGCAGGTGCTGATCGAATCGCGCATCGTGGTGGCCACCGACCAGTTCAGCCGTGACCTCGGCGTGCGCTGGGGTGTCCAGGGCTTCAACCACAACAACGCCAACCAGATCATCGGTACGTCGCCCGACCTCACCAGCGGTGGCAACGGCACGACCGCAGGCGGCACGGGTGGCCTGGTTACCAGCGTCCGCAACAGCGACGTCAACTACGCCAATTCGTACAACCAGTGGCTCGCCAACAACCGTACCGGCGACCTGCCGACGCGCCAGCCTTACAC
The DNA here is from genome assembly GCF_900119235.1 of Luteibacter sp. UNCMF366Tsu5.1. Classification (NCBI taxonomy): domain Bacteria; kingdom Pseudomonadati; phylum Pseudomonadota; class Gammaproteobacteria; order Lysobacterales; family Rhodanobacteraceae; genus Luteibacter; species Luteibacter sp. UNCMF366Tsu5.1. The sequence continues at coordinate 57,380 of NZ_FPIS01000004.1, read as the reverse complement.
CTTGCCGGGCGGCTACAACGTCAACCTGCCTGTGTCGAACCCGGCCGGTAGCATCGGTCTGGCGATCCTCGGTGCGAACTACCTGGTCGACCTCGAACTCTCGGCAGCGCAGACGGAAGGTCGCAGCGAAGTGGTCTCCAGCCCGCGCGTCATCACCGCGAACCAGCAGGAAGCGGTGATCAAGCAGGGTACGCAGATCGGCTACGTGACCTACCAGGCGTCCAGTTCGGGCGGTGGTGCGCAGAATGCGACGGTGCAGTTCAAGGACGCCGTGCTCGAACTGCGCGTCACGCCGACGATCACTGCCGACAGCCGTGTGTATCTCAAGATCAACGTAAAGAAGGACGCCCTCGCGCAGTTGGTGCCGAGCCCGGGTGGTGGTGCGGTACCGCAGATCGATACGCGCGAGATCAACACGTCCGTGCTCGTCGACAACGGACAGACCGTCGTCCTCGGCGGTATCTATGAGATCACCAAGAACAACACGGTGGACAAGGTGCCGGGCCTCGGCGACATTCCCGGCCTGGGCGTGTTGTTCCGCCGTACCAGCCGCGGCAATGACAAGGCCGAGCTGCTGATCTTCGTGACGCCGCGCATCCTGAGCGAAACCTTGCAGTAAGTCGCTGCGAGGATTCGCCCTACGCAAAGGCCCGCCATCGTGCGGGCCTTTGTTTTTTGCGACGACTACAACGAAATGCGTATTCGACGCGCGAGACCGGGGGTATAGCATCGCGATGGTATAGGGATTCGAGACCGGGAAGGCACCCGGTGGTGTTCGTTGCGCAGGGAGCGCGCCATGAAGCGGTTGGTTGGTTTTTCCTTCGTCATTTTGCTGTCTGCCTGCGCCGTCCCCGTATCGACGGAACGGTCCGTTATCGTTCCTTACGACGATGCGCCCCAGGTCACCGCGAGTCAGCCACGGCCAACGGGAAAGCGGGGTGTCGAAGCGGCCGCGGAACTCGCGCGCTGGTACAACGACAAGGTGACTGACTGCGGCAATCCCGGTCTGGCGGCGGCTCTGTGCAGTGGCGTCATGTTGCGAGCGACGGAGAACAATCCCGCGTTCCTACCCTGGGATCCAAGTAATGCCTCCATCATCTCCGGTGGCGTCTCGTTCTCCTGGCTGCGCGCGGACAGCAATTTTTCGAACCTCGTCTTCGGCTACAGGAATGGGTTCATTTTCTATCCCGTGTTGCGAACCCGCCTGGAAAGAACAGCAATATCGAGGTGCTTTGCGTCTTCCCACATGACGCAGACACCAATACCCGGTCTACGCTGCAAGGTTGCGGGCCCAACGCCTCCTATCCCAACGACTCCCGTCCCTGCACGGATCAGGGCATCGATACGGCAGCGAAGTGGTTGGAGAAATACGACGGCAGTGCCAATCCGTACTATTTCCAGTGTGGCTGGAGTGTGCGCTCGGGCGAGCGCGATCAGGCAGCGCGATTCATGGCGGCGGTCGGCGCTCGCAGCGCTATGTCAAACAAACAATGGGTCACGCAGAACGAGCTGCGCTAGCCACGTGGGCAACGGGAACGGGCGCAACCCTGCCGATCCAATCCTTCTTTTACGTAGATGGGAACCTTGACGCGCGCGCCAAAGCGCAGAACGATCAGCTTCGGTATTTCCAGCATTATGGCCAGACCATTCCTGTCATTCGACTCACCTTGGCGGAGGCGAGGGGAGGGAGGGCGTCATTCGCCTATTTCGAGGAAGACCAGATCGGCTCCGGGTCCGGTCCCGTCGACATGCAATTCGACACCCGTCCTGTCTATCTCGACGGTAAAGCGTTCATCATCACTCAGCGGCCCGACATCCTGCCGCGCTTCGACGGTAGTAACTCGATCACGCGTACGGCCTTTGGCGGCCGTCCGCCTTATACCTACACCAGCAGCAATACCGCTGTGGCGATGGTGAGTTCAACGGGAAAGGTCACGCCGCGCGCGAATGGCGCGGCCATCATTTCCGTGAAGGACAGCGCCGGGCAACGTGCCGAATACCAAGTCACTATGACCAATGTCTTGCAGGTCAGATATGCAGGCAACATGCCCTACCAGCCTGCGCTGAATGATTTGGCAAGCCGAGGGGAGCGCATGCCCACTTCAGGCGACATCGGTAATATGCAACTGGTCTTCGGCAGCCGCTGGCCTTATGTCGCGGACTTCTATTGGACGAGCGACCCATGCGGCGACGCGGCGCATGGCGTGTACTATATCCACGCCCTCGAACGACGAGGGAAGTGCATACCCAACACGCAAGCCGAAGAAACGGTGGGTTTGAAGTAGCCCATAGGTCGCGTGGCTCATGGCTCGCGTCCAGGCGACGGGGCCGAACTGACCTTCGGCCCTAAACTTCCGGGCTTTCGTGTGGTCTTATCGGGCCTCCGCCCTGCACGAGACCCCGCCCATGTCCGACACGCCCGCTGCCGCCACGCCGCTTCAGGACGCCTTCGTCCGCCTGCGTGAGGAACTGGCGCGGGGCATCATCGGCCAGCCGCATCTGGTCGAATGCCTGCTTATCGCCCTGTTGGCCGACGGCCATCTGCTGGTCGAGGGTGCGCCCGGGTTGGCGAAGACCACGGCGATCAAGGCCCTGGCGACGCGCATCGAAGCCGATTTCCACCGCATCCAGTTCACGCCCGACCTGCTTCCCGCGGACCTGACCGGCACCGACATCTTCCGGCCGCAGACCGGCAGCTTCGAATTCGAGCGCGGTCCGTTGTTCCACAACATCGTGCTGGCGGACGAGATCAACCGCGCGCCGGCCAAGGTGCAGTCGGCGCTGCTGGAGGCCATGGCCGAACGGCAGATCACCATCGGGCGCCGAACCTGGCCACTGCCCGACCTGTTCATGGTGATGGCCACACAGAATCCCATCGAGCAGGAGGGTACCTTCGCGTTGCCCGAGGCGCAGCTCGACCGCTTTCTCATGCACGTGACCATCGGTTACCCGGACGCCGATGCCGAGCTGGCGATTCTTCGCCTTGCTCGTGAGCAGGCGCGTGAGGTGCGGCATCCCGCGCCACCTGTGTCGTACGTGCTCCGCCCGGCCGACGTCTTCGCGGCTCGTGATGCCGTGCTTGCCGTACACATGGCCGAGCCGCTTGAGCGCTACATCACCCAGTTGGTGGTCGCGTCGCGCGATGCCGGTAAGTATGGTCCGGAACTCGCCCGCTGGATCGCCTGGGGCGCAAGCCCGCGTGCCACGATCGCACTCGATCGCTGCGCCCGCGCGCACGCTTGGCTGGCCGGGCGCGATTACGTAGTGCCGGATGACGTTCACGCCGTCGCGCATGAAGTACTGCGCCATCGCGTGCTGCCCAGTTACGAGGCCGAGGCCGAGGGCGTCCGCATCGATACGGTCATCGACCGCCTGCTGGACCTCGTTCCGCTGCCGTGAACGCCGCCGCCCCCAGCGCCGACGGGCGCGTTCACGTCTCGCTTCCCGAACTCATCGCCCTGCGTTCGCGCGTAGCGCGTGCGCCGGCACCGCCCGTGGTCTCGCGCGTGCAGCGCAGTGGGCAGCGCCCCAGCCGTCTGCACGGACGTGGCATGGACTACGCCGAGTCGCGCGTCTACCAGCCCGGCGACGACGTGCGCCGGATGGACTGGCGTCTGACCGCACGCAGTGGCGTGGCGCATACCAAACTGTTCCAGGAAGAACGGGAAGGGCGATTGCTCATCCTGCTCGATACCAACGCGAGCATGCGCTTCGGTACGCGTACGCGCTTCAAATCGGTACAGGCTGCGCGAGCTGCGGCCATGGCGGCGTGGTATGCGGTGCGCGGCGCCGATCGGGTCGGCGTGTTGGCCTTCGGCGGTCAGCGTCATCTACTGCGTCCGCAGGGCGGTGCGCGTGGCGCGCTTGCCTTGGCGGGCGCCCTGGCGGCGTGGGATGCGCTGCCACCGGCAGAGGACGAAACGCTATCGAGTGCACTCCAACGTGCCGGCCGGCTCATGCATGGCGCATCCCGAGTGCTGCTGGTGAGCGACGGTTTCGCCGTGGATGATGCGGCGCGAGGACGCATGCTCGGCCTCGTCGCGAAAGCGGAAGTTGCGGTGCTTACCGTGGCCGATCCGCTCGAACTCGCCGAGCCACCCGCAGGGCGCTATCCGTTCGCCCATCGTGGCGTGCACTACGACGTGGCGCTGCACGGCGAGCGCCAGCGTGCGGATTTCGCGCGCACCCTTGGCGAGGGCCGGCACAGGCTCGATACGTTGTGCGCGGGCCTCGGTCTGAAGCACCGCACACTGGACACCACGGGGGATCCGCTCGACGCGATCGTCGCTCTGCTCGGGCAGGCGAGGAGTCGGTGATGCCCGAGAACGGTCCTGCATTGCGCGACATCCACGTGCCGCCGGTGTCCCCGTGGTGGCCATGGGCACCGGGCTGGTGGGTGTTGCTGGCGCTCGTCGTCGTCGTACTCGTCGTTCTTGTGATCGTGTGGCGACGCCGTATCGCATGGCGTCGCTACGTGGACGCGACCCTGGCCGACTTGCGCGATGCCCGCGAGCGGCATGCGCGTGATGGCGACGCCATCGCCTTCGCGGCCAAGGCAAGCGAACTCGTACGGCGCGTCGCTCGCACGCGCGAGCCGCAAAGCGTTGCGCTGTCCGGCGAAGCCTGGCGGGCGGCGCTCGCTCGCATGGCGCCTGCCAACAACGTGTCGCTGCTGGTTGCGTTGGACGATGCGAAGTACCGACGCGACATGCCGATCGACGTCGACGCCGCGGCACGCGAGGTCGAGGGCTGGGTGCGTGCCGCGTTGCGTCGTCCGTCGCGCCGGCCCAACGCAGGGAGGGCATCGCATGTCGCTGCCTGAGTTCGCCTGGCCGTGGCTCTTCCTGGCGTTGCCGCTGCCCTGGTTGTTGCGCCGCGTGTTGCGGCCGGTGAAGCCGGCGCAAGCACTGAATCTCCCCCAGCCCGGGCTGGCGCTCGTGCAGGCGTCGCTGGCGAAGGCGCCTTTCGCAGCGACCCTGCTGTTGGTGCTCGCGTGGGTGTGTCTTGTGGTCGCTGCGGCGCGTCCGCAGCAGCTCGGTCCGCCGGAGCCGCAACGACGGAGCGGCCGCGCCATGATGCTCGCCGTGGATCTTTCGGGAAGCATGTCGCTCGGCGACATGCAGCTCGCGGGCCGTGACGTCACGCGCTTTGCCGCGGTGGAAGCCATCGCGGGCGACTTCATCGATCGCCGTGCAGGCGATCAGCTGGGGCTCATTCTGTTCGGTTCGCAGGCGTACCTCGTCACGCCGCTGACGTACGATCTGGACGCCGTTCGCGCGCAACTGCACGGCGCGGTCGTCGGCCTGCCGGGTCGTGAGACCGCTATCGGTGACGCCCTCGCCGTCGCCGTGAAACGCCTCGCCGACATGCCCGAGCAAGCCCGCGTGGTCGTGCTGCTGACGGACGGTGTGAACAACGCCGGCTCCATTGCACCGCGTGAGGCGGCCCGGGCGGCGAAGGCGGCAGGCGTGCGGGTGTACACCATCGGCATCGGTGCGAATGCGATGCGTGTGCCCGATTTCTTCGGCAGTCGCGTCGTCAATCCCTCCGCCGATCTCGACGTCGGCATGCTCACCGACATTGCCAACCAGACCGGCGGGCGTTTCTTCCGCGCCACCGATACGAGCGAACTGGCCGATGCATATCGCGCCATCGACACGCTCGAACCCGTGCCGCAGCAGGGCGCGGCATTGCGTCCGCACGTGGAGCTGTTCCGCTGGCCCCTGTTGGCGGCGTGCCTGCTGTTCGCCCTCGCCATGGTGCCGCGTTATGTCGGTACGAGGGCGGCCGCATGACGACATGGCTGCGCGATTTTCATTTCATCGAGCCGCGCTGGCTGTGGCTGCTCGTGCTCGTGCCGGTGTTGGCCTGGCTCGTGGGTCGTCGGCCGGCGGAACAACGCGTGCTGGCGCGGCTGGCGGATCCGGCCCTGTTGCCCTACCTGCTCGATGGTGAACCCTCTGCCGCGCGCGCGCCCGTGGCGGCATTCGTCTCGGCGGCGTTGCTTGCGATCGTCGCGCTTGCCGGCCCGACCTGGGACAAGCAGGCCCAGCCCTTGTTTGCCGAACGCGCCGCGCAGGTGGTGGTCGTTTCGATGTCGCCACACATGCTTTCGCACGACGTCGTACCCGATCGCCTTAGCCGCGTGCGCTACAAGATCCGCGAACTCTATGCCGCGAACGGCGATGGCATGAATGCCTTGATCGCCTATACCGGCGAGGCGTTCACCGTCGCCCCGCTCACTACCGACGCGCACAGCGTGGACGATCTGCTTACGGCGTTGGCACCGGACACCATGCCGGTCGAGGGAGACGATCCTGGGAAGGCCATCGACCAGGCGGCCGATCTCGTCCGCCACGCGGGTCTCCGCGGCGGCTCGATCGTACTCGTTACCGATCGAGCCGATGGGGCAGCCATCGCCGCGGCCCGGCGCGCACGTGCCGCGGGCGATCGCGTCTCCGTGCTCGGCGTCGGCAGCACGCGCGGTGGCCCCATTCCCACCAGTGAGGGCGGATTCCTGAAGGACGAGCATGGCGCGATCGTCATGGCGCCTCGGGACGATGCGTCACTCGCTGCCGTTGCCGAGGCGGGGGGTGGACGTTTCGTGCCCGTCGCAGACGACAGTTCCGACGTGAAGTCGCTGGCGTCTCTGGTGCGCGCCGACGGCGATGCCAAAGCGATCGACGGCGCGACGTCGGGACAGTGGCAGGATCGCGGCCCGTGGCTGCTGCTTCCCTTGCTTCCCATCGTGGCGTTGGCCTTCCGGAGAGGTTGGCTGCTCGTGCTTGCCTTGGCCTTTGTGCCGCTATCGCCTGCACGGGCCGACGGTTTGACCGACCTGTTCCGCACGCGCGACCAGCAAGCGGCACAGGCGCTTGCCCAGGGTGACGCAAAGCAAGCTCAGGCACTCGCACACGATCCGGCCTTGCGTGGTGCAGCGGCGTATCGTGCGGGCGACTACGCCGCCGCGGAAGCCGCATTCGCACAGCGTGACGATGCCGAATCGCAGTACAACCTGGGCAACGCACTCGCCAAGCAGCAGCGCTACGAAGACGCCCTCGCGGCCTACGATCGCGCGCTCAAGCGCGATCCGCACCATGCCGACGCCGCCGCCAATCGCAAGGCCGTGGCCGAATTCCTCAAGCAACAGCAGCAAAAGAAATCAGAGCAGGACAAGAACAAGCAGGGCGGCAAGGGCCAGCAGGACAAGAACCAGCAACAGTCTTCTGGCAACCAGGACAAGGATCAGCAGCAGGGCCAGGAAGACGGCAAGGACGGACAGCAGGGCCAGAGCGGCAAGCAGTCCGGCGCCGATGGAAAAGATGGTGGCAGGGAAGCGGGCGCCAAGGACAAGGCTGGCGAAGGCGATGGTGCCGATCGCAGTCAGGACAACGGAAAGGGGCAGGCGCCGCAAGGCGACGCCGCCGCAAAGTCGGAAGCACAGCAGGCGCAGGCCAAGCAGGCGCAGGAAGCGCTGAAGGAAAAGATGGATGCCGCACTGGCCGGCAAGGCGAACGGCAAGCCGGGCGAGCGGGACCACGACCTCGGCACCATGGCCGGTGACGACGCGTCGTCGAAGTTGCCGCCCGACGTGCAGCGCGCGCTCATGCGCGTGCCCGACGATCCCGGTGGCCTGCTACGGAGAAAGTTCATGCTCGAATATCAACGCCGCCACGGCGCGGAACCGGAAGAATGATCATGCGTCGAATCCTTCTCGGCCTCGTGTTGTCGTGCGTGACACTGTTGAGTTGGGCGCAGGACAGCGGCCCCGTCGCGTCGCTCGACCGCAGTCGCGTCGGTGTCGGCGAAACCGTCACGCTCAACATCGAGGTCGGCGACCAGACGACCGGTTCGCCCGACCTTTCGCCGCTCACGCCGGACTTCGTCGTGTTGGAAACGTCGACGAACCACACGCTGAGCATCGTCAACGGCAAGCGCGAATCGCGAACCATCCTGGGCATTGCGCTGCGTCCGCGGCGCGAAGGCCACCTCACCATCCCGCCTTTGACGATCGCCGGCCAGCAGACGCAGCCGGTCACGCTCGACGTGGTTGCTTCCGCCAACGATCGCGTGCCATCGGCGGACCGTCCGGTTTCGCTGGAAGGAACGGCCGAGCCCACTCATGCCTATGTCGGGCAGCAGATCGATTACACGTTGCGGCTCTCCTTCGCGGTGAATCTTGCAGATGGCCAGCTTGGCGACCCCTCCGCGGAAGGGGCCGAAGTGCGCCGCGTCGGCCAGGATGCGAACTACCAGGTCATGCGCGGCGGGCGACGCTTCAACGTCGTTGAGCGGCACTACGCGATCTTTCCGCAACGCGCCGGCACGCTGGAGATCCAGCCGCCCACGTTCGAGGGCACGGCAGTCGATCCCTCCGACATGAATTCCTTTTTCGGTGGCGGTGAACCGGTGAACGCCGTAGCCGAACGTGCGCGGGTGGACGTGCGCGCACGTCCTGCTTCTGCCTCCGAAGGCGCCTGGATACCTGCGCGCGACCTGAAACTTTCTCTCGACGGATTGCCCGCAGACGGCAAGGCCAGGGTCGGGCAGCCGTTGACGCTCACCATGCGCCTCGATGCCACAGGCATGCCATTCGAGGCGTTGCCGGCCCTGTCGCTGCCGAAGCTCGACGGCGCGGACGTCTATCCCGACAAGGCCGTGACGGGCGGCGGCAGCAGCGGCTCGTGGATCACCGGGCGTCGCCAGCAGTCGTTCGCCGTCGTGCCCACGCGTGAGGGCACGCTGCGCATTCCCGCCACGACGCTGCACTGGTGGAACGTCGTCACGGACAAGGCCGAAGTGGCGACCATTCCGGCGCACGATGTGGACGTGCTTCCCGGTGCGAGTGGTGCGGTCGCGCCGCCGCCCTCCGCGCCTGCGGCGGCGGGCACCGCCGCGTCATCGGCCTCCGCGTCTGGTGTCGTTCCGACCAAGGACACGGTTTCGGCAGCGACGGACACCGAGAGCCCGCCGTGGCGGACGTTGTTCATCGTCGCGGTGGCGCTCTGGCTGCTCACGATGGCGGCGTGGTTCGTGCTCTCCCGGCGCGGCAAGCGTGAAGAGTCTCTTCCGACACCCGGCAGGACGACTGCGGATGGCATGAGCGATCGCGCGGCTCGCGAACGTTTTCGCGCGGCCGTTGCAGGCAGCGACCTCGCAGTGATCGAACATGCGCTTCTCGCTTGGGCACGCGTCCATCGCCCCTCCATGCGTTCGCTGGGTGCATTGGCCGCCGCGTTGCGCGAGGGTCGTCAACGCGACGCCATCGCCAGCTTGCAGCAGGCCCGGTTCGCAGGCGGAAATGCGCCGGGCACGGCACTGCGCGATGCCTTCGCGGACGGGTTCGATTGGCTGCCGGCTGAAGCTACGGACAAATCCGGCACATTGCCTCCCCTATATCCCCGCTAGGTCGGTGCTTGCTGAGGCCTAGAGCAGACCTTCGTAGATGCGGGTCATCGTCGCGCCGAAGGTGCAGAACACCACGCGCTCCGGCTGCCATGCAGCATCGCGGACGGTGCGGACTGCGAGCTCCGCGGCCGCTTCTGCCGGATAACCGTAGATGCCCGCGCTGATGGCGGGAAAGGCGATCGAACCCACGCCATTCTCGCGGGCCAGCTTGAGGGAATTCGCATAGCAGTCCGCCAGAAGCTCAGCTTCGCCACGGGCGCCACCGTGCCAGACCGGGCCCACCGTGTGGATGATGAAACGGGCGGCCAGGGCGAAACCGGGCGTGATGCGGGCCTCACCCGTGGGGCAGCGGATGCCGCGACGTACCTCGGGCAGGGCCCGGCAAGCCGCCAGCAGCGCCGGTCCGGCGGCTCTGTGAATGGCGCCGTCCACGCCGCCACCACCCAGCAAGGATTCGTTCGCTGCGTTGACGATCGCATCCACGGCGAGCGTGGTGATGTCTGTCTCGATCACCTCGAAGGGCATGGCGCAAGCTCCTTGTGACGGCTCGTCGGCATTTGGCTACGATGGCCGCCAGACAGTCCGGATATTCCACCCAAGGTTATGGCCGACCAACTCAAAGTTGAAGACATCTCGTTCGCCTATCTCATCAACGATGTGACCTTGCTCTTTCGCAAGCACTTCGACCGGAGGGCGACGCGTTTTGGTCTGACCCGCGCGCAGTGGCGTGCCTTGAAGGCGCTGCATCGCCGCCCGGGCATGCGCCAGAACGAGCTGGCCGAGCAACTGGACATGGAGCCGATCGCGGTAGGTCGCGTCATCGACCGCCTGCAAGCTGCGGGGTTCGTGGAACGCCGCGCCGATCCGAAAGACCGTCGCGCCTGGCGCCTGCACGACACCGACCAGGCTCGCGGGGTGATCGACGACATGGAAGACATCGCCCGCGGCCTGCGCCGTGATGCGACCCAGGGGATTTCCACGGGCGATCTGCAAACCATGCTGGCGGTCCTCGACCGCATGAAGGAGAACCTGCAAGGTCTGGACGGGCCTTCCGACGAAGCCTGAACGGCAAGTCAACGGATCGCTTAGGATATGCGTTAGTTTTTACGGATAACCGTCCCAGCAACCAGCCCGTGCTTCCCCAGCGCGGCGACCGAATCGCAGGGATTCGGCCGGAGCCCACATGCAGCGATCCCCAGGGAAGAAGCTTCTCCTCCTCGTCGGCCTCGTGGCCATCGCCGCCGTCGGTATTGGCGTGTGGCGGCATCAGGCCGGCGGCAAGACCCCCGCCGAGGTTCCAGGTCGAGCAGCGAATGCTGGCGTGCCGGTTACGACTGCCGTGGCGAGCCAAGGGGAGATCGATCTTTCCCTCAAGGTCATCGGCCGGGCAGAGGCGTACTCCACCGTCAATGTCCGGTCCCGGGTGAACGGGCAACTTCAATCGCTGGCGTTCACGCCCGGGTCTCACGTGAAGAAAGGCGACCTGCTCGCACAGGTTGACCAGCGGCCGCTGAAGGCGGCCTACGACGAGGCCATGGGTAACGTGGCTCGCGACCAGGCGCAGCTCGTGAAGGCCGAGGCCGACCTTGCCCGCTACGAGAACATGCTCGGCAAGGGCTTCGTCAGCCGCGCGGACTACGACCTCTACAAGGCCAACCTCGGCGTGGCGCGCGCTGCGCTGGAAAGCGATCGCGCCGCGGCGCGTGCCGCGCAAACGCAACTGGACTTCACGACCATCGTCGCGCCGTTCGACGGCGTGACCGGTGCGCCGCTCGCTTATCCGGGGGCCACCCTCTCCGCCGATACCACCGACATCGTAGTGCTGAATCAGGTGGACCCCATTCGCGTGGCATTCGCCATTCCCGAGGACAGCCTCGCCGCCGTGCGCCAGAGCGTCCGCCGCGGGACGCTCCCCGTCATGGCGAAGATTCCTGGCGACGAGGGCGAACCGTTGCAGGGCGAGTTGGAATTCATCGACAACGCCGTCGATGCGACGACCGGCACGATCGTCCTGAAGGGGCGGTTCGCCAACCGCGACGGTCGGCTCACGCCCGGCCAGTTCGCCGAGGTCACCTTGCCCACGACGCGCCTGTTCGATGCCATCAGCATTCCGGTCGTGGCCTTGCAGAGTTCGTCGACGGGTACGTTCGTGTTCGTCGTGAAGCCCGATAGCACGGTCGAACAGCGCTCGATTACCACCGGCGCTACCACGGCCGATCGCGTCGTCGTGGACAAGGGCCTGCAGGCGGGCGAGCGCGTCGTTACCGAAGGTCAGATGCTGCTCGTCGACGGCGCCCGCGTGCGCATCGACAAGGGGTGAGGGCGATGAACCTGCCGGAACTCTGCATCCGCCGGCCCGTGATGACCACGCTGTTGATGGCGGCGCTGGTCATCTTCGGTATCGCCGCCTATCCCAGGCTGCCGGTCAACGAGCTGCCCAACGTCGACTTCCCTACGATCAACATCAGTGCGAGTCTGCCGGGTGCCTCGCCCGAGACGATGGCGTCATCGGTGGCGACGCCACTCGAAGCACAGTTGTCGACGATCGCCGGGATCGATTCGATGACCTCGTCGAGCTCGCTGGGATCGACGACCATCACGGTGACCTTTGCGCTCGATCGCAGCATCGATGGCGCGGCGCAAGATGTGCAGGCGGCCATTTCGGCAGCCCAGCGCCAGCTACCGCAGGACATGCCCACGCCGCCGACCTACCGCAAGGTCAACCCGGCGGACGCCCCGATTCTGTTCCTCACCATGCAGTCGCCGACGCTGCCGTTGTCGACCGTGGACGACTACGCGGAGACCGAGCTGGCGCAGCGCCTGTCCATGGTGGACGGCGTGGCGCAGGTGAACGTCTACGGGTCGCAGAAGTACGCCGTGCGCATCGCCGTGGATCCCGATCGTCTGGCCGCCACAGGCATCGGCGTAGACCAGGTGCGCGATGCCGTCGCAGCCGCCAACGTCAACAAGGCGACCGGCTCGCTCAACGGCAAGCGCCAGCTTCTTTCGATTCGTTCGGACGGCCAACTGATGCGTGCCGCCGATTACGGTCAGGTCGTCGTGGCCTATCGCAACGGTGCGCCTGTGCGCCTGAGCGACGTGGCGGCGCCACATGACAGCGTGCAGGACGATCAGCGGGCGAGCTGGTTCAACGGACATCGCTCGATCACGCTCGCCATCCAGCGGCAGCCCGGTGCCAACACGGTGGCGACCGTGGACAAGATTCTCACCCTGCTGCCGGGCTTTACTGCCACGCTGCCACCCTCCGTGATCCTCAGCGTGATGTACGACCGCTCGGTATCCATTCGCGACTCCGTGCACGATGTGCAGTTCACGCTGGTGCTCGCGGGTGTACTCGTGGTGCTGGTGATCTATCTGTTCCTTGGCAACGCCTCGGCGACGCTGATTCCCGCGGTGGCCTTGCCGATCTCGGTGCTGGGTACGTTCGGCGCCATGTTTGCGCTCGGCTACAGTCTCGACAATCTCTCCCTGCTGGCGCTCACGCTTGCCGTGGGCTTCGTCGTGGACGATGCAATCGTCATGCTGGAAAACATCATGCGTCACATCGAACTGGGCGAGGCGCCCTTCGATGCGGCCGTGAAAGGTGCCAACGAAATCGGCTTCACCATCTTCTCGATGACGCTGTCGCTTGTGGCGGTTTTCATCCCCGTGATGTTCATGGGTGGCATCGTCGGTCGCCTCTTCCATGAGTTCGCAGTGGTGATCAGTGTCTCGATCCTGATCTCTGGCTTCGTCTCGATTACGCTCACACCGATGCTGTGCAGTCGCTTCGTCAAGGCGCACGATCATGGCAAGCGAAGCGTCGTCGTGGTCTGGTTCGACCGCGGCTTTGCGGCCGTGACGTCCGGCTATACGCGCACGCTCGCGTGGTGCATGAACCATCCGCGGCTCGTCATCGCTTCGTTCGTCCTGAGCCTTGCGGCCACCGGGCTGCTGTTCGCCGTGGTGCCGAAGGATTTCATTCCGGCGGGCGACAGCGGGCAGTTACGTGTCACGACCGAAGGGCCCACCGACATCTCCTTCGCCGCGATGTCGGCACGCCAGCAGGCGCTGGCGGACATCGCGCGGACCGACCCGAACATCGAGGCGGTCATGTCCAGCGTGGGCGCGGGCGGACCGCGTGCCACCGTGAATTCCGGCTCGCTGCTGCTGCGACTGAAGGCACCCGGCGATCGTGGCCACACGACACCCGACGAGATCATCCAGCAGCTGCGGCGCAAGTTCGCCGAGGTGCCCGGCGTTCGTACGTACATCCAGAATCCTCCCGCGATCCAGGTCGGCGGGAGGCAATCGAAGGCGCAGTACCAGTACACGGTGCAATCGACCGATCTGCAGGCGCTGTACGACTGGTCGGGCAAGCTCGTCGCCGCCTTCCAGAAATTGCCGGGCTTCCAGGACGTGACCACCGATCTCGATCTCAATAGCCCTTCGATGGTGGTCACCGTCAATCGCGACAAGCTGGCGCCGCTGGGTCTCACCATGAATCAGGTGCAGACGGCATTGGGCACCGCGTTCGGCGAGAACCAGATCTCGACCATCTATGGTTCGGCCACACAGTACTGGGTGATCCTGCAGGTCGAGCGGCGCATGCAGGACGACCCGGCCGTGCTCTCGCGGCTTTACGTCACCTCGGACAGCGGCAAGCTCGTGCCGCTGAATACCGTGGCGCGTTTCGAACGCAAGCCGCAGGTGCTGACGGTGAATCACCAGGGCCAGCTACCCGCGGTGACCGTGTCGTTCAATCTCGCGCCTGGTGTTTCGCTCAGCGACGCGGTAGCCAGCATCGATCGTGCGACGGCGGATATGAAACTGCCGCCGACCCTGAGCGGCAGCGTGCAGGGCACGGCGCAGGCCTTTCAGGATTCCGTGAAGGGCATGGGCCTCTTGCTGCTGCTGGCAGTGTTCGTGATCTACCTGGTGCTGGGCATTCTCTACGAAAGCTTCATTCATCCGTTGACGATTCTCTCGGGCCTTCCCGCCGCCGCGGTTGGCGCGCTGCTCACGTTGGTGATCTTTAACGCGTCGCTCGACCTGTTCGCTTTCGTCGGCATCATCATGCTGGTCGGCATCGTAAAGAAAAACGCGATCATGATGATCGACTTCGCCCTGGAGCGGCAGCGCGACGCAGGTATGGCGGCGTTCGATGCGATCTATGAAGCGTGTCGCGTGCGCTTCCGGCCGATCATGATGACCACCATGGCGGCGTTCGCCGGCACGCTGCCGATTGCCCTAGGCGTCGGTGCCGGTGCGGAGACGCGTCGTCCACTCGGTCTCGCAGTGGTTGGTGGACTCGTCGTCTCGCAGATCCTGACGCTGTACCTCACGCCGGTGATCTACCTGTACATGAATCGGCTGCAAGATCGGCTGTCGCCCGCACGGAAGCTGCAGAGCGATCCGGCGCACTGAGCAGGTTGATGCTGCGATCGAGCGGGGAGATCGAACACTGTGCGCCGCTCTCGTAGGAGCCGCCATGGCGGCGAGGGGAGCTTGCGTTGAGATTGGGTGATTCGGGGCTGGGCGATGAGGGGCTCGGCTTCATCGCTTCGTCGGCTTCTCGCCGCCATGGCGGCTCCCACATGTGCTTTGGTCCTCGCCGCCATGGCGGCTCCCACACAGGTGCCCGAAAAAAAAGCCCCGATCGTGTCGGGGCTTTTTTTCTTATTGCTGCTTCTCGCCGTTCTTCCGTTCCCAGTTGTGCTGCTCGTCGAGCAGTTCGTCCGGGTCGAAGTCCTTGTTGTCGTTCAACCCCTGCATCTGCTCGATGGCCTCCGCGGGCGGGTTGCCGTAGTAGATGTTGTACAGGCGCTGCTGGCGGTAGGCGTCACGCATGAATACGTAGGGATCGTAGGCCGAGGCGAGGAAGCTCTCCGCATCGATGCCGCGCGAGCGCAGCGTCACGAGATAGAGCACCTGCGGCACGTATTCCTGGCCGTACTTGTAGTCGTGATTGCGCGAGTAGTAGCTGATCGGGTCGAAGAAATAGCTGTCGACCGGGAGGCGCCACACGTCGCGAACCGTGGTCGGACCCACGAGGGGCAGAACCAGGTAGTCGCCTTCGGGCACACCCCAGCGGGCCAGGGTCACGCCGAAGTCGTTCTCTTCCAGCGGCAGGCCCAGCAGGCTCGCAGGATCCTTGAAGCCCAGGAAGCCGATGGTCAGGTTCACCACGAACCGACTGGTCGACAGGAACGCCTGCTTCGGGCGGGCCTGCAGCAGGTCGTTCGCCACCGTGATCGGCAGGCGGATGTTCGTGTAGAAATCGCTGATGGCCGTGCGCACCGGCGGGTTGGTCACCTTCCGATAGCCGACAGCGACCGGACGGATGACCGCCTTGTCGAGCTTATCGTTGAAGGCGTAGACCTTCCGATTGAAGTTCTCGTTCGGGTCGTCCGTACGAGGCGGCGCGATATGGCAGGCAGCCAGCAGGGCGACGGCGACGAGGCCCAGCATGTTGCGGACGATCCGGGGCAGGTTTAGGGGGCGCATCGATGGGGCTTTGGGGCTGGGGCGGTTCTTTAGTGTACCGCGCGGTATTATTATTTGCACCACTGCCGTCCGTCCTGGTCAGAACCGCGCATGATACCCCTACACCGATTGCCAGCCAACGGCCGGGGCCGGTAAACTGCGTCGTCAGAAGTGTCTTTATTGTCAAGGATTTGAAATGGCCCGTATTACCGTGGAAGACTGCCTCGAGGTAGTCGACAACCGTTTCGAGCTCGTGCTCATGGCGACCAAGCGCGCCCGTCAGCTCTCCAAGGGCGCTGAGCCGACCCTCGATCCCAGCAACGACAAGCCGACCGTGCTCGCTCTCCGCGAGATCGCGGATCGCCGCGTCAACGATGAAATGATCGATGAAATCGATCGCGCTGCCCGCGAGCGCGCCGAGCGCGAAGCCCTCGAGTGGGCCGCCACTGAAGTGGACGACGACCTCTCGAAGGGCGGAGATGACTGATGACGCCGGGTCGCTGTCGGCCCTGCATTCATCCGCAATCTGCGCACATTGAGGCGCGGCCGCTGAGGCGGCGCGCGGGAGGCTCCGCCTGAGGGCGGGAGGGTCTCCCCATGGAAGTCATCCCTGCGAAAAAACTGACCGACGTGGCCGATGACGGCCCAGTGCCGCCGTATGTGCAGGCGCTTGAAGACCGCGTGGGCACTTACCTGTCGCATGACCAGGTCATGCGCATCCGCCGAGCCTTCCTGGTCGGCGCCGCGGCCCACGAAGGCCAGACGCGCAAGTCCGGCGAGCCCTACATCACGCATCCGGTCGCCGTCGCCCAGGTGCTGGCCGATCTCGGCCTGGACGCGGAAACGATCATTGCGGCGATCCTGCATGACACACTGGAAGACACCCGGCTGGAGCGCGAAGAGCTCGCCGGTGCCTTCGGTGAGACCGTGGCCGAACTGGTCGACGGTGTCACCAAACTCGACAAGATGCGCTTTTCCAGCCGCGCCGAGGCCGATGCGGAGAGCTTCCGCAAGATGCTCCTGGCGATGGCGCGCGATCTGCGCGTGATCCTGATCAAGCTTTCCGACCGCCTGCACAACATGCGCACGCTGGGTGCGAAGGATGCGCCGTCCCGGCGGCGCATCGCGCGGGAGACGCTGGAGATCTACGCGCCGATTGCCCAGCGGTTGGGCATGAACAAGTTCAAGGCCGAACTGCAGGATCTCGGCTTCAAGGCGCTTTATCCGGATCGCCACCGCATCATCGGTGAGCGCATCCGTGCCGCGCTCGGCAACCGTCGCGAAGCGATGGCGAAGATCGAGATGGCGCTGGAAGGGCGTCTTGCCGCGGAGAAGATTCCGGGGCGCGCCGTCAGCCGGATCAAGTCGGCATGGAGCATCTATTCGAAGATGCGCAACGAGCACAAGTCGTTCGCGCAGCTCATGGATGTGTACGGCTTCCGCGTCATCACCGATTCGGCCATGCACTGCTACATGGCGCTCGGTGCGGTGCACGGTCTCTACAAACCCGTGGACGGCCGGTTCAAGGACTTCATCGCGATTCCGAAGGGCAATGGCTACCAGTCGCTGCATACGGTGCTGCTCGGTCCGTTCGGTGCGCCGATCGAGATCCAGATCCGTACCGCGGAAATGGAGTCGGTGGCCGAGCGTGGTGTGGCGGCACACTGGGCGTACAAGAGCGATTCCGGCCCCGCGAACAGCGCACAGGCGCGTGCGCGCGAATGGCTTTCCGCGCTTGCCGACAGCCAGGCGCATACGCCGTCGGCCTCGGAGTTCCTCGAAAACGTCAAGATCGACCTGTTCCCCGACGAGGTCTATCTGTTCACGCCGCGTGGCGACATCTTCTCGTTGCCGCGCAATGCGACCGCACTCGACTTCGCCTACGCGGTGCATACCGACGTCGGCGATCACGCGGTCGCCGCGCGCGTGGACAAGAAGCTGGTGCCGCTGCGTACGCGCCTGGTATCCGGTCAGCAAGTGGAGATCATCACCGCGCCGTCGGCCGTGCCGAACCCGGGGTGGCTGGAAGCGGTGGTCACCGGCAAGGCGCGCACGGCCATCCGCCAATACCTCAAGCACCTGCAGCACGAGGACGCCGTCGATTTCGGTCATCGCATGCTGGACCGCGCGCTCGATGCACGCGGGCTGAGTCTCGATGCCGTGCCGGCCGCCGCGCTCGACCGCTTCCTCGACGAGGCCAAGCTGAAACGCCTCGAGGAACTGCTCTCGGAGATCGCCCTCGGCAATCGCTTTGCCGACCAGGTCGCCGCACAACTCGTGGCGCTGCTCGGGCCGCGTGACGACACGCCGCCTGTGCCACAGGAGCACTCGACGGAAAAGATCCGCATCAGCGGTGCCGAGCGTGGCGTGCTCAGCTTCGGCAATTGCTGCCACCCGCTGCCCGGTGACGAAATCGTCGGTTTCCTATCGTCGGGCAAGGGCATCGTCGTGCACCGTGTGGAATGCCCGAACGTGGCAGAGTTCCGCAAGACGCCCGAGCGCATCGTCGCGATCGAATGGGATCGCGACGTCAGTGGCGATTACCGCGCCGAACTTCGCATCGAGGTGCTCAACCGTCCGGGCGTGCTCGCCACGGTCGCGGCCGCGATCGCGGATGCGGGATCGAACATCGAAAACGTCGAATACATCGAGCGCGACAGCACGGCGGCAACGCTGCTCTTCGCCATCGAGGTGAAGGATCGCAAGCATCTGGCCGACGTGATGCGCCGCGTGCGGCGCACCGGCGTGGTCAGTGGTGTGTATCGGCATCCGCTATGAGTCCCCCGCCGCGTCGGCGTTAGGCCTCGCGGCAAGAGCGCATCGAGCGGTGGGCCTCGATCGGCAACCTCGATAGACTGTCCCGATTCCCCATCGAGGACGACCCATGACCCGCAGCACCATCGCCACCGACAAGGCACCTTCGGCCATCGGCCCGTACTCGCAGGCCGTGCGCGCCGGCAATACGGTGTATTTCTCGGGACAGATCCCGCTCGACCCGGCGACCGGCAACCTCGTCGAGGGCGATATCACCGCACAGACGCGTCGTGTGTTCGACAACCTCGTCGCCGTCGCCGAGGCGGCGGGTGGCAAGCTGTCCGACATCGTTCGCGTGGGCATCTACGTGACCGATCTCGGGAATTTCGCCGCCGTGAATGCCGTCATGGCCGAGTACTTCCAGCAGCCTTATCCGGCGCGTTCCACCATCGAGGTCTCCGGTCTGCCGAAGGGCGCCCAGGTCGAGGTGGACGCGATTCTCGTCCTGCCTTAAGTCCTCCGTCATTCCCGTGGCCCGCCATCCGACGACGTCCGCCGCCACGACACCGGCGGACCCCGGGCGTACGCCCCTGACGTCGCTGGGTGGCGTGGGGCCGGCACTGGCGGAGACGCTGGGTAAGCTCGGCTTGCGTACGGTGCAGGACCTCTGGTTTCACCTGCCGCTGCGCTATGAAGACCGCACTCGCGTGGTGCCTATCGCCGACCTGCGCCCCGGCGACCGCGCGCAGGTCGAGGGTACGGTCGACTTCATCGAACGCGGATTCCGTTTCCGGCCCCAGTTGAAGGTCATTCTCGGCGACGCCTCCGGCGGCGCGTTGCTGCTGCGTTTCTTCCATTTCCGCAAGGCGCAGATGGAGCAGCTCGCGAAGGGTACGCGGCTGCTCTGCTTTGGCGAGGTGCGCCAAGGGCCGCAAGGGTTGGAGATCGTCCATCCGCAATACCAGCGCATCGAGCCGGACGAGCCCGTTGTCGTGGACGAGCGATTGACTCCGGTCTATCCCACCACGGAAGGGCTTGGGCCTCGTCGTCTGGCTGGCGTGGTCGCGCGTGCGCTCGCGCACCTGCCCACCGATGACCGGCTCGAACTGATTCCCGAGAGCGCAGGCTTGCCGACCGGGCTCAGCTCCCTGCGCGACGCTTTGTTGTACGTGCACAGGCCACCACCGGAAGTGGATCTTCGCGAACTGGGCGAGGGGCGTCATCCGGCCCAGCAGCGTCTGGCCTTCGAAGAATTGCTGACCCAGCACCTCACGCTGCGGCGCATGCGTGCGGCAGTAAAGAAGCGCAAGGCGCCTGCGTTGAAGAGCGCCGGCGCGTTGCACGATCGTCTGCTTGCCGCCTTGCCGTTCGCTCTTACCGGCGCGCAGGCGCGTGTGTCGCAGGAAGTGGCGCGCGATCTGGCCCGCGCGCACCCGATGCTGCGGCTGGTCCAGGGCGATGTCGGCAGCGGCAAGACCGTCGTCGCGGCGCTGGCCGCGGTGGCGGCTATCGAAAGCGGGTACCAGGTGGCCCTTATGGCCCCGACCGAATTGCTGGCCGAGCAGCACCTGCGCAACTTCCGCGCGTGGCTCGAACCCTTGGGACTCAAGGTCGAATGGCTCGCCGGCAAGGTGCAGGGCAAGGCGCGCAAGAGCGCGCTCGGACACGCGGCCGACGGTACGGCGCACATCGTCGTCGGTACCCATGCGCTGATGCAGGAAGGTGTGGCCTTCGCTCGGCTCGGTCTCGTCATCGTCGACGAGCAGCACCGTTTCGGCGTGCACCAACGGCTCGCGTTGCGCGACAAGGGCGCGGAGGGTGAGCTGATTCCGCACCAGCTCGTGCTCACGGCCACGCCGATTCCCCGCACGCTGGCGATGAGCGCCTACGCCGACCTGGACGTCTCGTCGATCGACGAGCTGCCGCCCGGGCGCACACCGGTGCAGACGGTGGCGATCTCCAATGAGCGCCGCTACGACGTGATGGAGCGCATCCACGCGGCCTGCATGCAGGGGCGTCAGGTCTATTGGGTCTGCACGCTCATCGAGGAGTCTGAGCAGCTGAATGCCCAGGCTGCCGAGGTGGCCCATGCGGAACTGACGACGGGGCTGCCGGACCTTGCGGTCGGCTTGATTCACGGCCGCATGAAGCCGAAGGAGAAGCAGGCGGTCATGGACGCCTTCAAGGCCGGCGAGCTCGCGGTGCTGGTGGCGACCACCGTGATCGAAGTGGGCGTGGACGTGCCTAACGCGAGCCTGATGGTGATCGAGAACAGCGAGCGCCTCGGGCTCGCGCAGCTTCATCAGTTGCGTGGTCGCGTGGGTCGTGGCGCCATCGCCTCCAATTGCGTGCTGCTCTACCAGACCCCTCTGTCACGGCTGGCACGCGAGCGTCTGCAGGTGATGCGCGAAACCAACGATGGCTTTCGCATCGCGGAGAAAGACCTCGAACTGCGCGGCCCGGGCGAGGTGCTCGGCACGCGGCAGACGGGCCAGCTTCAATTCCGCATTGCCGACCTGGCGCGGGACGGCCACCTCATGCCCGACGTGCAGCGCGTGGCCGAGGTGATGATGCGCGACTATCCCGACCGTTGCGAACGCCTCATCGCCCGCTGGGTGGGCGAGGCTGCGCGCTACGTCGACGCCTGACCGGCGCGGCGTCCGCCGCGAAACGTCCGTCAGGTCAGGCCGAGGTGCCGCCTTACTTCCGCCGCGATCGCCGCGGTTTCGCGCAGCGGCATCTGTCGATCCGGGGTGTGTGCGTCGAGGTCGTGCAGTAGCCCGGCCGAGCGCAACTCGGCATGGAAGCGCGCAAGTTTCTCCGGCAGGGGTGTCGACACGAACGTATGCACCGGCCGACCCGTGGCGCAGGCTTCGGAAAGCATGTTGACCGAGTCCGGTGTGACCACCAGTCGATCGGCCCAGCCGAGGATGCCCGGGTAGGGATTGGCGCCGTCCGTGCTGTCGGTCCAGACGATCCCCGGTACGCCCGCGAAGGCTTCGCGGATGCCCGCCAGCGCGCCCGCTGGTGTGCGCCGCGATGCCGCCACCAGCACCGTGCCGCCATCGCGGTCGTGACGCGCGCGAACCGCGCGCAGGAACGCATCGAAGGCCGTCATGTCGAACGGCCCTCCATGACGCACACCACCGATGAGCACGCCAAGGCGAGGCGAGGGGAGTTCGGCGAACTGAGCGAACGCTTCCCGGCCGTCCGTCAGCCAGACATCGTCGATGGGATGCAGCGAACCCAACGGGTTGAGCACGTTGTCGCCGCGCAGGTCGTCGTGGCGTGGCGCGATGACCATGTCCCAGTGCGTCGGATCGATCCGCGGGTCCAGGATCTGCACGGCGAGGCATGCGCCCTCGGACCAGAGGCGGATGTGCCGCGTGGCCCATGCGGCCTGGCGTCCACAACCGATCGCCAGCCTGGGCCATGGTGGCAGGAAGCTCTCGTTGTCGCGGCCGAGGGCTAGTCGGGCGGCCGGGAAGGCACGCGGTGCGAACCACGACCAGGGCGCACGCAGGTCCACGACGATCTCGCGAATGGATGGCGTCAGCGCCTCGGCCAGTGCGAGCGCTTGGCGCCGGTTGCCTGCCGCGCCGTCGGTGACTACCCAGCAGGAACCCGGAGGAAGGGCGCTCATGCGGTCTCCCCGGGTTCGATTGTTATCGATTTCGGCACAGTTCGTTCCTTGTCTGACCGGTTCACGAGCGCGCGGTGGCGCTTACACTGTGAGCATGCCGGGTTACCGGTTCTCCGTCACTGTACAAGGATATCCATGAGCGCCCCGTTGACCGATGCCGCCCTCGACCAGCTGTTCCGCACTGCGCGTACCTATAACGCCTGGCTTCCCAAGGAAGTGACCGACGAGCAGATCCGGCAGATCTACGAGCTGGCGAAGATGGGGCCGACCGCCGCCAACGCCTCGCCCATGCGACTGAGCTTCATCAAGTCCAAGGACGCCAAGGAGCGCCTCAAGCCGTTCCTCTCGGAGAACAATGTCGAGAAGACCATGGCGGCGCCGGTAACGGCCATCGTCGCGACGGACTTCGCGTTCTACGAGCAGCTTCCGAAGCTTTTCCCGCACGCTGACGCGCGCAGCTGGTTCGTGGGCAACGAGCCGATGATCCAGTCGGCCGGCATGCGCAACGGTTCGCTGCAGGGTGCCTACCTCATCCTGGCCGCGCGCTCGCTGGGGCTCGATTGCGGTCCGATGTCCGGTTTCGACCAGGCAGGCGTGGATGCGGAGTTCTTCGCAGGCACGCACGTCAAGTCGAACTTCCTGGTGAACATCGGCTACGGTGATCCCAACAAGAATCTGTTCGGTCGTTTGCCTCGCCTCGATTTCGACGAAGCGGCCCAGATTCTCTGATCGTTTCCCGCGGTGACCGCCCGGTCCCGCTGTTGTATGGCAGTACCCACCTTCACTGCAGGAGATTCACATGCGCGCTCTTCGTTACGTCGCCCTCGCCGGTCTGCTCGCTGTCGCCGGCACCGCCGCTGCCGCCCCGGTCACCTACACCCTCGACCCGGGTCACACGATGGTGCTGTTCAGCTGGAACCACTTCGGTTTCTCGAACCCCACGGCTAACCTCGGCCAGGTCGAAGGCACGCTCGTCTATGACGAAAAGGATCCGTCGAAGGCCACCGTCGAGGCGACTCTGCCCCTGTCCGGCCTGGACAGCTTCGTGCCGAAGCTCGACGAACACCTGAAGTCGGCCGACTTCCTCGATGCCGCCAAGTACCCGAACGTCACGTTCAAGAGCACCAAGGTGACGCCGGCCGGCAAGGGCAAGCTGAAGGTCGTCGGTGACCTCACGGTCCACGGCGTGACCAAGCCGGTCACCCTCGACGTGACGCTGAACAAGATCGGCCCGCACCCGATGATGAAGGTGCAGACCGTGGGCTTCGATGCCACGACCACGATCAAGCGTTCGGACTTCGGCGTAGGCGCATACGTGCCGAACGTCTCCGACGAGATCAAGGTCCGCATCACGACCGAAGCTCACGACGCCTCTGCCGAAAAGAAGTAAGCCTAACGGCCGCTTCGACCCTCGAAACCCGCGCCGGCAACGGCGCGGGTTTTCTTTTTTGCTACCATCCTCGATCCCGTTTCAACCGCATCGCCCGGAGTTTTCCCATGCGTCCCAATCCCGCGGCCGCCCCGCTGATCCCGGCGAACGCCGAAAACCGTTACGAAGTGACGCGCGCCGACCTGCCGCTGTCCTGCCCGATGCCCGGCATGTACCTGTGGAATTCGCATCCGCGGGTCTATCTGCCGATCGAAGACGAGGGCGGCCAGTCGAAATGCATGTATTGCGGCGCCGTTTACGTCCTGAAGGATTGATTCGGCCCCTCGTGGGCACGTTTCCTGCATTGCCTGCGTAACTTTTCGCCCACTGGACCCACCCATGGCCACCGTCTCCCCTGGTCGGACGATGACCGTCGTGCAACTCATTCCTGCCCTTCATGCGGGCGGCGCCGAGCGTTCGACTCTCGAAATCGCCAAGGCCCTGGTCCAGGCCGGGCACCGCTCCATCGTGGTTTCCGCTGGCGGCCGCTTGGTCGCCCAGTTGGAGGCCGAAGGCAGCCGGCACGTCACGCTGCCGATCGGGCGCAAGTCGCTCGCTACCCTGTTCACGGTGGGCAAGCTGCGCCGCCTCTTGCGCGAGGTGCAGCCGGACATCGTTCACGCGCGTTCCCGCCTGCCCGCGTGGATTGGCTGGTGGGCCATGCGCGGCGTGAAGCCTCGCCCGCATTTCTTCACCACGGTGCACGGCCTCAACAGCCCGGGTCGCTATAGCGCCATCCTGATGCGCGGCGAGCGGGTGATCGTGGTCTCGCAGACCTTGCGTGATTACGTGCTGCGGCATTACCCGGACGACGTCGACGCCGCCCGCATCGCGGTCGTTCCGCGGGGTGTCGATACCGACGCCTTTCCCTACGGATACCGTCCGGACGATACCTGGCAGCGCGCGTTCTTCGAGCAGTATCCGCAGCTGGCAGGGGCGCCCCTGCTGACGCTCCCCGGCCGCGGCACGCGCCTCAAGGGACATGCGGATGCGATCGAGCTGATCGCCGACCTTGCCCAGCGATCCATCGACGCGCGTTTGCTTCTTCTGGGTGCGGACGAGCCGGGGCGAGAGGCCTATGTGGCTGAACTGCGCGCCCTCATCCACCGCCGCGGGCTGGACGACAAGGTGGTGATCTCGCCACAGCGTTCGGACGTCCGCGACGTCTACGCCATGTCCGACATCGTCCTGCAGCTTTCCAATCGACCCGAGTCGTTCGGCCGCACGGTGGTCGAGGCGCTGGCGCTCTGCCGGCCGGTCATGGGTTATGCCCATGGCGGGGTGGGCGAACTGCTGGCCGAGCTGTATCCGGCCGGACGCGTGCCGCTGGGCGACCGCGAAAAGCTCGTGGAGCGCGCCGCCGAGTTGCTGCGCTTCGCGCCGCCGATTCCGCCGCCGCGCAGCTATCGCCTGTCCGACATGCAAGCCGCGACCCTGGCTCTCTACGCCGAGGTGGTGGAAGGCGTGCCTGCCGCGTGAGCAGGCCCGGCATCGGCGCATCGATCAGGGCGGGGCTGGCCTCGCCGCTGCTTCCGGTGTGGCTGGTTCCCGCACTGCTTCCGTTCGGACGCAGTGCGGAGCTGGGCGTCTTTCTTGCCCTCATCGGGAGCGTGTTGCTGCTCGTGCGCGAGCCGCACGCCTTGCGCGAGCACGACGGGGCGAAACTGTTCCTGGCGCTGTTCGCCGCCTACGCGGGCGCCGCGTTGCTGTCGGCCGTCGATGCCGTCGCGCCAGGCAAGAGCTGGGGCACGGTCGCGGGCATTCTCCGCTTCGCACCGCTGGGCGTGTACACCTGCTTCGCCATGCGTCGCCCGGGGAAAGTCCGAGCACTGTACGTCGCAACGGCGGCAGTGATTGCCATCTGGGTCGTCGATGCGTGGGTTCAGGCGCTTACCGGTTACGGACTTGCTGGCGCGTCCGATCCGGAACGACTTTCCGGCATCTTCGGCGCGACCAATCTGAAGCTGGGGCCGGCGCTTTCGGCACTGGCTCCGTTTCTACTCTGGGCAGTCCGCGAGCGATGGGGTCGACGCGGACTGATCATTGCCTTCCTGCTCGTGCTGGGGCCGGTGCTGCTGTCCGGCTCGCGTGCGTCGTGGATCTGCTACGGCCTGGTCGCCTGCGGTTTCCTCTGGCGCGAGGCGGGTTCGGCGCGGCGCTTCGCGGTCGCGTGTGCGGCGACGGGCGTGACCGTCGCCCTGGTGGCGTTGCTTGCCTGGCAGGTCTCGCCGCGCTTTCGTGATCGGGTGGCCCATACCGTGCCGGCGTTGTCCGGCACCTCGGCGGGTCTGGATGCGGCGCTCACGGGCCGCCTCGACATCTGGCGTACGGCGGTGCGTCTGTACACAGCACATCCGATCAATGGCGTCGGCGTACGTGGCTTCCGCGTCGCCTATCCCTCTGCCGCATCGCCGGGCGATCACTTCCTCACTGCCGAGAAGTGCGGGGACGGGGAGGGCGCCTGTCACCCTCATCAAGTCGTGCTCGAGGTGGCGACGGAGACGGGAACGCTAGGTCTCATCGCCTGGCTAGCCGCGACTGCGCTCGCCGTACGCACCTGGTGGCGAGCGGGCAGGGCGGCACGTGAGCGAGCCTTTCCACCGACGGTGGCGTTGGTGGCGATCCTGTTTCCGCTGAACACGCACATGGCGTTCTACTCGGCGTGGTGGGGGTTGCTGGCGGCGTGGCTTGTGTCGGTGTGGTGCGCAGCGCTGTTCGCCGACATTCCCGACGAAGGGACACGTCATGGCGCGTGAACCGTTGTCCGTCGTCGTCACGACATGGAACAACGCGGATACGATCGGCACCTGCCTCGCCTCGGTCGCGTTCGCCGACGAGATCGTCGTGCTCGACTCGGGCTCCACCGACGCGACGCGCGAGATCGCGCTGGCGCGCGGCGCGCGTGTCGAGGTGCGTGCTTTCGCCGGCTACAGCCTGCAGAAGCAGGCCGCGATCGATCTTGCGCAGCACCGCTGGGTGCTTTTGCTGGACTCCGACGAAGCGCTCACCGCGCTCGCCGCCGAGCGTGTCCGAAGCGTATTGGAATCGCCCGACGCCGCGGGTTACGTGCTGCTGCGCCGGGAGTGGGTGTTCTGGCGATGGCAGCCCGACCGCGCGCGCCTCAATCATTACGTGCGTCTGTTCGATCGGACGCGGGCGCGCATGAGCGGACATGAGGTGCACGAAAGCGTCGTCGTGGAGGGCCCCGTGAAGCGGCTCGACGCAGTGATCGACCACTATGGCGAGCGCGACATCGAAGGCCGGGTGGACAAGGCCAACCGCTACTCATCGTTGCAGGTGCGTGACCGGCATGCGCGCGCGCCACGGTTTCTGCGCATGCGTATGGTGCTTTATCCGACGGTGGCCTTTGCTCGTTACTACTTCTGGCGCGGCCACTGGCGCGGCGGTTGGGCGGGCTTCGTCGCGGCCCGCGTCCATGCGTTCTATGCGTTCCTCAAGTACGCGAAGCTGTATGAGCTGCGTCGTTCAGGCGGCGAGGGGAATGGCCGTCCGTTCGAGGCCGAACGCGGCCAGGACTAGTTCGCACGCGTCGTGGCGGAATGCCTCGCGTCGACGGAATTCGCTGCGGCGCTTGCTTTCGACCTCCGACGCGCAACGCACCGGTTCGCGGGGCGGAAGCTCGAAGAAGCCATCCTTTCCCGGGGTGCCTTCCGCCTCGAGCCAGAACGCGTCGTAGTCCGCCTTGACCTTGTTCGGGATGCCAGCGAACACATGGGCCGCGTTGCTGATGCCTACCACGCGCTCGATACCGAACCCTTCGGCAAGCGCGCGGATCATCGACAGCAACAGGTTCTTCGGGCGCAGGCCGTGGCATTGTCGCGTCAGCTCGCGCACCACGTCGCGCCCTGCATTGTTGGCCGCGCCTTGCAGGCAGCCGATGGCGATGGTGCGTCCGCCGTCGATGAAGGAAATCGTCGCGTAGGAGATCTGCAGGCCATTGTCATCGGTGAGCGAGAGGCTGAGTTCGCCCTCGCGACTGCGGCGGAACGGCGCCTTGAGGATGATCGACAGCCTGCGTCCATCGCGCAGGGGCAGGGTGCCCAACAGCACCTGCCGTTCCCGATAGATCGTATGGAAGAACGGACGTGGCAGTCGGGCGAGCACGAAATCGTAGTGATCGCGCAGTGCGTGCAGACGCTGCGTCCGCGTCCACGCGATGCTGATGTAGCGATGCTGGTAGCGCTCGATCAGCACGCGATCGATCGACGTGATACCTGCCATCGCAGGTGATTCGAGAAAGGCGAGCCACGCGTCGTGTTCGCGCCAGCGCGACACGCAGCGACCCACGTACGTAAGCAAGGCGCCGATGCCGTGAGTGCGCTTACTGTGCCATCCGGTGCGACCACGCAGGGAACGCGCGAAGCGGAAGAACGATTGCATGGAAAGGTCCGTCTTGTAATCAACGACGGACGTTCTACGCGCGCAATTTTTCGCGAGGCTTTCGATTGCCGTGACGGATTACACGTCGTCGTGTCGGCGTATGTCGCACTGAAAGATGCAGGAAAGTTCGGCGAAAGCGAAGCGGTAACGTTCCTGCAATCAGTAGATTTTCGGCTCGCCCGGCGGTCGCGTCTTGAAGCGCTTGTGCACCCACAGATACTGCTCCGGCGCTTCGCGCACCATCTGCTCGATCTGTGCGTTGACCCGTGCGGTATCGGCAGCGGCGTCATCGCTTGGGAAGTGATCCAGCGGCGCGCCGAGGCGCATGGCATAACCCGAGTCGCCGGGTAGACGTCGGTGATAGAAAGGAATGACCAGCGCGCCTGACATGCGTGCCAGATGATGCGTCGCGGTGATGGTGGCGGCCGGAACGCCAAAGAAAGGCGCGAACACGTTGTCCTTGCTGCGCATGTCCTGATCGGGCGCGTACCACAGCGTGCCTCCGGACTTGAGGTATTTCACCGTCCCGCGGATGTCGTCCTTCTCGAACATCGCTGCCGCG
Source organism: Luteibacter sp. UNCMF366Tsu5.1 (assembly GCF_900119235.1). Classification (NCBI taxonomy): domain Bacteria; kingdom Pseudomonadati; phylum Pseudomonadota; class Gammaproteobacteria; order Lysobacterales; family Rhodanobacteraceae; genus Luteibacter; species Luteibacter sp. UNCMF366Tsu5.1. The sequence goes on along the minus strand of NZ_FPIS01000004.1, from coordinate 28,697 downwards.
TAGTGCAGGCGGGCGCGGAGCACGGTGAACTCGAAGACGTCCGAATCCATGCGACGGTACATGCCGGCGATGGGGATGCGTCGCGACACCAGGCGCGCGCACAGTTCGAGGTGCGAGAAGTGCCCGCCGACCAGCAGCACGCCACGGCCGGCCTTGCGCGCCAGCTCCAGGTGTTCCAGTCCTTCGACCGTGACAGGCACCTTCGCCAACGCACGATCCGAACCCATCCATCCCAGCGCGAACTCCGCCAGCATCATGCCTACGTCGCAAAGGTTGGCGCGGACCAGCGCCTTCTGCGCTTCCGGGTCGAGTTCGGGAAAGCACAGCGCGATGTTGGTCGCGGCAATGCGTCGACGCTCCGGATTCAGATGCAAGGCCAGGCGGCCGGCCAGCCGGCCGAGCCGCATCAGCATGCGAAACGGCAGGTGAGCGATCAGCCAGATCAGGGCAACGCCAAGCCAGGCCGCCCAGTGACGGGGGCCAAGCAGGGTGCGGGTGAGGTGAGGACGTGGCATTCCGGGCATGGCCGGCCATTGTAACGAATGGGGGCAGCTATACTGCCCGACCACCGGTATGACCAGGGGTCCGCGTGCTGCTGCGCCTGCTTTACAACCTTGCGATGTACCTGTTCACGCCCCTGGTGATGCTTCGCCTGATGGCGCGCGGCATGCGCTACGGCGACTATCACGTGCGTTGGCGGGAGCGTTTCGGCCAGTTCCGCGAGCCCCGCCTGGCGGGTTGTCTGTGGGTGCATGCCGTGTCCGTGGGCGAGGTGAATGCGGCCGAGCCCCTGGTCAAGGCGCTGATGGAGGCCTATCCCGCGGCGCCCATGCTGGTCACCACGGTGACGCCCACCGGCTCGGAACGCGTGCGTCAGTTGTTCGGCGACAGCGTCCACAGCGTGTACCTGCCCTACGACCTTCCGTTCGCGGTGAAGCGTTTCCTGCGCAATACGCGCCCTCGCTTGGCGGTCATCGTCGAAACCGAGATCTGGCCGAACCTTTACTTCGCCTGTCGCCGCCACGGCATTCCCCTGCTGATTGCCAATGCCCGGCTGTCCGAACGCTCCCTGAGGGGCTATGCGCGCATGAGTTCGCTGGTCAAGCGCGCCCTGCGTTGCGTGAGCCACATCGCGGCGCAATCGCGAACCGATGCTGCCCGTTATCGCTTGCTGGGTGCCGAGCCGAGTCAGCTCACCGTCTGCGGCAACCTCAAGTTCGATATGCCGGTGCCTCAGGCCGCGTTGGAATCTGGCATGGCCATGCGCGAGGCATGGGGCAAGGGCAGGCCTGTGTGGATCGCCGCCAGCACGCACGAGGGTGAGGAGATGTGTGTCCTCGAAGCCCATCTCGACGTGATGCGCCGTCTTCCCGATGCCTTGTTGCTTATCGCGCCCCGCCATCCGGAACGGTTCAAGGCTGTCGAGGCCTCCGTGCGCAGCCTCGGTTTCCAAGTGGCGACGCGCAGCGCCGACGGGGCGCCCGGTCACGGCACACAATGCTTCGTGATCGATTCCATGGGCGAATTACTGCGCTTCTTTGCGGCGTCCGACGTGGCCTTCGTGGGCGGCAGTCTCATATCGATCGGCGGCCATAACGTGCTCGAGCCCGCCGCGCTATGCAAGCCGGTGCTGGTAGGACCGCACACGTTCAACTTCGAGGAAATCACCCAGGCCCTGATCGACGAAGGTGGCGGTCAGCGGGTGGAGGACGGCGGCCAGTTGGGAGAGCAGGTGCTTTCCCTGTTGCGTGATCGGGAACGTCGCGAAGCCATGGGCCTTCGCGCGCGCCACGTCTTCGACAGCGAGCGCGGCTCGGTCGGCAAGGTCATGGAACTGGTGGATCGCCTGTTGCAGGAGTGACGTCTTCGCAGGCACCTAGAGATGTAGGTTTGGCTTCATCGCTCCGTTGGCTCCTCGCCGCCATGGCGGCTCCCTCAGGGCGAAGGTCCCTGGCGGCACAAAAAAACGGGCCACGAGGGCCCGTTTCTTTTCGCGGCATATCAAGCGTTACTGAAGCAGCGCGTTGATCGCTTCGAGGTCCTTCACGTCCACCGTGCCGGCCGTCTGCTTGAGCAGCAGCTTGTCGAGGATGAACTGGTGACGGGCCTGCGAGTAGTCGCTGAGCGCCTGGGTCAGGTTTTGCTGGGCGATGAGCACGTCCACGATGGTGCGCGTGCCGACTTCGAAACCGGCCTGCGTCGCGTCACGCGCGCTTTCCGACGACTCGACGGCCGCCTTGGTCGCCTCGACCTTGCTGATGCCGGCGACGACGGAGCGATAGTAGTTCAGCGTGTCGCGGACCACCTGGCGGCGGGAGCTTTCCAGGGAGTCCTGGGCGGCATCACGCTGGTAAATCGACTGGCGAACACGCGACTGCGTAGCGCCACCGGCAAAGATCGGCACGTTCAAGGTCAGGCCCACCGTGGTCGCGCCACGACCGTTGCTGCTGCCGAGCGTCCCGGCACTCGATGCCGTTCCCGCGTTCTGCGTCCACGAGGTGGACTTGTTGTAACCCAGCGTCGCGTCGATCGTCGGCAGATGGCCCGCGCGTGCGGAGGAGATGCTGTGCTCCGCGGAATCGACGTTGTACTGCGACGCGATGATCGTGGGATTGCTCTTCACGGCTTCGGCGACCCAGGCCTTCGGATCGTTCGGGCTCGGCGGGTCCATCGGCAACTGCTCGCGCAGCTTCTTCAGGTTGTCGGCCGGCTTGCCGGTGATCTGGGTGAGCGCTTCGCGCGAATCCGCCAGCGTGTTCTCGGCGGTGATGACGGCAGCCACGGCGGTGTCGTGCTGCGCCTTGGCATCCTGCACGTCGGTGATCGCAGACAGGCCCACATCGAAGCGCTGCTGCGCCTGTTCGAGCTGGCGGGCGAGTGCCTGCTCGTTGGCCTTGGCGAAGGTCAGGGCATCGTCGTTCGTCAGCACCTGGAAGTAGGCCGTGGCGACGCGCGTGGCCAACTGCTGCAGGGCCGCCTCGTACGTGGCGTCCTGCGCCTGCGACGACGACTTCGCTGCCTTGAGGTCGGAGTAGCGGCTGAGGTCGAGCACGCTCTGGCTGATCGTGGCGCCGAGCTGGCGGGTGCGCGTGTGACCCGCATCCGAGGTGAGCACCGGGTTGCCGGCACCGTCGACAACCGGATTACCTGCTGCGTCGGTGACGATCGAGCGCGAAGGACCATTCGGGTCGTTCTGGTTCAGGCTGAGCTGGGCACTGATCTGCGGCAGCAGCAGAGCACGGGCCTGCACCACGTTCTCACCCGTCGCCAGGCGAGTGGAATCGGCTTGCGATAGCACCGGATCGTTGGCGCGGGCCTGCCGATAGGCGTCGAGCAGGTCTTCCGCGTGGGTTGCGAAAGGCGTCGCGGCCAATGCCAGCGCGACGGTGAGCAGCTTCAAGCGCATGGTGTCGCCTCGTGGGTAAGGGAAAATCTGGTGGGTCAGAGCACGAAGCGCTTCACCGGCGCGGCATGCGCCAGGTAGGGAAGGTCCGTTTCGAACAGCGATTCCTCGCGGTAGCGTCCGTCGCCCTCATGGGTGAGGAGGACAGCCTTCTGCGCCGGCGAATCGCCGCGTACTACGAACATGCGCCCGCCCGGCTTCAGCCAGCGCACGAACTTCTCCGGCACCGTGTGCACCGCGCCCGTGACCACGATGGCGTCGAAAACGCCGGTCGGGGCATAGCCGTTGACGGCTTCCGCGGTCGCCAGCGCGACATTGGTCACGCCGGCCGCAGCGAGACGCTGGCCGGCGGCCTCGACGAAGTCGGCATGCATGTCGATGCTGGTGACCTTGCCGGCAAGCCGCGCCATGCAGGCTGTGAGGTAGCCCGAACCCGTGCCGATCTCAAGCACCTCATCGGTCTTGTTGAGAAGCAGCGCCTGGAGCACGCGGCCTTCGATCACCGGCTTCATCATCACCTCGCCGTGCCCCAGGGGCAGGGTGAGGTCGGCGAAAGCCACGTTTCGGTGTGCCGGCGCCACGAAATCCTCGCGGCGCACTGCCTTCAAGGTGTCGAGAACGTCGGCGTCGAGGACTTCCCAGGGGCGAACCTGGTTTTCGACCATGTTCTGCCGGGCCTGCTCGAAATTCATCGCCATGGTGTGGTTTCCGTACGTAAAGCTGCAAAAAAGATTCGAAAGGATAAGTGCTTACCGCGCTATTTCCCAATGGTGCAAGGCTGCGGTGCGGCGCCTGTCCGAACGAAGTGCCGGAAGTCACCGGACCGGACTGACGGAAGTCATGTCGTCCGTCCTCTCACGGCACCTGAACGGCCCGCGGCCGAGGCCTTGGATCGTCATGGTGAACCGAAGAGGCACCCCCATCTTCCATTCTAAGGTAGAGAGGCATCGCACTCTTGCTTTCCAGCCGAAGATAGTGACAACGCTGGAAATAACTGAACCGCCGCGTATAATAAAGTCATAATTTCTGTTTGTGAAGGTGCAGCCATGAACGCCAGCCCGAAACTGAAGACCCAGGGTCCGGGGCGTCCGAAGGACATGGAAAAGCGCGCGGCCATCCTCGATGCCGCCAAGTCGCTTTTCACCCAGGGCGGATTCGCCGGCACCAGCATGGATGCCGTCGCCGCGTCTGCAGGTGTGTCCAAGCTGACCGTTTACAGCCACTTTGGCGACAAGGACAACCTCTTTCGCGAGGTGATTCGCTCGCACGTGCAGGAGCGTTTGCCGGACGACCTGTTCGACTTCACCCCGGGTTCGGACATCCGCACCACGTTGACCGATATCGCAAGCCGCCACGCTGCCATGGAAACCAACAGCGAGTCGGTCGGTACGTTCCGCGCCATCCTTTCAGACTGCCAGTCCGGCGGTAATCCGCGCTTCGGTCGGCTGGTCTGGGAAGAGGGTCCGGCACGCATGCACAAGCTCATGCAACGCCTGCTGGAAGGCGCGGCGTCGCGGGGCCAGTTGGACATTCCCGACGTGTCCCGCGCCACCACGCAGTTGCTTGCCCTGCTCAAGGGCGATCTCCTGATCCGTCGCTTGTTCGGCTGCGAGGACTGTGCCGTACAGTTCGCCGAGGAGGTGAACGCCAACGCGCTCGCCGCCGTCGACATGTTCATGCGCGCCTATTCGCCCCGACACGTCAACGTCTGACGCGCGACCGTGGTCTGATGCCGGACGCCATGGTTGCGTCCGGTAGCGCCTTCACTCCGCTTTCCCGGGCATCGCCCTAACGTCTCCGCCGATTCCACCCACTCTCCCGGCAGGAGACCAGGCATGTCCCAGAGCAAGCCCTTCATCAGCGACATCGAGAACATCCGCAAGCGCGCCCGCGAGCACATCGACAAGGGCGCGGTTACGGCCGGTTACCGTGCAGACCGCGAAACCGTGATCAAGCTGCTCAACGAAGCGCTGGCGACCGAGATCGTCTGCGTGCTGCGCTACAAGTATCACTACTACATGGCGCCGGGCATTCATTCGCAGAGCGTCAAGGCGGAGTTTCTCGAGCACGCGAACGAAGAACAGGCGCATGCGGATCGCATCGCCGAGCGCATTACGCAGCTCGACGGCACGCCCAACTTCAATCCTGAAGGTCTGCTTTCGCGCAGTCATGCCGATTATGTGGAAGGCACCACTTTGGTCGACATGATCAAGGAAGATCTGATAGCCGAGCGCATCGCCATCGACAGCTATCGCGAGATCGTGCAGTACATCGGCGACGACGATCCGACCACGCGCCGGATCATGGAAGACATCCTCGCGCAGGAAGAGGAGCACGCCGAGGACATGGCCACGCTGCTGGAGAACCTCGGCGCATCCGGCCGCGGCGAGCACTAACGGGTAAGCTAGGCGCTCACGTTCGCGACGAAAAGGAAGGCCCATGAATGCGACCGCCAATCCCACGCCGGCACGCCGCCGCCGCAGCCCTCTCGGTCTGGCGATCGCGCTGCCGATCGCCTTGCTGATGCTTCTTGTGTTGTTCCTGATGTGGTGGTGGGACAAGGAGCCGGAGCAGTTCGATCCGGTTGCCGTCACTACCGCGCACATGAAGGACATCGAGCGCCCGATGAGCACGGGTGCCGTCACGACCTATACGTTGATCCGCTCGGTCGACACGCTGCTCGACAAGCGCGGTGGCTACCTCAGCAACGACCGGTTACCGCCGGGGGTGTTCATGGACAACATCCCCAACTGGGAATTCGGCTCGCTGACGGCCTCACGCGATCTCGCACGCGCGTTGCGCAACGACTTCAGCCGTTCGCAGACGCAGTCGACGGAAGACAAGGCGCTCGGTGAGGCCGACCCGCTGCTCAACAGCCCGAACGACCGCTGGTTGCTACCCAGTTCGGAGTCGCAGTACGGCAAGGCCGTGGACGATCTGGAGAATTATCTCGGCAGGCTTTCCGATGCCGAGGACGCCAACGCGCATTTCTATGCCCGCGCGGACAACCTCGCCGATTACCTGCAAACGGTGTCCGCACGGCTGGGTTCATTGTCGCAGCGACTCTCCGCCAGCGTCGGTCAGCTCAAGGTCGACGCGGCGCCCAACGCCGATGTCGCGGGGAACGCGGGTCCGGCGAAGGCGGTGTACGTCAAGACGCCCTGGAACAAGATCGACGACAACTTCTACGAGGCGCGGGGTTACACCTGGACGCTGTTGGAGCAGTTGAAAGCGATCCGCCACGACTTCGCGCCGATTCTGCGCAGCAAGAACGCCGATGCCAGCCTGCAGCAGGTGATCCGGGAGCTGGAAGAGTCGCAGAAGTCGCTGGGCAGCCCTGTGGTGCTGAACGGTTCGCCGTTCGGCTTCTTCGCCAATCATTCGCTGGTGATGGCGAACTACATCTCGCGTGCAAACGCGGCGATCATCGATCTGCGGGCGCTGCTGGGGCGCGGTTGATGCATGTGGGAGCCGCTATGGCGGCGAGGGATCTTGCGCCGAGGCAAGATTTTCCTCGCCGCCATGGCGGCCCCTACAAGGGTCCTCTTACTTGTCGGCCTTGTAACGCGTCATGCCGGCCGTGATCTCGGCCTTCGCCTCTTCGGCGCCGACCCAGCCCTCGACCTTGACCCACTTGCCCTTCTCCAGATCCTTGTAGTGCTCGAAGAAGTGGCCGATGCGCTCGAGCCAATGGCCCGAAACCTGCGCGATGTCACGGATGTGTGCGTAGCCGGCGAAGACCTTCTCGACCGGGACCACGACGAGCTTCTCGTCAGCGCCCGCTTCGTCGGTCATCTTGAGCATGCCGACCGGGTGGCAGCGGATGACCGAACCCGGGACAAGCGACAGCGGCAGGATCACCAGCGCGTCGAGCGGGTCGCCATCGCCACCCAGCGTGCCCGGCACGTAGCCGTAGTTGCATGGATAGCGCATCGGCGTGGAGAGAATACGGTCGACGAAGATCGCGCCGCTTTCCTTCTCCACTTCGTATTTGACCGGCTCCGCATCCTTCGGGATTTCGATGATGACGTTGATTTCGTCCGGCACGTTGCGACCGGCGGAAACGAGGTGCAGTCCCATGGGGGGTCCTTGGTAGGGTTTTGGCAGCCCCAAAGGATAACGGGGGACCCCCCGTAAGTCAGCCGCCTGGGCGGCTTGTGAAGCGTGAACCGTCAGTAAAAGCCGGGGCGACCAGGCGTTCCGGCTTTCACTGACGGTCTCAACGGCCCTTGGGCCGCGACTTACAGGCGCTACGCGCCGACTCACGCCCTTACTTCAAATGCTCCCAGAGGTACGTATACGCCAGGGCGTTCATGAAGGCAGACTGCTTGTTGTCCGCCGCCGCGCCGTGACCGCCCTCGATGTTCTCGTAGAAGCTGGCATCCAGGCCCATGGCCTGCATCCGGGCCGCCATCTTCCGCGCATGAACCGGGCCGACGCGGTCGTCACGGGTGGACGTGGTGAACAGCACCGGCGGGTAATGCACGCCCTTCTTGAGGTTGTGGTACGGCGAGAAGGTCTGGATGTATTTCCATTCCTCGGGCTTGTCCGGGTCGCCGTATTCCGCCATCCAGGACGCACCGGCGGACATGTGCGGGTAGCGCTTCATGTCGAGCAGGGCGACCTGGCTGACCACGGCGCCGTAGAGCTGCGGGTACTTCGTCAGCATGTTGCCGGCGAGCAGGCCGCCATTGCTGCCGCCCATCATGCCCATGTGCTTCGGGCTGGTGATCCTGCGGTCGATCAGGTCCTGCGACACGGCCGCGAAGTCCTCGTAGGCGCGCGGACGGTTGGCTTTCAGCGCCGCCTGATGCCAGGCCGGGCCGTATTCGCCGCCGCCGCGAATGTTCGCCACCACGTAGACGCCGCCCTTCTCCAGCCAGGCGCGGCCGACGCCGGCCGAGTACATGGGCTGCAACGGTATTTCGAAACCGCCGTAACCGTAGACCAGTGTCGGGTTCGTGCCGTCCGCCTTCATCGCCTTCGGCGCGATCTCGAAATAGGGCACCTTCGTGCCGTCCTCCGAGGTGGCGAAATGCTGGCTTACCGCGTATTTCGATGCATCGAAGAATGCCGGGCTGTGCTTCAAGGCCTCACGGTCGCCCTGGCCCAGCACGCCGTAATAGAGCGTGGTGGGTTGCAGGTAGCCCGTCACGGTGAGGAAATACGCATCGCTCTCGTCGGCATCCACACCTGCGGCCTGCATGGTGCTCAGTGCCGGCGCACCGGACAGCACTTCGCTCTTCCAGTCGCCCTTGGCCGCCGGCGTGAGGATGCGCACCTCGCTCACGACATCGTGCATGAGGTTGAGGATGAGATGGTGTCGCGTCCACGAATGGCCGGCCATCGAGGTATGCGCGTCCGGAGTGAAAAGCACCGTGATCTCGCGCTTGCCCGCCATGAAGTCGTCGAAGTTGGCTGCCAGCAGCGAGCCGGACGGATACGTCTTGCCCCCCACCGTCCATGCGGTGCGGGGCTCGATCAGCAGCCATTCGCGCTCGACGTCGGTCTCGGCGTCGTTGGGCACGTCGATCTTGGTCAGCTTGCCGTCCTTGCCGCGAAGGAAGGTCTCGGTGCTGTAGAACTCCAGCGCGCGCGAGACGAAGTCTCGCTCATAACCGGGCGTCTTGTCGCGGAACGCCCAGATCGACATGTCGGTCTTCGTGCCTTCGTATACCGTCTTCGCGGAGGAAAGGGGCGTGCCCCGCGTCCACTCTTTCACGATGCGCGCATAACTCGAGTCGGTCATCGAGCCCGGGCCGAAGTCGGTAGCCACGAAGAGGTGGTCGTCGTCGATCCAGGAGACGAGGGTCTTTGCCTCGGGCAGGGTGAAGCCGTCCTTGACGAACGCCTTGGTCGAGAGATCGAACTCGCGCACCACGTCGGCGTCGGCACCGCCGCGCGAGAGCGAGACGAGGCAGCGGCGGTTCTCTGGCTTGAGGCACTGCGCGCCGTGCCAGACCCAGTTTTCCTTTTCGGTGGCGGCCAGCGCATCGAGGTCGATCACGGTCTCCCAGGCGGGCTTGTCCTTGCGGTACTCGTCCAGTGTGGTCCGCCGCCAGAGGCCCTTGGGATGCTGCTTGTCGCGCCAGAAGTTGTAGTAGTGGTCGCCGATCTTCGAGACCATTGGGATCTTGGCGTCGGAGTCCAGCACTTCGAGGATTCGGCCCTCGAGGGTATTGAAGTCCTGACCTTCCGCGTACTTCGCGGTCGTCTCGGCGTTGCGCGCCTTGACCCATTCGAGAGGCTTCGCGCCGTCGATGTCATCGAGCCAGAGGTTTTCGTCATCGGCGCCGGCCTGGGCGGCGGGCGCGCTGGGTGGGGTCGTTTCGTGGGCTTGGGTCATGCCAGAGAAAGTAAGGGCGATGGCCAGCGCAATCCAGCGTCGATGCATGGGTCTCGTATCCGTGATGGTGCGGAACGTCAGACCTTAGCCTACCCAGCCGCCTCCTGCCCCCATGACTTCCGGGCTAGCGAGTGGCCCCGGTGGGAGTCGCCGCAGCGACCCCCACCGTGTGGCTTAGAGCAGCGGGATCAGCAACAGCGCCACGATGTTGATGATCTTGATCAGCGGGTTCACCGCCGGGCCGGCGGTGTCCTTGTACGGGTCGCCCACGGTGTCGCCGGTGACCGCCGCCTTGTGGGCGTCCGATCCCTTGCCACCGAGATGGCCGTCTTCGATGTACTTCTTCGCGTTGTCCCAGGCGCCGCCGCCCGTGGTCATGGAAATGGCGACGAACAGGCCCGTGACGATCGTGCCGATCAGTACGCCGCCGAGTGCCTGCGCGCCGGCCAGCGGACCGCCCAGCCATTTGAAGCCGAAGATCACCACCACCGGCACGAGCACGGGAAGCAACGACGGCACGAGCATTTCGCGGATGGCTGAGCGGGTGAGCATGTCCACCGCGCGCGAGTAGTCCGGCTTGGTCGTGCCCTGCATGATGCCCGCGATCTCGCGGAACTGGCGGCGTACTTCCTCCACCACGGCGCCCGCGGCACGTCCCACCGCCTCCATCGCCATCGCGGCGAACAGGTAGGGAATCAATCCGCCGATCAACAGGCCGATGATGACGTAGTGGTTGGACAGGTCGAATGTGACCGGCGTGCCGCCGAAGTGCAGGCCGAGGTTGTGCGTGTAATCGGCAAACAGTACGAGCGCCGCGAGGCCCGCCGAACCGATGGCGTAGCCCTTGGTCACGGCCTTGGTCGTGTTGCCGACCGCGTCGAGCGGGTCGGTGACGCCACGCACCTCGGCGGGCAGTTCCGCCATCTCGGCGATGCCGCCCGCGTTGTCGGTGATCGGACCGTACGCGTCCAGCGCCACGACCATGCCGGTCATGCTGAGCATCGCCGTCGCCGCGATCGCGATGCCGTAGAGGCCGGCGAGCGCGAAGGCACCCCAGATCGCCGCGCAGACCGCGATCACCGGCAGCGCCGTCGACTTCATGGAGACGCCGAGGCCCGCGATGATGTTCGTGGCATGGCCGGTGGTCGACGACTGCGCCACATGCCGCACCGGAGCGTATTCGGTTGCGGTGTAGTACTCGGTGATCACGACCATGGCGCCGGTCAGCACCAGGCCGATGATCGCACAGCCGTAGATGCGTCCCGGCCCCGTCGCAGAATCGGCCATCAACGACTGCGTGATCGGCCAGAACGCGATAGCTGCCAGCACGGCGGACACGAGCACCCCGGCGTACAGCGCGTTCATGATCTTGCCGCCACGCGTCTTCACGAAGAACGTGCCGATCACCGAGGCGACGATCGACGCGCCGCCCAGCACCAGTGGGTAGAGCACGCCCGAAGGACCGACTTCGGTCGCCATCACGCCGCCGAGCAGCATGGTCGCGATGAGCGTCACGGCATAGGTCTCGAAGAGATCCGCCGCCATGCCGGCGCAGTCGCCGACGTTGTCGCCCACGTTGTCCGCGATGACGGCGGGATTGCGGGGATCGTCCTCGGGAATGCCGGCCTCGACCTTGCCGACGAGGTCGGCACCTACATCGGCGCCCTTGGTGAAGATGCCGCCGCCCAGGCGCGCAAAGATCGAGATCAGCGACGAGCCGAACGCCAGGCCGACGAGTGCGTGCAGCACATGCGTCCGTTCGTAACCCATATGGGTCAGCACGCCGTAATAGCCCGCTACGCCAAGGAGGCCGAGACCCACCACCAGCATGCCGGTGATGGCGCCGCCGCGGAACGCCACCGCCAGGGCAGAAGAAAGGCCGCTCCTGGCGGCCTCGGCGGTACGCACGTTGGCACGAACCGAGACGTTCATGCCGATGTAGCCGGCCGCTCCCGAGAGGATGGCTCCTAGCGCGAAGCCGCCCGCTGTACCCCAGTCGAGAAAGATGCCGATGAGCAGAAAGAGCACGATGCCGACGCCGCCGATGGTGGCGTATTGGCGGTTGAGGTAAGCGCGGGCGCCTTCCTGGATCGCGGCGGCGATCTCCTGCATCCGCTCGTTGCCCGGCGATCTCGCCAACACCCAACTGACGGACAGCGCGCCGTACAGAATCGCAACGACCGCACATGCCAGCGCGATCCATAAACCGTACTGTTGCAGCATCGAAGCCTCCCCGGATTGTGAGGGGCCCATGCAGGGCCCGGTCCGAGTATAGGCAGGGGTGATGCCGAAAGGTGTTGTGCGCTGCGCAAGCCTGCGCAGGCGTGACAACGAGCCGCAGGAAGGGCCGGCGCGTGACCGGCCCTTCCTGCGCGAGTTACTGCTGCATCACGATGTCCGCAATGATGCCGGTGGCGATCGCAACCAGCAGGAATTCGCCATCGTCGGCGCGCACCCAGTGGTAACCGCGTGGCGGTTCGCGCAGCCGGTAATCGTGATAACGCTCGATCACGACCACGCGTCCGTCATAGCGATGACCTCGCTCCCAGCGTGCGTGCGGCGGGGGCCCGCGGTGCGGACCACGGTCGTCGTGCCAGTCGCGATCATGATCGCGGTCGCGGTCGTCGTGGCGGTCGTCATGACGATCGTCGCGACGGTCATGACCGGGCGGGCCACCGGGCGGTGGATCGAACGCAAAAGCGGGTACGGCGACCGCGCCAGCGGCCAGACAGAAGACGAGTTTTCCGAGTAGCTTCATGACGAGGTGTCTCCCTTAGCGCGTGGCGATATCGAGAATGATGCCGGTGGCAACGGCGACTAGCAGGAAGTCGTTGTTCTCGCGCACCCAGTGGTAACCGCGCGGCGGGGGACGCAGGCGATAGCTGCCGTAGTCGTAGACAACGACGTTGCGGCCGTAATACCGGTGCCCGCGCTCCCAGTGCCCGTAATAGCGCGGCGGCGGCGGACGGTTGTAGTAGGCCGGGCCGTGGTAGTAACCATGGCCGTAGTAACGCGGCGGCGGGGGCGGCGGACGATGCCCGTGCCAGCCGTTGTCGTGACGCCAGCCGCGGTCGTCATGGCGACCGTCGTAACGGCCGTCGTAGCCACGGCGGTCGTGATCGCGGCCGTGGTGATCGTCCGCAAAGGCCGCCGTGGTGGCAACCAGCGCAAGGGCGGCAAAGGCGGAACGCAACATCGTTTTCATGGCTCTCTCCCAGGACTACCGTCACGCCGCGGGTGACCGCGGCCGATCGACGATTCGGATGCTAGGAAGATGTGGCTGAACGCGAAGTCCTACGAATGAAAGTTTGGCGAAAGGCGTTCATTGTCGCGACAGCTATTGAACCGGGCGGTTCAGGAAATGGATCCCGGCCGGAACTCCAGGGTCAGGGCGTCCGGGCGTCCTGGGAGCTGGAGGCGGGTCATACGCTCGGGCGCGCTTGCCAGTACGCGGCCCCGGCGCACCACGAGCAAGCGCTGCCCCCTCAACCGGATGGCCTCGTAGGGATCGCCCGCCTGGAGCAGCACGAGATCGGCGGCATGGCCCGGCGCGATGCCGTAACCGTGCAGGCCAAGTACCCGTGCTGCATGCGTCGTCACGGCCTCGAAGCAGCGTGCTACGCCTTGGGTCGAGGTCATCTGGGCCACGTGCATGCCCATGTGCGCCACGTCGAGCATGTCCGCGGAGCCCATCCCGTACCAGGGGTCCATGACGCAGTCGTGCCCGAAGGCGACGTTGACGCCGGCATCCATCAGCTCCGGCACGCGAGTCATGCCGCGCCGCTTGGGGTACGTGTCGTGGCGGCCCTGCAGCGTGATGTTGATGAGGGGGTTGGCGATGGCGTGCACGCCTGCTTCCGCGATCAACGGCAGCAGCTTCGACACGTAGTAGTTGTCCATCGAGTGCATGGAAGTCAGGTGCGAACCTGCCACGCGTCCCTGGAGACCGCAGCGAAGCGTCTCCGCTGCCAGGGTCTCGATGTGGCGCGACAACGGATCGTCGGATTCGTCGCAATGCATGTCCACACGCAGGCCGCGTTCGGCAGCGAGTTCGCACAGCCAGCGGACCGATGCCGCGCCGTCGGCCATGGTGCGTTCGAAGTGCGGAATGCCGCCCACGACATCCACGCCCATGTCGAGCGCCCGCACGAGATTGGCCTTGGCGTTGGGGGAGCGCAGCAGGCCGTCCTGGGGGAACGCCACGAGTTCGAGATGCAGGTACGGCGACACGCGCCGCTTCACTTCCAGCAGCGCTTCGGTCGCCAGCAGGCGGTCGTCGCACACGTCGACGTGGCTGCGGATCGCGAGCAGGCCTTGGGCCACCGCCATGTCGCAGTACGCCATGGCGCGATCGATCAGCGCTTGCTGGGTCAATACGGGCTTCAGTTCACCCCACAGGGCGATGCCTTCGAGCAAGGTGCCGGAAGCGTTGAGTCGTGGCAGGCCCAGCGAGAGTGTGGCGTCCATGTGGAAGTGCGCATCCACGAAGGGCGGACTGACCAGCCGACCGCGCGCGTCGATCTCCTCCGCGCCCTTGGCCGGCAGATTCGGCTGGATCGCCGCGAAGCGGCCGTCGACGATGCCGATGTCGACGTCCTGGCGGCCGTCGGGCAGGGTGGCGTGGCGGATGACGAGATCCATGAACGAGGCTCCTGTGCGGGCACTCATCATAACCAAGTGCGCCGGGCCGCCTTCACGCAGGCGACGCTGGCTTTTGGCAGCATGGCGAGTCCCATGAACGTCACCGAAAAGCTCGCGATTCTCGCCGACGCTGCAAAGTACGACGCGTCGTGCTCGTCCAGCGGCGGCAAGGGCCGTCACTCGCTGGGTACCGGCGGCATCGGTTCCACCGAGGGTATGGGCATCTGCCATGCGTACGCACCCGACGGACGCTGCATTTCCCTGCTGAAGATCCTGCTGACTAACTTCTGCGTCTACGACTGCGTGTACTGCGTGAATCGTCGCAGCAGCAACGTGCGCAGAGCACGTTTCAGCGTGGAGGAAGTGGTGGAGCTCACGCTCGCGTTCTATCGGCGCAACTATATCGAGGGTCTGTTCCTGTCCTCGGGCATCATCCAGTCGCCCGATCACACCATGGAGCAACTGGTGCGGGTGGCGAGAACGCTGCGCCAGGAGCATCGCTTCGGCGGCTACATCCATCTGAAGACCATCCCGGACGCCTCGCCCGAACTGATCGATGCGGCGGGGCGCTGGGCCGACCGCTTGAGCATCAATGTGGAAATGCCGACCGAAGGCGGCTTGAAGGCGCTGGCGCCGGAGAAGGATCTCGGCGACATCCGCAGCGCGATGGGGCGCTTGCGCCTTTCGATCGAAGAGGCGAAGGCGGAGAAGAAAGCGCCGCGTTTCGCGCCCGCTGGGCAGAGCACGCAGATGATCGTCGGTGCCGACGCAGCCAGCGATCGCGATGTTCTTACGGCAAGCACCAACCTCTACACGAACTACCGGCTGCGTCGTGTCTATTACTCCGCCTTCAGTCCCATTCCGGATGCATCGAAGATCCTGCCGCTCAAGCCGCCGCCGCTGGTGCGCGAGCATCGGCTCTATCAGGCCGATTGGCTCATGCGCTTCTACGGATTCCGTGCGGACGAGATCGCCCCGCCGGGCGACGACGGCATGCTTTCGCTCGATGTGGATCCCAAGCTCGCTTGGGCCCTACGGCATCGGGAACAGTTTCCGGTAGACCTCAATCGCGCGCCCAGGGACATGCTGTTGCGCGTGCCGGGTCTGGGCGTGAAGACGGTCGAACGCATGATCGCCATGCGCGCGCACCGGCGCATTCGCTACGACGACCTCATTCGGTTGCGCATACCGGTAAAGAAGGTGGCGCCCTTCGTGGAGACCGTGGACCATCGCCCACGCGGCGATCACGAGAGCCGCGCGCTGCGCCGCGACCTGCGCGAGCCCACGCAGCCGGACCTGTTCGGCTGACGATGTTTGGCGTCGCACTCGTCGATCCTTCCGACGCAAGCGAGTGGCGCGCCAAGGCGCGAGCCCTGTTGCTCGCGGACGTGAACCCGGCTGACGTCACCTGGCAGTCGGCGTCGTCTGGCGGACTGTTCGGAGACGATGCACCATTGCCACCGGCCAAACGCAGCGAGGCGCCCGCGGTGCCGCGCGATTTCCTCACGCTGACGGAAACCGTGCTGGCGCATACCGATTCGCGGCGGCATGCCACGTTGTATCGCATGCTCTGGCGTCTCTCGCATGGCGAGAAGGGTCTGCTTCGCATCGCGACCGACGACGACGTTTCCTGGGCGCAGGCGTGTGCTCGGCAAGTGCATCGCGACATGCACAAGATGAAGGCGTTCGTTCGCTTTCGAGAAGTGACCCATGGCGACCGGGTCGTTTACGTGGCGTGGTTCGAGCCGTCGTACGACATCGTGGCGCGCGTGGCTCCTTTCTTCGTGCGCCGCTTTGCAGGCATGCACTGGTCGTTGCTCACCCCGTCACGCAGCGCGCACTGGGACGGCGCCACGCTGTCCATCGGTGCAGGCGCACGTCGGTCCGACGCGCCCTCGGACGACGCGTTGGAAGACCTCTGGCGCACGTATTACGCCAGCATCTTCAATCCGGCGCGATTGAAGGTGGATGCGATGCGTCGCGAGATGCCGGTGAAGTATTGGAAGAACCTTCCCGAGGCGCGGCTGATTCCCGAACTGGTGCGCACCGCTCTACCGAGGATGCAGGCCATGGTGGACAAACAACCGACGGTTCCAAAGAAAAAAATCACCCCATTGCAGAAAGCCTCGGTGGAAGCGCCGGAGGGCAGCCTCACGGCGTTGCGCCAGCAGGCCCGCGACTGCCGCGCCTGCGATCTGTGGAAGCCGGCGACGCAGACGGTATTCGGTGAGGGTCCGGCGCATGCGCGCGTGGTGGTGATTGGCGAACAGCCGGGCGATCAGGAGGATCTTGCGGGTAAGCCGTTCGTCGGTCCGGCCGGCAAGTTGTTCGATCGCGCGCTGGCGGAGGCGGGCATCGCGCGCGATTCGCTCTATATCACCAACGCCGTGAAGCATTTCAAGTTCGAACCGCGGGGTAAGGTGCGGCTGCACAAACGCGCCAACGCGGAAGAGCAAGCCGCCTGCCGACCCTGGCTGGCGGCGGAGATCGATCGTATCCGGCCGGATGCGATCGTCTGCATGGGCGCCATGGCGGCGCAAGGCGTGTTCGGGTCGTCGTTTCGGTTGATGGCGCAACGTGGGCAGTGGCTGGATCTGCCCGACGGGCGAAAGGCCATGGCCACCGTGCACCCCTCGTACCTGCTGCGCCTTCCCGATCATGAGGCACGCGAAGCGGGTTTCGCCGACTTCGTTCGCGATCTCTCGTTGCTTCGCGAGGTGCTGGGCTAGTCGCGACGTCCCTGTCGCGGTGTCCTAGCGTCAACCGATCGCGAATTTCTTCAGCTTCTTGGGTACGGGCGTGTTCTTCAGTGTCACGTAGACCGGCAGGCCGTCCGGTCCGTACGGCGGCGGGGCCTCGCCCTGGATCAGCGGGGCGAGATAGCGGCGGGCTGCCGCGGTGATGCCGAAGCCATCCTTGGAGATGAAGTTCTTCGGCATCTTCTTTTCGTGGTTCGCGATCTTGTCCAGCGGTGCCGCCTCGATCTTCCACTTGTATGGCTCGTCGGAGGTGCGGACGATCACGGGCATCACCGCATTCAGACCTTCCGCCGCGTATTCGACCGCCTTCTTGCCCACGGCATACGCCTGATCCAGATCGGTCTTCGAGGCCACGTGGCGCGCGGAGCGCTGCAGGTAGTCGGGCAGGGCCCAGTGGTATTTGTAGCCCAGCTTTTCGCGCACGAGTGCCGCGAGCACCGGTGCCGCCCCGCCGAGCTGCGCATGGCCGAAGGCGTCGCGCGCACCCGACTCGGCAAGGAACTTGCCGTCATGATCCTTCACACCCTCGGATACCACCACCGTGCAGTAGCCGACTTTCTCCACCGTTGCCTTGACCTTGGCGAGGAAGGCATCGGGATCGAAGGTGTTCTCGGGGAACAGAATCACGTGCGGCGGGTCGCCCGCGCTCGATCCCGCCAGGCCCGCAGCGGCGGCAATCCAGCCGGCGTGTCGGCCCATGACCTCGATGATGAAGACCTTCGTCGAGGTATCCATCATCGACGCGACGTCGAGGCTCGCCTCGCGCACGGCGATGGCCGTGTACTTCGCCACCGAGCCGAAACCCGGGCACGTGTCGGTAACGACGAGGTCGTTGTCGATGGTCTTTGGCACACCGATGCAATTGACGTCGTAGCCGAGCGACTGGCCGATCTTCGAGACCTTGTTCGCCGTGTCTGCCGAATCGTTGCCGCCGTTATAGAGAAACGTGCGGATGTCGTGGGCCTTGAACACCTCGATGAGGCGTTCGTATTCGGCCCGGTTCTCTTCCAGCGACTTCAGCTTGTAGCGGCAGGAGCCGAAGGCGCCGCCAGGCGTGTGCTTCAACGCCGCGATATTGGCCTTGGCTTCCTTGGAGGTGTCGATCAGTTCCTCGCGCAGGGCGCCGAGGATGCCGTTGCGTGCGGCATAGACCACGATGCCCTTGTCCCGGGCCGTTTCTATCACCCCCGCGGCGGTAGCGTTGATGACGGCGGAGACACCGCCCGACTGGGCGTAGAGGAGTTTGCCGGCGGCCATGCTTCGGGTCCTTCTGTCGGTCGTGAGGCGTCGAGCGTAGCGCGCCCGGCGTCGCGATGCCTTGAACGCGTGGACCGCTTGAGCGCCATACACCCAGCGTATGTCGGCCGTTTGACGCGGCGGCGCCCCTACCGTTACCTTGAGACCTATTTTTCTCGTGCCCGATGGCCGGTCTTTCCGGCATCCGGCGAAATGGAGCAACAATGCGACTCGTGCTATTCGGCGCCCCCGGCTCGGGCAAGGGCACCCAGGCAGCCCGCCTCAAGCAGGACCTCGGCATTCCCCACATCTCCACCGGCGATCTGCTGCGCGCGGAGATCAAGGCGGAGACGGAACTGGGCAAGAAGGCCAAGGGGATCATGGACGCCGGGCAGTTGCTGCCGGACGACATCATGCTCGGCATCATCGAGGATCGCCTCGGCCAGCCCGACGCGAAGCCCGGCTTCATTCTCGATGGCTACCCGCGCAACATCGCCCAGGCGGAAGCGCTGGACGGTGTGCTCGCACGCATCGGCCAGCCGCTCGACGTCGTGATCAAGCTGGACGTGCCGAACGAGGCGATCGTCGATCGCTGCGTAGTGCGCTTCAACCAGGAAGGTCGTGCAGACGACAATCCCGAGACGGTCAAGAAGCGCCTCGCCATCTACGCCGATCAGACGGCTCCCGTCGCGGAGTTCTACGAGAAGCGCGGCAAGCTCAAGGTCGTCGACGGTGTCGGCGAGCTCGACGCCGTGACCGCCCGCATCAAGGCCGCGCTCGACAGCACGGCCGCCGCCAGCGCCTGACCCGCCCGGCCCGCCTTACCGGCGGGCTTCCGGTGCCTCCCGCCCCACGAGCCGAAGCCATGCGCGTCCATATCCTTGGTATCTGCGGCACCTTCATGGGTGGCGTTGCCGCGCTGGCGCGCGAACTCGGCCTGGCGGTCGAGGGTTCCGACGCCAACGTCTACCCGCCCATGAGCACGCAGCTCGAAGGCCTCGGCATCACGCTCATGCCGGGCTACAAGGCGGAGCATTTGCAGCCGGCCCCCGACCTCGTGGTCGTGGGCAATGCCCTCAGTCGCGGCAATCCCGCCATCGAATACATGCTCGATGAGGGTATGCGCTACATCTCGGGTCCGCAGTGGCTTGGCGAAACGCTGCTCGGTGGCCGTGAGGTGCTGGCGGTCGCCGGTACGCACGGCAAGACGACCACGACGAGCCTGCTGGCGCACCTGCTGGAATCCGCCGGCCTGTCGCCGGGCTTCCTCATCGGCGGCGTGCCGGGCAACTTCGACGTCTCCGCGCGTCGCGGCGACGGCGTCCCCTTCGTGATCGAGGCCGACGAATACGATTCGGCTTTCTTCGACAAGCGGTCCAAGTTCGTCCATTACCGGCCACGCATCGCGATCCTCAACAATCTCGAATACGACCACGCCGATATCTTTCCCGACGTGGCGGCGATCCAGCGCCAGTTCCACCACCTCGTGCGTACGGTGCCCGGCAACGGCCGGCTGATCGTCAACGCGGAAGACGCCTATCTCGCCGAGGTGCTGGCGATGGGCGCATGGACGCCGGTGGAAACCTTCGGTATCGATGCGGGCGATTGGCGCGCCGAACTGCTCGCTGCCGACGGCTCGCACTTCCGCGTGCATCGTCGAGGTGAGGCGCTCGGCGAGGTGCGCTGGTCGTCGCTCGGCCGGCACAACGTCATGAACGCCCTGGCGGCGCTGGCCGCGGCGAGCGCGGCCGGTGCGGACCCCGTAGCGTTGCTGCCGGCGTTCGCCGACTTTGCCAGCGTGAAGCGGCGCATGGAGCGCATCGGCAGCGCTCGCGGCGTGACCGTCTACGACGACTTCGCCCACCATCCGACGGCCATCGCCACGACGCTGGCGGGGCTTCGTGCGCGCGTGGGGAACGCGCGCATCCTCGTGGCGCTCGAGCCACGTTCGAACTCCATGCGCCTGGGTGCCCATGCCGAGGCGCTGGCGCCTTCGCTTGCCGACGCCGACCGGGTCGTGTTCCTGCATCGCCCCGAATTGCCGTGGGACGCCGGTAGGGTGACCGCAGCCCTGAATGGCCGTGGCGATACCGCTTCCACCGTCGACGAGCTGGTCGCGTCGCTGGTGGCGGAAGCCCGGGACGGCGACCACGTCGTGTTTATGTCCAACGGCGGCTTCGAAGGTGCGCCCCGGCGCTTCTTTGCCGCGCTCGGCGCAGGTTAGACTGACGGGCATGGCCGCGACCACGCCCGCCCTCGATCTTCCGCTGTTCCCCCTGTCGAACGTCCTTTTTCCGGGCGGGCATCTCCAGTTGCGCATCTTCGAGCCGCGCTACATCGATCTCGTGCGCGAATGCGCGCGGACCGGCCGCGCCTTCGGTGTCTGCATGATCCTGGAGGGTCGCGAAGCAGGGCAGCCTGCGGTGCCGGCCGCGGTCGGCACGCTAGCGACCATCACCGACTTCCACACCCGCGAGGACGGCCTGCTCGGCATCGTTGCCGAGGGCGGCCTGCGCTTTCGCGTGAGCCGTACCCGGGTGCGCTCCGATGGCCAGGTGCGTGGCGACATCGTGACCTGGCAGGAAGAGGAGACGATCCCGTTGCCGCCTGAATTCGGTCTGCTGGCGACGATCCTCGAACGTCTCGCCGAGCAGATGATGCCGCCCTGGCGGCACGACGTGGCGCGGCGCGCGGACGACGCCAGTTGGGTAGGCTTCCGTCTTTCGGAGCTGCTGCCGCTGGATCCGAACGAATGCCAGCACATGCTCGAACTCGACGATCCCCTGCAACGCCTCGCCGAGCTTCGCGACATTCTTCCGCGCTTCCAGCGTGCCTGAGGCTGCCATGATGACGTCGCTCGCCGGCAAGACCCTGTTCGTTACCGGCGCCTCGCGCGGTATCGGTCTCGCGATTGCGCTTCGCGCCGCGCGCGATGGCGCGAACGTCGTCATCGCCGCGAAGAGTAGCGTTGCCAATCCCAAGCTGCCGGGCACGATTCACACGGCAGCCGCACAGATCGAGGAAGCGGGGGGCCGCGCGCTGCCGCTCAAGGTCGACATTCGCGACGAAGCGCAGGTCCGCATGGCCGCGGCCACGGCGGCGGAGCACTTCGGTGGTATCGACATCGTCGTCAACAACGCGAGTGCGATCTGGCTGGCGGGTGTCGAGAAGACGCCGATGAAGCGCTTCGATCTCATGCAGCAGGTGAATGCACGTGGCACCTTCGTCACCACGCAAGCATGCCTTCCGTTCCTGAAGCAGGCACCGAATCCTCACGTGCTGATGCTGTCGCCACCCCCAAGCCTCGACCCGCGCTGGTACGCCCCGCATGTTGCGTACACCATCGCCAAGATGGGCA
Source organism: Luteibacter sp. UNCMF366Tsu5.1 (assembly GCF_900119235.1). NCBI lineage: Bacteria > Pseudomonadati > Pseudomonadota > Gammaproteobacteria > Lysobacterales > Rhodanobacteraceae > Luteibacter > Luteibacter sp. UNCMF366Tsu5.1. The sequence continues at coordinate 6,954 of NZ_FPIS01000004.1, read as the reverse complement.
TGAGCCTGTGCGTGCTGGGCATGGCGCCCGAGTTCGCGCCGCTGGGCATCGCCGTGAACGCCCTCTGGCCGAAGACCGTGATCGCGACGGCGGCGATCGCGATGCTGGGCGATAGCGTGAACGCGGATCACTGTCGCACGCCCGACATTGTCGCCGACGCCGCACATGCGGTACTCACGAAGCCCGCGCGCAGCTTCACGGGGCGGTTCCTCATCGATGAGGACGTGCTGCGCGAGGAAGGGATCGTCGACTTCGACCGCTACGCCGTCGCTCCTGGCAATCCTCTGTTGCCCGATCTTTTCCTTTGAACATCCTTAGCTGAATCAAAGGGAACGTCCTACCCCGTTTGGCGTATGGCCGCTTCCGGCAACCGGGTATACCGTCGGTCTGCGTTCGCCGGGCCTTGGGGCCGGCAGTGCATGTGGGGCTTGCCGGCCTGCAGGGGGTGCCGGCGGCGGGCCCGAGTGAGAGCCCGCAAAGCCGACAGCAGGCCACGAATCGGGGTGAGGAGCAGGCATGTTGCGCGGGGAATCGACGGGTCGTTGCGTCGTTTGGATTGGCAGACCGAGCGTGGAAGAACACTTCGGGCTGATTCGTGCCGGTTGGCGAACACTGGTGGCCGATCCGGCGCTGTGTGACGGCGATCTGCCGGAGTGCGGCGACAGCGCGATCGCGGTGGCCGACCTCCGCGCGAATCAGCAGGACGCCCTGCGCATTCTCTCGTCGCTGCGCCAGGTCCACCCGGGGATCCCTTGGATTGGCCTCACCGGAACCCCTCCGGCCATGGCACACGCCACGCTGCGCCAGGTGCTGGCGGGGGCCTTCGAGGTAATCGATGGGCCGTCTTCGCTGGGCGCCCTGCGCCAGGCGCTGGCTCGCATACCCGGCGACGCCGAGCTGACCCACGACGATGAGCCCAGCCTGCTCACCGGCAGCAGTGCGGCCATCCGTGCGCTGTCGCAGAACATCCGCAAGTTCGCTCCGGTGGAACTGCCCCTGCTGATTACCGGCGAGACGGGTACCGGCAAGGAAATGGCCGCGCGCACGTTGCATGAGTTGTCGCATCGCCGCGGCAAGCCTTTCGCCGCGATCAATTGCGGTGCGCTGCCGGCGAACCTGGTCCAGTCGGAATTGTTCGGACACGAGCGCGGTGCGTTCACCGGCGCCACGGCCCGCCGCATCGGCCACTTTGAATCGGCGGACGGCGGCACGGTCTTCCTCGACGAGATCGGCGATCTGCCGCTGGATGCGCAGACCAATCTCCTGCGCGTGCTGCAGGAAGGCACGATCGAGCGCATCGGAAGCTGCCAGTCGATCAAGGTGGACGTGCGCGTGCTGGCCGCGACCCACGTGGACCTGGAGAAGGCGGTGGCGCAAGGGCGCTTTCGCGAGGATCTCTTCTACCGGCTCAACGTGCTGCGCCTGCGCATGCCGCCGCTGCGCGAACGCATGGGCGACATCGAACTGCTGGCACAGCATTTCCTCGACGCCTTCCGCGAGAGTTACGGGACCCGCGCCCGCACGTTCAGTGCAGCGGCGCGCCGGGCGATGAATGCCTTTCCCTGGCCCGGTAACGTGCGCGAACTGATGAATCGCGTGCAGCGGGCGGCAGTGATCGCGGACGACGCGCTGATCTCGCCCAGCGATCTCGAACTCGACGTCGATGCGTCCCCCGCGATGGAGCGCAACAGCCTGGGTAGCGCGCGTACCTCGGCCGAACGCGAGGCCATCGTGGACTGTCTGCGTGCAAGCTCGTTCAACATCAGCGAATGCGCCCGCCGTCTGCGCGTCTCCCGCGTGACCGTGTACCGGCTCTGCAAGAAGCACCAGCTCGCGCTGGACCAGCTGCGCTGAGCAACGCCCGAAAAAGAAAACCCCCGGTCCGCGAGGACCGGGAGTTTCCATTCGCTCGTCCGGCTTGGCAGGGTCGTCGGACGAGCGAACCGCGCGGCTTCACAGGGCCTCATGCCGAATCGGAGCAAGCGCCGTGCCATGTGCCCGGACCCTTGATTCGCAAAGTTTTTCCCGTTCGTGCGGGCGCGAGGCGGTTCGCCCGGTGTAGCAAGCAGGAACACGCTGTTGCATCGGAGCTACGCGGTACGCGTTGTCGGCGCCGCTCGTGGCTTATAGGATGGGCGTTCCACGCGCGCGCACGCGGGCCCGGCAGGGCCGGCCGCGGCCTCGCGGGTTTCGGATCGATGTCGGACCGCAGAGCGTACCGTGCGATTCCATCCGTTCCTGCATGGGTTCCGGCGCTGCGGCCGGAGCCGGGAGTCGTTCCAATGTCGTCGTCGCACCCTGTCGATTCTTCCGAACTCCTGGGCCTCGGCAAGCGCTACTGGTTACCCGTGTATCGTCCGCGCGATGTCGTGCTCGACCACGGCAAGGGCGCCCGCGTGTGGGATACCGAAGGCCGCGATTACCTGGATTTCGGGGCCGGCATCGCGGTGAATGCGCTCGGTCACCAGGATCCGGACCTCGTGGCGGCGCTGGTCGCCCAGGCACACAAGCTCTGGCATGCCAGCAACGTGTTCTATTCCGAGCCCCCGCTCCGGCTTGCGCAAGAGCTGGTGGAACATGCGCCGTTCGCCGAGCGGGTGTTCCTGTGCAATTCGGGCGCGGAAGCCAACGAGGCTGCGATCAAGCTGGTGCGCAAATGGGCCGCGTCGCAGGGCCGGCCGCCCGAGCAGCGCGTGATCGTGACGTTCAAGGGCTCCTTCCACGGCCGCACGCTGGCGGCCGTCACGGCGACGGCGCAGCCGAAATACCAGGAAGGCTACGAGCCGTTGCCCGGCGGATTTCGCTACGTGGCCTTCAACGACGTGGCGGCGCTCCAGGAAGCCTTCGCTCAGGGTGGAGTGGCGGCGGTGATGCTGGAACCGGTGCAGGGCGAGGGCGGCGTCATGCCTGCCGAGCCCGGATTTCTGAAGGCCGTGCGCGAACTCTGCGACGCGCACGATGCGCTGATGGTGCTCGATGAAATCCAATGCGGCATGGGCCGCACGGGCATGCTGTTTGCGCACAGCCACGACCACGTGACCCCCGACATCGTTACCCTTGCCAAGGCGCTCGGTGGCGGCTTTCCCATCGGCGCCATGCTGGCGGGGCCGAAGGTGGCGGAGGTCATGCAGTTCGGTGCCCATGGCACGACCTTCGGTGGTAACCCGATGGCCGCGGCAGTGGCGCGCGTGGCCTTGACGAAGCTCGCCTCGCCGGCCGTGCTGCTCAACGTCGAGCGTCAGGGCAACGACATCCGTGCCGGTCTCGCGAGGATCAACAGCGAGTTTCCGCTGTTTTCGGAAGTGCGCGGTCGTGGCCTAATGATCGGCGCGGTGCTCGATGCACCGTACAAGGGCCGTGCAGGCGAGATCCTCGACGTGGCCGCCGCGCATGGCCTGCTTATCCTTCAGGCCGGTCCGGACGTGCTGCGCATCGTTCCGCCGCTGACGATCACCGACGAGGAAACCGCGGAAGGCCTTGCGCGGTTGCGCGACGCTCTGGCCGACTTCGTGGAAGAAGCGAAGGTCGCCTGAGCGCCTTATCGGTCTGACACCGTCGCACGGACCCCGTGCGACGGTGTTTCGTGCATCGACTACAGCGTGGCGAACACGTCGCGTGCTGCGTCCACCGTCGCCTCGATCTCGGCATCGCCATGGGCGCTGGAAAGGAAGCCCGCCTCGAAGGCCGACGGCGCGAGATAGATGCCACGATCGAGCATGCCGTGGAAGAAGCGGTTGAAGCGACCGACATCCGCTGCCGTCGCCTGCGTATAGGTCTCGACGCTGTCGTTCGTGAAGAACAGCCCGAACATTGCGCCCACGCGATTCACGCTGAAGGGTACGCCAGCGTCACGTGCCGCGCCGAGGATGCCATCGGTCAGTTGCATCGTGCGCGCCGTCAGGGCGTCGTAGAAACCAGGGGCCTGAATCAGCTCGAGCATCGCGAGCCCTGCGGCCATGGCCACCGGGTTACCCGACAGCGTGCCCGCCTGATAGATCGGCCCTGCAGGAGCGATCTGCTCCATGAGGTCGCGCCGTCCGCCATAGGCACCCACCGGCATGCCGCCCCCGATGATCTTGCCGAAGCAGGTCAGGTCCGGCGTGATGCCGTAATGCGCCTGCGCTCCGCCGAGCGCCACGCGGAAACCGGTCATCACCTCGTCGAAGATCAGCAGCGCGCCGTGCTGGGTGCACAGCTCGCGCAGTTCGCGCAGATAACCGTCCTTGGGCGGAATGCAATTCATGTTGCCCGCGACCGGCTCGATGATGAGCCCTGCGATATCGTCTCCGTGCTCGGCGAACAGTGCGCGCGCCGTATCGATATCGTTGTAGGGCAGGGTGAGCGTGAGGTCTGCCGCAGCCTTGGGCACGCCGGGGGACGTCGGTACGCCGAAGGTCAGCGCGCCCGAGCCCGCCTTCACCAGGAAGCTGTCGCCGTGCCCGTGGTAGCAGCCTTCGAACTTCACGATCTTGTTCCGCCCTGTAGCGCCACGGGCCAGACGGATGGCCGACATCGTGGCCTCGGTGCCCGAATTCACCATGCGCACCATGTCGACCGATGGCACCAGTGAGACGATGGCCTCGGCCATCGTGACCTCGGCAGCGCACGGCGTGCCGAAGGAAAGGCCGTCGCGTACGGCGCGTTCGACGGCTTCGCGTACCGCAGGGTGGTTATGTCCGACGATCATCGGACCCCACGAGCCCACGTAGTCGATATAGCGCTTGCCTTCGACGTCCCACAGGTAGGGGCCATCGGCACGCGCGGTGAAGAACGGCTCCCCGCCGACCGACTTGAAGGCGCGCACGGGCGAATTGACGCCGCCGGGCAGCAGCTTTCGGGCGCGGTCGAAGAGTTCGTGGTTCGTGGTCATCGAATGATTCCGGGACGAGGGTCGAAAAGATCGGCGAGGCGGCGCGTCGCCGTTTGTATGTCGGAAGCGCTGAAAATGGCGGAGACCACGGCAAGGTAGTCGGCGCCGGCATCGATCACCGCCTGTGCATTGTCGGGCGTGATGCCGCCGATCGCCACGATGGGAAGGCCGAGAGCCTTCGCCTGCGTCACTACATCGTGCGAGACCACCGTCGCGTGTCGCTTCGTGGTCGAGGCGTACATGGCGCCAAAGCCGAGGTAATCGGCGCCCTCCGCCTGCAATTGGCGCGCACGCTCGATCGAGCCGTAGCAGGAGACGCCGATGATCGCATCGGGGCCGAGCTGCGCGCGGGCCTCCGCGATCGACCCATCCGGATAGCCAAGGTGCACGCCACCGCCGGTCTCGCGAGCCAGCGCGACGTCGTCATTGACGATGAACGGCACGCCGTAGCGTGCGCAGATCCGCGACAACTCGTCCGCCTCGGCGCGGCGCCGCTCGGCATCGGTGGTCTTGTCGCGATACTGCAAGAGGCGTGCGCCGCCAGCCAGGGCCGCTTCTACGGCAGCGAAGAGATCGTCGCGCGGCCCGTCGGTGATGGCGTACACGCCCTTGCCGGAGAGTCGGGATCGAAGCAGGGTGGTCATGAGGATCCTTAGGGATGAGAAGGGGGCGCGCTATCGCCGTAACGTCCGGGATGACAGAATGAGGGCCTTTCCAGCAGCACGACAGTACGCAAAGCCATGACCCAGAGCACCGAGACCACCCTGCGCAAATGGATGTGCGTGGTTTGCGGCTTCATCTACGACGAAGCCGAGGGCCTGCCCGATGAAGGGATCGAACCCGGGACTCGCTGGGAAGACATACCGGATACCTGGACTTGCCCGGACTGCGGCGTGACCAAGGACGACTTCGAGATGGTCGAACTCTGATCCGAGACGTCCTGGCGCCGCGTCTGCCGCGCCAGGACACCTCTGACATCGTTTCGCCCTTTGTGCCACAGCGAGATGTCAGGAAAGCCTGCTTTCATAGTCCCCAGGCCACGCAACGTGCGCCGACATGCGGAGGAAGCAGCCATGCAGCGATTCATTCCCTTCGACGACCAGTGGGACGAGCTTGCCGGCATCGCCCCGGATTGTCTGGTGCCCTATCACGTGGGCGTACCCTGCGAGCACGGGCTGGCGGATCAGAGCACCGTGCCGGGTGTGCCGTCGATCACGAGCGGCTCCCCGAGTTTCAGTCCCAGCCTGCCGGCCGTACCCGCCGGCAATTCGAGAACGTAGCGCGCATTGCCGTCGCTGGGATAGATGGCGCACGGATCCGCCTTGCAGGGCTGTGCATTGAGCTGCATCGAGACCAGCTTTCGATCCTTGTCGAAGTAGAGGATGTCGAGCGGAATGAGCGTGTTCTTCATCCAGAAGGCGCGCGGCTGATCGTCGGGGAAGATGAACAGCATGCTGTGATCCGCTGCGAGCTTCGGCCGGTTCATCAGCCCGAGCGCGCGAGCATCGTCATTCGTCGCGAATTCGGTGGAAAAGCGCTGTCCGTGCAACGTGACCGAAGGATCGGCAGCAGCGTGGGCGCCCAGGGAAGCAAGCAACAAGACCGCGGGCAGGAACCGCTTGGCCATCGTCATACCTTATTACTGTGAAGGGGTCCGCCGAGTCTACCGCGCGACAAATTTTCGAAAAGATGTCTAAACCCCCTTCACAGATCTTCGGCGCCAGCCTATACTTTCAATCCCTCGCGACGAAAGCCTCCCAGCGAAGGGTTCTGCTCCACCAACCACCTCGAAAAAAAGCATCACGAGGGTGTTGACGGAAAGGAAAAACGATATAGAATGGGCGGCTCACCTCGGGACGAAATGTTCAGAGGGCGACAGCGAAAGATGTCGCAAGTGATTGATCTTTGACAGTGTGCGCAGGTGAATTGTGTGGACGCCTTGCGGTGGACTGAAAGCAGTCAACCAAATGCAAGTGTCCCACTAGAAAGAAGTCAGCAATGAGTTTTTTCTTGTTGGGGTTAAGCACTTCAGAAAGATAGATCATCTTCGGATGGTCGAAAACTTAAGTGAAGAGTTTGATCCT
>NZ_FPIS01000003.1:0-575833 GCF_900119235.1 Luteibacter sp. UNCMF366Tsu5.1 | reverse complement strand
CGACGGCCGCTCCACCAACTGGGTCCTGGGCATCGAGGGCTGCCGCGAGTGCACCCCGATGACCGAACATTTCCAGGAGCGCGAAGTGACTGGCTCCTTTCTCGACGCCGCCTACGACACCACCATTGCCCTGGCCAAGCGCAACGCCCATGACATTTCTCGGACCAGTCTGCGGGCCCAGGTCGACGGCTGGTTCGACGTCTTTATCGGCTGGAACCTGCCTTTGAACGTCGCCCGCGAGGTGATCGTCGGCACGATCCAGAGCATTCCCAACACCGCCAATGCCGCCTGGCGCTTCTACGACCACGTCAAGGCCGGTGAATCCATCGAAGGCTTCTCGGCCTTCGCCACGGCCTATGGCTCCGCCGTGCTCCTCGCGCACCCCTTCCGCTCACCGCGCTCCATCGGCGGCTCTTACGTGCGCAATGCCTTCCAAGCCAAGGGTTTCGTCAATAGCGGTCGAACCCTGACGGCCCCCGATGCCGTGTTCGAGAAGCGCTTCATCGCCAAGGGCGTGAGCGCCCCTGCCGGCCCCGCGCCCGCCTCGGGCGTCTACACCATCGGCGGCGATCGCTTCATCCATCAGGCCGGCAAGTTCTATCAGGTGCGCTTCGATTCCAACATCAATGGCTGGCGATTGACCTACAAAGGCACGCCGGATTCCACCTTCACCGGCCCGGCCATCGAACGCCTCCCCGGCGGGCAATGGTACTACCGACGCGTCGGATTGCTCGGCGGCATGGACAATGTCTCGATCGATCAGCTCACCACATTGAGCACGACCGTCCGCAATACCGCGACGCTCGCCCCTGAATTGCAGCCGCTATCGCAATACCAGCGAAGCGTGGTGCTGGGCAAACTGCTCGATCAATTGGGCTTCGATGACGCGCTGCAGGTCTCGCGCGCGATGAATGTGCAACCGGCTGCTGTGCATGCATCGCATCTTCATGCCTGGGACGTCGCTGTCGCTGCCGGCCGACAGGCACCCTTGCAGAATCCGCGCCCAGTCACGCTGCAACCCTCCCCCGGGTCATCGAGTGCAAGCACCAGTAGCGCAAGCCAGGTCGCGGGCCCATCGCGCCCAGTGCCCCCACCCAGCGCCAGCGCGCCAATGCAGCTGTGGAGGGACGTACTGACACAGGTTCGTTACGGACCTGGCCCTAGCTCTGGTGGATTACGCTTTTCTTGGCCAAAGACCGTCTATGTCTATATGTCGCGGCGCGAACTCGACGCAGCGATCAAGTCGTCGGGCCTCGCCATCCCGCAAGCCCACGTGAACGGCCAAACCTTGGGTGTCCCAGCGTTCAGGGTTCCAAGGAGGTCGCCCAGCTCGACGCCGGCCCATGTCAGCAGACAGCCTTCGGTAGCGCAGCTGGGCATCAATACCGAGGCCTGGGTACGGATCAATGTCGCTCAGGCCACGACCCGAATCAAGCAGAGTGGCGGATCGCCACTACAGCTTCTCTGGGTGCCGAGATCGAACAACAACACCTTCCTCCTGCGCCAACATTCGAACGATGGCCTGGTGTCGCACACCGCCAGCGCTGCGGACATGACGTTCCTGCCTGGCGAGTTCACATGGGGGTACATCAACCCGACGCCTACCCCACCGACCAGTGGCGTATCACTGCCCCGATAGGACTGACCCGCGGTCGTTGCGCTCCGGCGCAACGACTCGCTCCGACCCTCTCCGACTTTACCCCACGAGCGGCTGGTCCAACCACTGCCGGCCCGCATCGTATTCCCAACGGTAGCTCATATGGACATGATCCCCCCGCAGGCGCCCCCTGCTATCACGCAAGGAACAAACCAGGAGTCGATCGACGCCGTATCCCGGCTGGTCGATACACATGCATGGCTGCTCGATCAGCAGTCCGCTGTTCCCGTCGCTCCGGAATTGCGCAGCGCTGACGCGCTGGCGACTTACTTAACCACCTTGGACGCTTTCTGGGCGGCATCGGTAGCGAACGCGGACGGCGGTCCCAACGTGCCGCGGTCGGCTGCCCTGGCTTCACGATTGGCTTCGCTCATGCGGGACGAGGCCATACTGCGCGTCGCCGATGGCACGCTGACACCCGAGGCCGGCGAACTTGCCCTGCGTTTTGCGCGTTCGCGTGGCGGCTCACTGCCTCCCGGTCTGCACGCCGCGGAGCTGCTGCTCGACGGCGCTCCGGATATTGGTGCGGTCGTCGTCACTGACGAACGCATGCAGGACCTCGCACTGCTGTTCACGCCGGCGCGCGGGTGGGATGCCTTCGGCTCGCTCGCCGAGCTCCACGAGGAAACCGAGTATCGGGTCAATCTCGACATCGCACAGGGTACGCCTCCCCCGGTCGTCCCGCTCGAAGACCGCAACGTGTTCGACGACATCGTGCGAGTGGATTCACGCGAAATCGTTGGCGATCCGTTCGACGCCATGGCGGCTCGCCTCCTCGAAGTGCAACAGGAACGCCTGCGCAACGTCGTGGCCGATGTCGAAGAGGGCATTGTCGATGCCGACGGCGACGGCCAACACGCACTGACCATCCCCCAACTGAGCGAATGGCTCGATACCGCGTCTTTGCTGCGGACACGCAATGCGCGACTTGCCGCGACCCTTCTCGAAGAGCGGATGGCGTCCGTACCCGTGCATGTGCAGAACGAATGGCTGGACGCCGTGGAGAAGCATCAGGCCGAGTTGGAGAACAGCCAGGGGTTCGATGAGGATGGGACGTCCAATCTCGTGACACTGCGCGATTTCGCGCATCGGGCGGTGAAAGCGAGCATTGCCATGATGGGGCTGTCCCTCGACCCAGACGAGGTGACCATATCTGCATACAAACGGCCGAAAGACGAGTTCTCCGTCGAGCAGGACCTGACGAAAGCGACGCCTTTGGAAACCGTCTCTCTGACTGATCTGGCCCTCAAGAACGTCAGCATTCTGGACAGTCGATTTCTGGTGGCGACCGGCCCGAACGGGCAGAACCTGTCGCGACCGCTCACGCATGGCGCAATCATGCACCTGGTTCGCGATCTCGACATAGCGCTTAAGTACCACGATTACCTGCTCACAACCCTAAAAACCTCGTCCCGAGGTCAGCTCATCCGCGCACGCTCCGTCGAACTGCAGCGCGCACGCATGCGTCTCGACCTTGCCGAGGCCCACGTATCTCAGCATCTGCCGGACGAGCCCGATCAACTCCTGCCCGATCGTCTGGAACGGGGCTATAACTGGGTGAAGGCCATCGTCGATTCGCCTTCGCCGCAACTGCGTGCGCAGGTGGAGCGACACACGATCGTTGCCAGTCAAATCACCTACAACGGCGCCGTGGTGAAGGACGTGCTGATGATAAGCGCGGAGCAGGAGCTTGCCGTGCCCAACGTGGTGTTCTACACGCCTGACGCCCCCGACGGCCTTGCGTTTCGCGAGTTTCGCTCGCGCGCGGAGGCCAATGCCGCGTTCTCCAACTCCTCGGCCTTCGACGAATATCTTCTGGACCGACTGCCTAACGACGTCGCGGTCGTGGAGGCGGGCCGGCGAGGCCGCAAGTTCGCGCGAAGCGCCGCTAGCGAACGGTTCCGCTGGGTATTTGCACAGCCGTCGGACTCGCCGTCACGGCCTCGCAGGGCGTATCTGTTCAGCGAAAGGGCAATCCAAGGAAATGTGTTCGAGGCGCAGTACGATGCCGCGCTGTCGGTCATGACGCGGAATATCCAACCTTTTGCGCGCACGAGTTCCGCGGCGCTCGCCGACGAGTTTCCCGACATTGACGTGGAACGCGTTCAAAGACGGTTCTCCGCATTTATAGGAAGACCGTTCAATGCCGCCTGGCGAAGCTATGACAGGATCAAAGAGGGCGACTACTCAGAAGGCTTCGTCGAATTCACCGAAGCCTACGTCGCCGCGCTCGACTACATTCCTATTCCCGCACTCAAGTCATTGTCCGCACTCAAGTCGCCTCCCGCGCTCAAGACATTGAAGGGCCCCGCGATCATGGTGCGCACTGCGAGCCAGTCACGGCACGTGAGCGCAACGGGCAAGCGGCTTCACGATGCGGATACGGTATTCCCCGCCGCCTATCGATCGAGGGCCGATGCATCGAAGGCGCACTCAGTGGAACACGGCATCCATTACATCGATGGCAAGCCCTATATCCAACAGAATCGCGAGATGTACGCTGCGCGCTTCGATAGCGCCAACGGAACGTGGCGAATTATGCGGCCTGGTGCCCCGATCACCGCGTATGCCATCCCTGTAGTCAGGGATTCGAGCGGTATCTGGCGCTTCAACCGCAACGTGGGTTTGCTCGGCGGTAGCCCATCCGCCCGCCCGCCGGACCTATCCGCGATCCTGCGCAAGACCACGCGGCACGATCCCACCACGCGCGGCATGACGGGCCAGCAACTCGCGACCATGGAGCGACAACTGATCGAGAAGACAGGCAGTTACGAGGGGGCGCAGGCGCTGGCCCTGCGTCGCTCGCAGCTGCTCCCGATGCGCGAAAGCGAAAGCGGATACTGGAAAGCCGCCAGCGACGCTGCCCGAACCAAAACAACGGCCCGACCGGCCGCATCGCGTTCGATGCAAGCGGCTCTGCCTGGACGCCTCCCTGGCCGCACCCACGACCTCATCCCGGTCGATCGCTCCCTTTGGCCCGCGACGGTGCGCCACTTCACACGAGCGGATTCCCTCGCCAGCATCCGGACGGACTATTTCCTGAATCAATCGCTCAGGCGTCGCAACTATCCTGCCGGCGTCTACGTGACCACCATGGATCCCGCGACCGCCACCCGAGAGCAGATTGCCCGCGCCATATCGGGCCACAACCGATGGCGGAGAGGCGGCAATTTTCAGAAGAAAATGGACACCTGGCTGGAACTCGACACCAGCAAATTACCCCCAGGAACCACGATCTACAGAGTCTCCAACACAGCCGAGGGTACTTATGTGGTTCGGCCGCCGACGTTGACATCGGGTGCGCACGCTGCGAAGACCGGCGGACCCGTGCTACCCGCCCTTAATATCCGCGGTGCGATTACCTCCACAAGACAGTGGAGCAGCAGGCCGGCACTCGATTAGGGCTCGTGAGGGAGCTTGGAGGGCGGCACGGCGATGGCATACTGGGGCCTTTCTCAACCCGGATGATCCCCTGCGATGCGTCTGTTCCCCGTGTTTGCCCTCACCATGGCGTTCCCCGTCGTGGCCTTCGCCGCCGATCCCCACTCCTATGCTCAGCCGGCGGTGGTCCGCGTCACTCACCTGGACCTCGACCTCAAGCTGGACTTTGGCAAGCGCGAACTGGCGGGCAACGCCACCCTCAAGCTCGACTGGAAGGATTCGCACGCAAAAGATCTTGTGCTCGACACGCGCGATCTGAAGATCGCGCGCGTGGAGTCGCTCGACACCTCGGGCACGGCGTCTCCGCTGAAGTTCGCACTGGCGCCGCGCGACAAGGAACTGGGTTCCAAACTGACCATTGAAGCCCCTGCGCATCCGGCCAGCGTACGCATTACCTACGCCACCGTGCCGGAAGCCTCCGGACTGCAATGGCTCACGCCAGAACAGACGGCGGACAAGAAGCAGCCCTTCATGTTCTCGCAGTCCGAATCGATCCATGCGCGCTCGTGGGTGCCGCTGCAGGATTCCCCCGCCATTCGCTTCACCTACGATGCGCACGTGAGTGCGCCGAAGGACGTACGCGTCGTGATGAGCGCCATCAACGATGCGAAGCATCCGCTCAATGGCGACTTCACCTTCGACCAACCTCATCCGATTCCGTCCTACCTGCTGGCGATCGCTGCCGGCGATCTGGCGGTGAAGGAAACCGGCCCGCGCAGCGCGGTGTATGCCGAACCCAGCGTCGTCGGCAAGGCGGCCCACGAGTTCGAGGACACCGAGAAGCTGATCGCCACGACCGAGCAGCTGTATGGCCCGTACGCCTGGGGCCGCTACGACATCCTGGTGTTGCCGCCCTCGTTCCCGTTCGGCGGCATGGAAAACCCGAACATGACTTTTGCAACACCGACCGTGCTGGTGGGCGACAAGAGTCTTGTGTCGCTCGTGTCGCACGAGTTGGCGCATTCCTGGTCGGGTAATCTCGTGACCAGCGCGGCATGGCGCGATATCTGGTTGAACGAGGGCTTTACCACCTACGTGCAGGGCCGCATCACGGAAGCGGTCTACGGCAAGCCGCTCGCCGACGAGGAAGCGCTGCTTTCGGCGCGCGAACTGCAGAAGACCATCGGCGAGATGCCCGCCAATTCGCAAAAACTCACGCCCGATCCGCGTGGTGTCAGCGCGGACGATGCGTTGTCCGCCGTGGCATACGACAAGGGCTCCTGGTTTCTGCGTACGCTCGAGCAGCGCTTCGGTCGCGAGAACTTCGACGCCTATCTGAAAGGCTACTTCGCGCACTTCGCCTTTCAGAGCATCGACACCGACACGATGTTCGCGTACCTCAAGACCAATCTGCTCGACAAGTATCCGGGCAAGATGAGCGAGGCCGAGGCGCGCGCGTGGATCTGGCAGCCCGGCATCCCGAAGGACGCGCCGCTGCCGTCTTCGCCACGCTTCGATAGCATCGATCACCAGCGCGACGACTTCCTTGCCGGCAAGCTTTCCGCCGACAAGCTGGATGCCAAGACCTGGAACACCCAGGAATGGATGTACTTCCTCGATCGCCTGCCGGATGTCACGCCGCTGGCGAAGATCAAGGAGATCGATGCGGCTTGGCACCTCACAGGTACCCCGAATGCGGAGATCGGCATGCGTTGGTATGCCCATGCGATCGCGGCGGGTGACAAGGATGTATGGACGGCTGCTGCCGAACACATGACGCGGATTGGTCGCCTGTATCTGACGACCCCCGTCTATCGCGCGTTCGCCCGCACACCTGAAGGCCTGGCCTTCGCCAAGGCGACCTACGCCAAGGCGAAGAGCGGTTACCACCCCATGACTCAACAGGCCGTGGAACGCATCCTCGCCGGCACGCCCAAGAAGAAATAACGCAGTCTGCGGCAACGCCGCCGCGAAAGAACGCTTGCATCCCACCGCGACGCCCCGCATCTTGCGGGGCGTCCTTCCGCCCAGGCTCCGTCCCCATGGCCAACACCCCTTCCCCCGTCACCTCGACCACTCGGCCACTCTGGCAGCGGCTGCTGTTGCGTCGATTGAAGTTCCTCGTCGTGGTGGCGCTCGTGCTGGGAGTCGGCGCGGGCCTGGTCTATCTCTTCACACCCTCCCTGCTGCTCAAGGCGGATGCCGCGCGACTCGCGATGTCGGCGCACGTGCAGAAGAAAACGATGATCGCCGGGGATACCACGTGGTCGTATTACGAGGGCGGCGACGGCCCGACCATCGTGCTGTTGCACGGCTTCGCGGCGAACAAGGAAGTCTGGCTGGAGACAGCCAAGGGCCTGACCGATCATTTCCATGTGGTGATCCCGGACCTCGCTGGCTGGGGCGAGTCATCGCGCAACGACAACGGCGACTACGGCATCCCCGCCCAGGCGACGCGCCTGGAGGCCTTCGTTGCTGCCGTCGGGGCCCAGCGTTTCATGCTGGTCGGTCATTCGATGGGGGGCGCGATTGCCGGCGTCTACGCCGAGCAACATCCGGAGCGCGTCGCCAGCCTGATGCTGGTCAGCTCAGCGGGACTCAGCTTCAAGGAAAACGACTTCGTGCGTGACGTGAAGGCCGGTCGCGATCCGTTTCTTCTCCACGACAGGGCCGATCTCGATGCACTGCTATCGCGCATCTACCTCACGCCGCCGTCCATCCCGGGCCGCCTGAAAGATGCACTCGTCGAGCGCAACGAGAAGGACCATGCATTCATCGAGCGCACGTTCGCGGAGCTAACGCAGCCCGCGCAGGCCTATGCGCTCGATCCGGTGATCGGCAAGCTCGCCATGCCCGTGCTGGGCCTATGGTGCCGCGAGGACAAGATCATCGACGAGTCCGCGCTCGACACCCTGCGTAACGGCCTCAAGAGCTCGCCCTCCATCGGCGCCACGGTGCTCAACGGCTGCAACCACATGCCGATGCTGGAAAAGCCGGACGAAACGGCGCGGATCATCACCAGCTTTGCATTGGCACACTGAGGCTGCCGCGCTAGCGCGGTCAGTCGGCGACGTCGGCAATCAGGCGGTCCAGTTGCCGCTTCAACGCGCTGCCGTTTGTCCGCAGCCAGGCACGCTGTTCCTTGTAGTCAGGCGAGATCGTTTCCACCCAGTGCCAGAACTTCGGCGAGTGATTGCGCACCTTGAGGTGACACAACTCGTGCACCAGCACATAGCGAAGCGCCGCGGGCGGCGCCAGCGCGAGCGCAAGGTCGAGATTGATCCTGTCGCGCGTGTCGAGGCTTCCCCACAGGCTCTTCAAGGGGCGAATGCGTAACGCGGTGGGCGCGGCGCTGATCTGCGGAATATAGGCCGGCAACCAGCGCGATACGTCACGGCGAATCTGCATCTCGAAATGCGTGGCGAGCAGACCACGCGCGACGAGCAGGGCACGGGTATGCGGCCGGGGAATCTGCAGCACGATCTGGCCCGGCTCGTGTTCGACGCGGGGATACGGTCCTTCCGCCCAGTCGAGCACGACGTCCTCGCCGCGGAACGGAAACGTGGTCGGCACGCCGACGCGCAACGGCGGCAGCGGTTCGGCATCGAGGTTGAATTCGCCGAGCTTCTGCTCGAGCCAATCGACGTGATGACGGAGGAAGGCCGTCATCTGCGCCACGTGCGTACCGTTGGGATAGGTGAGCCGGGCGCCCTTGGGCGTGACCGTGAGGCGCAAACGACGCGCGCGTGGATGCGCCGCTTTCAGCACACGGATAGTGCTGCCCCCTGGGGCAGTCAGTTCAAGCCACTCACCGTCTTCCGATGCCATGTCGCGATTCTCTTGCTGATCCCGACGAACATCCCACGAACGCGTGTCACGCCCTGCGACTGCCGAGTCACTCCGGCCGGGGCAGCTTGAACCACTCTTCGAGCTTGCCCAGCAGGCGACCGTATTCCAGGGCCATCAAGGCGAAATTGGCGTCCATCTCGGCCGCGGCCGATTCGGGGCTGTCCGCCTGTTCATCGAGCACAACGTCCGTGAACTTGATTTTACGCAGGATCAGGTCTTCGCCAAGTACAAAGGAAATGCGGTCGTCGAAGACCAGACCCAACTGAAATACCTGTTTACCCGTACGCAGGTGCTCGCGAATCTCATCCGTATCGAGATCCTGCCGGCGGCACCGGGCAATGGCGCCGGTGGCCGTGGCGGGGTCGCGCAGTTCGCATTCGTCACCCAAGGCCAGGCCGGCCGGCAGCTCGCCCGTCGCCACCCAGTGCGTCATCAGCACCCGAGGCGACTCCTCCGGCGCCAGCGGCACCGCGGGGAAGCTGCCCAGGGCCTCGCGAATCTGGCTCAGGGTGTTTTCGGCCGACTTGCGGCTGGACGTATCCAGCACGAGCCAGCCCGCTTTCTTGTCCGCATAGGCTTTCATGCGCGAGCTGCGCACGAAGGCGCGCGGCAGCAGCTCGTTCATGACGTCATCCTTGATCTTCTTGCGCTCGCGCCCGCTGACCTTGCGTCCTTCGTCCTCGGCGATCTTCTGCACGCGGTTGGCCAGCTCGTCGTTCACCACGGCAGACGGCAGGAGCTTATCTTCGCTGCCCACCGTGACCATCGTATGGCGACCCACGCTGTGCGTGAGCGCTTCCTCGTTGCGGCCGAGCGGCGAGACGAAGCCGCGTGTGGACATCTCCATCGGACCGACCGGCCGCAGCCGGTGCTCGGGCAGCGCCTCGTCGAGGCGTTCCAGGTCGGCGGCGACAGGCTCGGAAAAACGGAACAGCGTCAGGTTGCGAAAGAACATGGATCGACAAATCTCGTGCGAAGGAGAGGCCATGACGGGCGCCGTGGCGCCCGTCGGCGAAGAATGCGGTAGAGCGGAAGCTAGACGACGCTGGCGATGGCTTTCGCCACGCGGTCGAGGTTGCCCTGGTTGAGGGCGGCGACGCAGATACGGCCCGTGCCCACGGCATAGATGCCGTATTCCGTGCGCAGGCGTTCGACCTGCGGGGCCGACAGGCCGGAATATGAAAACATGCCGCGCTGCCGCTCGATGAAGGCGAAGTCGCCCGCATCGGCGAGGCGCTCGACCAGCCCGCGGCGCATCGCGCGAATGCGCTCACGCATCTGGCCCAGTTCGGTTTCCCAGGTCGCACGCAAGTCGTCGTGGTTGAGCACCGCCGAAACCACGGCGGCACCGTGCGTCGGCGGATTGGAGTAGTTCGTGCGGATCACGCGCTTGATCTGCGATTGCACGCGCAGCGCCTCATCGTGCGAGGCGGTGACGATCGACAGCGCGCCGACACGCTCGCCGTACAACGAGAACGACTTGGAGAACGAGCTGGCGACGAAGAAGGACAATTGCGCGTCGGCGAACAGGCGGACCGCGACCGCGTCTTCTTCAATGCCGTCACCGAAGCCTTGGTAGGCGATATCGAGGAACGGTACGAGGCTGCGTTCGCGCACGGTGTCGATCACGCGCTTCCAGTCGTCGACGCCGAGATCGACGCCCGTCGGGTTGTGACAGCACGCGTGCAACACCACGACGGCACCCTGAGGGAGCTTCGCGAGTCCGGCCAGCATCGCGTCGACGTCGACATCGTGCGTGGCAGCGTCGTAGTACGGGTATTCCACGACGGAGAAGCCGGCCCCCTCGAACAGCGCGCGGTGGTTCTCCCAGCTCGGGTTGCTGATGGCGACCGGCACCGAAGGATTGAGGCGCTTCAGGAAATCCGCACCGACCTTGAGCGCACCGGTGCCGCCGAGCGCCTGCGCCGTGACGACGCGGCGGTCGGCCAGCAGCGGCGACGAGGCGCCAAAGAGCAGCTTCTGCACCGCGCTGTCATAAAGCGCAATGCCGTCGATCGGCAGATAGCCGCGCGGCAGTTGCGCTTCCAGGCGCGCCTTTTCGGCTTCGCGCACCGCGCGCAGCAGGGGCACGTGACCGTTTTCGTCGTAGTACACGCCAACGCCGAGGTTGACCTTGTCGGCACGCGTGTCGGCACCAAACGCTTCGTTGAGGCCGAGAATCGGGTCGCGCGGAGCGAGTTCGACGGAAGAGAACAGGGTCATGGTCGGAAAGCCTTGAAACGGGTGGGCAGAAGAATCATTCGTTGGCATCGTCGGTCGGGCCACCAGCAAGCCATGCATGGGCATCGGCACGCTTCGCACCTTCCCGCGCGCCGAGGCTCGCGAAATCGAACAGGTTACGATCGGTCAACTGTGACGGCGCGACATTGCCCATCGCGCGGAAGATCGTCTCGCTACGGCCGGGATGGGATTTTTCCCAATCCTGCAGCATGCGCTTCACGACCTTGCGCTGCATGTTCTCCTGCGAACCGCAAAGATTGCAGGGAATGATGGGGAAAGCACGCGCTTCCGCATAGGCGGCGATGTCGTCCTCGCGGCAATAGGCCAGCGGACGGATGACCACGTGGCGGCCATCGTCGGAGCGCAGCTTCGGCGGCATCGCCTTGAGGCTGCCCTGGTAGAACATGTTCAGGAAGAACGTGCCGAGTATGTCGTCGCGGTGGTGGCCCAGCGCGATCTTGGTGATGCCATTGGCGGCCGCCCAGTCGTACAGCGCGCCGCGGCGCATGCGCGAACATAGGCTGCACATCGTCTTGCCCTGGGGAATGACCCGGGTGACGACGCTGTACGTGTCCTGCTCGATGATATGGAACGGCACCCCGCGCGCCGTGAGGTATTCGGGCAGCACGTGGGCCGGAAAATCAGGCTGCTTCTGGTCGAGGTTGACCGCGACAAGATCGAAACGCACCGGCGCCTTGGCCTGCAACGACAGCAGCATGTCCAGCAGCGTGTACGAGTCCTTGCCACCGGACAGGCACACCATCACCTTGTCGCCGTCCTCGATCATGCCGAAGTCGGCAATGGCCTGCCCGACCTGATGGCGCAGGCGCTTGGCGAGCTTGCCAGCTTCGTAGGTCTGCTTGCGGAGGGCTTCGGGGGTGGCGGACATGTGGCGATCGGGGCACCGGCCTGGGGAAGGACCCATTGTAGCCGCTGCGGCCGCGTTCGCTGGCGTTACAATGGCGGAACCCCCCGCCGCCCGGCCGAACGCCATGCAGGTCCAGGATCCCGCTCAGCTAACCCAGCGCCTCGCCGAACTGAAGGTGGAGCATCGCGACCTCGATTCCGCCATCGAACACCTGGCCACCTCGATCAGCCGCGATGAACTGCAGCTCACCCGCCTGAAGAAGCGCAAGCTGCTGCTGAAGGACACCATCGCCCGTATCGAGAGCAGCCTCATCCCGGACCTGGACGCCTGACCCGCCATGACCCCCGATCGCCTGGAAAGCACGTACGTCACGCTGGAACCGCTGTCGCTGGACCACGTCGGGGCGCTGGAGCAGGCCGCGGCGGACGGCGAGCTGTGGGATCTCTGGTTCACCTCGGTGCCCCGCCCCGGCCTGATGACGGCGTACGTGGAAGCGGCTCTGCGCGGCCAGGAGGAAGGACGGATGTGCCCGTGGGTCGTACGCGAGAACGGCAGCGGCGAGATCGTCGGATCGACGCGCTACTACGACATAGTCAGCGACCCGTCCCGTGTCGCCATCGGCTACACGTGGTACGCGCGCCGCTGGCAGCGCAGCCACGTGAATACCGCCTGCAAGCATCTGCTGCTGGCGAATGCCTTTCAGCAGGTGGGTGCGGTGGCGGTCGAGTTCCACACCGACGCCTATAACCAAGATTCCCAGCGCGCCATCGAGCGACTGGGCGCCAAGCGCGAGGGCGTGCTCCGCGCACACAAACGCCGCAACGATGGCTCGCTGCGCGACACCGTCTGCTACAGCATCCTCGCCACCGAATGGCCGGATGTAGATAAGTGGCTCCAGTCGCGCCTGCGGCGCCTGGCGCCGCGCTGACGGATCACGCGGCGCCCCAGCGATAGGCCCCATGGCTCAACGCATGGCGACCGCGTCAGGGTGAGAGGGCTGCACCACCAGCGTCGCCGTCATGCCTGCGGCCAGCACCGTACCCGGCGGCATGTGGGCGGTATCGATCTTCACCCGGACCGGCACACGCTGCGCCAGGCGCACCCAGTTGAAGGTGGGGTTCACGTCCGCGAGCAGGTCGCTTCCGGTGGGATTCTCGGCATCGGTGATACCGTGTGCGACGCTTTCCACCGTGCCCTTGAGGTGCACGCCGCCGCTCATCAGGCGGATATCGACCGAATCGCCCACGCGCAGACCCGGCAGCTTGGTCTCCTCGAAGTAGCCGTTGACCCAGTACGAGTGGCTGTCGATCAGCGCGAGACGCGCCGCACCCGCGTTGGCGTAGTCGCCCACGCGCACGTCGAGATTGGTGATGTAGCCATCCACCGGGGCGCGCACTTCCGTGCGATCCAGATTCAATTGCGCGGACGCCAGTTCCACCTGGGCCTGCGCCACCGCAGCGAGTGCCTGCTGCTGCGCGGCGCTGGCCTGCTTGGTGCTGGCTTGCGCCTGCTGCCAACCGGCACGCGCTGCATTCGCCGCAGCCGCGGCATTCGCCTTGTCTTCAGCCGAAATCACGTTGTTGATGAGTCGCTGCCGCCGCTCCGATTGGGCTGCGTACATCTCGAAGTTCGCGCGACTCTGCTGCGCACCGGCCGATGCCGCATTGATGCTCGCACCGGCAGCCCGCGCGGCCGCTTCGGCGGCGTGGAGATTCGCCTCCGCCTGGGCCACGGCATTCTGGTATCGCGCCTTGTCCACGACGAAGAGCAGATCGCCCTTCTTCACCGTCTGGTTGTCCACCACGCGTACGTCGGTCACCAGTCCCGCGACGTCGGGAGCGACGCGCACGATTTCCGCGCGGACACGACCATCGCGGGTCCACGGCGAATACATGTAGTGCTTCCACAAGGCGTGGCCGACGAAGGCAGCCACCACCACGATGGCGGCGGTAATGGTGAAGCGGATGAGGGAGGCAAGTTTCATGACGACATCACTCAATGCAGTAACAACGCTAAAGCGCCGAAGACACAAATGAACACGGCGAACCGGAACAGCGGTGGATGCCAGACGAGCCGATAGAATCCGAAGCGCCCGGCCAGTCCGTCGAGCAACCAGAGCAACAGCAGCGCAAGCACGAACAGAACGAGCAGGCCCGGGACCAGGGCGTCGCCGAGTGCGATTTCACGGGGCATGGGCGATCTCCTCGCTGAGCGGGGTATCGGGCATGTACGCCGCGAGAACGGACTCGCCGTCGAGCAGCGCCATGCGGATGAGATGAAGATGTTCGAGCAGCGACGTCATACCGGCGTGCTCGCCGACGCCTGCGATGGCCGTGGCAACGGCATCGCGGGCCAGCAGATAGCCTTGCGCATCCGGACGTTCATAGAAGCGCGCCAGCGTGCGCAGCGACGCTTCGAGATGAGGACGCAATGTCGCCGGGATATCGCTCTGCGCCATGTCGTGACGCAGCTCGATCAGCGCCCTGCCGGTCTCGTGCACGGCGAGCGCCCAGGCGATGAGGCTGCGTGAGTCCGCGCTGCCCGGCTCGGTCTGCGCGACGACCTGGCTGAAGAGGTCGTGGTTCACGCTCTCGAAGCGATGACGAAGACCCGGCAAGGGTGCCTCGGCGGCCAACGCTACCTGTGCGCGTAGGCGGGCCAACTGGCGACGGCGTAGCCACACGCTCCCGATGGCGGGCGGAATCACCACGAAAGACATCGCCGCGGCACCCAGACCCACTGCCTGCGCCACGGCATCGTTGATGAAGTGCGCAGGGTCGTAGGTCTGCCCGTTCTTCAACGCAAGGATGTATGCGAAGCCCATGGCCCAGCCGAGCCCATGCGAGGCGTAGCGCGGGCTCATCATCATGACCAGGCCCACGGCCAGAAACGGAGCCACGCCGATCACGAGCAAGCCGTAGCCGTCCAGTTGCGTCAGCACGAAGAACTCGCAGACGAAGCCCGCCAGCATGCCGCCGATGTAACCGAGCGTGACGTACCAGGTCACCCGCGTCGGATTGGGCGTCGTCGCGAACAGACCGGCGAAGACGGTAGCGAGCAACATGGCGCTGGCGCCCGAGGGCCACGCACTCTCGATCCAGTACGCGCCGAGCACCAACATGGTCAACGTCGTGCGGATCGTGGCAATGCCCGCGCCGAGGAAGTCATTGCTTCGGTCGAAGCGCACCCGTTCGGCGGATCCGGCGACCACGCGCGGTGTCTGCAGCATCGCTGCGGCGTCCACGTAGTCGTGCAGCTCTGCCGCGAAACGGTGTAGCAGGGATGCACCGGTATCGAAGTCGCGCAGGTCCTGCTCCCCGTTGAGGCCGGCGCGAAGGCGCGTCGCGCTGGCGTGCATGGCGTCACGTGCCATCGCCAGGCGCGGTAACAACACGCGTGCCGCCGCACCGGCTTCGATGGGCGCGTCCAATGCCTTGCCCAGCGGCGCGTATAGCCGAATCAGGGCCTGCGCGGCCGCGCCACGCCGAGCGCGCTCGAGGCGATTGATGAGGTGATGCAGCGACTGGAAGCTCGTGGAGGCGGCCATGAAGCGTTGGTTGAACAAGCGCAGATGGTTACTCCGCGAGCGCGCTTCCGCATCCTCGAAGATCACCGAGCTGCGCAGGTCTTCGAGCGCGACGGCGGCACGCACGAAGCGCAGATGCGCGCGTTCCATGGAATCGCGCGGAATCGCTCCGCCGACGCTGTCGCGGACGAAGCCGACAAAGTGAGCGAACTGCTCGCGCGCCGTACGGCGCAACACGTCGCGCATACGGCTGGGGAACACCACGTCGCTCACCACGCCGCTCACCAGCAGGCCCAACAGCACTTCGCTGATGCGTGCTGTCGCCGAATCGAATACGGCTGGCGGATCGTCGATCACGGGAATGGCAATGATCGCGGCGGTATAGCCACCGAGCACGAAGGCATAGGACTTGAAGTTGCGGTAGAGCGTGGCGCCACCCGCACAAAGACCGATCCACAACGAAAGCGAGACCAGGAACAGGTCCCGCTGCTGCGGGAACATGGCAACGATGGTCACGCCCGCCACGGCACCGGCCAACGTGCCGAGCGCGCGATAGAAACTCTTGGCCAACACCATGCCCGCCTGGCGGTTGGCAACGATGATGGTCGTCAGCATCGCGGTGGACGGCGCCGGCAGCGCCAGCCGCATGGCGATCCAGCCGGTCACGAAGAACGCCAACAGCGTCTTTGCCACAAACAGCCAGGTCGACGCCTGCTCGCGCAACGTGTCGGCAATGACCGATGAGGCGGCCGGCGTCGGAGTGGAAAGTCGGGTAGCGGACATGACGCGCGCGCTCTTATTCCCCGAACCCGGCCAACATCTTCTTCAGCAGGGTTTCCAGTTGGCCCTGTTCACCAGGCGTGAGGTTACGCGTCTGCCGGTGAAGCAGCGTGACGATGTCGGGAAGAAAGCCCTCGATCAGCGCGACGCCCTTGGAAGTCAGGGTCAAGGTGACCTTGCGACGATCCTCTTCGCTACCGGCGCGCGCGACGTACCCCTTCTCGCACAGGCTCGTCGTGAGGCGAGTGACGTTGGCGGACTTCTCGCCGGCCGCCTCGGCCAGTGCCGAGGGATGCATCTGATTGTCGGGCGAGCCGTACAACATCATCAGGATGTTGTACTCGGCGTGGTTCAGCCCATAGGGCCGCATCACGACGTTGGCCTCGTCGTGGATCTCCTTGAACAGGTGCTTCACCAGCCGCACCAGCACCGCCGGCGACCGCGGAAAGTCGGGGTATTTGGCCCGGGTAACGTCCAAACGGGCTTCGGTGGGGGCGAAATCGCTCATCGTGAGGGTCCAGCGAGTGGTTACCTCACAAGTATATAGTTCATTTCTGTATATTCAATAGGGGTACTACTTAAACGACCTTCACGTCGAAGCCATCGCGCTTTGCTAGAGCGAGGAGCCCGTCGTCGCCGACCATGTGGTACAGGCCCACAATGATCATGGGCGGCGCATGGTCGGTGAGCATGCCCTTGAACCGCGGGATCCAGCGACGGTTCCGTTCAGTCGTAAGGCGCGCGGCGAGCTCGGGGTAGGCCTGTGTGTAGCGTGCGACTTCAGCCGTTGCGCGCTCAGGACACCCCATCGCCCACTCGTCGTAGACCCGTGCGTTAGTCGCAGATCCAGCCAAGATCTCATCGAGCGTGTACCGCATGAATTGCACTTCCTCTACAGGAGTCAGGCTCGCGAACCATGCGATCACGTCGTCTTTGGCGGCGAACTCGCTGGACTGCGTGATACGCCGCTCCACAGCGATAGCTCCCAGTACCCGATCGGCAGACCGACCGCGCGCCCCCGATACCGTGTAGTAGGCGTCTTGCAGGATGGATGCAGCGCACCAGGGCCGATACGGCTCCAGGTCGACCGTCTTGATCTGGCAGTACATGGCGGCGGCGCGCAGTCGCTCTCGATCATCCCGGCTTAGCCATTCGCTCATGGGCCGCGAGGGACTCATCGCGAACCGCTCTATCAGCGCCTTTTGTGGCGTGCGATACGTGTTGTTTGTTTCGGTCCACAACGCGCCGCATCCGGTGAGCAGCTTTTCAATTCGCGCGTCGTGCCAATCGTTGGGGCGAGGCGGAGTCTCGCCCATCAGATAGAGCCGCCGACTGTTCAGGGTCAGCGACCAAATCGGCCACTGCGGGCGATCGCGGATTTCTTCCACGGCACCGCGGGAACGCACGCACAGTGCAGCGCCCATAGCTGCCCCAGCCAACATGCCGACCGCAGCCCGTCGACCGCGGTGGATTGTATCCTGTGTCATTTAAAGGCCCCCTTTATTGTCTCGCTGACTCACCGTACGGGATGAGCCATGACGACCCGTAGTGCCGATCGACACCCTGACTATTCGCACAGTCGTCTTGAGATGTGCGCAGCCTGAGACACGCCGGCTTATGGCGACACCGAGGGACTCGGGGGCGGGCATCATCTTGGAAATTCTTGCGGGCGAAGTGTGAGATTTCCTGCGCTCGCGCGAATCATGGTCGAAAGGGGCGCGAAGATCGCGTCGGTGAACCAATGGATACCATCGCAGCCGCCATGACCGCGAACGACGCCCGAGATGTCTTCAGCACGCTGCTTCAGCGCCATTCCGGCATCGTGTTCAAGATCGCCGGCAGCTATGCGCACGGCGCCGAGGACCGTGCCGATCTGGCACAGGAAATCGCAGCACAGCTCTGGCACGCCTGGCCGAAGTACGACCCGGCGCGCAGCGTCACCACCTGGATGTACCGGATCGCGCTGAACGTGGCGATCAGCCACATGCGCCATCGCCAACTGCGGCAGCGGCACGATGCATTGCCGCTGGACGAAACCCTGCACGACGTCGCCGACGGAAACGCTGTCGACCCGGAGAACGAACAGGGGCTTCGCCTGCTTCAGGACTTCATCGCCCGCCAGCCGCCGTTGGACTGCGCGCTGCTGCTGCTCTATCTCGAAGAACGCTCGCAACGCGAGATCGCCGAGATCCTCGGCATCACCGAAAACAACGTATCCACCAAGATCGGACGCCTAAAACAGCGCATCCGCGACGAATTCCGATAACGCCGACAGGAATAGCCCCATGGAACTCGATGACTTCAAGTCCGCCTGGCAATCGCTCGACCAACGGCTGCAGCTGGACAACTCGCTGAAACTTCTCGAACTGCGCGAGCGCAAGCTGGACAAGGCTCGCGGCAGCCTGCGCCCGCTTTTCTGGGGTCAGGTGTTGCAGATCCTGTTCGGCATTCTCTTCATCCTGCTCGCATCGCTGCTGTGGATGAGCAAGCCGGCGCATGCCTCTTCCATCGTCGCGGGCGTGATGGTGCAGGCGTACGGCGTGCTGACGATCGTCACCGCGGGCATCGTACTGGGGCAGGTCGGCAACATCGACTACTCACAGCCGGTGCTCGTCATCCAGAAGCAGCTGCTTCACGCACGCACACTGTACGTCCGCAGCGGAATGATCGCCGGTCTGCCGTGGTGGTTCCTGTGGGTCGCGGTCGTGCAGACCTTGGCGGGCCTGCGCGATGTCGATCTGCTGGTCACGGCGCCCGCGTTCGTGTGGAGCGGATACGGCATCGGCATCGCCGGCCTGCTGGCGACGGGGTGGTTCCATCGCTGGGCGCGCCGCCCGCAACGCGCCGAGTTCGGCCGAAAAATGGACGATTCGTTAAGCGGTCGCAGCCTGCGCAACGCGCGCGCGCAACTGGACGAACTGCAGCGCTTCGAGCGTGGCTA
This sequence comes from Luteibacter sp. UNCMF366Tsu5.1, assembly GCF_900119235.1. Taxonomy (NCBI): domain Bacteria; kingdom Pseudomonadati; phylum Pseudomonadota; class Gammaproteobacteria; order Lysobacterales; family Rhodanobacteraceae; genus Luteibacter; species Luteibacter sp. UNCMF366Tsu5.1. The sequence goes on along the minus strand of NZ_FPIS01000003.1, from coordinate 556,590 downwards.
AGCGCACACTTTAGTGCGACGTCTCCATCGTTCACTTCATGAGGTTGCGCCACTGGCGGGTTAACGATGCCCGAGAAGGGCCCCATCCGTCCTACCCGCTGCGAGCGCTCCGCCACTCACCCGCAGGTTTGTCCTCAGATACTGGCTCAATGCGGGATCGGGCGGAATTTCGGCGGGGCCGCCGAGGGCGGTACGCAGGGTTTCGGCCGTCAGGTACAGGCCGGCTTCCTTGGCGACGACGCGGTCGTTGTGGTGTCCCGCGGCGGGGTCCACCAGCAGCGTCACGTTCTTATCCAGCAGCGTCAGCCGCGCCACGTAGCCGAGCACGCCGCGCAAGGCCACGCGTTGGTCGTCGCCGCCGGCAAGAATCGTCAGCGGGCGGCTCATGCGCTCCGCGTTCGCGAGGGGCGATTGCGCATGCAGCGGAGCCATGCGTGCGGGGTCGTTCAGATCGAGTGCGACAAGCGACATCCAACGTTCGAAGGGCAAGACGGCGGACAGCACCTGCGCTTCTCGCGTCCGCGTGATCCAGGTGAGATCCCAGGCGAAATCCGCAGGTGGCACGAAGGCCACGCCGACGCGGAACAGCTCAGGCTGCCAGGTGAGTCCGAGCAACGTGGCGTAGCCGCCGAACGACGCACCGACGATGCCGACGCGGCCCCGATCGCCGATCCCCGCCGCAAGCAGCGCTTGCGTGCCTTCTACGATGTCGCGCTGCACCCGACCGTTACCGAAGTCGCCGTTCGCAGCGAGCATGTAGTCGCGCCCGAAGCCTGTGGACCCGCGGAAGTTCGGTTCGAATACGGCATAGCCTCGGTTGACCAGGAACTGCGCATAACCCGTACCGAATTCTTCTGCGGCCACCTGACCCCACGGCCCCCCGTGGATCATGGCAACGAGCGGCACGTGGGCAGGATCGCGCCCTGGCGGCACGCGCACGAAGCCGTGCAGACGCATGCCATCGGACGCCGTCCACGAGAACGGCAATTGCCGCGCCATGGCGGACTCCGGCAGCCACGATGCGGCGCCGTCGTCGCGTGCGCGACGCGGCGGATCGTCGAGAATGTCGCTGACCTGTCCGTTCGTCGGGTCATAGAGGTGATAGCGGGCGCCCTGCAGCGCACCGCCTCGCTCTACCACCAGCCAGCGGGAACGTCCGGGTTGCAGCGTCAAGGCACGCCCTTGGTACCGCCGTTCGATCGCGTCGATATGCGCCTGCATTGCGCGGTCCACGCCTCGAACAGTGACTAGCGTTCCGCGAAAGGTCACGAGACCGGGCGCACCCGATGCCGGGTCCGCGATGAAGTCGTCCAGATCGGCCTCACCGCGCGGATCGGCAAGCACGTCGGTCACCGAACCATCGGGTTCGAGCCGCTGCAGGCGGCGCAGGCTGCCTCCGAGGTCGCCAGCGAACAGCATCCTCCCCGCGTCGTCGGTGCGCGGCCACAACCCGCAGCGATGCATGCGCTCGCAATGGAGCACGTCCTGCCTTGTGCCGTCGGCAGCCATCCGCCATGTGAGCAGACGGTCGTCCTGCATCACCTGCAGATAGGCTAGTCGCCCATTCGCGTCGAGCGCATAGCCGGTGACGCGATCCCGCGTTTCCGTCAGTACCTGACGGCGACCATCGACGTAAACGCGCACGAGCCGCCATGACTTCGTCGACCCGGTAGGCGCCAGGGTCCGCTCGCGCACGATCGCCGCGGCGTCCCTGAGGGGATCGGCATCCATGAAGCTTCGCTCCTCCGCGCCACCGAGTTCGGCAAGCAGACGCGAACCGCCCTGCCCCACAGCAGCGACGGCGAACAGACGCCGCGAGGACACCACCAGCAACCAGCGGCCATCGCGTGTCCATGCCAACGCCTTGGCATCCGTGGACGCAAGCACCTGTCGTTCGGAACCATCGACGGACGACGCCAACCAGAGCCCTCGCGCATCGTCCACGCCGCGAATGAAGGCGTATCGCTCGCCGTCCGGCGACAAGGTCACATCGGCAATCGAAGGCCGGACCAGAAACGCATCACGCGCGAATCGAACCGCTTGCGGCCGTCCACGTTCGATCGCAAGCGCACGCTCGAAGGCATCGTCCGCCGCGAAACACGACGACGCGAAGACGAGCGCGCCGAGCGCCCCGAGCCATACCCGGAACGGTGTCATCTTCTTCTCCTTGGCGCGTTAGCTGGCGGGGACGGAACGAAACGACGCGTCGACCAGACGTTCGCGCCGCGGAACGACGAGCAGGAGGCTGATCAATGCGGGTATACCGATGCATCCGCACGCGAGCGTCCAGACGATGCGGGACGAGAGGGACGACAACCGATGCACGGCGAACCATCCGCCAATCGCCAGCGAAAGCAGCGCGAGCGCAGCGGCCAGCATTCGTACGGCGTCGGGAATGGGCGGCACCGCGGTCTCGCTCAACGGATCTTGCGGTGCGAGCCATCGGGTCGCCGCTTGGCGCACGGCGTACAGCGCAGGTGACGACCACCATGCTTTGTAGCGGAAGAGGGCCGGGAAATCCTGGTGAATAAGCCGCGTGGCTACCGGCGTGACGCGGCCGTTGTCACTCACCCACAGAATCGTCTGGTACGGCGGTGCGCCGAGCAAGGTGTGCGCGCGCTCGGTAAAGGTGAACGATAGGAGATAGCCGTCTACCAGCTCCACCAGGTCTGCCGCATGGAGGTCGCCGGGCTTCCCTGGGATGTCGACGCGATAGCGCGGAGATGACGGCGTATCGCCATCGAGAAGATGTCGCCCGTCGAACAGATAGACGGCTCGATCGGTCAGTGCGGCGAGACTGCCACCGACCGGTGTCGTGCCCAGCAGCCATTCGCCTGCGGGCACGCTCGTCCGCGGCACGATGATGCGCGTGGCCGAGAGGTATTGGTAAAGCGTGTTTCCCGCCACGATCGCCACGTCGCCTTTAGCCATGCCGGGAAGCACACCGGCAGGCGACGCAATGGCGCCGAAGGCTGCGTTTTCGGTACCCACGCCCAGCTCGCCACTACGCCGTCCATCTACGATACCGGTTCCCTCGAAACGCATTCGCGCATGACTGAACGTCCACTGCGTTCGCGTTTCCGCATCGTCGAAGGCGAGAGGCACGGTGTTGTTCACTTCGCCACGCGTGGGAACGCCACGCATCTGCCGTTCCAGCGCATGTACGTCAGACAGAACGACCTGCTCACGCCACAGCGCCGCATCCGGCGATGTCGCCTTCACCAGGCCCGCGATCATGCGCTCGCGCCCCGACATGCGTTCGGCTTCCACCACGCCACCGCGGGGTGGCGTACCCATGTTGTTCGGATGCGTGCCCAGCATGATCCACGACAGTTCGCCAACGAAGCCCAGGAGAAGCAGCCCGGCGTAGACCGCGAGTTGCACCGGCACGGCGGTCACCACCATGCCGGCCGCCGTACGCGGTGGTTCACCAAGATCGGGACGGAAGGCGATCCACACCATCGCCAGCAGCATCACGCAGGCGAGTGCCTGAACCACCAGTGCCGCGAGTCCCGTGGCATCCGATACCGCCACCCAGGCGAGCGGCACCAAACCTGCGATGGCACAGCGGCGATCGGCGAGCACGCCGTAGGCTCCCGCCAGATAGCCGCCCATGGCGACAAGCATTGCCGCAACCGGCAGGATCGCTTGGCGCATTTCAACGATGCGCGCCGTACCCCACACCTGCCAGGCCACGACGATCGCGATCGGAAGCGCGACCGCCACCAGCATCGCCATCGTGCCTGCGCCGAGCAGGCCAGCACCGATACGCCACGGCGCCACCGGTCTGTGCAGAAGGTTGATCCACTGGTTCGGTCGGCGCCAGCTGCCCATCTGATGCAACCCGAGCAGGATGCCGGTAAGCGCATACACCGCGCCGAACAGACGGCGTACGTTGATCGGCTGCTGGCCGAGATCCGTCAGCCGATTGAAGAACACCAGCACCAGCAAGTGAACCGCCGCGAAGGCGAGGATCCAGAGCTGGTAACGCAGCCATTCGGCCTTGACGATGTCGCGCATGAGGAATCCCCTGGACGAATGAGCGATCAGGCGGCCACGGGGGCTGCGTGCTGCTTGGAAAGAAAGCCGTTGACCGCACGGTCGAGACTCACCGGCAGGCAATGGATATCGCGGGCGCCGCACGCGCGAAGAAAGTCCGCGAAGTCTTCGCCTTGATCGAGCACCAGGTAGTGATGGATGCCATCGATACGCTGCGCATCGAGCAGGCCCGGTATCGTGCGCGGGTCCGGCCCACGAAACGGAATGTCGACCACCCAGTGCGATACACGCGCGCGGAAATCATCGGGCGGCGAGACGTTCCGCAGCATGCCGCGCTCCATGATGATGAGGTTGTCCGCCACGCGTTCCACTTCTTCCATCTGGTGCGAGCAGTAGATGACCGTGCAACCTTCCACGGCATTGGAGTGAAGCAAGGTCTCGAGAAAGGCGCGCTTGGCGACGACGTCGAGGCCGAGCGTCGGCTCGTCGAGCACGAGCAGTTCGGGGCGTTGCGCGAGACTGAGCGCGAGATTGAAGCCCGCGCGCTCGCCGCGCGAAAGCTGGCTCACCTTCTGCGTCGTCTGCACGTTGTAGTGCCCTATCACTTCGTCGAAAGCGGCCTGGCTCCAGCGGGGGTACTGGCGCCGCTGCATGGCGGTAACGGCAGCAACGGTCATCCAGCCCTGTAGCGTGTGCTCTTCGTTGACGAAGCCGATCCGTTCGCGGTCGGACGGGGTCAGCCGGCGACTGTCGCGCCCGAGGATGCGCGCCTCCCCCGAGGTGGCGGGAAGAAAGCCGAGCAGGATGCGAAACAACGTCGATTTGCCGGCACCATTCGCACCGACGATCGCATGCACGCAGCCGCTCTCGATCGCGAGGTCCAATTGGTCGATGGCGATCTTCTTCCCGTAGCGCTTGGTCAGGCCGCGCGTTTCGATCACATACCCGGTGTGCGTCGTCTCGTTCATGGGCGTTCCTTGGCGGGACTCAGGCGGACTTCTTCGCGAGTACGCTCAACGCCTTGTCGAGGCGGGCGATGGCGCGGTCGGGCGGGTAGTCGAGCGCAGCCACCTCATGGACGAACGCCTGAATCGCCTCGTCCATGCGGCGGTCGCGTTCCGCCGCACTCAACCGCTGGCGAGGGGGCGCGACGTACAGGCCGAGCCCCTGGCGAGATTCCAACCATCCCTCCGCGGTCAGCTCCGCGTACGCCTTGGCGACGGTGTTGGGATTGATCGTCAATTGCTGCGCGAGGCCGCGCACGCTCGGAAGCCGTGCCCCGGGCTCGAGCTCGCCCGTGGCGATGCGCATGCGCACGGCATCGACGATCTGCTTGCCGATGGGACGGGGATCGCCGGTCGCGATCTGGATGGGCAAAGCCTGGATACGGGTCATCACGGTGAACCATGTGTACTAGTGCAAATAGTACAGCAGGATTCACTGCGCCCCGTCAACAGGGTCGCCGCAGGTCACCGGCCCGCGGCGAACGATGGGTTTCGGTCGCACGCTCAGACGTTCGGCGTCAGCAGGTCCTCGATGCCCGCGCGCCAGAACAACTCGCGGCGGACGCGATCCGCGACGCCGTTGACGATTTCCGCGCCGTCCTGCGAGGGGTCCACGTGCACGCGGAACGGGCGCTTGCCGGAGGGCAGGTTCACCACGTCCACGATCTTGCGCGCCACTTCGGCGGCATCCGCGTCGGCCGGTTCGAGGCTCGCCAGGCCCTTCAGGATCTTCTCCGGCATGCCGGCATACGGACCCTGCATGTATTCCGCTTCGCGCGCTCCGTCTACCGGCTTGCCGGCATGCGCGAAATGGTTGGTGCCCTTGGTGAACGCGCCAGGCACCATGATGGACGTCTCGATGCCCCACCGGGTCAGCTCGCCCGCGTAGCTCACCGCCAGTGAATCCATGGCCGCCTTTGCTGCGAAATACGGTGCGAGGAACGGCGGTGTGCCACCGCGCGTGCTGCTCGACGAAACCCAAAGCACCAGCCCGTTGCGCTGGCGCCGCATGGCCGGCAAGGCCGCGCGATTGACCCGCTGCGTGCCGAGCACGTTCACGTCGTAAAGCTGCGCGTACTGTTCCGCAGTGAAGGCCTCGGCCGGTCCGAAAACCATATGCCCGGCATTGTGGACGAGCACGTCCAAGCGACCGTCGTTGCGCAGGATGGTGTCGATGGCGCTCCGGGCCGAGTCGTCGGACGTCACGTCCAGCTCGACTACACGCAGGTCGACGTTGCGCTCCGACGCTTCCTTGCGCACGGCTTCGGCCTGCGCAGCGTTGCGTCCGGCGATGTCGCGCATGCTGGCGTAGACGGTGTGTCCGGCATCGGCGAGGGCACGGGCAGTCAGCAAGCCGAAGCCACTCGATGCGCCAGTGATGAGGATGATCTGCTTCATGAAAGTCGCTCCGCGGGAGAAGGCGTGAGAAAAGTGGGCTCAGACGACGCCGCCGTTGGCGCGCAGCACCTGACCGTTGATCCAGCCGCCATCGGGGCCGACAAGGAAGGCGACAGCGGAAGCGATGTCTTCGGGCGTGCCGAGACGCTCCAACGGGGAAAGCTTTGCGAGGCGGTCCACCAACTCCGGGGATTTGCCGTCGAGGAACAGGTCCGTACCGGTCGGACCTGGCGCGATGGCGTTCACCGTGATGCCGCGACCGCGCAGTTCGCGCGCAAGGACCATGGTGGTGGCATCGATGGCCGCCTTCGTTGCGGCATAAGCGGCGTACGTCGGTTGCAGCAGGCTGACCACACTGGACGAGAAGTTGACGATCCGACCGCTTGCGCGGAGACGGCGGGCCGCTTCACGCATGGTGTTGTAGCTGCCCTTTACATTGACCTCGAAGAGCCGGTCGAAATCGTCGTCCTTCAGCTCGGCGACGCTGGAGAGGATCATCACCCCCGCGTTGTTCACCAGCACGTCCACGCCGCCAAAGACTTCCCCGGCCTTGTCGAACAGACGGCGCGCGTCAGCCACCTTGGACACGTCCGCCTGCGCGCTTATCGCGCGGCCACCTGCCACTTCGATCTCGTGCACCACGCTTTCGGCCGCCTGGGCGTTGCCGGCGTAGTTCACGACCACCGTGTAACCGTCACGTGCCAGACGCTTCGCCACGGCGGCACCGATACCGCGCGAGGCCCCGGTCACGATGGCGACCTTCTCGTTCGACTTCACGTTCATGTCGGTTCTCCTTCCGGCGGAATTGCCGGGTAGGGAAAGCATGAGCGTTGATGCGCCGCGGATAATCGCCCAATATGTGCCATCAACATTCCATTCAATGGAATAATCATGGCTCTCGACCGGTTCGAAACGATGCGGCTCTTCGTCCGCATCGTGGAGCGACGCAGCTTCACCCTGGCGGCCACCGACCTCGACCTGCCGCGTTCGACGGCCACCCAAGCGATCAAGCGGCTGGAGACCCGGCTGGGCGTTCGGCTGCTGCAACGGACCACGCGGCAGGTGAGTCCGACGCTCGACGGCGAGGCGTACTACCGCCGCTGCGTGGCGATCCTCGCGGATATCGAGGATGCCGAGGCTGCCTTCGGCGAGGCTCGTCCGAGCGGGCTGCTTCGCGTGGACGTGCACGGCACCTTGGCGCGCGCATTCGTCCTGCCGCTGCTGCCGGATTTCCTCACGCGGTATCCCGCATTGCGCATCCACATCGGCGAAGGCGATCGCTGGGTGGACCTGGTTCGCGAAGGCGTGGACTGCGTGCTTCGCGTCGGCGAACTGAGCGACAGCACGATGGTAGGCCGGCGCATTGCCCTGCTCGACGAAGTGACCTGCGCCAGTCCCGCGTATCTCGAACGCCACGGGACGCCGACATCGCTCGGCGATCTGGAAGGTCACGTCGCGATTGGATTTCTCTCGACCGCCACGGGCAGCACGCTGCCGCTGGAATTCGTTGACGGCCATGACATCCGCCACGTGTCGCTACCGTCGGTAGTGACCGTGACGGGTGCGGAAACCAACCTCGTGATCGCGCGGCTCGGGCTCGGCCTCATCCAGGTACCGCGATACCACGTGGCCGAGGATCTCGCAGCCGGCACGCTGGTGGAGGTATTGCCCGAGCACCCGCCCACGCCCTCGCCCGTCTCGCTGCTGTATCCGCACAACCGTCAGTTGTCGCCGCGCGTGCGGGTGTTCATCGACTGGCTGACAGGCGCCTTCGCCGCGCGTGCGAGCGAAGGCGTGAACATGCTCTGACCTACGCGATCAGTCGATGGCCCGGCCATCGGCGTCGAGCAGGCGAAGGCTGGGAAAGCGCTGTCTGAGCGGGCCTTCCACCACGCTACGATCCCCCATGATCAACCAGGTCATGCGTGCATTGCTGAGAACCGATTGAATGGCTGAATTCGCCGCTGCCGCATTGGTCTGGCGAAGCAGAGTCGGGAGGCGTTGCCAGAAATCGTCGGACCGACCGAGAACCCGTTGCGCGGACACGTTGGCCAGCATGGCGTCTCCCGATTCGAGCATCCCCACGATCGAGCGGGCGACGCCCATGCGCGTCGCATCGACGGCTTCTTCGGCGAGCGGAGTGTGATTATTGACGAGAGCGGCAACCTCGCTCCGAACCGCATCGATGGCGTCGCCCGTTCGATCGGTCTGCACAGGCACCTGAAACAACAGCGGCCGCGGTCCACGTTGCTGCGCCAGCGTGCTCTCGACACCGTAGCTCCAGCCCTTCGTATCGCGCAGAAGGTTGTCCAGACGCGATCCCGAAGCGCCCCAGAAGACCATGTTCGCGACACCCAGAGCCACGTCGTCGCCCGCTGGCAACGCGAACATGCCGATGGCGATATGCGATTGCCCCGCACGCGGCCTGTCGATCAGATAGGCCACCTCGCCTGGCTCGGGAACGGCTACCGCTGTGCTTGGCAACGGCACAGGACCCGGCGGTGCCGTCCAGTCGCCAAGCACGGCCGCCAGCGTGTCTATGCACGAGGCCAGCGATACGTCGCCGACCACCACCACGCGGACGTTGTCCGGGCGAATGAAGGCGCCGTGGTAGGCGTGCAGCACGGCACTGTCGAATGGCGCCATGGACGGGTGAGCGTCGATCGACGGAGCCAACGCGGCATACGGATGACCTTCGCCGTACAACAGGCGCGACATGACGTCTGCCGCGAACTGATACGCGTCGGCTTCTTGCGAAGTCGACTCCGACAACCAGGCCGCATGCCGCCGCGCGATGTCGGCCGAAAGGAACGTGGGGTGGCGCAGCGTATCGACCGCAAGAGTGACTGCGTCGGCGAAGCGTCGACGGGGCACGGCAAGATCGAGGAAGCATGTGTCGGTGTCGCAACCGTCGCTGACCTTGACGCCCAGCCAGCCCTCCCTTTCTTGGACCTCGCGGCTGTCCGTCGTGGTCGCACCCTCGCGCAGCATGCTCATGGTGAAAGGTGCCGTGCCCGGTGGATACCGCTGCTCGGCGGCGGTGCCACCGTCGAAGAGAAAGCGTACATGGACGAGATCGGTGCCGGGTCGCGGGGCCAGAATCACTTCGGCGCCGTTCGGCAGTCGTGCCCGTTCCAGAGCGGGAAGCCGCGGCTCGGGAAACGCCTCGCCAACGGCCGGCAGTTGCCGGCGATCTGCCGACCAACCCGCAACCGGATGCAGCCCTGCGGTGGAAACGCGCACAGGCGCGGGCTTGGCGGCGGATGCCGCGCGACCTTCGTCGGCGAGATCCTCGGCTTCGCCATCGAAGCCGTCGTGCGCCGGAAGCACGTGCAACGTATGCGCGGGTCGAAGCAACCAGACGGCTTCGCGCGCCACATGAGCCGGCGTCAATTGTACGGCGAGTTGGCGTTGTCGAAGACTGGCCCACGGGTTGTCGTGTTGCAGCAAGCCACGAGCAAGCACTTCGCCGCGCGCACTCAGCGACTCGGTAAGCAATGCCATATCGGTTTCTGCATGCGCGAGCGTGCGATGCAGATCGTCAGCGGAAGGCCCGTTGTCGATGAAGCGGCGCAGTTCGTCGTCCAGCACGCGCTCCACGGCAGCCACATCCGCGTGGTCGCTGATCGCGACCGAAATGACGAATATGCTGGCCAGGCCCATTGGGGTCACCTCTGCGCTCACCTCGCTGGCGAGGTGTTCGGTCTCGACGAGACGCCGATGCAGCAAAGAGCGCCTGTCGCCGCCGAGGACGTCCGCAACGAGCCCGAGGGCCGCATCGGATGGCGATCCGGCCTCCGGTACCGGCCACGCCCTGACAACACGGCGCTGCGCCACGTGGTCGTGCATCACACTGCGCGATGGCGCATCCAACGGCGCGAACCACGGTTGTTGGCGATCCTGCTCCGGGCCCGGCGCCACATCCGCGAAGTAGGTCATCGCCTTGTTGCGCGCCTCGTCGGGCGTGATGTCGCCCGCCAGCACGAGCACCACGTTGGCGGCGCCATAGTGGTCTCGGAACCAGGCCTTGACGTCGTCCAGCGATGCTTTAGCCAAGTCTGCCGGCAGCCCGATGGGATCGCGGTGGTAGGGATGATTCGCCGGAAAGACGTGACGGAGAAGCCTCGGCCAGGCTCTGCCGAGCGGCGTGTCGTAACGCTGTCGCCGCTCGTTCTCCACGACGCCACGCTGGGTATCCAGACGCTGCTGGGTCAACGCGCCGAGCAGGTGGCCCATGCGATCCGATTCCAGCCACAGCGCACGATCGACCGCCTCGGTGGGGACCGTCTCGTAATACACCGTGTGATCCAACGAGGTGGTGCCGTTGACGCCGCTGCCGCCCAGGGCATGCATGGCGTCGATGAACGAACCCTCGTAGTGCTCGGACCCGTAGAACATGAGGTGTTCGAACAGGTGTGCGAATCCGGAACGCCCTGTGGGTTCGTCTGCCGAACCGACGCGGTACCAGACGCCGATCGAAACGAGCGGCACGGCGTGGTCCTCATGAACCAGGACGGTAAGACCGTTGGGCAAGCGGAGCTGCTTGAACGGCAGTTCCGCCGCGGGCGTCGACCATGCGGGCCCAATCATGGCCGAGAACACGACCGGTAAGGACAGCGCAAGTCGCCTGAGTCGTGCGCCGATGGCTATCCGTTCCATGGAAACGTCCTTCATGGGAGGAGCCACGAAGGTAGAAGCCTGGGACAAGGCGGGCTATCGGCACATCGCCCGCCTCATCGTGCGTGTGACGCGTCAGTTCTTGAGCGGCACCGTCTCGAAACCGCCTTGCGGCGTGGTGGCGGCCGGTGGAGGCGGCGTGTCGGCATTGCGTGCCGGCGCGACCGACCGGCTACCGCAACTGTAGGCGCCCCAGTCCTGCGAGCCTTCATTCGGCTCGCCCAACGGCTTGATGGTGTCCGCGCCCATCTTGGCGGCCTCGTTGCGTGCCAGCACTTCGAGTTCGTCGCGAACCTTGAGGTCGTTGCGATCGACGGGGCCGACGCGGTTCATGACCGACACGGTGACCTTGCCTTGCTCATGGCAACTGCCCACGTCGCCGTTCCAGGCGGTGCGCACGTTGCGGGCGGCATCGTCCAGCTTGATCCCCCAGGTACATGCCGAGAGAGCGAGGGGAATGGCGAGTATCAGGATCTTGCGCATGGGGAACTCCGGTGGAACGTGGATGGCTATGCTAGCCGGACGAGCGATGGGGCGCGACGATCGATCGCGCCCCATCGTCCTCAGGGCTTCGAAGGTTCCGCTACCGGCGCCTTCGTATGTGCACCACCGGACGCGGCCGCTTGCTTGACCGGATGCCCATCGGCGTCGATCACCTGCACTTCGCCGAGGTGCAAGGCGCGCACCGGGGCCTCGATCTTGCGCAGGTCGCCCACGATCACCCAGGTGATCGCATCCGGACGTACGACGGCACTGAGTGCCGCTTCCGCAGCCTTGCGATCTACGGCTTCGATACGCGGCTTGAGCGTCTGCACGTAGTCGTCGGGACGGTCGTAGACGACGATGCCGCTCATGGCGCCCAGTACCGAGCCGGTGGTTTCGAAGCTGCCCGGCAGGGCACGGATGCGCTGCGCGCGGATCTTCGCAATCTCATCGTCGGTCAGCGGCTTGGCACCGACGACCGCCTTGGCTTCCTTGAGAATTTCCGCCGCCGATTCCGCCGTCTTGTCGGTCTGCACCGGCGCGTAGATCAACATGGGGCGCTGCCCCTGAGCTTCGGCGAGCAAGCTGCTGGCACCGTAGGCCCAGCGTTTTTCCTCGCGCAGGTTCATGTTGAGACGCGACGTGAACGTGCCGCCGAACGCGCCGTTGGCGATGCCAAGATCGATGGCGTTCTTCGCTTTCGTGGACGGCGCGAGCAAGCCCGCGAGGATCAGCGATTGCGGTGCGTCCGTGCGATTGATGAGGAACACGCGCGGCTTCGTCTGCACGGCGACCTCGCCGATGCGCTTCTTCGGCACGGGCGTGGTGGGCGGGGTCCAGTCGCCGAACACCGCATCGAGCTGCGGAAGGATCGCCGCCAGCGTGGTATCGCCCGCCACCAGAATGCGTACGTTGTCGGGGCGCAGGAAGTCCCGCTGGAAGCCCTTGAAGTCGTCCACGGTCAGCGACGAGATCGCGTCGGCGGTGCCACTGCCCGTGAACGGTATGCCATAGGCGTGGTCCGGACCGTAGAGCAACGGCGGCAAGGTGCGCATGGCAAGACCGGTGGGCTCGGTCTTCTCCTGCGCGATGCCCGCAAGCCACTGCCCACGGATGCGCTCGACATCCTCGGTCTTGAAGGCCGGATGACGCACGATGTCCGCGAACAACGCCAGCGACGGAGGCAGCTCGGCGTTGAGCGCATTGAGGCCCACCGCACACGTGTCGAGCGAGCAATCCGCGTTCACGGCGGCACCGAGGCGCTCCTTGCGCCGCGCGACCTCGACAGAATCGAGCGACGTGGTGCTTTCCTCCAGCAAGGCGGAGGTGAAGCTGGCAGTGCCGAGCTTGCGCCCTTGGTCGGCCGCGTAGCCCGCATCGAACAGCAACTGAATCTGGGTCACGGGCACCGTGTGGCGTTCCGCCAGCACGACCTCGATGCCGTTCTTCAGGCGTCCACGCTGCAGGGCCGGAAAGACCAGGTCAGGGAAGGCGTCGACCGATGGCACGCCCTTGGCGCGATCCACCGCCGGGGCGGCGACCGTGTAGGCCTTGGCCGGGGGTTCGACCACTGCGGGACGCTGGCTCGACGGCCCGAGCCCCACCACCGCCTTGTCTTCCGCCGCCGGATCGAGGCCTGGCTTTGCCGGCAGCACGGTCAAGGTGTAGTTGCCCTTGCCCAGCCACGTCTTCGAGGCTGCCAGCACCGACGCGGCGGTCGCCGCATCCGAACGGGCGAGGTCTTTCTTGTAGGCCTCCGGATCGTTCCGGTAGACCTGACCCTCGGCGAGGATCGCGGCCTTGCCGCCCGAGCCACCGACCTTTTCGAGACCGCGGATGAACCCAGCGCGGTTGAGCACTTTCGCACGAGCAAGCTCGTCCTCGGTCGGACCGTTGGCAAGGAAGGTCTTCCACACGTCCGCGATCGCCGCCTCGACCTTGGCAGGATCCACACCGTTCGTCACGGCGACGGTCAACTGCACCTGACCGGCCAGGGCGAACGGCGAGATGCCGAGACTCACGTCGTCGGCCAGCTTGTCCTGGTAGACCAGCCGCTGATACAGCCGCGAGGTCTTGCCGCCGCCGAGCACCGTGGTGGCGAGGTCCAGCAGGATCGCATCGTCGGTGCCGAGCTGAGGCACGACCCATGTGCGGATGATGCGAACCTGCGCGACCTGATCATGCTGCACGCCGCGAGTGGCCTTTTCCACGGGCGTGATCCACGGCTGCTGACGCGGCACCGGCGGGCCGGCGGGGATATCGCCGAAGTACTTCTCGGCCTTCGCCTTGGCCTGTGCGACCGTGATGTCGCCAGCCAGCACGAGCGTGGTGTTGGCCGCGCCGTAATAGTCGTGGAACCACTTCTTGACGTCGGCGAGCGAGGCGGCGTCCAGGTCGGCCATGGAGCCGATCGTGTCGTGGTGATACGGATGATTGGCGGGATAGGTGTTGACCAGCACGTTCTCATCGACGCGCCCGTAAGGGCGGTTCTCGTCCTGACGCTTCTCGTTCTGCACCACGCCGCGCTGCGTATCCAGTTCCTTCTGCCCGATGGCGCCCAGCAGATGACCCATGCGGTCGGACTCCATCCACAGCGCCATGTCGAGCGCGGTGGTCGGCACGGTCTCGAAATAGTTCGTGCGGTCGAACCAGGTCGTGCCGTTCATGTCGGTGGCACCGGCCATCTCGAACGGCTGGAAGTAGGTGCCCTTGTGGTTCTCCGAACCGGAGAACATGAGGTGCTCGAAGAGATGGGCGAAGCCCGTCTTGCCTGCAGGCTCGTCTGCCGAGCCGACGTGGTACCAGATGCTGACCGCGACGACAGGCGCCTTGTGGTCCTCGTGCACGACGACGGTCAGCCCATTGGGCAACTGGAAGCGTTGGTAGGGAATATCGGGAATGGCGTCCGACGACACGGGGGCAGCCGACGCGGCACCGATAAAAAACGACAGCCCGGCAACCAGCAGGGCGCGGAATGGGTTCATGTACGACTCCTCAGTGGGCCTTCGTGGCCTCTGGTCACGCAGGCTAGCCCGCGTCGTCTGTCAGGCGCAATCAGGCGCCACTTAAAGCCTCGGACGGTGTCCGGTGCGGCGCGGGCAGTGTCCGCGGACACGGTCGCCCTCTGAGCGGACCTGACAAACCTCATACGAATCAGCTCATTGCTGACAATCGAAAGCTGGCACGGCGTTTGCGTTACTAGTCCTGCCAAGCCGGAGGGCATTCCCCCGGTACGCCCTGAGGAGAACGCCATGAAATACGAAATGTTGATGCTGCGCAGCCTGCTCGTGACCTCGATGCTGATCTGCGGCCTGACCCTCGGCCAGATGTTCTGACCCCTCCTATCGAACCTGAGGAACCGACACCATGAAACACGAACTCCTGATGTTGCGCAGCCTGCTGGTGGCGTCGCTGCTGGTTTGCGGCCTGATCCTGGGCAACATGCTCACCTACGCCGGCGAGCCCATCCAACTGGCGACGCTGAGCGCTTCGACAAGCCTCACGGCGGCAAGCTGCGCCCTGCCCCCGGATGGCGTCGTCTGCCCGCGCGCGGCCTCATAATGGGGGCATGCCCCACGTCATCCTTTTCCGACCCGAGATACCGCCCAATACGGGCAACGTGATTCGCCTCTGCGCCAATACCGGCGCGGACCTGCACCTCGTACGACCGCTCGGTTTCGAGCTGGACGACGCCCGCCTCCGCCGCGCGGGGCTGGATTACCACGAGTTCGCCCGCGTCGCGGTCCATGACGATCTCGATGCCTGCCTCGACGCCATCGGCCATCCACGCGTGTTCGCCTTCTCGACCCGCGGCCGCCGGCTGCATACCGACGTGCCCTTCGCCAACGGCGACGCCCTGCTGTTCGGCTGCGAAACGGCAGGCCTGCCCGACGACGTGATCGACGCGCTGCCCGAGCCACAGCGCATCCGCCTGCCCATGCGACCCGGGAACCGAAGCCTCAACCTGTCCAACGCCGTGGCGGTCGCCGTGTTCGAAGTGTGGAGGCAGGCCGGGTTCGAGGGTGCGGCACCTTAGACACGTGGCGCTCACGCGTGGCTGCGGACCCGCCAAGCTACAATCGGCCGCATGACTCCCGATCGCCCCGCGGCCGACGCCGGCCCCAACCGCTTCCTGCCCCGCCCCTTGCGCGCCCTCGCTGGCCGCGCCATGGAGGCGGCGCTCAACCGCGTCGTGGACCTCGACCCCGATACACGCGCACGCTTCGACGCACTCGACGGCCGCAGCATCCAGGTGCATCTGGATGGTCCGGACCTGGCCCTGCGTGTTTCCGTGGCGAAGGGGCGGCTTCGCGTGGGCCCGCCGGAAGACAACGGCACACTCCGCGTCAAGGCGACCCCAGGCAGCCTGCTCGCCATGGCGCTGCGTCGCGATGACGACGGCGTGGCACCCGGAAAGGTGGACATCGCCGGCGATGCCGAACTCGCTCGCCGGCTGGAACGGCTTGCGCGGCAGTATGCGCCCGACATCGAGGAAGCCTTCGCAAAGACCTTTGGCGACGTCATCGGCGTGCCGCTGGCCAAAGCATTGCGCGACGCCTTGGGTCACGCCCGCGAAAGCGCTGCGCATCTGACCGAGGACACGGCGGACTGGCTGCGTGACGAGGCGCGCGTAGCGGTCTCGCCGAGCGAAATGGACGGGTTCCTCGACGGCGTCGATGCCGTGCGCGAACGCGCCGAACGCGCCGAGGCGCGGTTCGCCCGGCTGGAACGGATGATCAAGGGGACCGGCGCATGACGCCGCTGCGTCTACTGCCCCGCCTGCTGCGTGTGGCCGCCGTCCTCCTCAAGTACCAGCTCGACGATCTCGTGGATGGCGCGCACCTGGTCCGTCCACTGAATATCGTGCGGCCGTTTTTCCCGAAGGCGACCGCCGAGGTGCGCGCGCTGCCGCGCGGTGCGCGTCTGCGTCTCGCCCTCACCGAGCTGGGGCCCATCTTCGTCAAAGCCGGTCAGGTGCTTTCGACGCGCCGCGACCTCGTTCCGGCGGATGTCGCCGACGAACTCGCCTTGCTACAGGATCAGGTGCCGCCGTTCCCCGGCGCCGAAGCCCGTGCGATCGTCGAACGGGAACTGAAAGCGCCCGTCGGCGTGCTCTTCGCATCGTTCCAGGAAACCGCGCTGGCCTCCGCGTCCATCGCGCAGGTTCACGCAGCGACCCTGCACGACGGCCGCGAGGTGGTGGTCAAGGTGCTGCGGCCGGGCATCGATACCCGCATCGCCGCCGACGTCGACCTGCTGCACACGCTGGGTCAGCTCGCCCAGCGCTGGCATCCCAATGCCGACAAGATCCGGCCGCTGGAAGTGGTGGCCGAAGTCGAGAAGATGCTTTCCAACGAACTCGACCTGCAGCGCGAAGGCGCCAGCGCAAGCCTCCTGCGCCGCAATTTTGCCAGCGGCATCGATCTGTACGTGCCGGAAGTGCATTGGGACTTCAGCACCGAACGCGTGCTTACCCTGGAGCGCGTGCGCGGCGTGAGCGCCGACGACGTGGCGGCGATCGACGCTGCAGGACTCGATCGCAAGCGCCTCGCCGCGAAGGGCGTACGACTCTTCTACGAGCAGGTCTTCCGCGACAACTTCTTCCACGCCGATGCACACCCGGGGAACATCTGGGTCGACACCTCGCGCGTGGACGAGCCGCGTTTCATCGCGCTGGACTTCGGCATCATGGG
Organism: Luteibacter sp. UNCMF366Tsu5.1; assembly: GCF_900119235.1. NCBI lineage: Bacteria > Pseudomonadati > Pseudomonadota > Gammaproteobacteria > Lysobacterales > Rhodanobacteraceae > Luteibacter > Luteibacter sp. UNCMF366Tsu5.1. Next base: position 539,336 of record NZ_FPIS01000003.1, on the reverse strand, counting down.
TTCCTTGCCCGAAGCCGACCAGTACTGGCTCGCCGAGAATTTCATCGCCCTGTTCGAACGCGACTACGCACGCATCGCGCAACTGCATGTCGCGGCAGGCTGGATGCCCACCACCATTCGCCTGGACGAACTGGAAGCGGCCGTACGCACGGTGTGCGAGCCGTACTTCACCCGCCCGCTCGCGCAGATTTCCATCGCCGAGCTGGTGGTGAAGCTGTTCCAGACCGCGCGTCGTTTCGAACTGACCTTGCAGCCGCAGCTGATCCTGCTGCAGAAGACGCTGCTCAACATCGAAGGTGTCGGACGCACGCTCGATCCCGACATCGACATATGGGCCGTGGCGCACCCGGTGCTGAAGCGCATCCTCCGCGAGCGCTACAGCATGCGTGCGACGCTGCGTGATGTGCGCCGCCGTCTGCCGGAATGGATTCACAGTGCACCGCGTATGCCCGAACTGGTGCGCGATGCCCTGCGCCAGGTCGCCAGCGGCGAACGCCGCGAAGTCGCCGATCCCCTGGCGCTAGCGTTGGCTCGCGATGACGCACGCCGGATGCGTCGCCTGGTCGCGTGCGGGTTGCTCGGTGCGTCGCTGCTGCTGTGCGCCGCACTGGTCGGCACACTGGCGTCTCACGGCCTCTGGCCCGCGGTCGGCATGGCATTGGCCGGATTGGTTGCGTTCGCTGCCGGCTGGCCGCGTCGCGCGCCCTGATCGTGCTGGAGATCCTGTATCAGGACGACGACATCGTCGCCGTCAACAAGCCGGCCAACCTCGCGGTGCATCGCTCGACCTTCGTCGGACCGGACGATGCCTTCCTGATCGACCTGCTGCGCGAACAGGTGGAAGGGCGCCTGCACCTCGCCCACCGACTCGATCGCGCCACCTCGGGCGTACTGCTCGTGGCTCGCGCGGCGGACGTGGCGGCACGGTTGGGTGAACAGTTCATGGGGCGCAGCGTTCGCAAGCGTTACCTCGCCGTCGTGCGGGGCTGGCCCGAGCCCGAGGAAGGCACGGTGGACTATCCCCTGCCCGGTTCACGCGAGACCGGTCCGCGGAAGGACGCCCGCACCGACTACCGGCGCCTAGCCACCGTCGAAGTGGACATCGCGCTCGGCCGCTACGAGAAGCAACGGTACGCCTTGGTGGCTGCCGAACCGCAGACCGGACGCTTCCGCCAGATTCGCAAGCACTTCGCGCATATCCACCATCCCATCGTGGGCGACAGCCAGCACGGCCGAGGCGACCACAATCGCCTGTTCAAGCAGCACTTCGGCTCGCACCGCCTGCTTCTTCACGCAGATGCCCTGTCGTTTTCGCATCCGGTGAGCGGACAACCGTTGACGCTGCAGGCGAGCCTCGACGACACCTGGAACCGTATGCTCGACCGGTTCGACTGGCGTGCTGCGTTCGCAGCATGGCGTGACGCAGCGGGTTGAGCATGCGTTGGCGGCGGCTCCGGGGCTACGCGAATAGGTAAACAGGCCCTAGAATCCGTCCGCCATGCTCACCGTGACCGGAACCATCGCCATTCCCGACGCCGAACTCGTCGAACGCTTCATGCGTGCAGATGGGCCGGGAGGTCAGCACGTCAATCGCACGGAGAGCGCGGTGGAACTGCGCTTCGACGTAGCCGGCTCACCCTCGCTGCCCGACGACGTGCGGCAGCGGCTTCTCGCACGCCGCGATCGCCGCATGACGGATGCCGGCGTGCTTGTGATCCAGGCGCGTCGATTCCGCGATCAGGCACGCAATCGCGACGACGCACGCGATCGACTCGTTGCGATCATCCTCGAAGGCACGCGCGTGGAAAAGAAGCGTCTCGCGACCAGGCCTACGCGAGCGTCGAAGGAGCGTCGTCTCGCCGGCAAGGCACAACGCGGCCAGACCAAGCGCACACGCTCGCGCGACTGGAGCCGCGAGTGAAGGGTGTGCCCGCGCATCTTCCCGTGCAGGCGCCATCGCTGCCGGATTCGCGCTGGAAGCGCTTCTGTCGCTGGGCCATCCTGCGCAGCGGCTGGCGCATTGTGGGCGAACTGCCGAACCTGCCCAAACTGATTCTTATCGGCGCGCCGCATTCGTCCTACTGGGATGGCGTCTGGGGGCTATTGATGAAGTCGGCGATCGGGCTCGACCTCAGCGTCATGATCAAGCGCGAAGTGTTGAACGGCCCGTTTGGACCGGTCGTGCGCCGCCTCGGCATGATTCCCATCGATCGCTCGGCTGCCACGAACGTCGTCGATCAGATGGTCGCGCGCTTCGCCAGTCACGAGACGATGTGGCTGGGCATCACACCGGAAGGCACGCGCAAACCCGTCAAGCAATGGAAGTCCGGCTTCCTGCGTATCGCCCGCGCCTCCGGCGTGCCGATCCAACCGATCTTCATCGACTATCCGACGAAGACCTTCACCATCGGTCCGCTGGTCCACCCCACCGATGACCTCGATGGCGACATGGCGCGCGTCCGCGCACTGTTCGTCGGGTACCACGGGAAGCGTCGAGACGCTTGAGAGAAAAGGCGCCGCGGAAGAACCACGACGCCCTATCGATCAGCCCATGCCGCGGCGATGGCGGACCTTGTATTCCACAGCCCTCGCCCAATCATTCCTTGCCACGATTCGATACGTGCCGGGACCCAGGTCTGGAACGTAAGACGAAATACCACTGGTCATATCGACCCAGCCAGTCCCGCCAAGTCTCTGAAGAATGATTGTCGCACCGGAACCCGATGCGGAGAACGAACTGTGGCATGTCGTATTCCACGTAAATACCACTTCCGACTCGTAGGACCTTAGCCTTCCCTCCGAGGTCAACTGCGGGAAATAGGCGAAGCAACGACCCCAATCGCCGCGCCCCTGGTTGATGACCTGCCGAGAGAACTGCGCTTGCGCCGGTATTGCGCCAGCGATGAGCGCAGTCATCGCAAGCATGCGGATCAAAACCTTCATGAAAGGCCCCTTGAATGCGCACGATTGCGCTTGGTGACTTTATGAAACAGATCCCCGCCGCGCCCATCGGCCGTCGGACTTGCCACGCGTAGGTTTGCGCATGCACGAACACTGAATCAGCCCTACATCTTGCGAGATCGGAGGACGTCGCCACGGCGCCTTTCACCGACTACCACGCCCCGCCATGAGCGCGATGCTTGATGCTCGCAACGATGAGGGGATACGCATGGACTACACGATTGGCATGAGGGCGCCACGCAGCTTCACGGCAGGCGAGCAACTGGCGCGAGAACGTCCTAATCCATGCGGTTATCGAGACCGCCCTGTGGAGAAAGGCGACCCATCCCGTGTCGCGGAGGATATGCCGAAAGAGATTCAAGAGCGGCTTTCACGCTTGAATCTTCGTTCAATCGATTCGGAAGATCTCCGCGATCTCGTTGGCGAACTCATGCTGGAGGGCTACGTCTCGCAAAGAGCAGCCACGAAGTTCTCCCTTTATCACCTCGACCACCCCGGCAAGCTCGACCTCACCCAGTGGATCGACGCCGCGCGAGCGGACATCAAGAAAGGCACGTTCCACGGTTATCCCGTGGCGCTACAAGGTCAGGAAGCCGGCATCGATGCAGCCGAAGGCATCCTCAAGCTGGTGGATTACTTGAATGGCCGCCTCGTGGATGTCCACGCCTAGTCATCGCTCGGAGTGCCCCGACTCGTCGTAGTCGCGATGCGTCAGCAGGCCGGGGCGAATGAGATCGATGAAGGCTCGGGCTTCCGGGCTGAGGAACTTGCCCTTGCGCATCACCACGCCGTAGCTGCGCTGCGGGAAGTACCGACGTAGGTTGCGCACGACGAGACGTTGTTTGTCCGCTTCGGTGATGCAAATACCGGTGACGATCGAAATGCCCAGACCCATCGCGACGTATTGCTTGATGACGTCCCAGCCACCGACTTCGATCGCGACGGTGTACGGCACGTGGCGCTGCTGGAACACCATGTCGACCAGGCGGAACGTCGTCAGCCGTTGAGGCGGCAGGATCAGGCCATAGGGCGACAGGTCCTCGAGGGTGATGTCCTCCTTGGTGGCCAACGGATGGTCGGGAGGCATGATGAGCATGGGGTCGTAGTGGTACACAGGCGCCCACGCGATGTCCTGTGGCACGTCGAGCATCGAGCCGATGGCGATATCCGCCTCGTCGGCACGCAGCAGTGCGAGGCCGTCCTTCCCGGTCACGTTCGCCAGTTGCAGATGGACGTCCGGATGGCGCTCGCGATACGCCTTCACGAGTTCCGGCAGCAGGTACTGGATCGTGGAAGACCCGGCCGCGACGGTGAGCTTGCCGCCCGGCCTGCCTCGCGTCTTGAGATGAAATTCGCGATCGAGGTTCTCGAACCCTTCGACCAGTGGCCGCGCTATCTCGTAGAGCGCCTCGCCGGCATCGGTCAGGGTGATGCGGCGGCGCGTGCGCTCGACCAGTGGCGCGCCCATCTCCCGCTCAAGCGCCTTGAGCTGGAGGCTCACGGAAGGTTGAGACAGGAACAAGGCCTCTGCGGCCCGGCTCAGCGTTCCCATACGGGTGATGTAAACGAAGGCCCGGAGCTGCTTGAGCCGGTTGCCCTTGTAGTAGAAGCGAGCGGCTGCGTCGGCCTCGGCCGGCTTGGGAGTCCCGACGCGACGGGTCGATTTTGCGCCAACAACGCGGGCATTCAGCTTCTTCGGCACCTTTTATCCCTTCACTTTCAGTTATTTATAAACCTTATTAGCTTTATTAATACTAATCTTTGAAACATATGCTTTGTCAAAAGCATGCCTCCGGACCTAGCGTGAATCAACACCGCAGCGGAGGACGGTTTCATGGCAGTACCCCAGAGCGCGATCGACCGGCATCCCGACGTCAAGTTTGGCGACGGCCGCTCCCCCTACGACGACATCCTCACCCCGGCTGCCATCGCGTTCGTTGCCGACCTGCACCGTCGTTTCGATGCGCGCCGTCTCCAGTTGCTCGCCGAGCGGACGGCGCGCCAGCAGCGCTACGACGCGGGCGACCTCCCCGACTTCCGCGCCGACACCGTCGCACTACGCGAAGGGAATTGGACGGTGGGGCCCATTCCGGCCGCCCTGCGCGACCGCCGCGTGGAGATCACCGGCCCGGTCGAACGAAAGATGATCATTAACGCCCTCAATTCCGGAGCGAAGGTGTTCATGGCCGACTTCGAGGATTCGAGCGCGCCCACCTGGGCAAACCAGATGGACGGCCAGCGCAATCTGCGCGACGCCGTGGATGGCAGCATCGAATTCACCAGCCCCGAGGGAAAGCATTACCAGGTCGGTGACAACCCTGCCGTGCTGGTTGTGCGTCCGAGGGGATGGCACCTGCCCGAGCGGCACGCTGAGGTGGACGGCGATGTGGTGGCGGGCGCATTCGTGGACTTCGGGCTGTTCGCATTTCACAACGCCAAGCGGCTGCAGGAGCGCGACCGCGGTCCGTATTTCTACCTGCCGAAGCTTCAGAGCATGGAAGAAGCGGCGCTGTGGAACGATGTGATGACCCACGCCGAAGACGCGCTCGGTCTGCCCCGGGCCAGCATGAAGGCGACGGTGCTGATCGAGACCTTACCGGCCGTGTTCCAGATGCACGAGATCCTTCATGCGCTGCGCGAGCGCGTAGTGGGTCTCAACTGTGGTCGCTGGGATTACATCTTTTCGTATCTGAAAACCTTCCGCGCGCACGCCGATCGCCTGCTGCCCGAGCGCGGCCAAGTCGCCATGACGGTGCCGTTCCTGAAGGCGTATTCGGAACTGCTCATCCAGACCTGCCACCGCCGAGGCGCGTTCGCCATGGGTGGTATGGCAGCGCAGATCCCCATCCGCGGTGACGAGGCGGCCAACGAAGCGGCCATGGCGAAAGTTCGCGCGGATAAGTTGCGCGAAGTGACGGCCGGCCACGACGGTACCTGGGTCGCCCACCCCGCCCTCGTACCCGTCGCGCAGGCGGTGTTCGACGAACACATGCCATCACCGAATCAGTTGCACGTGATGCGCGACGACGTACACGTGACTCGCGATGCACTGATTGCCCCCGCGATCGGCACGATCACGCGGCAGGGCTTCGATAACAACGTGGAGGTCTGCCTGCGTTACACCGCCGCATGGCTGGACGGCATGGGCTGTGTACCGATCCACCACCTGATGGAGGACGCGGCCACGGCGGAGATCGCACGGTCACAGCTCTGGCAGTGGTTGCACCACGGACCGCTCGAATTCAGCGACCACGCACCCATCACCGGCGCGCTGTTCGATCACGCACTCGCGACGCATTGCCATCGCTTGAAAGAGAGCCAGCACCCTGGCGCACGTCGCGCCGAAGAGGCTGCGGCATTGATCGCCGCGCTGACCCACGCCGAAGAACTCCGCGATTTCCTGACCCTGCCCGCTTACGAACACTTGCATTGATCACGCGCCTAGGAGCCCGACCATGAAGACGCATACCGCTGAACAGATCACGCTCGATTGGAAGAACAACGACCGTTGGCAGGGCATCGAACGGCCTTATACCGCCGAGGACGTGCTGCGCCTACGTGGCAGCATCCAGGTCGAATACACCCTGGCGCGACGTGGCGCCGAACGCCTGTGGCGTTCGCTCAACGAGCAGCCTTACGTGAACGCCCTGGGTGCGCTCACGGGTAACCAGGCCATGCAGCAGGTCAAGGCCGGGCTGCAAGCCATCTATCTGTCGGGCTGGCAGGTCGCAGCCGATGCCAACACTGCAGGCACGATGTACCCCGACCAGTCACTGTATCCGGTGGACTCGGTGCCGAACGTGGTTCGTCGCATCAACAAGACGCTGCTGCGCGCCGATCAGATTCATCACGCCGAAGGCAAGAACGGCATCGACTGGCTGGTGCCGATCGTCGCCGATGCGGAAGCCGGTTTCGGCGGCGTCCTCAATGCGTATGAACTCATGTCGCACATGATCGAGGCTGGCGCGGCAGGCGTGCATTTTGAAGATCAGCTTGCCAGCGCCAAGAAGTGCGGACACATGGGCGGCAAGGTGCTGGTGCCGACGCAGGAAGCGGTGCAGAAGCTCGTCGCCGCACGTCTCGCCGCCGACGTGGCAGGCGTGCCGACGCTCATCGTTGCGCGTACCGATGCCATGGGCGCCGCGCTGGTCACGTCGGACGTCGACGATTACGACAAGCCTTTCCTTACCGGCAAGCGCACGGTCGAGGGATTCCATGAGAGCCGCCAGGGCATCGAACAGGCCATCAGCCGCGGCCTTGCCTATGCCCCGTATGCCGACCTGATCTGGTGCGAGACGTCCACGCCGGACATGGCTCAGGCGCAGCAGTTCGCGGAAGCGATCCACGCGAAGTTCCCAGGGAAGAAGCTCGCGTACAACTGCTCGCCCAGCTTCAACTGGAAGAAGAATCTCGACGAGAAGACCATCGCGGACTTCCAGAAGCGCCTGGGCGAGATGGGCTACGCGTTCCAGTTCATTACGCTGGCGGGTTTCCACGCGCTGAACTACTCGATGTTCCAGTTGGCGCGTGGTTATCGCGATCGCCAGATGGCCGCGTATGTGGAGTTGCAGGAAGCGGAATTCGCCGCCGAAAAAGATGGCTACACCGCCGCCAAGCACCAGCGTGAAGTGGGCACGGGCTACTTTGACACCGTGAACCAAGTCATCGCCGGCTCGCTCAGCTCGCTCTCGGCGCTCAGCGGCTCCACGGAGGAAGAGCAGTTCCATCCGGCATCTGCTGCTTGAGAGATCCCCATGGCCTTGCCGGGTCGATGATCCGGCGAGGCCGGCGCGCATAAGAACATCGGCCTGCGCCTGGAAGGCGGGCCGATGTGCGGACAAAAGGGTGGTCCCGCGAAGAAAAGGCCGGGTCCCGGTGCTGGAGCGGGGGGAGGGAGGGGTATCCAACACCGGGACAGGGCGGGCAGCCATTAAGAGAACCGCCTGGTACAGAATTCTCCCCGCGCACCCCCTATTTGTCAACCCATCGGTACATGAAATAAGTATTAACTCTGGAGGGCGGACGGCGTTACGAGGGGTCAGGCCTTGGGCTGGCAGTGAACGGTTGAAAGCGCCTCGGCCTTCACCCCGTCCGCATCGGTGAAGGTGACGTTCCATTTCATCGTCATCGGCTGCGAAGAGGAACAGCTATGCGTGATGGTCCGCGGCGTTTCCGCGGTGGCGAAGCGACCTCCCAACGACACGCACAAAATCCCGGACGGGCACTCGGCCACCGTCGACGTGTACTTGACCGGGAATCGCGGGAACCCTCCGAAGACGATCTCCGCATCACGGGTCGAGTCGGAGACCACGGTCACTTCTGAATAAGTGGCACTGAATGTCTCGCACCCATTGCCTTCCTTGAACATGCGGTAGGCTTTTTCGAGACCGCGCATTGCGAGGTCTTGAAAGACATAACTCTGAATGGCCACCGCATCCTTGGGATTCGTATGAAATCCCATCTCAGCAATAATGCTTGGCATCTCTGCCAAGCGGTTCTCACCGTGATTCTTCGGACTGCTCACCAGTGCCACCGGGAAGTCTGCATAAGCGCTGTTCGTTCTTAGGCTCTCCCGCATGTAGCACAACGCCAGGTCGCCTAAACGTTTGCTATCGGAGCTATTGGGTTGATGGAAAACTTCGACTCCGCGTCGACTTGCGCTGGCTGCATTCGTATGCAGGTGGATAAGCGCATCCACACCGAGATGGTTTGCATATAAAGGGCGACTTCTGATGTCTTGCTCGCGCTCGCCCGTGCTCGTCGCTCGGGCGCTTCCCGCACTATTCCAAATCTCTGCATGTTCGGGCAGTACGTTTTTGATGTGGTAGCGGGCAGCCATGAGAGACCAAGGTTGGGCACTATCGGGATGCGCAGATATATCGGTTGAGCGTGCGCGATGTACGGTGGAATTGCTGCGGTCCCGTAAATAGTCCTGCAGACGACGGGCAAATGCCGGCGTTATGAAATCCTCGACAATCCCGTTCGTGCGATCTCTTTGCGCGCGCCAGTCCTTATATTTCGAGTTGTAGTAGATGCCGTGACCAGCCGCCACGAGAACCTTGCTTTCTCCAATGTCACGCTTGGATCGGCTTCTCGCCTGCGGATTGACTTCAAGTACACGACGCTCGGTCGGACCGCGCTCCTCCGGAAAGTAATCGAAGATGTCCTTGCCATCGAACCAGATGCTCACCCGATAGATTTCAGTCGGCTTCTCGGTGTAGTAGAGAATGTCGGCGATCTCGTTGACACGCTCCTCCAGGGATATCGAGTAATGCGGCGGAAGAAATCCCTTACCAAGGTCAATGTTGATCGTGTCGCCTTCGTCGCTGTACCAAACTTTGGGGACGATCATCGCTTGCTGACCCTCAAGGGGTTCCTTTTGGGTCAAATACTGCTGAACAAGCGCAGTAAGTATCTGCTCGAACTCGATACGTTCTGCGATAGGCGCCTTTGGCAAATCATTCGATTGCCTTGAAGGTCCTACCTGCTCCGCTGCGGACACACCATCGGACGAGACGCATGTAGTCGCCACGATGGCAACAAGCGCGAGGTACCGCGTGATTGACAGTCTTAAATTTCTCATAGAGGGCTCCGTAGACGGCAGCGATGCAAGTGAGACGTTCGTTGCACCCCTAGACTCGTCGCTTCATCGCACCCAACGTAGCGGCTCGTGCCTGCATTGCAGCGCAAGTCGTTGCCTCGACGAATGACGGACGACACCTTGCGCATCCCTCGTACTAGCCTGCATCTCCGACCCGCGATGCCCTCGGCATTCGCCACCTCGTCGCATCGCCTAGAATCGGCACATCTGCCGTAACCGAATTCCGCCGCCGCGCGAACAACCCTTCGCCGATGTCGGATCGGCGCCAGGGATCGAGGGGCTCATGACCATCAACTTCTCTTGCACCATGTGCGGCCGCTGTTGCCACGGATTGCGCTTGCCGATCGGCGTGGACGAGGCGGTGGCATGGCTGCGAGACGGCGGTCAGGTGCAGCTCTTCTGCGAAGCGATTCCCTGGCCAGCGGAGCCGCCGGCCGACAACCTGCTGGCCTGGTACAAACGTCGCCGGGCATTCGCGGCGACCAGCGGGCAGCTTCCCTTGCGGGTCATCGTCTCGCTGATGGCGGCGTTTACGGATGCCTGCCCGAACCTCCTGCCGGACTTCCGCTGCGGCATCTATGAGCGGCGGCCTCGTGCCTGTCGGGTGTATCCCGCCGAGGTAAACCCCTTCGTCGTGCTGGAACGGGATGCCAAGCTATGTCCGCCTGAGGCTTGGGAATCCGCGCAGGTATTGAAGAACGACGATGGAACGTGGGCCGATCCGGAGGTGGCTGCGTCGGTGGTCGGCATGCAGGAAGCCGACGCACGGGACGCCGACGTCAAGGCACGCCTGTGCGCCATCCTCGGCGTCGCGCGCAGCGGACTGTCGAACGAGGGTGTCGTGATCCACGCGCCCGATGGTCAACGCTTGCTTGCGGCCCTGGAGCAGGCGACCGCTGGCGGCGATCCGGCGAGGCAGCCCGCTGCCCCCTGGGAGATCGTCTCCCACCGGCAGGCCACACTCGATTTGCTTCACTCGGCCGGGTGCGCGTCGCTGCCCGCCTCGGCGCTCGTGGGGCAGGACGTCAGCTTCCTTGGATTCGTTCCGGGCGATCCCGCGTGACATTCTGTTGCGTGATGGACAGGCCGTATGTACCCGCCATGTGACCGCGCGGCTTTCGTTGGAACTGCGCCCGAATCAGAACCGGCGGTAGTGCATCGCTTCCGCCAGGTGCACCTTCTCCACGCAACCCGTTCCGCCTTCGAGATCGGCGATCGTGCGCGCCACGCGGAGAATGCGATGGTATGCGCGCGCAGAGGCGCCGAGCTTGTCCAGGGCCGTCTCCAGCCATTCGCGGTCGGAGCTCTGCAAGGCACAGTCGCGTTCGAGGTTCACGACACTGAGTTCGGCGTTGGCCTGGCCGGCCCGCAGCAGCGCCTTCTCACGCGCGGCGATCACGCGCGCACGCACGGTGGCGCTGTCATCGTCGCGCGGACCACGCACGGATGCGACTTCCGCAAGCGGTACGCGCGGCACCTCCACACAGAGGTCGATGCGGTCGAGTAGCGGCCCGGAGATCCGGCTGCGATAGCGCTGCACCTGATCGGGCGTGCAGCGACATTCATGAAAGGAGTCACCCGCGTACCCACAGGGGCAAGGATTCATCGCGGCGACGAGTTGGAACTCGGCAGGGAACGTCGATTGCCGTGCGGCGCGCGAGATCACGATCTGCCCGGATTCCAGCGGTTCCCGAAGCACTTCCAGTACGTGGCGACTGAACTCGGGTAATTCGTCGAGGAACAGCACGCCGTTATGGGCCAAGGAAATCTCGCCCGGTCGCGGCGACGATCCGCCGCCGACGAGCGCGACACCTGACGCTGTGTGATGAGGTGCGCGGAAGGGGCGGCGGCGCCAGCAACTCGGATCGATGTCCTCACCCGACAGCGAACGAATGGCGCAGCTCTCCAGCGCTTCGGACTCGGTCATGGGCGGAAGGATGCCGGGAAGCCGCTCCGCCAGCATGGTTTTGCCGGTACCGGGCGGACCGATCAGCAGCAGGTGGTGACCACCGGCCGCAGCGATCTCCAATGCGCGGCGCGCCTGATGCTGGCCGCGGATGTCACGCATGTCCGGGCCGCAGGTCGGCATGTCGTAAAAGTCGGCTGCCTCGGGAGCCGTCAGTTCCGCTTGGCCGCGAAGCCAGGCACAGACCTCGGCAAGGCTATCGGCAAGCAGGACATCGCCTTCGCCGATCAGCGCGGCTTCGGCAGCGTTCGCGCGTGGCACCACGATACGCCGGCCGCTGCGCCGGGCACGGATCAGCGCAGGGAGTATCCCGGTCACCGCCCGCAACTCGCCGGACAGCGCCAGCTCGCCGAGGAACTCGCAATCGTCGAGTCGCTCGCGCGGCACCTGCGAACCCGCAGCCAGGATGCCCAGCGCAATGGCAAGGTCGAACCGGCCGCCATCCTTCGGCAACTCCGCAGGTGCGAGGTTTACCGTCACCCGCCGATTGGGGTACTCGAAGGCCGTATTTTGGATGGCGACGCGCACCCGGTCACGGGCTTCGCGGACCGCCACCTCGGGAAGCCCGACGATGGACGTGGATGGCAGACCGCCGGAAAGATGAACTTCGACGACGACTTGCGGCGCCGCGACACCTTCCTGCGCGCGCGAAAGGGTGACGGCGAGGCTCATGGCGACGAATATCGTAAACGGTAACGGACCGTCACGAGCAGCGAACCTTCGTGATCCAAGTGGGACCGGGTTCGCATGCGCACTCCTTTGCGATCACAGGGAAAATAACCGCCCCCGACCGCTCTCGGGGTGAGGGTGACGGATCGGGGGCGGTCCCGGGACGTGCGGCCGTCCTTACTGGCCGCGGTTTGCCGCGCTGACTTCTAGGTCGGCAAGGCGCTTTTCCAAAAGCTCGAGTCGCTCGCGCGTACGCGCCAGAACCTGACTCTGAACATCGAATTCTTCGCGAGTTACGAGATCGAGGCGGCGTAGTCCTTGCGCCAGAATGTCTTTGAAGTTGGCCTGCATGTCCTCACGCGCTTGCGCCAACCCTGGCGGAACCAACGATGCCAACCGCTGTGCGAGTTGATCGATACCCTGCACATCCATCTTGCGCACCTCGATGTCGTGGAATGAAGTTTAAGTGATGGGTTTGTAGGCGCTATAGGCCTACGCCTACAGTTAGTGTAGGGGTTTTCCTACAAGCTACCGTATGGAGACGGGTCCGGGACCCGGTGGCACAATGGCGTTCCGCCCGCCGGAGACCGGCCGTGCCCCTAGGAGTTCCAACATGAAGCTCGTGGTCGCCATCATCAAGCCCTTCAAGCTGGACGACGTCCGCGAGGCCCTCGCCGACGTAGGCGTGCAGGGGGTCACGGTGACCGAGGTGAAGGGTTTCGGGCGGCAGAAGGGCCATACCGAGCTGTATCGCGGTGCCGAATACGTGGTCGACTTCCTGCCCAAGATCAAACTCGAGGTGGCCGTGGCCGACGAACAGGTTGAGCGCGTGGTCGAGGCGATTCAGCAGGCTGCGCGTACCGGCAAGATCGGCGACGGCAAGATCTTCGTCAGCGCGCTGGATCAGGTGATCCGTATCCGAACTGGCGAGTTGGATAACGACGCCCTTTGATTCTGGACGTCGCTACCGGTCAGGCGACCTGCAGGGCGCGCTTGTGCCGACGGTGGTGTACGAGGATGCCGGCGTAGTAGGTCAGGTAGTAACCCACGGTCAGTCCGACGATCGCCATGGTCAGCGGGCTGTTGCCCGGCGCCGGCCCCTGGACGACACCGTCTCCCGTCAGCGCGGGCATCATGGCGAGAAAGCGCCATGCGAGGCGGCCCACCAACAGCGCCGTGAGTGCGCCACCCATCCACGGATTGGGCACGTAGTAGTCCGCGCCATCGGCGCCCGACTCGAAGCGGGTCAGGCGCAGGCCGAGCAGAAGCGCCAGCGCGGCACCACCGACCGCACCGCCCAGGGCACCTTGGGCGAGGCGCACGTCCTGCAGCCCCGACGTCATCATCAGGCACACGATCACGGCGAACATCACGACGCGTACGGTCATCCGTCGGGTGCGGATGAGCTGTCGGCCGAAGCTGCCGCGCACGCGGCGGTACACGGCAAACACCATCACGGGAGCGACGAACAGCGGGAGGACGGACGGAGCCAGCATGGCGGAAACCTCGGTGGGATCGTGTGAGGCCAGCTTAGCGAGCCACGGTTTTCGTTCGAGGGGCGATTGTGACCCGTCGCAGGTGACGGCTGTCATCCCGGCAGCGACCGCGGCCGGTGATGACAGCTAGGGCCCCCAGGCCTACTTGGCCTTACCCTGATTCGCCACGGCGGCCATCTTGGCCTCGATCTCCGCCTGATCGCCCAGGTAATAGTGCTTCACGGGCTTGAGGTCGGCGTCGAATTCGTAGACGAGCGGGATGCCGTTGGGGATGTTCAGCTCGGCGATGTCGTCATCGGAAATGTTGTCGAAGAACTTCACCAGCGCACGCATGGAATTGCCGTGGGCCGCCATCAGCACGTTATGCCCCGCGCGGATGGCCGGGGCGAGCACTTCGTGCCAATAGGGCAGCACGCGGGCCACCGTATCTTTCAGGCACTCGGTCAGCGGCACGTCGATGCCTTTGTACCGGTCATCGTCCGCGAACGAGGTGGCGCCCGGCTCCAGGGCCGGCGGCGGGGTGTCGTAGCTGCGCCGCCAGACGTGGACCTGCTCGTTGCCATACTTGGCCGCCGTTTCGGCCTTGTTGAGCCCGGTCAGCGCGCCGTAGTGCCGCTCGTTGAGGCGCCAGTCGGTCACGACCGGCACCCACATCAGGTCCATTTCGTCCTGCACGTGCCAGAGGGTCCGGACAGCGCGCTTGAGGTACGAGGTATGGGCTACGTCGAAGGTGAAACCGGCCTCCTTCAGCAGGCGACCGGCTTCACGCGCCTCCGCCACGCCCTGTTCGCTGAGGTCGACGTCGGCCCAGCCGCTGAAACGGTTCTCGAGGTTCCAGGCCGACTGGCCGTGGCGAATCATGACGAGCTTGTACATGGCATCCAACGATGGGGAGGAAAAATCCGATGGTGGAACCTGCGCCGGAGGCCGTCAACTTCGGGGCGCCCTTCCCTTCGCCGAGCCAGCGAGCGCCGGGCCGCATGGGGCCGCCCCTGCCGAGAGTCACGCTAAACCCTGGGCGCCCCCGGTGCATCCTAGAGGTCCACGCCACCGGAGTTCCGCCATGCGCCGCACCCTTCTTTCGCTTCTCATCGCGCTGTCCGCCTCAGGCGCCGTCTTGGCCGGCGACGACGTCAGCAAGGTCAATGGCACTGCCTCGGTAGAGGACGGGCAGCACGCCGGGGACGTCCACACGGTCAACGGCTCCGTGCGAATCGGCGCTCGCGCCGTGGTGCAACGAGCCACCACGGTGAACGGTTCCGTCGAACTGGGCGACGCGGCAACGGCGTCCACGGTCAAGACCGTGAACGGTGCCGTGCGACTGCACGAGAAGTCGCGAGCCAATGAGGTCGAGACGGTGAATGGACGGGTCGAACTCGCGCGCGGCGCCGAGGTGACCGGGCACCTTTCGAACGTCAACGGCGACATCAATCTCGACGGCGCCCATGTCGGCGGTGGCATCGAAACGGTGAATGCCGACATCACGGTGGGAGATGGCTCCCGAATCGAAGGCGGCATCCTGGTGAAGAAGCCTTCCACGAGCTGGTTCCACGACAACAACCGGGTGCCCAAGATCGTCATCGGCCCGCACGCCGTCGTGCAGGGATCGCTGACCTTCGAGCGCCCGGTCGAACTCTACGTCAGCGATTCGGCCGCCGTCGGCAAGATCGAAGGCGCCACGGCGAAGAAGTTCGCCGGCGCCTCGCCCTGAGGTCGTGCGTCATGCGACGCGGCGCGCACGGCGCCGCGTCGATCAGAGCCAGTCGCGAGGGACGAGGTAATCCTGCAGCCGTGCTTCCGCGCTGCCGGGTTCGGGCGTGTAGCCGTACTCGAAGCGCACGCGTGGCGGCAGGCTCATCAGAATCGACTCGGTGCGACCGCCGGACTGGAGTCCAAACAACGTGCCGCGGTCATACACGAGATTGAATTCCACGTAGCGCCCGCGGCGATACAGTTGGAACTCGCGTTCGCGTTCACCGTAGGGCATATCGCGGCGCCGCTCCACGATCGGTACATAGGCATCGAGGAAACCCTGCCCCACGTCGCGCATGAAGTTCATGCACCGCTCGAAGCCGCCTTCGTTGAGATCGTCGTAGAACAGGCCACCGACACCGCGCGTCTCGCCACGATGCTTGAGATAGAAGTAGTCGTCGCACCAGCGCTTGTAACGCGCGTAGACATCGTCGCCATAGGGTTCGCACAGGTCCTTCGCCACCGTGTGCCAGTGACGGACATCCTCGTCGAACGGATAGAACGGCGTGAGATCGAACCCGCCACCGAACCACCACACCGACTCGGCACCTTCCTTGCTGGCCTCGAAATAACGCACGTTCGCGTGCGTGGTCGGAACGTACGGATTGCGCGGATGCAAGACGAGCGACACACCCGTGGCGACGAAGCTGCCGCCGACGAGATCGGGACGATGCGCCGTGGCACTCGGCGGTAGCGGCGACCCCGACACACGGGAAAAGTTGACCCCCGCCTGCTCGAAGATGCGACCGTCGCGCAGCACGCGAGTGCGTCCACCGCCTCCGGCGGGACGCGTCCACGCGTCTTCCTCGAAGTCCGCCTCGCCATCGAGTGCCGCGACCGCGGTGCAGATACGGTCTTGCAGACCGCGCAGGAAGGCTTCGGCGATATCGGCTTGCTCGGACATGACGATCGATCCTGACGACGGCTAGCCCCAGAGCTTAGCAAGGTGCCGCATGACATCGCTGTGACATGCCGCCGCGCACGACGCCCCTGGCATAGGTACTCAGGAAATGCGCGCCGCCATGCGACGGTTCCCGCTCACCGCGGCCCAGCGCATGCCGGTGTCGATCCACATGAGGTAACCCGCCTCCATCATCAGGCGGACGATGTAGCGTCGCCCCAGCGGAAGGCGCTCTTCCGCTGCAACCGGCGCGGCATCGAAACCCAGTCGGCGTGCAAGATAGAGACAGCGCGCCAGATGGTAGCGACTGGTGACGAGCCAGACCGGCGGCAGCGACGCGTCGGCCGCTTCACGCAACAACTCGCGAGCGTGGCGCAGGTTTTCCAGCGAGTCGATGGATGCCTGTTCCAACTCCATGCGTACGGTGGCCGGCCAGCCCTGCTCCACCAGCCAGCGGCGCCCCGCCTCGGCCTCGCTGACCTCGCCGCCGCTCTGTCCGCCCAGCACGAGGACGCGGTCGGTGCGGCCTGCCCATGCGCCTTGCCGCCCCCGGGCAAGGCGCGCGACGAAATCCGCTTCGGGGCGGTCATCGACCAATCGGCGACCGAAGATCAGCATCGTGCGACGCTCCGACGGTCGCGTGGTACTTCGTCCCGCATGCCAGCAGACGCGGGCGAGATGGGCGACGTAGAGCAGGCCCAGCGTTGCCGTGAACGCCAAGGCGGTCATCAGCGCCGCGACGAGAATGTCCCGGTCGCTAAGATAGCGCCAGACGCCGCGGCGGAGGATTTTCGGAGCGTGGATGCCGGACATGCGACCGTCCCGGGGGAGAAGCAAAGTCTTGCGGATTCGGCACGTGCCATGCAATCGGCTGAACGCCTCCGAGCGTTCACGCGACGCAAGAGAGCAAAAAGGATAGGCTCCCCGCATGCCGCATCCCATGCCTCCGCTCGCCATCCGCGCGTACACCGCCACCTCCGCTCTCGGCCGTGGTCTTCAGGCTCACGCCGACGCTCTCGCCGCCTCGCGCGGCGGTCTTGCTCCCAACGATTTCAGCTTCGCGCCACTGGCGTGCTGGATCGGCCGCGTTGCCGGCGTGGAGGACGCACCGCTACCGCCAGAACTCGCGGAATGGGACTGCCGCAACAACCGACTCGCATGGATGGCGTTGCAACAGGACGGCTTCTCCGACGCCGTACGTGCGACACGCGAGCGTTACGGCGCCCATCGCGTTGCCGTGCTCCTGGGTACGTCGACGGCAAGCATCGGCGCCACCGAAGAAGGCTACCGGCGCCTCGATAACGGCAACATGCCGGCCGACCTCCATCGCCCGGTGCTGCACACGCCCCACTCGCTCGCCGGTTTTGTCGCCGCGGCGTTCGAACTGGAAGGCCCCTGCCTCACCGTGGCCACGGCGTGCTCGTCCAGCGCCAAGGTCTTTGCAAATGCCGAGCGGATGATCCGCCTCGGGCTGATCGACGCGGCCGTGGTCGGCGGTACCGACACGCTGTGCGACAGCGTTCTGTTCGGTTTCAACTCGCTGGAGCTGGTGTCGCCGGAACCGTGCCGGCCGTTCGACGCACGGCGCAACGGGATCTCCATCGGTGAGGCCGCCGGCTTTGCCATCGTGGAGCGTGTCGCTGGCGTGGCCGATGCGCCGCTGCTCATTGGCTATGGCGAGGCGAGTGACGCGCACCATATGTCGACGCCGCATCCCGAAGGCCTCGGCGCGGAACTCGCCTTGCGCGACGCGCTCGAGCGCGCCGGCATCGAACCCGCCGACGTCGACTACATCAACCTGCACGGCACCGCGAGCCAGAAGAACGACGAAGTCGAGGCCGCGCTGGTCGCGCGGACCTTCCCGTCTTCTACGCGTGCCAGCTCGACCAAGGGCTTCACCGGTCACACGCTCGGTGCGGCCGGCATATTGGAAGCCGCGATCACCCTGCTTGCCATGCGCGACGGCCGCGTACCCGCCAACCTCGGCGCGACGCAGCCCGACCCGCTGTGCGGACCGCAGATGGCATGGCACGAGGAATCCAAGCCGATCCGCATCGCGCTCAGCAATTCGTTCGGCTTCGGTGGCAACAACGCATGCCTTGCCTTCGCTCACGCGGAGCACGCAGCATGAGCGCAGCGCTTTCGGTCTGGGTAAGCGGTATCGGTCTGTGGGCGCCGGGGGCGTCGACCTGGGATGCCTTCCGTGACGTCGTGAGTGGCGGCGCGCCAGCCGGCGCCAGCGAGCGGCCGGTGGCCGACGTGCTACCGCCCAACGAGCGTCGTCGCGCGCCGGAGAGCGTTCTGCTCGCGGCGGCCGCTGCGGGCCAGGCGGTGCGGATGAGTGGTCGCGATGCCGCCACCCTGCCCTGCGTCTTCGCCTCGGCGCACGGCGACCAGGTCATCACCGACTACATGTGCCAGACCCTCGCCACCGCGCCCCTCGAACTCTCGCCGACGAAGTTCCATAACTCCGTGCATAACGCGCCCGCTGGTTACTGGACGATCGCCACGCACTGCCACGCGAGTTCCAGCGCCGTATCGGGCGGCGAGCAGGCCTTCGGTGCCGGGCTGCTGGAAGCAGCGAGCCTCGCTGTCGCCGACGACCGCGACGTACTCCTGGCGAGCTACGACATCGCGGGTGCGGGCCCGCTCGGCGCCATGACCAGCACCACCGGCCCGTTTGCCGTGGCCATGGTCCTGTCGCCGCGCGCCGATGGCGCCGCCACGCGACTCGACATCACGCCCGAGCGCGGCAACGTCGGCGCCGAGCCGATCGGCGATCCGTGGCTCGACGGCCTTGTGGCGAGCAACCCGGCGGCCCATTCGGTGCCGTTGATGCATGCCCTGGCATTGATGCGTCCCACGGCGCTGCGTGTGCCTGCCGCGCGCGGTCTCGACCTGCACATCGACATCGGGGTGGTCGCATGAATACCGCCGCAGGGCGCTACTGCATCCTGATTCCCTGCCTCAATGAGGAAAAGGCCATCGGCCGCGTCGTCAGCGAGGCGCTGGCGCTCGGCCTGCCGGTGATCGTCGTGGACGACGGCTCGGACGACCGCACGCCGGACATCGTTGGCACCATGCCGGTCACTCTGTTGCGGCATCCGACCCGCCGCGGCAAGGGCGAGGCGCTGCGCACCGGCTTTCGCGAAGTGCTGCGCCACGACTATGACGGTGTGGTCACCATGGACGGCGACGGCCAGCACCTCGCCGCCGACGTGCCCGCGATCATCGCGGCCGGCGAGCGCTACCCCGGCAGCATCGTGATAGGCGCCCGCCTGCTCGAGCGCGAACAGCAACCCCCCGGCCGACGCCGTGCCAACGCCGTGGCCGACTGGGGCATCTCGCTGGCATGCGGCTGGCCCATCGCCGATACGCAAAGCGGTCAGCGTCTCTACCCGCGCTCGGTGCTCGATCTGGTCGACCTGCCTGCGGAACACTTCGTGTTCGAAGCGGCCATGCTCATCACCGCCTGTCGCGAGCGCGGCGTGCGCGTCGTATCGGTGCCGATCGCGTCGCGCTATCAGGGCGAGTTCCGTCTCAGTCACTTCAGCCCCGTGCGCGACGTGACGCGGATCACGACCTATACGATCGGCCGGGTGTTCCACTATGGAAACTTCCTGGCCTGCTATCGCCAAGCCAAGGCGCGACCGACCATAGTCACCCCCGATATCGGCGCCGCCAAAGAGTCGCACTGACACCACGAGGAAGAGATCGATGGACCGCACGCCACACGACGCTGTCATCCTCGGGGGGGGCCTGGCCGGGCTGACGCTCGCCATGCAACTCAAGGGCAGCTACCCGGACATGGACATCGTCGTGCTCGAACGGCAGGTCCATCCGCTGCCGGAAGCGGCGCACAAGGTCGGCGAGTCCACCGTCGAGATCGCCGCGCACTACTTCGCCGACACCCTCGGACTGCGCGCGCATCTCGATGAGGCGCACATCCGCAAATTCGGTTTCCGTTTCTTCTTTTCCGAAGGGAAGGACGATCTCGCCGACGTCGCTGAACTGGGCGTCAGCGCTGTGCTGCCGACCCCGAGCTATCAGATCGATCGCGGCATCCTCGAGAACTTCCTCGGCGAGGAGGCCCGGCGACGCGGCATCGACTTCCGCGAGGGCGTCACCGTGCGCGGCTTCGATATCGGCTCGGGCGAGGCGCCGCACAGCGTACGTTTCGCCACCCGCGATGGCGATGGCGAGCTGCAGGCGCGGTGGTTGCTCGATGCGTCCGGGCGTGCAGGGCTCATGCGGCGCAAGCTCGATCTCACCCGCGACAACGGCCATCACGCCAATGCCGTGTGGTTCCGCATCGACGATCGCATCGCTATCGACGACTGGTGCGACGATCCGGAGTGGAAAGACCGCTGCCACCCGGCCGAGCGCTGGCGATCGACCAACCATCTGTGTGGCCCCGGCTACTGGGTGTGGCTGATCCCGTTGTCGTCGGGTGCGCATTCCGTCGGCATCGTGGCTGATGCCGCGATGCACCCGCTCGAACGCATGAAGACGTTCGATCTGGCGCTCGCCTGGCTGGAAGAACATCAGCCCATGGTGGCCCGCCACGTCGCCAGCCGGCGCGACAAGTTGATGGACTTCGCCTTCTTTCGTCACTTCTCCTATGGATGCGCGCGGATGTTCTCGTCCGACCGCTGGGCGTTGACCGGCGAGGCGGGAGCTTTTCTCGATCCGTTCTATTCGCCCGGCAGCGACTTCATCGCGATCGCCAATACCTACATCACCCTGCTGGTCGGCATCGATCGCCGCGGCGAGAACCTCGCGTCGCACGCGCGGCACTACGAGCGGCTGTTCTTCTCGTTCTACGAAGGCACGCTGCGGATGTACCGCGACCAGTACAACCTGTTCGGCGATCCCGAGGTCCTGCCGATCAAGGTGATCTGGGACTACGCCTATTACTGGGGCGTGCTCTGCCAACTCGTCTTTCAGGACCGCCTCGGCGATGCCGCATTCATCACGCGCATGGGCTCGGAACTGGTGGCCGCTGCGGATCTGAATACGGCCATGCAAGGATTCTTCCAGCGCTGGCATGCGATGTCGGAGCGGCGCAATCGCAAGACGATGATGGACCAGCGCGAACTCACCTGGTTCGCAGACATGAACGCGACGCTGCACGACAAGCTCGACGATGAAGCCCTGGCAGCGCGCCTGCGCAACAACGTCGGAATGATGCGTTCTCTCGCCGCCACTATCGTGGAACGCGCCGCCGAGGACCATCCGACCGTGCGTGAGGACTACGACGAACTCGCGAACGGCGGCACGGCGCGGATGAAGCTGTTCGCGTAGCGCGCTGTCGCCGCGTCGCGAACGGTGAGACAGACGGCGAGCACACTAATCTGGTCGACCCGGAGGGTGGCGGTCAGGCTCCTCATCAGTCCCCTTTCAAGCCTCTCCGGGTCGACGATCAATCCCGGCGATTACACCGGCGGGTGAATCACCGCCGCGCGGCCCGAGGCGATCTCGGTGCCGTCATGGACGACGCGGAAGGCGTACTGCGCACCGCTATCGTCGGCCAGCAGGCAGTCGGCGTGCACGTGCAGCGTGCCTTCCAGCGTATCCACGCGATCCACGGCCAAGGTCACGCCACGCAGGCTCACCAGCATGCCAGGGCGAGGTTCGGCACGGCCTTCCGTCTGCGCGCGCAACGCACCATGCACCGCCATGGCTTGAGCGCCATATTCCGCAAGATGCACCGCATGCAATCCGTTCGCCCCGCGCAGCGGGTGCGTGATCAGCACGTGGCTGGTGCTTACCGCATGGATGGATGACGCTTCCCACGCGAGCACGCCGTCCAGCAGGCACATATCGCCCGCATGCGGCACGAGGTCGATGAAATCAGTCTTGGCGAGCATGCGGAGCCATCAGGATCGAAAGGCAGAAGTGGAACGCGACACCCAGCGCCACGGTAAGACCGATCGCACGAAGCACCGGAATCGACGACCACGCCAGCATGCCGAACACCAGCAATGCCGCGAGCACGCAGACCACCGTGGCGTGCAGCGTGCGCCGCTGCTCCGCCGGATCGCCGGTATCGCGTTCGAAGAACAGCGCGTAGTGCAGACCCAGCCCCGCCGCGAGAATCAGCGCCACCAGATGGAACAGCGACACCGGAATGCCCAGCATGCGTTCGACCGCCAGCACCAGGAAGGTCGCGAGCGTCATCGGCGCCAGTACGTGCCACG
This sequence comes from Luteibacter sp. UNCMF366Tsu5.1, assembly GCF_900119235.1. NCBI lineage: Bacteria > Pseudomonadati > Pseudomonadota > Gammaproteobacteria > Lysobacterales > Rhodanobacteraceae > Luteibacter > Luteibacter sp. UNCMF366Tsu5.1. The sequence continues at coordinate 516,790 of NZ_FPIS01000003.1, read as the reverse complement.
CGCGACGCAGGCTGCGCAGGGCGAGCGTGATGGTGATGAACAGCAACGCGCCCGCCGCCAGCACGGCGTGCAGGATGCGCGTGCGGTAGGCCGCAACGAGCGATTCCGAGGCGTCCTTCAAGTCGAGCAATCGGGCATTCGGCGCCGCTGACGATACCGCCGCCGCGAGCGCCGACGCATCGCGAACACCGCTGAGCGTGGACAGCCCCACCCAGTGATCGCCGCGCTGCACCAGCATTGCCGCGAGCCGCTGCCCGAGCGCCGAGCGCGAGAACGTCTCGGGCGTCAGCAGAGGTGCCGTACGTGCGGCCTCTACGTCCGCTTCGAACGGGGCAAAGAGATCCTTGCGGAACGGCAGCCCTTCCAGCGCACCGTCGAGAGCCGCGTCGAGCGCAGGGCGATCGGGCAGCTTCGCCTGGCGGGCGCGCTGGGTCGCCAGGTCCGGCAGGTAGATCGAGGGCAGCTCGAAGCCGTCCAGGTTTTTTGCCGTGACCTGCGCGCGCAAGGCCGGCTCGAGTTTCGCAGACGCGGTGAGCACGCCGTTGGCCGTCGGTGCCTGTATCACGAGCAGATAGCGCACGTCGGGCGCACCAAGCTCGCCGCGCAGGCGTGCGTCGGTCATCAGCATGTCGCGCGGCAGCGGCGTGAGCGCGGAGAGATCGTTCTGCCAGAACGATCCCGGAGCGAAGGCGAGCATCGCCACCACCGCCGCCACGATGGGCAACGGCAGCCACCGCGGACGTGGCAGGTTGTCGAGCCAGGTGCGGAAGGCGGCGAGGCCCGGCATGTCGGCGACGTCACGCGCCTTTTCCGGCAGCAGATAGGGCAACGCGTAGCGAGTGGAGAAGCCCGCGGCGAGCAGACCGACGATGGTGAACACCGCCAGCTGCTTCAAGCCACCCACGCCCGACGCATAGAACGCGAGGTAGGCGATGCATGCGGAGCCGATCGCGGTCAGCAGCAACGGCCAGAGGCCGCGCACACTCGCCAGCGCGGATTCCCCGGCACGTCGATGGCTGAGCAGGCGGATCGGGTACTCCTGCGCCACGCCCAGCAGCGTAAAGCCGAAGGCGAGCGTGATGCCGTGCACCTCGGGGAACCAGAGGCTCAATGCCACGATGCCGGCGAGCGCACCGGTCGCGACCGGCAGTGCCCCGAGCAGCAGGGCACCGATGCTGCGATACGCCGCGAGCATCAGCACGATGAACCCGATCGTGGAAATCCGGCCGATCCAATCCGCCTGATCGCGGGTCTGCGCATTCACCACGACCGTGAAATAACCCGGGCCGCTGATGGTCAGATGCGACTGCCCGCTTCCGGGCAGTGCAGCGAATGCCGCGCGCAAGCGGCCAATGGCATCGTCCTGAGCGCCGGGATCGAAACCGGCACCGCGTGTCTGCGCGAGCAGCAACGCTTCGCCGCGGGAGGAGAACCACACGCCCTCGCGCACCTCCGGCGAGTGCGCCGGTGTCCAGCGTTCGGCCACCTTGAGCGTTTCGAGCGTGGGATCACGCGGCAACAGCCCCTTCAACAGGGTGGCCGCGGGCGAACTCAGGTCATCGAGACGTTGCTGCAGTTGGTCGGCCAGATAGGCCTCATCCAGGCGCTGGGTATCGAGCGTCGGCGACAGTAGGAAGCGATACGGCAGCAACGAGCTGTCGAGCATGCCGAGGTCGAAATCGCCGTTGACCACCTGAGTGAAGGCAGCATCCTTGCGCAGCGCCGCGGCCAGACCGCGGCTCAGCGCCGCCTTGGTCGTGTCGTCTCCGCCATCGATGGCGACCAGCAGCAAGCGCGAACCCGGGCCCTCGCCCACTTGCTCCATGAGCAGCTTCTGGTCCGGCGTGGTCGGTGCCGGCATGAAGCTGCGCAGATCGGTACCGACCTTCAGATGGGTGGCAACCACGGCGCCGAGCAGCGCGAGCGTGGCGATCCAGGCGATGAGGAGCCCGAGACGAGCGCCCTTCACATCGCCCCGCCGCACTGCGCGATGAGACCTTCGCGGGTGGGATCCGCCGGCATCTGCGTGGCGAGATCACCGAGCAGGTCGATGGAGGTGTCGCCGTCGCTTTCTTCCATGCGCATGCAGCGCGCCAGGGCGCCGGCACCGTACACGTGGATGCTGGCGATCTGCTTCGCCACGCGCGTATCGCGCGGCGTGAGCGTCAACTGCCAGCGGTCGGCGTCACGGCCGAGCGACACGTCGAAGGAATCCGCCAGGCGCGACGGATCGCCCGCCAACAAGGCCACGAAGCTGTCCAGCAACACCTGCAACTGCGGAGCGCGCTTCAACGAGAAGCTGCGCGGCGACTTGCCTTCGCGCTGCTGGGTCACCTCGCCGTCGGCGATGGTGGCGGTTTCCTTGGTCGGCTTTTCCACCTTGCGTTCAAGGCGGTCCCCGCCGAGCCACGCCAGTTCGCCGGACACGACCAGCGGCTTGTCGAGCACGCGCATGAAGCGTGCCTCGGAAAACGACGTGCGTGCCGGCGCGGGACGATGCAGGCTGGAGATCAGCGCGTTGGCGTCGTCCGCATCAGGCATCGGAGTGGCGAGGCACGTGAACGGCAGCAGGCTCGTCAGCAGGACCAGTTTCTTGCCAGAAATCATAGAAATTGAACCAGTTGAAGGGGTGGACGCGGGCGTAATGCTCCAACCGCGAAGCGTAACGGGCAATGACGTCGTCCAGCACGGCAGCTCGCTGGGCGCGTGGAATGTCGATGCCTTCGGAGAAGGCTTCGAAGATCAGGCGGTAGCGGTTACCGCCCAGGTAGATTCCCATGCACAGGATGACCGGCACCTTGAGTGCCGACGCCAGCAACCACGGGCCGACAGGAAACGGCGCAGGCGTGCCGAGGAACGGCACGCGCCGGACCGCCTCGTTGCGATGCCCGCGGTCGGCAAGCAAGGCCACCATGGCGCCCTCTGCCGCGCCTTCCGCCATGGCGAGCGCCACCGAGGCGCCACCCCGCGAGGCGTCGATGACCGCAGCGCCGACGTCCGGCGCCAGCGCCTCCAGCACCGCCGTCAAGGCGGGCGTCTTTTGCTTGTCGAGCACCACACGCAGCGGCACCTCCGGTCGCCGTGCGCCGAGCGCGCGCAGGGCCTCGAAGCTTCCCTGATGCGATCCGATCAGCAACACGCCACGACCGGCATCGATGCAACGATCCAGCTCGGCCAGACCTTCCACGTCCACGTCGAAGTCGCGCTCGCCACGCGCCAGGAAGAACAAGCGATCCAGCAGGGTCGCCGCGAACATGTGGATGTGATGGAACACATCGCGCTGGGTGACCGGCCGATGCAACACGCGCGACAGGTACGCGCGCGATGCGGCGCGCTCATCGGCGCGACGCAGGAAAAAGTACAGCGCGATGGGATAAAGCAGCAGACGCGCGACGGTGCGACCGAGCCGCAGGGCGATCGTACGGATCAGCCAGATCGCGAACCAGCCGCCACCTTCGCGCTGCTGCCAGTGACTCATGCACTCGCCTCGAGCGTGCCGCGGAGCAAGGTCGCATCGCCACGGCGCACGGTGAAGCGGAAGCGACGTTCATCGACGGCCATCAGCGTCAGCTCGGCGTCTTCGTCAGGCAGTAACGGCGCGAGAAATTTCGCGTCCACCACCTGTCGCACCGAAAGCCCGCGCCATGCATGCAACGCCTGCGCGGCGGCTTCAAGAAGAAGCACGCCCGCGACGATCGGACGCCCGGGGAAATGCCCGGCGAAACTCGGATGCCCCGCGTCGAAACGCAGGGCATGCACGAACGCGGCGGTATCGGCGGATTCGCTCATCGACATCTCCGGACCTCGGTCGGCGCCAGCAGGGCAGGCACATTGCGCCAAGGCGAAAGCAAAGCACGCCCTGGGCAAGTGCGGCCTGAACGGCGTCAGGCCGCGGCGCGGTGCTGCTCGATATGCTCGGACAGCGTGCGCAGGCTCGTGAAGATCGCGCGGTTGTTCTCGTTGTCGGACTTGAGCTGGAAGCCGTAGTGCTTGGACACGGCCAGCGCGATTTCGAGGGCGTCGATGGAATCGAGCCCCAGGTCTCCGCCGAACAGCGGAGCATCCGGGTCGATGTCGGCCGGCTTCGTCGATTCGAGGTTGAGGCTCTTGACGATGAGTTCGGCCAGTTCTTGCTGTTCTGCGGTTTGCGTTGCCATTGATCTTTCCAGGTCCTGGATGTGCCTGCCTCCCCCCGGATGGCAGCGGCCGCGGAGTTTAACACAGGGGTATCTCGGCCATGCCCGGAGCGTTCAGGCTCGTGAATCCGCGGCATTCACGCTACGGGCTGGCGAGGGAACGATATGATGGCCGGGACACGTTGGACGGACCACTTGATGCTCCCAGGAAGTGATATGCGCGAGCACGCGCCGCTCGCCACCCCAGCCTCGCCACGCGTGGATTATCGGGCAGGGTACGCGACGCTCTCGCCCCGCACGTTAGCGGCATTCGATTTCGGCACGGCAGCGCCCGAACAAGACGATCCCCGCTGGTTACGCGTGGTGCTGGAGCCCATGGGCGGCCGACAGAGCGAGATCTGGGAGGTCGACGGCGAGATCGAAAGCGGCCGCGCGGGCGATCTTCACTGGTCGCGCGGCGGTGGCTGGCTGTTCGCCGCCGTGACCTGTCGGGAGGATCAGCACGGTGGCACCGAGGGCGCGGCGAGGCATGCCTACGAGCAGTTGTCGCGATTCGTGGCTGCGGCCGAGGAGCGTCACGTCCAGCGTATCTGGAACTACCTGGGTGCCATCAACGCAGGCAGCGGCGACGACGAACGCTACAAGCATTTCTGCACCGGCCGTATCGAGGGCATGGGCGAGGTCTTTGCCCACGGTTTTCCCGCGGCGACCGCCATCGGCCACCATGCTGACGAGGCGTTGCTGCAGGTCTATCTGCTCGCCACGGACCGTCCCGGCACCCGCGTCGAGAACCCGCGCCAGGTGAGCGCGTGGCGCTATCCGCGCCAATACGGCCGCACGCCGCCCAGCTTCGCGCGGGCCACGCTCCTGCCCGCGGGCGACGTCCTGGCGATCTCCGGCACAGCGGCCGTGGTAGGCCATGCCTCGGCCCATGCCGGCGACATCGATGCGCAACTGGCCGAGACCTTGCGCAACCTCGACGCACTGTTGGCCGCCGGCGGTCTGCCGCCCGGTTTCGATCGTTCTGCTCCGCTCAAGGCTTACGTACGCCGGCCGGAACATGCCGCCGCGGTAGCTGGCTTTGCCGCCGCGCACTTCCCGCAAGCGCCTCTGCTCCTGCTGCACGGCGACATCTGCCGCGAGGAACTGCTTGTGGAGATCGACGGCTGGCGGTTCCGCGGCTAAGCAGGTGCGATCAACGGCGGCTCACGTTTTCTTCGTGGGACGATGCCAGCCTTCGACCGCGGTCTGTCGCCCGCGCGCAATCGTCAAGGTATCGGCCGGTGCGTTCTTGGTAATGACCGAGCCCGCGCCGATCGTCGCGCCGGCATGCAACGTGACCGGCGCCACGAGCGAGCTGTTCGAGCCTACGAACACACCATCTTCGATCGTGGTGCGGCTCTTGTTCACGCCATCGTAGTTGCAGGTAATGGTGCCGGCGCCGATGTTCACCTTGCTGCCGATCACCGTATCGCCCAGGTAGGACAGATGGTTGGCCTTGGAGCCTTCCGCGATCACCGCGTTCTTGGTCTCCACGAAGTTGCCGATGTGCACGCCCGCCGCCAGCTCGGTGCCGGGACGCAACCGTGCGAACGGTCCGATGGTGCATGGCCCGTGCGTCACCACGCCGTCGAGATCGCAATGCGCGAGCACCACCGTGCCGGAGGCAAGGTTGGCATGACGCACGCGGGTAAACGGACCGATGCGTACGTCGTCGCCAAGCACGACGTTGCCTTCGAAGATGACGTCTACATCCACCTCGACGTCACGGCCCGCGGAGACGGTGCCGCGCACATCGAGTCGCCGCGGATCGGCCAGACGCACACCGGCAAGTGCTAGTGCACGCGCGCAGCGCTCGCGGAACAGCGCTTCCAGCGTCGCCAATTGCCAGGGATCGTTCGCGCCTGATGCCTCCACGGCGTCGCAGTCCACGCATGCGGCGGGAACACCTTCGGCCGCCGCCATTTCGAAGACGTCGGTAAGGTAATACTCGCCTTGTGCGTTGTCGTTGCCGAGGCGCTGCGTCCACGTCAGGAGTTTGGCCGCGTCGGCGGCGACGATGCCGGTGTTGACGAGATCGATGGCGCGCTCGGCTGCACTGGCGTCCTTTTCTTCCACAACATGGCGAACGCGACCGGCCGCATCGAGCACCACGCGTCCGTAGCCACTCGGATCGGGGAGACGGGTCGCAAGCATCGACAGGGCATCGCCCGACTTCGCGAGCATCGCCAGCGTCTCCGGCCGAATCAGCGGCACGTCGCCGTAGAGAACCAGCACGCGCCCTTCGAGCTGTCTGGATGCCTGCAGTGATTCAAGCGCGGTGCGTACCGCGTGACCCGTGCCGAGCCGTTCGCGCTGCTCGATCCAGCCCAGGCTGGCGTCCGCGGCGAAGGCCTCACGCACCTGCGCGCCGTTATGACCGTAAACCACGTGGATGCCAGCCGGGTCCAGGGACCGGGCAGCCTCGATGACATGCGCAAGCAATGGTCTTCCGGCGAGTGGCATGAGCACCTTCGCCGAGGCGGACTTCATCCGCTTGCCTTCGCCAGCGGCAAGGATAAGGACGTGAAGGGGCGTCGCGGTCATGGGCTTCGTTGCCTGCCTGAGAATCGAGGGCCGCACTTTCGCGCGTTTGCGGCCCCGTGCCAAGTCGGCTAGTCGTCTTTCGGCCGCTCGGTCAGGTGTTCCAGATTTGGCTTGTACGCCTGGATGAACGCATTGCGCAGCACACCCAGGATGGCTTCGAGCGCGGACATGTTCTTGTCGCCGATGCTTCCCGAGATCGGCACTCGGGTCGCGAACTGATCCTTGGACTGGTTCTTGAACAGCTTGGTGACGCCTTCTGCCAACGCTTCATAGGCGAGCTTGACCGGACCCTTCTTGTCCTGCTCGACGTCCTGTTTCCAACTGAAGATGCGCAGATCGTGGAACAGCGGCTTGGCGTAGCCTTCCAGCCGGCGATTGTGTGCCTGCAGTTCCATGAAGAAGTCGCCCTCGCCGCCCGCGAAATCGAGGCCGCTATAGGCGCGTGCCAGATCGTTGGCCTTCACCAGCTTGATGTTGCGCACAGTCAGCTCGTAGCGGAAATCGCCCAGCTGCTCCAGCGGATCGAACTCGGCGCGCGCTTCCAGCGGCGCATCGCCCAGCACCTTTGCCGTGGCATGCATGTGTGCGACCCGCGAGCCACCTTCGCGCTGCACGTTCGTGAGGTTGGTGGCGGTGCCGTTCACGTCGGTCATCTTGAGATCGACCTTCGGGCTGGACACGAAGTTGTGGAAGGTGATGGTGCCATCCATGACATTGACCTCGTCCAATTGCGTCGGCACGAGAGCCTTCAGCTGGGCGCGCCAATCGACGCCCTTACCCGTCTGCGTATCGCCCTCGCCACGTCCGTCGACGAAGTTCACCACCGGTTTGTAGAAGTCGATTTTTCCGCGCAGGTGTCCCCGAGAAAGCGCGACCCAGCTCAGCGAGATGTCCGCACGGTCGGTATCGAACAGCGGCACGGGAACCTTGCCGTCCACCTTCTTGATGGTCAGTCGATCGATCGAATACGCACCGCGCCAGAGATGGATGTCGATATCGGCGATATGCCCTGCGTACGATCCCATGTGCGACAACCGACCATTGAGGTAGTCGAGCACGACATAGGGCAAAGCGATACGCGCCGCGATGAGCACGACGGCGGCCACACCGATGATCCAGAGGCTGCGGCGGTAGCGGGTTCGCATGGGGCGTGTCCCGTAAGGCGGATACGCGTCAGTGTGGACGCACCGCGGTCATGGTTACATGAACGCGTGCGGGCGATGGGAACTTGCCTCGTGGCTACACCGCTTCGTTGGCTCCTCGCCGCCATGGCGGCTCCCACACACCAAAAAAAACCCCTCCGAAGAGGGGTTTTCGTGGATCAGTGCTTGAGCGTCTTGCGCAATCGTTCCAACGCCTGGAGCTGGGCGAGCGCTTCGGCCAGCTTGGCCTGGGCCTCGGCCACGTCCAGCTGCTCGCCGCGGTTCGCCAGGGCGGCCTCGGCTTCTTCCTTCGCCTTCAGGGCGGCCGCCTCGTCGAGGTCAGCCGCACGGGCCGCCGTATCGGCAAGGATGGTCACAACCTGCGGCTGCACCTCGAGAATGCCGCCGGAGACGTAGAACTGCTGGCGCTCGCCGCTTGCCGCGACCACGTCGACGTGGCCGGGCTTGAGCCGGGTAATCAGCGGGGCGTGACGCGGTGCGATGCCCAGCTCGCCAAGCTCACCGGTGGCGACCACGAGCGTGGCTTCGCCGGAGTAGATCTCGGCTTCGGCGCTGACGATGTCGACGCGGATGGTGTGGGGCATGAGAGGCTCCGGCTTCTTCGTTCTATAGGATGCGATGAGGTACGGCTTGGTGAAGAGTGAACAGTGAACCGTAAGTTGAATCGTGCAGCTTACGGTTCACAAGGCGGCGCCAGCCGCCGCTCACGCTTCACGAGAAGGCCGCTTAGGCGGCCTTCTTCGCACCCATCTCCTCGCCCTTCTTGATGGCTTCGTCGATGCCGCCGACCATGTAGAAGGCCTGTTCCGGCAGGTAGTCCACGTCGCCGTCGACGATCATCTTGAAGCCGCGGATGGTTTCCTTGAGCGGCACGTACTTGCCCGGCGAACCCGTGAACACTTCGGCCACGTGGAACGGCTGCGAGAAGAAGCGCTCGATCTTGCGCGCACGCGACACGGCTTCCTTGTCTTCCTGCGACAGCTCGTCCATGCCCAGGATCGCGATGATGTCCTTGAGCTCCTTGTAGCGCTGCAGCGTGCCCTGCACGCGACGGGCCACGTCGTAATGCTCCTGGCCGATCACGCCCGGGTCGAGCTGGCGGCTGGTGGAATCCAGCGGATCCACGGCCGGGTAGATACCCAGCGAGGCGATGCTGCGGCTCAGGGTGACGGTCGCGTCCAAGTGGGCGAACGTGGTGGCCGGCGACGGATCGGTCAGATCGTCCGCGGGCACGTACACGGCCTGGATCGAGGTGATCGAACCGGTCTTGGTCGAGGTGATGCGCTCCTGCAGCACGCCCATTTCCTCGGCGAGCGTGGGCTGGTAACCCACGGCCGACGGCATGCGGCCCAGCAGTGCGGACACTTCCGTACCGGCCAGCGTGTAGCGGTAGATGTTGTCGACGAAGAGCAGCACGTCCTTACCCTTGCCGCTCTCGTCCTTCTCGTCGCGGAAGTACTCGGCCATGGTCAGGCCGGTCAGTGCCACGCGCAGACGGTTGCCCGGCGGCTCGTTCATCTGGCCGTACACCATCGCGACCTTGTCGAGAACGTTGGAGTCCTTCATCTCGTGGTAGAAGTCGTTGCCCTCGCGGGTACGCTCGCCCACGCCGGCAAACACGGACAGACCCGAGTGCGCCTTCGCGATGTTGTTGATGAGTTCCATCATGTTCACGGTCTTGCCGACGCCAGCGCCGCCGAACAGGCCGACCTTGCCGCCCTTGGCGAACGGGCACATGAGGTCGATGACCTTGATGCCGGTTTCCAGCAGCTCGCTCGCGGCAGCCTGGTCGTCGTACGACGGAGCTTCGCGATGGATGACCCAGCGCTCCTGCTCGCCGATCTCGCCGGCTTCGTCGATCGGGTTGCCGAGCACGTCCATGATGCGGCCGAGCGTGGCCTTGCCGACCGGCACCTTGATGCCTTCGCCGGTGTTGCGGGCGATCAGGTTGCGGCGCAGACCGTCGGTGGAACCGAGCGCGATGGCGCGCACGATGCCGTCACCGAGCTGCTGCTGCACTTCGAGGGTGATCTCGGTGCCGTCGACCTTCAGTGCGTCGTAGACCTGCGGTACCTGGTCGCGCGGGAATTCGACGTCGACGACCGCGCCGATGATCTGAACAACTTTACCCTGGCTCATGGATGTGCTCCGGATGAATCTTCTTTAGGTTCTGTGCGGCGCCGCTGTTGCGTCGCCATCGCTTGTTTCGTCAGACCGCCGCGGCGCCGCCGACGATCTCCGAGATTTCCTGGGTGATCGCAGCCTGGCGGGCCTTGTTGTAGCTGAGCGTCAGTTCGCCAATGACCTTGGTCGCGTTGTCCGACGCCGCCTTCATGGCGACCATGCGCGCGGCATGTTCGCTGGCGAGGTTTTCCAGCGCGGCCTGATACACCACCGACTCGATGTAACGCGTCATCAGGTGCTCGAGCACCGTGCGCGCATCCGGCTCGTAGATGTAGTCCCAGTCGTGCGTCTGCTCGACCTTGACGCCCTCGGACACCGTGCCCTCGGCGTGTTCCAGTTCGTTCGCGACCAGCGACAGCGGCAGCAGCGCATCGATACGCGGCTTCTGCACGATCGTGTTCACGAAGTCGTTGAAAGCGAGGAACACGCGATCGAGCCGGTTCTCGCCGTAGGCGTCCAGCACCACCTTGATCACGCCGATCAGGTCTTCGAGCTTCGGCTTTTCGCCGAGGTGCGTCGCACTGCCGATCAGGTTCACGCCCTTGATGCGGCGGAAGAACTGCACGGCCTTCTGACCCACCGCCACGATGTCGACCTCGACGCCCTTGCCCTGCCACTCGCGGATGTTGACGAGCATGCGGCGGAACAGATTGGAGTTGAGACCACCGGCGAGGCCGCGGTCGGTCGAGACCACGATGAACGCCACGCGGGCGACGTTCTCACGCTCGCTCAGGAACGGATGGGTGAAGTCGGTGCTGGCCTGGGCGACGTGCGCGATGACCTTGCGCATCAGGCGCGCGTACGGACGCGACGCCTTCATGAGGTCCTGCGCCTTGCGGATCTTCGACGCCGAGACCATTTCGAGCGCGCGCGTCACCTTGCGCATGTTCTGCGTGCTCTTGATCTTGGTTTTGATTTCGCGGCCGCTAGCCATATGAGTCGCCGTGGTCGTGTTGCTTGTTTACTGAGGAAAGTGAACCGTAAACCGTGAACCGTAAGTTGCACGATGTCACTTACGGTTCACCCTTCACGCTTTACCGGCGCGCCTTCGCGCGCCTCACCAGCTACCGGTCTTCTTGAACTCGTCGGCGCCCGCCTTGAAGGTGGCCTCGATGTCCTTGTCCCAGTCGCCGGTCTGATCGATCTTGGTCATCAGCTCGCCGTGGTTCTGACGGAAGAACGCATGCAGACCCTTCTCGAAGGCAAGCACCTTGTTGACCGGCAGGTCGTCGAGGTAGCCCTTCTCGGCCGCGAAGATCGACAGGCCGAGTTCGGCCAGCGACAGCGGCGAGTACTGCGACTGCTTCATCAGCTCGGTCACGCGCTGACCGCGGTCCAGCTGCGCGCGCGTGGCGGCATCCAGGTCCGAGGCGAACTGCGCGAACGCTGCCAGCTCGCGGTACTGCGCGAGCGCGAGCTTCACGCCGCCGGAAAGCTTCTTGATGATCTTGGTCTGCGCGGCACCGCCGACGCGGGACACCGAGATACCGGCATTCACCGGCGGACGGATGCCCGCGTTGAACAGGTCGGTCTCAAGGAAGATCTGGCCGTCGGTGATCGAGATCACGTTGGTCGGAACGAAGGCCGAGACGTCGCCCGCCTGCGTCTCGATGATCGGCAGTGCAGTGAGCGAACCCGTCTTACCCTTCACTTCGCCGTTGGTCATCTTTTCGACGTACTCGGCGCTGACGCGCGAAGCGCGTTCCAGCAGGCGCGAGTGCAGATAGAAGACGTCACCCGGGTACGCTTCGCGGCCCGGCGGGCGCTTCAGCAGCAGCGAGATCTGGCGATACGCCACGGCCTGCTTGGAGAGGTCGTCATAGACGATCAGCGCGTCTTCGCCGCGGTCGCGGAAGTACTCGCCCATGGCGCAGCCGGAGTACGGTGCGACGTACTGCAGCGCGGCCGCTTCGGACGCCGAGGCCACCACGACGATGGTGTTGGCCAGCGCGCCGTTTTCTTCGAGCTTGCGCACGACGTTGGCAATCGAGCTGCGCTTCTGGCCGATGGCGACATAGATGCACTTAATGCCGGAGTGCTTCTGGTTGATGATCGCGTCGATCGCCACGGCGGTCTTGCCGGTCTGACGGTCGCCGATGATCAGCTCGCGCTGGCCGCGGCCGATCGGGATCATCGAGTCGATGGACTTGTAGCCGGTCTGCATCGGCTGGTCGACCGACTGACGCCAGATCACGCCCGGAGCCACCTTCTCGACCGGGCTGGTGCCTGCGGCTTCGATGGGGCCCTTGCCGTCGATCGGGTTGCCGAGTGCGTCGACCACGCGGCCGAGCAGGCCCGGGCCAACCGGCACTTCGAGGATGCGGCCGGTGGTCTTGGCGGCATCGCCTTCGCGCAGGTGAGCGTACTCACCGAGCACCACGGCGCCGACCGAGTCGCGCTCCAGGTTCAAAGCCAGAGCGAAGGTGTCGTTCGGCAGTTCGATCATTTCGCCCTGCATCACGTCGGCCAGGCCGTGGATGCGCACGATGCCGTCGGACACGCTGATGATCGTGCCTTCGTTGCGTGCCTCGGCGCCGAGCTTGAACTGCTCGATGCGGGTCTTGATCAGCTCGCTGATCTCGGACGGATTCAGTGTGGTGCTGGACATGGTCGGTTCCTTGGGTTGCGCCGCTCTCACGGCACCCGGTGGTATGAGAAGCTCGTATCAGTGCGCCAGCGCGCTGGCCAGCCGCTGCAGGCGGCCGCGCGCCGAACCGTCGATGACCTGCTCGCCCGTGTCGATGACGACACCGCCGAGCAACGCCGGATCGACGTGCGTATCCAGTTCGATCTCACGCTTGAAGCGACGCTTCAGCGAGGCGCGCAGCTGTTCGGTCTGCGTCGCATCGAGATCCAGCGCGCTCGTGACCTTCACCTTCAAGGTCGACTCCGACTCCAGCTTGTACTGGTCGTAGAGCGCGGCGATTTCCGGCAGCAGGTGCATGCGACGGTTCTCGGCCAGCTCCTCGAGGAAGCGGGCGAACGGCGCATCGGCAGCCATGCCTTGCGGAAGATGGATCGCGACGAGCTGCGCAGGCAGCACACGCGGATCGTTGCCGAGGCCGGCGACCTGAGGGTCGACCGCGACCGCGGCGGCGAAAGTGAGCGCCGCCGACCAGTCGGCGAGCGCACCCGCCGCGTGCGCCACCTCGAAGGCGGCGCGCGCGTAGGGACGGGCGAGGGTGAGCGCCTGGGCCATGGTCAGATCTCGGCGGCGAGTTGGTCGATCAGGGCCTTGTGGGCCGCCGGATCGATCTCGCGCTGGACGATCTTCTCGGCACCGCGGACGGCAAGCACGCCGACCTGCTCACGCAGCTGTTCGCGCGCACGCTGCGCCATCGACGCGATCTCGTCCTGGGCCTGGGCCTTCAGACGGTTGATCTCGTTGGTGGCTTCGGCGCGAGCCTTGTCGAGCAGCTGGTTGGCCTGCTGCTGCGCCTTGTCGATGATCTCGGTCGCCTGCAGGCGGGCCTGCTTGATCTCGGTGGCGACCTTGGCGTCGGCATCCTTGAGCTCGGCGCGCGCGCGCTCCGCGGCGGCGAGACCCTCGGCCACCTTCTTCTGGCGCTCTTCGATGGCACCGTTGAGCTGGGGCCAGATGAACTTGGTGGTGAACCAGACCAGGATCGCAAAAGAGATCATCTGGCCCAGGAAGGTCATGTTGATTTCCATGATCTCTCCGAAAGACTCCGAACGCTTGGGTACTGACGATCGCCGTGACCGGAACGGTCACGGCGACAAGACGAACGGCTGATCAGCCGCCGGTGGCAGCGCGGACGACGCCGACCAGCGGGTTCGAGAACGCGAACAGCAGGGCGACGGCGAGGCCGATGATGAACGCCGCGTCGATCAGGCCGGCGAGCAGGAACATGCGGCCCTGGAGCAGCGGAACCAGCTCAGGCTGACGGGCAGCCGACTCGAGGAACTTCGAGCCCATGATGGCGATACCGAGACAGGCGCCGAGCGCGCCGAGGCCGATGATCACGCCGATGGCGATGGCGGTCATGCCCTGGACGTGGGCGAGAAGCGAGGCGAGTTCCATGGTGTTCTCCTGGGATGTACGAATAGCGAAAGGTGGAAGCGAAAAAAAGTGGAGCCGAAGGTTCTAACGTCGGAGCGGTGAGTCAGTGGTGTTCCCGCGCGGTGGCGATGTAGACGATCGTGAGCATCATGAAGATGAACGCCTGCAGGGCGATGATCAGGATGTGGAAGATCGCCCACGCCGTGTTGAACACGACGCCAGGCACGAAGCTGATCCAGCTCACCATCAGACCGGCAATCAGCATGAACACCAGTTCGCCGCCGTACATGTTGCCGAACAGTCGCATCGCGAGCGACACGGGCTTCGACAGGGTTTCGACGACGTTGAGAAGGAAGTTCGGGATCACCAGCACCAGCTTGGCGATCGGGTTATGTGCATGGAACGGCGCGGTGAGCAGCTCCTTGCCGAAGCCGAAGCCGCCCTTCGCCTTGATGCCGTGGCCGATAACGATGAACAGCACAGCGACCGACAGGCCGACGGTGGTGTTGATGTCGGCGGTGGGGACCATGCGGAAGTAGGTGTGATGCGCGACGTCGTGACCCGCGAAGGTCTGCACCAGCCAGCCGGCGAGATCGACCGGCAGCAGGTCCATCGCATTCATGAGGAACACCCACATGAAGATCGACAGCGCCAGCGGCGTCACCGTGCGACGGTCGCCGTGGAAGGTGTCCTTCACCTGGGTATCGACGAATTCGATCGCCAGCTCGACCAGAGCCTGACCCTTGGACGGCACGCCCGAGGTCGCCTTGCGCGCGAACAGCCAGAACCACAGGCAGAACGCAGCACCGAGCACGAACGAGATGACGATCGAGTCGGCACGGAGATTCCAGAACCAGAAATGGTCGGCGCTGAAATTCACCGTGAGGTGATTCAGGTGGTGCTGGATGTATTCGGTCAGACCGCCCTGCGGTTCGCTCGCCATGCTCAACCCTTGAATCTGAATGCAAATACGTTGACCGCGTAGCCTGCCACCAGCCCCGTCAGTGCGGGCAAGGGTGGCAGCTTCCACTGAACCAGCAAGAGAGCCAGGCCCCCTATGAGCACGATCCAGCGAAGGATCATGCCCACAAGAAACCGCGCAAACGTTGCTCCCGCCCCACCCAGCGCGCTGAACGCTCGCGCGGCAAGCAGCGCGGTAGCGATAGCGACGATCAGGGCGCCCCCGAAGGCGGCCAGCGCGGCTGGACGACCTTGCAGGGAAAAAGCGAGCCCCGCGACAACGGCCACCACCAGCTGCGCAATGACAATGCGCAAGGCGAGGTGACGACCGGCAGCAAGACTGTTGAGCAACGCGAGGCTCCCGTGGTTTCGCTCGAAGGCGGCACCAGATGGTTCAACGGGCCACGGTTTAATCTGGAAAAGTATACCAGTGCCGTAAACGACGGGACAAGCTGCGAAAGTCCACAAACACCCGCCGGCGCGACCGGCCGGCGCGTCGTTGGCGAGGAGGCGCGGTGAGTCAGGCCCTGGCGGGCGGGCCCACCAAAGCGCCGAGCGATGTCGCCGTCTGCACCGCCACATCGAGGATGTCGCCTGCGGCAGAGGCCGTGCGCTCCACACTCTGGCGCTGAAGATCCCCGCCACGCGCAAATACGGCGCGGAGGGCATCGGCATTGGAGGCCACCATGGCGTCGGCCATGAGACCCGTCGCGGCGCGCGCATGACCTTCCAGTGCCTGCAACTGCAGATCGACCACGCGCTCCATGCCCCGCCAGGCGAGCGCCTGGGCAGCAGCGGCTTGCTCGACAAGGCGAGCGAAGTCGGCGTAATCGTTTACTGCAGCCATCGAGGTGCACCGTCGGGGAACGGGAGGTGCCGGAGTGTAGACCTGGGTGCGGCGATGCAGCAACCGCGATTACTTGCGACGAACCGCGGTCAGTCGCCCGTGTACTCGGCCCCGGACGTGCAGGTTTCATGCACCACGACCTTCGCCAGACCCGGCACGTCCGGGCGCAACCGTTCGAAGATCCAGCGCGCCAGATTCTCGCTGGTAGGGTTGTCCAAGCCGTCGATGTCGTTGAGATAGTGATGGTCGAGACGGTCGTAGAGCGGCTGGAATCGAGCCTTGAGATCGCCGAAATCCATCACCCATCCCAGTACGGGATCGATCGGCCCTTCCACGTGCAGATCGACTCGGAACGAGTGCCCGTGCAAGCGTGAACACTTGTGCCCTTCGGGCACATTCGGCAAGCGATGCGCCGCTTCGATATGAAAGGTCTTGAAGATACGCATGGGGCGACAGCCTTGCTCAGATGACCCCGCATTGTAGCGGAGGCCGTCCCGCGCGCCTTGGATCGCCGGATTCACGACACGGTTCGCAAATCCGAAAATTCGTAGTAGTCATTCATGGACTTTTCATCGCTCAACGGTTGCAGTGGTAACTACTGAAGGACGCGGAGGGGCGTTCCTTCGGTTTCCATGCGTGCACTGAGGAGGCATCGATGTGCCTTGGTCGTGGTTCGCTCGACGGTCCGCATACCTGCGGACTCGCTGAGGAAGTGTTTGCTGCCCTGCCCTGGCCATGCGTGGTCTGGCGCCAAGAGGGACAGCGCGCGGTGATGGTCAACGCGGCGTTCAAGCGCGAATTCGGCATCGCCTGCGGACGCGCAGGACCGGCGTGGCTGGAGGAGCATTTCCAACCGACCGCCGCTGCCGACGAGTTCGTCTTCCGGGACCGGCATGCACGAACGCGGCGTTACCACATGACCCGCCAGCTCATCGACGTGCCCCCTGCCGCCTTTCATGCCGTTTTTTTGATGGCGCTGGCAGACGACGAGCAAGGCATCGAAGAACCGGCCACGAGCCACTTCACCACGCTGCGGCCCGACGTATCGCTCACCCCGCGCGAATCCCAGGTTCTCGACGGCATCATGTGCGGCAAGCTCAACAAGGTCATCGCGGGCGAACTCAACATCAGTCCGAAGACCGTCGAGCTGCACCGCGCGAATCTGATGGCCAAGCTGCGCGTGAACAACGTGGTGGAGCTGGCTCGCGTCGTGCTGGATATGGACCTGTCGCCCCGCCAGGAGGCTGTTAGTCCGTTGTAAGAGCCGCCATGGCGGCGAGCGGACCTACTGTTGTGGGAGCCGCCATGGCGGCGAGAAGCCCACGGAGCGATGAGACGGCGAGGCATGTTCCCCTCGCCGCCATGGCGGCTCCCACAACACAAAGCAGCACCAAAGAAAAAGGCCGCGCCTGAGAGGCGCGGCCTTTGTCGTCTTGGTGGCTAGAGGCGGGCTCGAACCGCCGACCTCAGCATTATGAGTGCCGCGCTCTGACCAGCTGAGCTACCTAGCCGTGAAACCTGGTCGTTCACGGGCGGACCCGCGAAGGCCGGGCAGTTTAATCGGCGCTGGCCTTCCGTTCAAGTAGCGCCTTGCCCGCGCTTCTCGCGCTGTGGTTGAATCGGGCGCATCGAGCGTGCCGGCGTACCGCCGGAAAACGCCGGACCGGGTCTGCGGAGGGCGGATGATCGACGCTGATGGCTATCGACCGAACGTGGGGATCGTGCTCCTGAACGGAGACGGCCGCCTGTTCTGGGCGCGCCGCGTCAATCGGGACGGCTGGCAGTTCCCCCAGGGGGGCATGCGTAGCGACGAGACACCCCTGGAAGCCATGTACCGCGAGTTGGAGGAAGAAACCGGCTTGCGCGCCGAGCACGTGGAAGTGCTGGCGGAGACTCGTGGCTGGCTGCGCTACCGTCTGCCGAGCCGGTTCGTCCGCCATCACCAGCGGCCGACATGTATCGGCCAGAAGCAGGTCTGGTTCCTGCTGCGCCTCACCTGCAGCGAGGATGCGTTCCGGCTCGACGCCTGCGAGAAGCCCGAGTTCGATCTCTGGCGCTGGGTGGATTTCTGGTATCCCGCCCATCACGTGGTCAATTTCAAGCGGGAGGTCTACGAGCGCGCCCTGCGCCAGTTCGCACCTACCGTGGAGACCGTGTGCCGCGTCGAAGTCGGCCGTTGCCCCCAGCAAGCCGAAGCACTTCGCCGGGCGCCGTAAGCCTGCGCGCCGCGTGGATTAACGGTCGCCCACGCCTTCACATTTATGTAGTTGACAATCGTTCGCATTCGCGTTCGAATGCGCACCCATGTACATCTGCATGTGCAACGCCGTTACCGACCACGCCATCCGCCGCGCCGCGGCCGAGGGCGTCGAGTCCTTCGCCGAACTCCAGGCCCGCACCGGCTGCTCGGACTGCTGCGGCGCGTGCGAGTCGGAAGCCCGCCAGTGCCTGCGCGACGCCGTCGCGGAGACCCGCTCGGTGCTGACCTTCCTGCCGCAGCCAGCCTGACCTCTCCGCGTCCTTAGCTGCGGACGCGAACCGCCTTCATTCTCGTTACGCTGCTGTCTTTCAGAGCGACGTATAGTCGCGCCTCGTATACGCAAGGAGATCCCCATGAAGGGCGACGCGAAGGTCATCGAATATCTCAATAAGGTCCTCTACAACGAGCTGGCCGCGATCAACCAGTACTTCCTCCATTACCGGATGTTCAAGGACTGGGGCTACAACGAGCTGGCCAAGCACGAGTACGAGGAATCGATCGAGGAGATGAAGCACGCGGACAAGCTCATCGAGCGGATCCTGTTCCTCGACGGCCTCCCGAATCTCCAGCACCTGGGCAAGCTGCGCATCGGCGAGAACGTGGTCGAAGCCCTGCAGGGCGATCTGGACCTCGAAATGCTCGCCACGAAGGATCTGCGCGAGGCCATCGCCTACAGCGAAGGCATCCACGACTTCGTCAGCCGCGACCTCTTCAAGTTCATTCTCGGCCAGGAAGAAGAACACATCGACTGGCTGGAGACGCAGTTCAGCCTGATCTCCGACATCGGACCCGAGCGCTACATGCTCAGCAAGGTGGGCTCGCTGCACGATTGACCGAAAGCCGCCGCAAGGCGGCTTTCCCATTCAGGGGGCGGGTTCCTTGACCTTGGGTGGAAGCGGGGGCTATACCATCCCGCCTTCACGCCTTCTCCACGGAATCGTTCATGGCTCCTCGCCACCCTCCCCGCTTTGTCGTGCGTACGCTCGACGATGCGGCCAGCCTTCGCCGCAAGCGACTCGTCGTAGCGGCGGGCTGGGTGCTGAGCCTCGTCTTGGTGGCCGCGGGCACGTGGTTTGCCGCTTCGGGCGGCCCGGCGACCGTCACCGATAAGGGCGCCCTGCGCCGCCTCCGCGCCGAGAACGAGGACCTGCGTCAACAGGTCACCAACCTGGAACGTGCCGCGCAGGTCAGCGACGTGGCTGCGAAGGAACTCAAACGCAACCTTGCCGAGCGCGACGAGGAAATCAGCGGCCTGCGTACCGACCTGGGCTTTTACTCACGCCTGGTGGGCAACGGTGGCCAGCGTGACGGCCTGAAGATCCAGGGCGTCCGCGCCAGCCCGGTCAAGGGCACCGCCAACGGCTGGAACCTTGTCGTCACCCTGACCCAGAACGCCCGCCGCGGCGATGTGGTGAAGGGTTCGCTGAAGGTGGCGGTCGAGGGAATCCAGGGCAACAAAGTGGTGACCCTGGAAGGCGGCGCGCTCGGGCAAGCCGGGCAATCCAGCGAACTCCCCTTCTCTTTCAAGTACTTTCAGCAGATCCAAGGCAATTTCACCTTGCCCGCAGGGTTCAAACCGACCCGCCTGCGCGTGGTCGCCGACGTCAGCGGCGACCAGGCCGTCACCGGGGCGGTGGCGTGGGCCGATGCTCTGCGCAACAACGAGGCCAGCGATGTTCAACAGTAACCGGAAGAACCAGGGGCCCGCCGTCAACGCGGCCACCACCAGCCTGATCGCCCGCGGGGTCACCGTGAACGGCGACGTCCAATTCACCGGCACGCTGCACCTGGACGGCACGATCGAGGGCTCGGTACAGGCCGATCCCGCCGGAAGCAGCGTACTCACCATCAGTGAGACCGGCCGTGTCGTGGGTCGAATTGACGTGCCCCATGCCGTCATCAACGGCTGCGTAAATGGCGACGTAGAAGTATCGGAACGCCTCGAACTCGCCCAACTGGCCCGTATCGACGGCGACGTGCATTACCAGATCCTGGAAATTGCGGCAGGCGCGCAGGTGAATGGAAAGATGGTCCACCGCGCCCCGCAGACCATCCGCCAACTGGCCCAGGCCGCGATCGACGCCGCACCGGTCCTCGGCGAGGCTTGACCTGACGGGGAACGGCGCCATTATGAGCGGCATGAACAACCCATTCCCCATGGCTCCGGGCCAGGCGCCAGACTACCGCTCGGGATGCGCGCCGCTCGTCTTCACGGAGGCCGCTGCCCGCAAGGTGCATGAGCTGATCGAGGAAGAAGGCAACCCCGAGCTGAAGCTCCGCGTATACATCAGCGGCGGCGGTTGCTCCGGCTTCCAGTACGGCTTCACCTTCGACGAGGCGCAGGCCGAGGACGACCTTGCCGTCGCCCGTGAGGGCGTCACGTTGCTTGTCGATCCGCTCTCGTTGCAATACCTCACCGGTGCCGAGATCGACTACGCCGAATCGTTCAGCGGCTCGCAGTTCGTCATTCGCAACCCGAATGCGAAGACCACCTGCGGGTGCGGTTCCTCGTTCAGCGCATGACTGGTCGCGAGGCGTGAGCGTCGAGCAGGAGCGAGACAAGGAAGCCGCCACGCGAGCCCGCGAGAACGTGTTCGCGGGCATCGACATTGATCGGATGTCCGAACGGCGCGACGACCGGCTCTGGGTCGAGGAGATGGAGCGCCATCTCGATACGCGCTTCCTCGTGCTCGACAGCGAAGGCCATGCCTTCGCCAGGGAAGATACCGAATGCCTGCTGTGGATGTCGCCGGAAATGCGCGCGGAGCGCTTCGGCGATGTCGCTTCCACTCTCCTTGGCCTGGCAGATGGCCGCGCCTGGTTCGCCCTGGTGCTCGATCACCCGCAGGCTGACCTGTATGCCTCGTTCGCGGCGCACCGCCGCATGTCGCTACGCGAAGCGGGCCTGATCCTGCCTGCCTTCGAGGCCGGCTTGTTCGCGTATGCGAAGGGCATTACCCATTGGCAACGGCAGACGCGGTTCTGCAGCCAGTGCGGCGCGCCGGTGCTCGTCGTGGCGTCCGGCCATCGTGCCCAGTGCACGAATCCGGACGGGCCGCACATGCATTTCCCGCGCACGGACGCAGCGATCATCGTCATCGTCGAACAGGGCGACGCCTGCCTGCTGGGCCGACAGCGCGGCTGGCCGGCCGGGCGCTACTCCACGCTCGCGGGCTTCATCGAGCCCGGGGAATCGCTGGAAGACGCGGTGCGCCGCGAAGTACGCGAGGAATCGGGCGTCGAGGTCGTACACGCCACGTACCATTCGTCGCAGCCGTGGCCGCTGCCCGCCTCCTTGATGGTGGGTTTCACTGCCACCGCCCGCAACCGCGACATCCACCTGCGCGACGATGAACTCGAAGACGCCCGCTGGTTCACCGCCGACGACATCATCCAGGGCATGCGCTCAGGCAGCCTCGGTGTGCCACCGCCGCTCTCGGTTTCCTACCGACTGATCGAGCACTGGCTCGCGTTGCGTGGCGTGTCGCTCGACGACCTGGTGACTACATCCTTGCCGAAGCGCTAGGGACACGCCAGAAAACGCCTGAATCGTGATCCAGCGCGAAAGCGCGTGACGCGATCCATCGCCTACAATCAGGCATCGTCCTGCGGATCGTGCCTGCCATGGCCTTACGTCTTCTTGCCGTCCTCGTTGCCCTCGTCATCGCCTGGAGCCTTCCTCAGCTCGCGCGCTGGCGCGACGATCGGTGGTTCCGCCTCTGGGTGAATCGACTCGGCGACATCGCCGGTCCCGCTCGGGTTGCGGTCGTGCTGCTGGTGCCGGTGGTGGGCTGCGCCATTCTGGCCGGCATTCTTCGCACCCTGCCCTTCTTCGACCTCGCCTGGCTGGCCTTCGCGATTCTCGTGCTGGTCTACGCCTTGGGGCCTCGTGAAATCGAGAGCGACATCGACGCGATCGTGCGCGCACCCGACACGCTGCGTCGCGAGGAAGCCGTGGCGGCGCTTCGCCACGACGATGCACCGCTGGGCTGGTTCGCACCCGTGCTGGTGGAAGCCGCCTTCTACGGCGCCTTGCGCCGCCGCTTCGGCGTCCTCTTCTGGTTCTTCTTGCTGGGCCCCACGGGCGCGCTCGGTTACCGCCTCGCACAAGTCCTTGGACGCGACGCCGCGCTGGCGCTGGATGGCGCCACCCGTGCCGCCGCACGGCGCGTGGCCGACGCGCTCGACTGGATCCCGGCGCACCTGATGGTGTTCGCGATGGCGCTCGTCTCCGACTTCGACGCGGTCATGGGCGCGTGGAAGCTGTGGCATCGCACATCGGGAAGCCCGCGCTCGCGCCTGGACCCCGAGTTCCTCGGCGCCGTGGCCCGCGCTGGCGTCGACGCCGACGTGGAAGCCGGCGACGGCTACGTGCAGGACGTGAGCGATCCCATCGCCGAACTGGAGGATGCGCGTCGCGTGATCCGCCGCGTACTGGTGGTGTGGCTCGCCGTGGTGGCCACGATCGTGCTGGCCGCCTGGTTCGCCTGACCGTTACGCCGCGTCGCCGCGCAAGGCGGCCACGCGGCTTTCCAGTGCCGCTGCGCTGGCTTCACTGGCCGGCACGATCGAACCGCCCACGAGTTCAATCCGCGACCAGAACCGCCGCGGCAACCGCGCGCGGTGCAAAGCGCTGTCGCGACGACTGAAGATGCTGCCCCACATGCCGCGCAACGCCAGCGGCACGACCGGCACCGGACGCCGCGCCAGGATGCGATCCACCCCGGGGCGAAATGGCTGGATGCTGCCGTCGCGCGTGATGCCGCCCTCGGGGAAGATGCACACCACTTCGCCCTTCGCCAGCGCCTCGTCCACGAGTTCGAACGCGCGTTCCATGAGTTCCGGATCTTCCTTGCTCCCCGCAATCGGGATGGCCTTGGCCGTGCGGAACACGAAGCGCAGGATAGGCAGGTTGTAGATGCGGTAGTACATGACGAAGCGCATCGGCCGGCGCACGCTCGCCATGAGGATCAGCGGATCCATGAAGCTCACGTGGTTGCAAACGACGAGCGCCGCACCTTCATCGGGCACGTTCTTCAAGCCATCCACACGCACCCGGTAAAGCGAATTCACCAGCACCCAGGTGATGAACCGCATCATGAATTCGGGCACGAGGGTGAAGATGTAAACGGCGACGGCAACGTTGACGATGCCGGTGATGAGGAAGATCGTCGGCACATCGAGCCCGAGTGCCGTCAAGCCGATGCCGAAGCCGGACGCCGCACAGATCAGCAACGCATTGACAATGTTATTGCCGGCAATGATGCGCGACAGACGCTCGCGCGGCGCGCGGCTCTGCACGAAGGCAAACAGAGGCACGACGTAGAAGCCGGCGAAGGCCCCGATCATGGTGAGATCGAGCATCACCCGCCACGCGCCCGGAATCGCGATGAACGACATCCAGTCGAGCGCCGCACCCGGCGTCACTGCCGGATGGGCAAAGAAAAGATCGACCGAGAACACGGTAAGACCGAATGCCCCCATGGGCACCAGCCCGATTTCCACGCGGCGATTCGACAACCGCTCGCACAGCAGGGAGCCGATGCCCGTGCCCAGCGAGAACAGGGTCAGCACCAGCGTATTCACCGACCCGTCGCCGCCGAGAACGTGACGCGTGTACGTCGGCAGCTGCGCGATCATCACGGTGCCGAAGAACCAGAACCACGAGATGCCCAGCACCGCGTTGAACACGGCACGATCGTCATGAGTGATCTTCAGCACACGCCAGGTTTCGCTGAACGGGTTCCAGTTGAAGCGCAGGTCCGGCGCCGTCGCCGGCGCAGGCGGAATGGCACGACTCGCGAGGTAACCGATGCAGGCGATACCGATGGTCGTGAGCGACGCGGCCAGCGTGCCGTAGCCGGCAATCAGCATGAGCGAATTGCCGACGATCATGCCGATCAGCATCGCGAGCTGGGTACCGGTTTCCACGAGCGCGTTGCCACCCACCAGCTCGCTCCGCTCCAACGCCTGCGGAAGGATGGAGTACTTGATCGGGCCGAACACCGTGGAATGCATGCCCATCAGGAACAGCACCACGAGCAGAAGCGCCACGTGATGCGTGAAGAAACCGATCGCCGCGATCGACATCGCGGCGATCTCGAACAACTTCACGAAGCGAATGATCCGCGTCTTCTCGAACTTCTCCGCCAGCTGCCCCGCCGTGGCGGAAAACAGGAAGTACGGAAGGATGAACAGCGCAGGTGCAAGGTTCGTATAGAGCGATACCTGCGCGTCCGGCAGCGCCATCTGGAAGGCGACCAGCATGACCATGGCGTTGCGAAACGCATTGTCATTGAAGGCACCGAGCGCCTGGGTCCAGAAAAACGGGGCGAAGCGGCGCTTGGCGAGAAGAGAGAACTGCGACATTCCGTGGCCGATCCTGATTGTTCGCCGCAGTGTAACCGAGCGTCACCAGCACGTCCGGCCCGACGAATCCACCGACGCGTTCGCATGGTTCAAGAGATCCGAACATACCCACGGGAAATGAGGCATTCGCTTACAGCACGTCGTGGACGCTCCCCCCACGCTCTGACCTCCCCCATGCCAAGGAGATGGCAATGATGAAACCCCGATACCTCGCCCTCGCGCTCGCGGCCGCCATGGCCGGAACGTCCGCGTTTGCGCAGGTCGCTCCGCACGTGCCGGGCGAGGCGCCTTCCCCGCGCCTGTTAGCCCCACAGGATCTGTCGAGTGCGCTGACAGCGCCACAGACGATGCGTTCGACCCCCGACGCATCGTCCGCGCAGGCGCTGGTCTGGGTCGAGCGCGCCGACCTCGCTACGGCATCCGTTCGCCAGCGGGTCGTGGACGCATTGGCCCGCAACCGGGCCGTGCTGTTGACCGGATCCGGCGAGGACGACCAAGGCGAAATGGAAACCTTCGGCTTTCGCGCACCAGGCGTGGCATCGATCTATCGGCGCTCCGGCAACGGCGCCATCGACGTCATCACCGCCGATGCCGATCTGCCTGCACACGAAGCGGCGGACGCCTTCACCGAATGGCTTGGTCGCCAGAAGCCCCTGTCCGAAGTAGACCACCCCAGGATGAGGTCGCTCGTGCAGAACGGCACGGTGGACGATGGCGAATACACACCACGCATCGAGATTCACCAGGACCGCATCTTTGCCGGCCGTCGCGCCGTGCGCCATCACATCGTCGTGCTGCGCGACATCGATGCGCAACGCGACGAAAAAGTGGTGATGGTGACGACCGAAGTGGACCAGGTGCCCTCATTGGTCGGTGCCATGTGGAACGGCGCGGCCTTGCGGAAGGCAAGGGCTACCACCTGATCGTTCCCGGCCGTTACATCGTGACGACGCAACTCGCAGGCGTGGATAAACCTGTTCCGTTGACCCTTCAGGATTACGCACCGAAGTCGGACGGCGCGACCGAACGGCTCATCAATGACACCGTCTCGATCAAGACGACCTCGGGCGCAAGCGCTACGTTCGACGTATTGAACGGACTGGCTCACAACAACGCCCCCCATCTGGGCAAGGTCGCGCTCGGCTTCAACTATGCCAAGGAACACCTTGAGCAGAGGTCGGTCACCATGTCGCTCAAGGACTATTTCGTGCAGGCCTCGCCGCGTTCGGGCAAGGGAACACGCGCCATGGACTGGACATTTCCGCTGGCGTCCGACATCGCGCACTCCGTCGATTATTTCGCGGACGGCGAGAACTTTTACGGGGCGGTTAATTCCACGCGCCGGATGACCCCGATGATGCGCCAGGCGACGTTGCAGGTCGGTTCGGTGTGGCGAGTGCCTGGCGGCTACGAGGGGTCGCTTGACGTAATCACGCGTGCGACCGTCGAGTTGCGTGTGTACGACTCGCTGGAGAAAAGCATCGACTCGGGTCCCGACGACGCCGAGTCGGACATGGCATTCACGACACGCATCAACCTGGGTTCCGCGCACCTCACCCGGCAGCCGACGGTCCGTCTGCAATCGCTGCATGGACAGGGCCAGTGCCTGGCGCAGCCGGTGTCCAACGCTCCGGACGTCGTACTGGAGAGCTGCGAAAAGGGTGAGGGCGGCAAGGCGCAGCAGTGGTATCTCGAAGTCGACAATACCTACCGCAATCGCGGCAGCGGCCAATGCCTGACGACCGATCCCCATAGCGGGCGTATCCATGCCGCGGATTGCGCGGGCGCGTCGCTCACCCAGCAGTGGCAGTGGTCGGCCGACCGTATCCATTCGCTGTACATGGGTGGCAACACCTGGCGCTTGCACCTGCGCGACGGCATCGTCAACGCGATGTTCGATCCGCAGCGACACCAGACGATGGTTTCGAATCAGTACCACCCGCTGCTACGTCCGTGGTCGTCGTATCCCAACCGCCCGAGCAAGGGCGACGTGGTACCGAACCTGAGCAGCATTTCGCCACCGATCCCCGACAGCTATCTCGGCTACGACGCGGTCGGTACCGAAGAACGCTGGCAGCCGTTGCCCATTCGCTTTGGCTTGTAGCGTTCAAAACCAGGGGCGACGGATCGCCCCTGGTGCTTGCATCACCGGCGGGACAACGCGCGATAGGCGATGTCTCGCCGGTGAAACGCACCGTCGAAATGAATGCGATCCACTGCGGCATAGGCTCGCTCACGCGCGGAAGCGATGTCGTCACCCAACGCGCACACTGCCAGCACTCGACCGCCCGCCGTCACGGGGCGGCCTTCGGAGCCTTCGGCCGTGCCCGCATGGAAGACTTTCACGTCGGCACCGAAGTCGATATCGGCCCCGTCGATCGGGTCGCCTGCACGCACCTTGCCGGGGTAGCCGCCAGCCGCGATGACGACGCCGATCGCGGGTCGCGGATCCCATTGCGCTTCGACCGCAGCCATGCGGCCGTCGAGCGCTGCGTCGACGAGGTCCACGAGATCCGAGCGAAGGCGAAGCATGATCGGCTGCGTCTCGGGATCGCCGAAACGCACGTTGAACTCGATCACCTTGGGCGCACCGTTGCCGTCGATCATGAGTCCGGCGTAGAGGAAGCCCGTGAAGGGCATGCCATCGGCGGCCATACCGGCGAGCGTGGGCTCGATAACCTCGCGCATCACACGCGCCGACACTTCGTCCGTCACCACGGGCGCAGGCGAATACGCGCCCATGCCACCCGTATTCGGTCCCTTGTCGCCGTCGTCGCGACGCTTGTGGTCCTGACTGGTCGCCATCGGCAGCGCGTGCTTGCCGTCGGCCATGACGATGAAGCTGGCTTCCTCACCATCCAGAAATTCTTCGATGACGACGCGCGACGACGCGTCGCCGAATGCCTGCTGTCCGAGCATGTCGTCCAGCGCGGCCTCCGCCTCGGCGAGCGTCATCGCGACCACCACGCCCTTGCCGGCGGCCAGGCCGTCGGCCTTGATGACGATCGGCGCACCGTGCGTGCGAACGTGCGCCAGCGCAGGCGCGAGTTCGGTAAACACCGCATAGTGCGCCGTCGGGATGGCATGCCGGGCGAGAAAATCCTTCGCGAAGGCCTTGCTGCCTTCGAGTTGAGCCGCCGCGGCAGTCGGTCCGAAGCAGCGCAGGCCTTCTTGGGTGAAGCGATCGACCACGCCAGCGACCAGCGGCACTTCGGGCCCGACGACGGTCAGCTCGACGTTCTCCTTGCGTGCCAGCGCCAGCAGCCCATCGATATCGGTGACCGGGATGGCGACGTTGCGCATGCGCGGTTCGCGCGCCGTGCCTGCATTACCCGGCGCCACGATCACCTCATCCACGCGCGGGGACTGGCTGAGCTTCCAGGCCAGCGCGTGCTCGCGCCCGCCGCCGCCGATGACGAGGACTTTCATGAGGATCTCCAGACGTTGAGGCGGGCATTCTACCCGGCACATCCTCACCTTGCCCGCGAAACGCCCTGACCGCGCCCTTTGCGACGCCGCTCGGCTTGTCAGCCTCCGTGAGCACTGCCCATGGAGATCGCCCTCATGAAACGTCTGTTCACACTGCTTCCCGCGCTGTTTGCCCTCGTGGCGGCCACCGCCTCGCACGCCGCCGACTGGAAGGAACACCCCGAGTGGGGCAAGGCCTTTGCCGACGCACACGTCAAGGGCACGTTGCTCGTCTACGAGGAGGGCACCCAGACGATGCACGTCTACGACGCAGAGCGTGCGCGTCGCCCTTACCTTCCCGCGTCCACGTTCAAGGTCTTCAACGCACTCGTGGCGATCGACACCGGCGCAGTGGCGGACGAGTTCGATCCGATTCCCTGGGACGGCAAGGTCCGCAGCATGGGCGGCACGCCGAATGCGCAATGGAACCGCGCCAACAGCCTCGCCAGCGGCATGCGTTATTCCACCGTGTGGCTTTATCAGGAAGTGGCGCGACGAGCCGGTCAGCAGCGCATGCAATCCTGGATCGACAAGGCAGGTTACGGCAACCGCGACATCAGCGGCGGCATCGACCAGTTCTGGTTGACCGGCGGTCTGCGCATTTCCGCCGAGCAGCAGGTGGCGTTCCTGCGCCGGCTCGCCGACGGCACGCTTCCGTTCTCGGCGCGCGCGCAGGAAATCGTCCGCCGCATCACCATCTACGAAGCCGGTACCGATTTCATCCTGCACGCCAAGACGGGTTGGGGAACGCACGCCGCGGAGAACCGCACCGATCCGGCCAAGTCGGACGACATCGGCTGGTACGTGGGCTGGGTGGAACACGCTGGCAAGCGCTGGTTCTTCGCCATGAACATCGACATCGCGAAGCCGGAAGACGGCGTGCAGCGCGTGACGCTGGCAAAGAAACTGCTGACGACGCTGGGCGCCTTCAGCCAGCCTTGAAACTCACGGCCTGGGTGTCGCCCGTCGACGCCCAGGCTCGCTCCCGATCAGAGTGCCGGACGGATGAGTTCCAGCAGGCTGCCGCGCGGCAACTTGCCGGTCTCGTTGCGCGGCAGCGCATCGACCAGACGCAGCGGACGCGGCAGGAAAACCGGGTCCATGGCATGGCGCAATGCGGCCATCACCGCCTGTTCGCTCATCATCGGTGCCACGACCAGCCCGGCGATGCGACGCACGCCCGACGCATCGGGTTCATCCAACTGGAACAGCACACCGTCGCGCACACCTTCGACGGCAAGCAACCGGCGATTCAGATCGCCCAGCGATGCGCGCTTACCGGCGATTTCGAGCAGGTCGGTGTTGCGTCCGCGCAACTGGAACCGCCGCCCCTCGTCATGCAAGGTGACGATGTCGGCGAGCGCGATGGGCTCGTCGAGTTGAGGCGCATCGACCAGCGTGCCGTCGGGCTGCGGGTGCAGCGTCACGCCCGGGTACAGAGTCCAGTCGTCGGCGGCGGACGTGCGTCGGCTGGCGAAGACGCAGGTTTCCGTCGAGCCGAACACCTCATGCAGCGGTGCGCCAAAGCGACGCTCGGCTTCCGCAGCGAGATCGACCGGCATCGGTGCGGTCGCTGAGACGAAGGCGGCCAACGTCGGCAAGACCACCCCGGATTCCACCAGCGCACGCAGATGCACGGGCGTCGTCACCAGCACGCGCGGCTCGGGCATCGTGCCGAGCGCCGTGGCAACGTCGGCCGGAAAGAACGGCCGGCCCGCATGCACGCTCACCTCGGACAGCAAGGGCATCAGCACCGACATCTCGATGCCGTACATGTGCTGCGGGGGTACCGTCGCGACCACATCGAACGACGTACCGATCGCGGTCCGCAGCAAGTTGGCATTGCCTGCATTGCTGGCAACGAAACTGCCCCACGTCTTCACGTTGGGCTTCGGCCGGCCCGTGGAGCCTGAGGTGTAGCCAATCGCGGCCACTGTGTCGGCGGGAATATGCGGGACCTCAACCGGCGCCGCATCGTCGTCGTCGAGCGCGGGCATCTGAAGGTAGCCCACCGGTGCGGGCGACAGCGGAAGCTCGCCGATGGCATACGACCCAGGATGACCCGCCATCACCTCGTCGATCGCATGCGGCGCGCGCGACGGGGGGAGCAGATTGGTCTGCCCACGCACGATCAACGCAGCAAACGCCACCAGGAACGCGTAGCGGTCCTCGCACAGATTGACCGCACCGACGGCCTCGGGCAGCAAGGCGGCGACCGTGCTGACGTGGCCAAGGAAGGTGGCGGCGCTGACGGGGCGGCCGTCACGCCAGGCAATCGGCCGCGAGAGGTCGCCGACAAGCAGCGGCAAGGGCACGCCTGCGCGGCGCCCGGTGAACTCATGAAGGTTGGACGACAACGGATTCTCCCCCTATCAGGCGCGGATCATAGCGCCGCTGAGGGCGTCCCGGATGATGGTCGGGCGGTCCAATCCGCCCAGCGGGGCGTCCAGCGCGCCGTCCAGCCGCTCACCGAAATAGCGTTCCAGGGTCGCCAGATCGCGCGCGGGAGGCTGCCCGTGCGGGTTGGCGCTGGTGGACACAAGCGGGGCTCCGAAGGCGTGGCACAGCGCTGCCGCCGGTTCATGCGCAGTCACCCGCAGGGCGATGCCGGCATGTGCGCCCGCAACCCAGTAGGGCACGGCGGCACTGCGCGGAAACACCCAGGTATTCGGACCAGGCCATGACGCCAGCACCTGGTCGAGCACCGCCGGGGGCACGGCGTCCCGGTCGATGTATTGCTCGACCTGCTCGAACGATGCCGCGATCAGTAGCACGCCTTGGGTGGCCGGGCGCTCCTTCAGCGCGAACAGGCGCTCGAAGGCATCGCGGTTATGCGGATCGCAGCCGAGCCCGAACACGGCCTCGGTGGGATAAGCGATGACGCCGCCGCGGCGCATGACCTCCGCAGCGGCATCGACGTTGGCCGGAACGAAGCGACGCATATCGATCAATCGGCCTGGGGCGACACCGTCTTCGCCGCGGCCTTCTTGGCGGCCGGCGCTTTCTTGGCGGCGGCCGTCTTCGTCGTCTTGGCGGTGGCTTTCTTGGCAGCAGCCTTCTTCGCCGTGGACTTCTTGGCGGTCGCTTTCTTTGCAGCGGCCTTCTTCACCGCCGGCTTCTTCGCCACGGCGTCCTTGGTCGCGGCCTTCTTCGCAGCAACCTTCTTCGTTGCCGTCTTCTTGGCCGCACGACCACCGCGCGGCTTTTTCACCGGCGCCGCGGCGAGCAGTTCGGCGCACTCCGCCTCGGTCAGCGTCTTCGGATCGCGATCCTTCGGAATGCGCGCGTTCTTCTCGCCATCGGTGATGTACGGACCATAGCGGCCGTTCAACACCTGTACGCCGTTGCCGAAATCGAGAATGGTGCGATTGGCGATCGCTTCCAGTTTCTCCTGCACCAGTTGCAATGCGCGCGGCAGTTCGATGGTGTAGGGATCGTCTTCGGGCTTCAGCGACGCATAGGTCGCGCCCTGCTTCACGAAGGGGCCGAAGCGACCGATGCCGACCGTGACGTCTTCGCCGGCTTCCGACTGGCCGAGCAT
Organism: Luteibacter sp. UNCMF366Tsu5.1; assembly: GCF_900119235.1. NCBI lineage: Bacteria > Pseudomonadati > Pseudomonadota > Gammaproteobacteria > Lysobacterales > Rhodanobacteraceae > Luteibacter > Luteibacter sp. UNCMF366Tsu5.1. The sequence continues at coordinate 485,255 of NZ_FPIS01000003.1, read as the reverse complement.
GCGCGGCAGCTTGAACAGCTCCATCGCCTCGTCCAGCGTGATGGTGTGCATGCTCTGGCCCGGACGCAGGCTAGCGTACGTCGGCTTGGCTTCGTCGTCCTTGCTGCCGATCTGCGCATAGGCGCCGTAGCGACCGAGGCGCACGGACACTGGCTTGCCGGTCTTGGGATCGGTGCCCAGTTCGCGCGCACCGGTTGCCTCGCTGCGGTCGACGGATTCGGTCTTGTCGTCCACCAGCGTCTTGAACGGCTGCCAGAAACGCTCCAGCAGCGGCACCCACGCTTCCTCGCCGCGGCTGACCGCATCGAGTTCGTCTTCGAGACGCGCGGTGAAGTCGTAGTCGACGTACTGGGTAAAGTGCCCCGAGAGGAACTGGCTCACGGCACGACCGACGTCGGTCGGCTTGAAGCGGCGGTTTTCCAGCAGGACGTACTCGCGGCTCAGCAGCACCTGGATGATGCTGGCGTAGGTCGAGGGACGGCCGATGCCGTATTCCTCGAGCGTCTTGACCAGGCTCGCTTCCGAATAGCGCGGCGGCGGCTCGGTGAAGTGCTGGTCGGCGGCGATCTGCGAGACCGGCACCACGTCGCCCTGGGCGAGACGCGGCAGGCGGCGCTGATCCTCGTCGTCGTCCGTCTTCTGGTCGCGCCCTTCCTCGTACACCGCGAGAAAGCCCGGGTCGATGACCGTCGTGCCGCTGGCGCGGAAGGCGGAATCGGCCACCGGGAATTCCACGGACACCGTGTTGAGCGTGGCGTGGATCATCTGGCAAGCGACGGTGCGCTTCCAGATCAACTCGTAGAGCTTGCGCTGATCGTCGTTCAGGAACGACGCCACACTGCGCGGCGTGCGCATGGCCGAGGTGGGACGCACGGCTTCGTGCGCTTCCTGGGCGTTCTTCGACTTGGACTTGTAGACCTGGACGCCATCGGGCAGCGCCGATTTGCCGTATTCGCGCCCGATCAGGTCGCGCAGCTCAGCCACGGCATCGTCCGAAAGCGCCACCGAGTCGGTACGCATGTAGGTGATGAGACCGACATTGCCCTCGCTGCCGAGTGCCACGCCTTCGTACAGCCCCTGCGCCACGCGCATGGTGCGGCTCGTGGAAAATCCGAGCTTGCGCGCGGCTTCCTGCTGCAGCGTGGAGGTGGTGAACGGCGGGGCCGGGCGGCGCTTGCGCTCACGGCTGGTGACTTCGCCGACGGTGAACCGACCGCCTGCCGCCTTTTCCAGCGCAGCGCGCGCCGCCATGGCGTCCTGCTCATTGGTCAGGTCGAACTGCTCGAACTTCTTGCCGTGCAGCTTGACCAGACGGGCGTCGAAGGCGCCGTCGGGGTGAGTCAGGTTGGCCTGGATGGTCCAGTATTCGCGTGCCTTGAAGGCTTCGATCTCGAGCTCGCGCTCGACGATCATGCGCAGTGCGGGCGACTGCACGCGGCCGGCCGAAAGACCGCGCTGCACCTTGCGCCAGAGCACCGGGGAAAGATTGAAGCCCACCAGGTAATCGAGTGCGCGGCGCGCCTGCTGGGCGTCGACGAGGTCATGCGACAGCTTGCGCGGATTGGCGACCGCTTCCTTGATGGCGCGCGGCGTGATCTCGCTGAAGACCACGCGCTGCACGTCCTTGCCCTCAAGCAGGCCGCGCTCGCGCAGGATCTCGCTGATGTGCCAGGAGATGGCTTCGCCTTCGCGATCCAAGTCGGTCGCGAGGTAGATGCTGCTGGCCGCCTTGGCCGCCTTCGCGATGGCATCGACGTGCTTTTCGTTGCGGTCGATGACCTCGTAAGCCATGCGGAAGCCGTGCTCCGGATCGACCGCGCCCTCCTTCGGTCGAAGGTCGCGGACGTGGCCATACGATGCCAGCACCTGGAAGTCGGCTCCCAGGTACTTGTTGATCGTCTTGGCCTTGGCCGGCGATTCGACGATGAGGAGGTTCTTTGCCATGCGTTAGCGATTCCAGGGGAGCGCGGGGACGAGTGGACCCCAGCGTATGTATATATTTAGTTGGAAACATATCGCCGTGACGGCTGTCAAGCCGCGGCGATCAGACCACGCGCTGAAAGCGGTTGCCCGGCAAGACCGCGATCTCGCCTTCCAGTTCCAGTATCAGCAGCATCGACGACAGCGCCCCGGGGGAAAGGCCCGTCGTGCCCACCAGGGCGTCCAGAGAGGCGGGATCGTACCCCATGACGTCGAGGAGGCGGCGATATTCCTCATCCTGGCGCCAGTCGAACGAGCCCGTCTTGCGTCTGCTGGCCCCGGCCGTGGCCGTGCTGGCAGGGCCGCCACCTTCGAGCCGGGCCCGCAGCTCGGCACCCAGTTCCATGGCCGCCGGGCCCAGGGCAGCAAGGACGTCGCCCGGCCGCTGGACCAGCCGCGCGCCGTCTTCGATGAGGCTGTGACAGCCCTCGGCCAGGGGGTTGTGGATCGACCCCGGGAGGGCGAATACGTCGCGACCCTGCTCGCCGGCCAGGCGGGCGGTGATCAGCGAACCTGAACGCTGCCCGGCCTCCACGACCACGACACCCAGGCTGAGGCCGGCGATGATCCGGTTGCGCTGCGGGAAATGATGGGCGCGGGCTTTGATACCGGGCGGATACTCGCTGACGATGGCCCCGTGGGCGGCGATCCGCTGGGCCAGCGCATGGTGCTTGCGCGGGTAGACCCGGTCCGGCCCGGTGCCGATGACGGCAATCGTCGGCTCCCCGGCGTCCAGCGCAGCCTCATGGGCCGCGCCATCCACGCCGTCCGCCATGCCGCTGGTCACGAGCAGGCCTCCGGTCGCCAGCTCCGCAGCGAAGCGGCGAGCGTTGGCGAGCCCCGGCTCCCGAGCCTGCCGGGCGCCGACGATGGCGACCTGCGGCCGCAGCAGCAGGGCCGCGTCACCCTTCACGAACAACGCGGCCGGCGCATCGGCAATCGCCTCCAACTGCGGCGGGAAATCCTCGTCCGTGCAACGGAGCAGGCGATGCCCGTCGCCTGCCAGCCAGGCGAGATCGCCGGCCAGGGTGGGTTCGTCGGGTTGCTCGATCCAGGCCCGACCCTCCGCGTCGAGGGGCTCGGGGTGCCGCGCCAGCCAGTGCAGCAGCGACGCGGCGTTGCCGCGTGCGACCAGACCCTCGCGCAGGCGGCGCGCGGTCAGCCCAGGCGTGCGCAGGAGGATCAGCCAGTCACGGTCGTCGTTCAGGGGGTCGGTCATTCGCCCAGTCTACGGGCGCGGCGCGGCATGCCTGTCAGAGCGCACCACCGCATCGGGTCCGCATGGCCGGCGGTGACTAGGTGGTGCGAAGGGGCACGCCGCTCGGGCGCGCCCCGCACGGGCGGTCTTATTCCGGCAGTACCAGCTTGTCGCCCTTGCGCAACGGACGCAGGGCGTCCATCACCAGCGCGTAGCTCACGTGGTCGAACGTGCGGAAGACCATGATGTGGCCCGCGTATTCGTCCGGCAGCTTCACCTTGCGCGACGTGTCGCGGCGGTTGTAGTTGCCACTGACCTCGTCGGCGATGGTCTCGCCCTGGTTCATGACCGTGAAGGTCGTGCCGTTGTCGATACCGTCGGCCGTGCCGGCGGAAATGGACACCACCTGGCGGCTGCCCACGCCGATCATGGCGTCGGCAAAGCCGAGCACGCGAGGGTCGGCCGGCATCGCTTTCGGCGCATGCGGGTAGAAGTACGGATCGTACGGGCTGTCGTCCACCTGCATCAGGCGGTCGCCCTTGCGCACTTCGAGGGTGGAATCCACGAGCACCAGGGTGGTCACATCGCCGTTGGTGGCGATCACCTCACCGGTGCCGATGACCGACACTTCCACGCCGCGATCGTCGCCCTTGCCCACGTGGGTGTCGTGGCGGGTGTCCTCGCGCCAGGGGCTCGGGGCCATGGAGACGTCGCTGTCCAGCTCGTCGGCCACAAAGGAGCCGTGGGACGGGTTGCCGACCAGGTCGGTACCGCCCTCGGAACCGCCGTGGTCGCGGAAGCGATGGGTCGGCCGCACGATCGCCCAGCGCTGGCCCGGCTGCGCCGAATCCAGATCGCGGGCGTAGATCTTGTTGCCCGGCGTGGCACGCAGGTGGCTTTCCTCGAAGCCCACCAGGTACGGCGACTGCTCGACCTCGTCGGCGTTCATCACGCGCATTTCCTTGAGGAACATGCGCAGTTCGCTGAGCGGGATGGCGGTTACCGGCTCGCCTTCCTCGCGGACGCGCGGCTCGAGGCCGATACGCGGGCCGCCACCGGTCATCGAAAGGTTGAGCACATCGCCCGGATAGATGAGGTGCGGGTTGCGCACCTGCGGGTTCGCCTGCCAGATCTCCGGCCACAGCCACGGCTTGCTCAGGAAGCGCGCCGAGATGTCCCACAGGGTGTCGCCGCGGCGCACGGTGTAGGTGTCAGGGTGGTTCGGGCGAAGCTGGGACGCTGCCGCATAGACGGCCACGGTAAAAAACATGCCGCCAAGCAGCATGGCGAACTTCTTGATCATGCGGGTTTTCCCCCTTCCCCGGTGCTGGCGCGAGTGTAACCGAAACGTTAACGGGCACAATACGCAACGGCGCTCGCCCGGCCCCCGGCGCGCGCGTAGAATAATGAGCCATCCTAACGCCGCCGCTGCTTGGATTTCGCCGATTTGCCCGCAAATCCGCGGACAAGGCGCCGCAGCGGCCCGCGAACGTTCAAGGTGACACCGTGTCCACCCTCACCATTCTCGAATTCCCCGATCCGCGCCTGCGCACCGTCGCGGCGCCCGTCACCGAGTTCGACGCCGAACTCAAGCAGTTCGTGGCCGACATGTACGAGACCATGTACGCGGCCAATGGCGTCGGCCTCGCTGCTACCCAGGTCAACGTGCATAAGCGCGTGCTGGTGGCCGACATGAGCGACGACCGCAACGAGCCCATGGTGCTGATCAACCCCGAGATCCTCGAAAAGGACGGACAGCAGGTCTACCAGGAAGGCTGCCTCTCGTTCCCCGGCATCTACGCCGACGTGACCCGCGCACTGCACGTGAAGGTCCGCGCGAACGACGTGGACGGCAAGGAGATCGTCGTGGAGGCCGAAGGCCCGTTGGCGGTCTGCATCCAGCACGAGATGGATCACCTGGCCGGCAAGGTCTTCGTGGATTACCTCTCGCCGCTCAAGCGCGGGATGCTGCTCAAGCGGATGGAAAAACAGCGCAAGGCCAGTGCCTGAGCATGGTGGGCCGTCCCCTGCGGGTGGTGTTCGCCGGAACGCCTGATTTTGCCGTTCCCTGCCTCGAAGCCTGCCGCGCCTCCGGTGCGGAGGTCGTTGCGGTATACACGCAGCCCGACCGCCCCGCCGGGCGCGGCCGCAAGCTCGCCGCCAGCCCGGTGAAGGCCGCCGCGCTCGCCGCGGGTCTTCCCGTCGAACAGCCGGAATCCTTCAAGGCCGAAGCGGACCGCGCGCGCCTCGCCAGCTACGCCCCGGATCTGATGGTCGTGGTGGCCTACGGGCTCATCCTTCCGCGCAAGGTGCTTGCCATTCCCCGCCTCGGCTGCTGGAACGTGCACGCCTCGCTGCTGCCGCGCTGGCGCGGCGCGGCTCCGATCCAGCGCGCCATTCTGGCGGGTGACGCCGAGTCCGGCGTCGACCTGATGCAGATGGAGGCCGGACTCGACACCGGCCCGGTGTTGATCGAGCGACGCACCCCTATCGCCCATGACGAAACGGGCGGCAGCCTGCACGACCGCCTGTCTGCCCTGGGCGCCGACGCGCTCGCCGAAGGCCTGCGGCGCACGCTGGCCGGCGAAACCCTCGTGCCGCGGCCGCAATCCGACGATGGCGTCGAGTACGCGCACAAGCTCGACAAGGCCGAGGCGAAGCTCGATTTCGCACAGCCGGCGATCGCGCTCGAGCGCAAGGTGCGCGCCTTCGATCCCTGGCCGGTGGCCGAGGCCGACGTGACCGGCGAACACCTGCGTATCTGGGCCGCCCGCGCCATCGACGGCGTGCCGGGCGCCGAGCCGGGACAGGTGATCGCGGCCTCCCGCGACGGCATCGACATCGCCTGCGCCGAAGGCGCGCTGCGGCTCATCGCCGTGCAGCGTGCCGGTGGGCGCCGGATCAGCGCCGCCGACTACCTCAACGCCCGTCCGGAGCTGAAGCAGGCCGCCTCGTGAGCCGCGCGATGTCCGTGCGCGCGCTGGCTGCCGAGGCGCTTTGCGACATCGCCATCGCCGGTCATTCGCTGCGCGATGTCGCGGATCGCGCCTTGCCACGGCTGCCCGACGCGCGCGACCGCGCGCTGCTCACCGCACTGCTGCACGACGGCGCGCGCTGGTGGCCGCGTTTCGATGCGGCGCTGGATCGCCTGCTGGAGAAACCGATTCGGCGCAACGAGCCCGTCATCCACGCGTTGCTGGTGGTCGGACTGGTGCAGTTGGAGATTCTGGAACTGCCCAGCTACGCCGCCGTCGCGGCAACGGTGGAAGCGGCACGTGAACTCCGTCGGCCGCGTCTTGCCGGCCTGGTGAACGCGGTGCTCCGTCGCTGGCTGCGGGAGCGCGACACATTGAACGCCGCACTCGACGCCACGCCCGCCACACGACACGCCCATCCGGCTTGGCTCGCGGATGCCATCGCGCAGGACTGGCCCGACGCGGCCGATGCGGTGCTCGCCGCGGCGAACACCGAGCCGCCGCTCATGCTCCGCTGCAACCGGCGTCGCGCGCAGCGCGAGTCGCTGGCGGACGCGTTGCGCGCAGCCGGTCAGACGGTCGCACTGCATCCCTGGTTGAGCGATGGGCTGGTCTTGCCGCACAGCACGGACGTCACCCGCCTGCCCGGCTTCGCGGAAGGGTTCTTCGCCGTGCAGGACGGTGCCGCGCAGGTGCCTGCCGATTTGCTCGACCTCGCCAACGGACAGCGCGTGCTCGACGCCTGCGCTGCGCCCGGCGGCAAGGCATGTCATGCCCTCGAACGTGCCGACGTGAGCTTGCTTGCCGTGGAGTCGGAGGCAAAGCGTGCACCGCGCATTCGCCAGAACCTGGAGCGTCTCGGCCTGCACGCGGAGGTGGTCGTCGGCGATGCCGGCGATCCGTCGGCATGGTGGGATGGACGTCCGTTCGATCGCGTGATGATCGACGCCCCCTGCTCGGCCACGGGCGTCATACGTCGTCGCCCGGACGTGCGCCTGCATCGCCGTGCTGCCGACATCGACGCATTGGTGACGCAGCAGGCACGCATTCTCGAGGCCTGCTGGAAAACGCTGGCTCCTGGCGGAACGTTGCTCTACGTCACCTGCTCCCTGCTTCGCCGCGAGAACGAAGGCGTCGTCGGCAACTTCCTCGCCAACCATGACGACGCGTCGGCACGCCCGATCGCCCTTCCCGTCGGACGCGCGGCACGCGTCGGCTGGCAGATCCTGCCGGGCGACGGCGACCTCGACGGCATGTACTACGCGTTGCTGGAAAAGTCCGCCAACAGCGCCGCGTAAACCGCTTCCGTCGCATCCACGAAGCGCGGCATGCCGAAGTCGGCCTCGGCATGGCGGCGTGCGGCAACACCCATCGCCGGCAGGGCGTCCCGTTCCGCCAGCAGGCGACGCAAGGCACCCGCGATGGCGGTGCGATCGCGTGCCGACACGATCCAACCGTCTTCGCCTTGCCGGATGTTTTCGGGCAACCCCGCGTAGTCGCTGACCAGCACGGGCTTGCCCATGGCCATCATTTCGCGGCAGGCAAAAGAGATCGTCTCGACGTCCCAGGACAGCACGAATCCCGCATCCAGCGCGGCGACCATGGGCCGAACGTCGGCCAATCGACCGGTGAAATGCACCTGCTCGGCGATGCCCAACGCATCGATTCGCGCCAGATCCTCGGCGCCCGGCAGGCCGCCCGCCAGCACGACGCGGAAGTGCGCGCGCTGCTCGGGAGCCAGGGATGCCAGCGCCTCGAGCAGGTCCATCCAGCCCTTGTAGCGAGCCGTGCCGGCATTGCTGCCGATCAGCAGCGGCGGAGTCGCCGAAGCGGGCGCCAGCCAGATCGCGCGATGCACTGGGTTCGCCTCGCTGGGCGTGAAGCGCTCGACGTCTACGCCGTTGAATACCGTGGCGACGCGACAGCGTGCATAGGGCGACGCCAGCACCTGCCGCCTTACGAACTCGCACACGGCGATGACCTGATCGGTACCGAAGCGCGAGCGCAAGACATGGCCGAGCCCTGTCATCGGCTTGGAATTGTGCTTGGTCAGCACGATGGGCGGCCGCGGGGCCAGCCCGCGCCGAGCCGCCATCACCAGTCGATGGTCGGCGGAGCCGTTCACGTGAATGACGTCGAAGCGCTCGCGATGCAGATATTCGGCTAAGTGGCGGCGGGCGCGGCGGCGCGCCGGCAGCTTGCCGAGCCCGTTGGGAAAGGGCTGGTCGAGCACCCGTACGCCAGGGATGGCACGGGCTTCGCGATTCAGGCGACTGGTGGGCGGTGCAGCGACGTGCACCTCGTGACGCGCCGCCAGGCCGCGTGCAAGACCGAGGATATAGGTGGTGTGCCCGCCGCCGTCGCCGTCGTGGAAATTGGTGAACAGAAGCTTCATCGGGGCCGGTCGATCCTTAGGGACACTCCGACCAATTATCGCCAGCGCCACCGAGTCTGTCTGTTCGGATGCGGCCGAAGCTGAATTCTGGCCCTCTCGCGTGACTCCGCGGGAGGGCAGCGGCCGTCCGTTAAAGTACCATGCCCCACGCGCTTTCCCCGGCCGCGTGGCCCTGGGACGCGCGGCTCATGCGCCGTCCCGATCCAAGCAAGGTGCCTAGTGCTCGAAAACTCCAACTCCTGGCGCACGTGGATCGTATCGCTGCTGATCGCGCTCATGCCGCTGGCTTTCGCGGTGCCGATCAACGCCAAGGCCGTCGTCGCCCTCGTGCTATTCGCCACCGGCGTGTGGCTGCTGATCCGCCGCGCGGAAACCCGTCGGGCCTTTCGCCGTGCCGCCTGGGTGGTCGGCCCCGCCGCCCTCGCCTTCGCCTTCTGGTTGGTGAACGTGCTCTCGCATGGCGTAGACATGCGCGAGTTCGACGTCACGTCGCACATTCTTGCGTACCTGGTGATCGCGGCCAGTTTCACCGCGCCGTTGCGGACGCCCGTGCTCCGCATCGGGTTCAGCGCCACCGCGGCCGTACTGGGCGGCATCTGCCTCGAGCAGCACTACGTCGAAGGCATCGACCGCGTCTACGGCATCAACAACGGCCTGTGGGGTGCGATAGAGTTCGGGATGTACATCCTCGTGCTGTCGCTCGTGGCCGTTGCACAAGCCTTGCGCAGCGATCTGCGCCGCGGTGAGCGCATCCTCCATGGCGTGTTCGCCCTGTTGGGCCTGTACGGCGCGCTGCTGACCCAGAGCCGGGGGCCGTTGCTGGCCTTCGTGCCCGTATTCATCCTCGTGGTGCTCATCCAGTCGAAGCGGACGGGCCGCTGGCGCGAGGGCCTGCTCTTCCTCGCCGTGGGCGTGGTCGGCGCGATTGCCGCCGCGACGACCTTGCACGGCGAGGTATTCAACCGCTTCGCGGCCGTGCAGGAAGAGGTGTCCACGTACAGCGAACAGGACGCCACGGGTGCGGTGCGTGAACGGCTGGAGATGTGGCGCACCGCCAGCATGGCCGTTCGCGACCATCCGCTGGGCGGCGTGGGGCTCAACCAGTTCGGCAGCTACGCGCGCGCGCGCATCGCCGAGGGCAAGGTGAACGCGACGGTAGAGCGCTACGACCACCCGCACAGCGAATACCTCGAATGGGCGGTGACCGGCGGCCTGCCCGGTCTTGCGGTACTTCTGCTGCTGTTCGGCGGCGCCATCGCCTTCTTCGGGCGCCATGCGTTCCACCGGGAAAACGCGATCGCCATACCGGCCATCGCCGGTCTCAGTACCGTGTGCATGTATGCGCTGTGCGGGTTCACGGATAACGTGTTCTATCGCGCCATGCCGCACTCGCTGTACTTCTTTCTCACTCTCGGGCTGGCCGTCTATGTCGGCCTGATGCTGAATCGTGCTGCCCGCCCGGCGGGAGCGCGCTGATCGTGGCCTCGATCCACCTGATCGCCTGGAACAACGGGCGGGGCCTCAGCCACGACATTCGATTGCTCGACGCTGCGCTGCGCGAACTGGGTCATGCGGTCACGATCACCTCGGTGCCTCGACGCAGCCGCGGGCTACCTTGGCGGGCGTGGTGGGAAACCCTGCGCATGCATGCGCGCTGGCTGGCGGGTCGCGGGCCGCGTCGCTACGACCTGGGCATCACGCTGGAACACGTGCATACCGCCTACCTGCCGCTGGCGCGGCGGAACGCACTGATACCGAACCCCGAATGGCTGTCGCGTCGCGATCGCCGGCAGTTGCACCGCTTCGACGCCATCCTGTGCAAGACCGCCATCGCCCGCGACACCTTCGCGGCACAAGGCCTGCCGGTGCATGTCATCGGGTTTCAAAGCATCGACTGCCGCCGCGACGGCGTGACGCGCGACCGTGCCTTCCTCCATCTGGCGGGCGCCAGCCGCATGAAGGGCACCGAACGCCTGCTCGATGTCTGGCGCCGGCATCCCGAATGGCCGACGCTGCACGTGCTGCAGTCGCCATCCACGGCACGTAGCGAGCGTCCCGCCGCCGCGCCCAACCTCGATCATCGGGTGACTTATGTCGACGACATCGAGGACATCCGCCAACTGCAGAACGCCCACGCATTCCACCTGTGCCTGTCGGAAGCGGAAGGTTGGGGGCATTACATCGTGGAAGCGATGAGCTGCGGCGCCGTGGTACTGGCGACCGATGCCCCGCCGATGAACGAGCTGGTGACGGCCGAACGCGGGTTGCTCGTGGCGGCCCACGAAAGTGGCGCGCTCAATGCTTCGGCCCTCTGGCACTTCGATGAAACAGCGCTGGAAGCCAGCGTCGCGCGGGCCATGGCCATGAGCGACGAGGAACTCGCACGGATGAGCACCGCAGCCCGCACCTGGTACGAAGCGAACCAGGCGGCCTTCGCCGGCAAGCTTCGCGCCGCCATCGATGCGCTCTGCTGAACACCTGCGTTCCGTGCCCTGAGGGCGCGGTCGCGTGTCCACGTCCCGGCGACAGCCATGCCGGTAGGACTGGGGCTTCGGGACGCCAGTCATCCACAGGCGCCCGCGTGCGTTTAGAATTCATGATCATTTAACGGTGACGACGCCCTTGTCCAACAGCGCCTATACCCGAACGGAACACCTCCGCGCCCTCTGGCCGTGGCTGCCTCTCTGGGCGGCCATGGCCTTGCTTGCGATCTTCGCGCACGGACCGATGCCCATGTTCTCCACGCGCACCCTCGCGGTCGCCTGGGAAATGTGGGCGCATGGCCACTGGCTCGTCCCGCACATCAACGGCGAGCCGTACAGCGAGAAAGTGCCGCTGCTGTTCTGGATGATCCACGCGGGCTGGGCGGTGTTCGGCGTCAATGACGTGTGGCCGCGCGTGCTCGAGGTGATCTTCGGCGGCGTGCAATTGGTGCTTGCTTCGCTGCTCGCCAGCCGCCTGTTTCCGGCCCGGCCGTGGGTCGCCAAGGCAACCCCGTGGCTGCTGATGGCGCTGGCTTACTCGTTCCTGTTCGGCCTGCAGATCATGTACGAGGTGCTGCTGGTCGTCTGGGTGCTGGCCGCGCTGCTGTGTCTCACCCCCACGGCCACGCGCGCCGCGCCGCGCTGGTGGCTGTTCGGTCTCATCGTCGGTGCGGGCCTGCTCACCAAGGGACCGGTGATGGCGCTGCACGTCGTGTTCCCGCTGCTGTTCGGCCCGCTGTGGAACGACTGGGCGCGGCAGAACAAGGCGCGCTGGTACGGCTTTGGCCTGCTCGGCCTGTTGATCGGTTTCGCGCTGCTGCTGGCCTGGGCCATTCCCGCGGGCGAGGCAGGCGGCGAGGCGTATCGCCAGCGCCTGTTCTTCACCCAGACCGCCGGCCGCGTGGTGGCCAGCAAGGCGCAGGATCTGCAGAACCACGCCCGCCCGGCGTGGTACTACCTGGTGTTCCTGCCGGTGATCCTGTTCCCGCTGAGCGGCTGGTTGCGCGGCATCGTTGCCGTTCCCACCACGCTGTTCCGCCGCCCCTGGAAGCCCGGCACTGCGGCAGCGCTGTGGGCCGCGGGCGTCGCATTGGTGCTGCTGCTGGCTTCCGCCGCGAGCGGTGCGTTCCCTGGCTGGGTCGACAAGCTGCTGGTGCTGGTGTTCGTGCTGCCGCTGTTCGCGGTGCTCATGCGTCAGCCGCTCGAACCCGGCCTGCGTTTCCTCGTGGCGTGGCTGCTGCCGACCTTGCTCGTTTTCTCGCTGATTACCGGCAAGCAGCTCTACTACGTGTTGCCCGAACTCGCGGGCGCGACCATGCTGGTCGCCGCATCGGTGGCGGACCTGCGCGAACGGCACAAGGGGCTGGCCTCGCATTACGCGTTGGGCACGTGGCCGCTGTCGCTCGGTGCATTCCTCCTCGCCATCGTGCTGTTCGCGATGCCCTCGGTGGTGCCCTCGCGCTTTCCGGACAACATCTGGCTCGTCGGCATGGCGCCGTATGCGCGGTTCTTCGGCGTCATCTTCATCGTGCTCGGCGCACTGCTTCTGCTGCGCGGGCGCGGCGAAATGCGCCGCCTGGCCTTTGCTGGCCTGATCGGCACCGTGGCGCTCAATGCCTTGTTCACCCTCGGCCTGTGGTATCGCTACGACCTGACGCCAGCCTCGCTCTTCCTCGCGCAAGCCGATGCGGCGGGAAGGCCGATCGGCAACCTCGGCGTCTCGTACAACGGCCAGTACCATTTCGCCGGGCGCCTCATGCATCCGATTGCCCGCATCCAAGTCGCGCCGGGCATGCCTACCCAGGTGGACGAGGACGACGATGACGTGGTCCACGACGGCGACACGCTGGACGATTTCGCCCGGCACCATCCGAACGGCGTGATCGTGTCGTACGCCAAGCATCCGCCTGCCAATGCGTTCCGCTATGCGCGGCTGATCCAGCCGTCGCGCACCGGCTGGTTGATGATCTGGGATGCCTCGACGTTGAACGCCCTGCAGAACGGTCGGCAACCGCCGGAGCCGCGCCAGCCGACGCTGCTCTATCCGCAGGACTACTGGCGCACGCGGACCGCGATGCGATGACCGATCCCCTCGTCGATCGGCTGCGTGCACAGATCGGCGGCGTCCGCGATGGCGCGCTGCTGCGGTTTTCGCTCGGCAACGCCCTGCTCGGCGAGGGTGTCTACGGCGAAGCCGCGCAGGCGTTTCGCGATGCGCTGGGCTTCGATCCGGACTACTCCGCCGCGTGGAAGCTGCTGGGCAAGAGCCTGCTCGCCATGGACGACGAGGACGGCGCGGCCAGCGCGTGGCGTTCGGGCATCGAGGTCGCGACGGGTCGCGGCGACATGCAGGCCGCGAAGGAAATGACCGTCTTCCTCAACCGGCTTGCGCGCCCTCGTTGACCTTGTAGGGGTCGGGCCGATCGTGCGCGGTGTAGCGCTTGTAGTGCCACTGGTACTGCGGGAACGCCCGCTCCACGCATTGCTCCACGCCGCGATTGAGCGCGGTGCAGGCGACTTTGAGGTCGGTACTGTCGATGCCTTCCGGCGCCGGCAGCACGTGGATGCGATAACCGGCGCCGTCCGGCAGGCGCTCCGCAAAACTGAAAAGCACGGTCGCTCCCGTGCGCGCCGCCAGCCTCGGCAGCAGGACCATGGTCAGCGCATCCACGCCGAAGAACGGTGCGAACTCGCCCTCACCCTCGCGCGGCTTCTGGTCCGGCAGGATGCCGACCGTGCCACCCGCGCCCAGTCGCTTGAACAGCGTGCGGACGCCAGCGCCCTCTGCACGGACCTGCTCGGGCGCCAGCTTGCCGCGCACCTTGCGCAGCAGCGCCTCGATGGCCTGGATGCGCGGCGGGCGGTAGAGAATCGCCATCGGCGTCTTGCTGCACAGCCAGTAATTGAGCAGCTCCCAGCAGCCGAGATGCGGCGCCGCGATAATCACGCCCTTGCCCGAGGCCAGGGCATCGGCGAACAGCTCGCCGCCTACCACCTCGCGCACCAGGCCCAGCGCCTTGTCGGCACCGCCACCCCAGATCGCGGCCACCTCGGTAACCGATTTGCCCGACTCTTCCATGGTCCGACGCAGCAGGTCCCCACGCTCGGCCTCGGACAGCGACGGCCGGGTGAGCCGCAGGTTCACGGCGCTGTAGCGCGCACTGCGGGAACGCGAACGCAGCGAACGACGGCCGATCCATGCGCCGATCGCATGCACGGTACGCAGGGGCAGCAGGCTGACGAGCCTGAGCAGGAGGTAAAGGAGATAGATGTCCGGGCGCATCCTTGGGAGTGTAACCGCCTACAAAGCGTTCACGTCCCCATCAAAGCCACTTAAGCTTGGCGCCCATCTGCCGCTAGCCTGCCCATGATTGCACTGATCCAGCGCGTCGAATCCGCACGTGTCGAGGTCGACGGCGAAACCGTGGGCGCAATCGGCGCCGGGCTGTTGGCGCTCGTGGCCGTCGAGCCGGGCGATGGCGAAGCCCAGTGCGTGCGCATGCTCGAACGCCTGCGGGGTTACCGGGTCTTCTCGGACGCCGAGGGAAAGATGAATCTCGCCCTGTCCGAGACCGGCGGTGGCCTGCTGCTGGTCAGCCAGTTCACCCTGGCGGCGGACACCCGCAAGGGCATGCGCCCCAGCTTCACGACCGCCGCGCCGCCCGAGGAAGGCCGGCGCTGGTTCGACCGCCTCGTGGCGCTGGCGAAGGCCGCGCAGCCAGGGGTGGAAACCGGACGGTTCGGTGCCCATATGAAGGTTCATCTGATCAATGACGGCCCGGTGACCTTCCGCTTGGAGGTGCGCTGAGGCGTTCCCCTTCCCCTCGTCGACACGCGCGAATGCCAGGCCGAATCGGCCCACTGGCGCGATTCTTGCGTTGCCCCGACGAGTCCGATCCACTTGAAAACTGGTCAAAAAATCATCAAATGACTATACTGATCGGTTCCTGTAACCCGCGGCGGTCGGCATGACTAATAAAGCTCACGAGCAACAGTCTGAAATCAAACAGCTCATCTCCAAGGGTCTGGAGCAGGGCTACCTGACCTACGCCGAAATCAACGACCACCTGCCCGACGACATCGTCGATCCGGAGCAGATCGAAGACATCATGGCGGTGCTCAAGGGCGTCGGCATCGAAGTCCACGATTCCGCACCGGACACCGACACCATCTCCGACGGCGCCGCCCCCGGCACCAGCACCGACGACGAGTCCGCGGCCGAAGAAGCCGTGGCCCTGCTCTCGGCTGTGGACGCGGAGGTGGGCCGCACCACCGACCCCGTCCGCATGTACATGCGCGAGATGGGCACGGTCGAGCTGCTGACCCGCGAGGGCGAAATCGCCATCGCCAAGCGCATCGAGGAAGGCCTGAGCCAGGTCCAGACCGCGCTGGCCAGCTTCCCGCTCACCATCCAGTTGCTGCTCGAGGAATACGACCAGCACGTGGAAGGCAAGCGCCGCCTGAGCGAGATCCTCGCCGGCTTCGCCGATCTCGAGGAAGCTGCCGACGCGGCCCAGGCCGAAGCCGATGCCGCCGTGGAAGTGGATGGCGACGCCGCCGACGAAGAGGAAGAAGTCGAGGCCGCTACCGAGGACGAGGACACCGGCCCGACCGGTCCCGACCCGGAAGAAGTGAAGCGCCGCATGGAAGAACTGCGCTCGCTGCACGCCAAGTTCCAGAAGGCTGCGCCCAAGGCCGAGATCAACGACAAGAAGGTCGCGAAGATCCGCGAGCAGATGTCGGAAGCCTTCCTCAACCTCAAGCTTCCGTCGGCGCTCATCGACAGCTTCGTGCGCAAGCTGCGCGAAGTGGTGAACGACATCCGTCACCACGAGCGCGTGCTCATGGACATCTTCGTCAAGCAGGTGAAGATGCCGCGCGCCGAGTTCCTGAAGAGCTTCCCGTCCAACGAGGGCAACCTCGAGTGGGCCGCCGAGCTGTCGCGCAAGCGCCAGAAGTGGTCGCCGAACATCAAGAACTTCCGCGAGGCCATCGACGCGGAGCAGGAAAAGCTCGCCCAGATCGAGCGCACCCTGTACCTGCCGCTGACCGACATCAAGGAAATCAACCGCGCCATGTCCGTCGGTGAGGCGAAAGCTCGCCGCGCCAAGAAGGAAATGGTCGAGGCCAACCTGCGCCTCGTGATCTCCATCGCCAAGAAGTACACCAACCGCGGCCTGCAGTTCCTCGACCTCATCCAGGAAGGCAACATCGGCCTGATGAAGGCGGTGGACAAGTTCGAATACCGTCGCGGGTACAAGTTCTCGACCTACGCCACGTGGTGGATCCGTCAGGCCATCACCCGTTCGATCGCCGATCAGGCGCGCACCATCCGTATCCCGGTGCACATGATCGAAACGATCAATAAGTTGAACCGCATCTCCCGCCAGATGCTCCAGCAGTTCGGCCGCGAGCCGACGCCGGAAGAACTGGCGAAGGAAATGGAGATGCCGGAAGACAAGATCCGCAAGGTCCTGAAGATCGCGAAGGAACCGATCTCCATGGAAACCCCGATCGGCGACGACGAAGATTCGCATCTTGGCGACTTCATCGAAGACACCAATGCCAGCTCGCCCATCGAGTCGGCGACGGAAACGGGTCTCATGGAAACGGTGCGCGACGTGCTGGCCGGCCTCACCCCGAGGGAAGCCAAGGTGCTGCGCATGCGCTTCGGTATCGACATGAACACGGATCACACGCTGGAAGAAGTCGGCAAGCAGTTCGACGTGACCCGTGAGCGCATCCGTCAGATCGAAGCCAAGGCACTGCGCAAGCTGCGTCATCCGAGCCGCTCGGAAACGCTGCGCTCGTTCCTCGACATCGACTGATCGCGGTTCGAGAGGCAGACGAGAAAACGCCCGCGCAAGCGGGCGTTTTCTTTTATGGGTTCAACGCGCCACGCGACTTACTGCACGGTCGGTTGCGCCAGACGGCCAGGCCCCAGCCACTCGAGCCCGCGACGCACCCAGGCCACGACAGGCTCGGGATTCCATACGAAGGTCGCCACGCTTTCGGGTGGCATCTCGTATTCGAAGCGATTCTTCCCCTGCGTTACCGATACACGGCGAGCATGGGTGCGGATGTTGACCATCACGAGCACGATCGATCCGTCCTCGTTACGGAACGCCACGTTGGCGATGCCTTTCTCGGCATCGGTGTCGTTGGATTTGATCCGCACGGCACCTGGCAGAACGAAGCGGCTGAAATGCGCCAGTGCGTAATACTCGTCGTTGCGCGTGACCTCGCCGGTACGCGAGTCGATCTCGATCACGCCATTGCACACGCTGCATCCGCCGAGATGCGGACCATGGTTCTCATCGAGGGCGAGGTTCCAGTAAATCACCCCCCGCGCCCATTGCCGCGTGCCGGTGACGAGAAGATTGCGCGTGAACCACAACAGTTCGCCATTCATGCTCAGCGCCCAGTCGCCGCCCGAGCACTCGGTAATGAAGGTGTCCTTGTCCGGGTGCTCGCGATGCACGCGCCCTTGTTCGTGTTGGCTGCCTTCATAGCAATGCCATGCCACGCCATCGACGTAGCGTGCTGCCGCCGGATTCGACAGCACCGCGAGGGGTTCTTCCGGGTGACTCCAGTTGTGATCCCAGTCGAGGATGCGCGTCTTCGGTGTGCGGTTCGCCAGCTTCGGCCCCAGGTAGTTCCCGATGATGCGCGCACGCGTTTCCGCGTTCATCGGCATGCCCGGATAGGTGATCGGCGAGAAATGCGGCTCGTTCTGCAAGGTCAGCGCGTAGATCGGGATGCCGTACCGACGATAGAGATCGAGGTAGCGCACGAGGTAATCCGCATACACCTCCTCGTACTGTTCGAGCAGTTCGCCGCCGATGAGGTTCTCGTTGGTCTTCATCCATGCCGGCGCGCTCCACGGCGACGCCACGATGAGAAGACCTGGGTTAATCGCCAGCGTCGTGCGCACCGTGGGAATAAGGTCTGGCAGGTTCGCGGCGACGTTGAAGTGGTGAAGGTCGGTATCGGTCTGCCCGAACGAGAGATCGTCGAGGGTGTAGAACTGCGCCGAAAAATCCGATGCGCCGATCGTCAGCCGCATCATGTTGAAGTTGAGTCCCGGCGGCGGGCCGTATAGCTCGCGCAACAGTGCGCTGCGTTTCGACGCGGATAGCTTGTTCTGTATGAGCCACGCCGATGCGTCCGTCATCGCCGCGCCAAAACCGGTGATGGTTTGATAGGTCTGATCCGCTTCGATCACGATATCGGCGGGCGATGCATCCGCCGCGCCCATGGGGATGTCCGGTTGCGATGCGAGTTTGTAGCGGTGGTCCGCCGTACTGAGCCAGAGTGCGACAGCCGGCCGATACATACTGGCGGATGCCGCTGCCTGCGTGAGCGGCACGGGCTCCTCGAAATGCGGCACCGACAACGCGGCGAGCGTGAGCAGCGGGATCAGGGCCAGAAGGGCCGCGATGAAGCGCCTCGCTATCGGGCCGTGTTCGTGGTGCTCATGATGTTCGTGGTGCTCATGCATGGCGTTGCTGTCGACGTGCCTCGATCCACCCGCGAATGCGCGCGGCATCCGCGGGGTCTACCGCGTTGTAGACCAGCATGCCCAAGTCGGGCCGGCCGTCCACGGCAAACGCGGAGTATTCGAGTTCGAGCAAGCCGTGGTCGGGAAGATGCAGGCGCTTGAGCCCTTCACCGTGGCCGCGCACGTCGTTGTCCTGCCACATCGCCTTGAACTCGGGGCTGATGCGCGACAT
This sequence comes from Luteibacter sp. UNCMF366Tsu5.1, assembly GCF_900119235.1. Taxonomy (NCBI): domain Bacteria; kingdom Pseudomonadati; phylum Pseudomonadota; class Gammaproteobacteria; order Lysobacterales; family Rhodanobacteraceae; genus Luteibacter; species Luteibacter sp. UNCMF366Tsu5.1. The sequence goes on along the minus strand of NZ_FPIS01000003.1, from coordinate 466,491 downwards.
GTCCTCGACGAACTGCCCGATCTCCGCGGTAGCACCGGCACGCGCCGCGTCGGCGCGAAACGCTCCGACGACGAAGCGAGCGACGCTCATCCAATCTTCCTGATGCGAACGCACGCGCTCGTTCGAGAACATCATGCGGATGATGTTGCGTTCCGCGGGCGGCAGCTGCGAGTAGTCCGTAAAGACGGTTGCCGCCGCCTCGTTCCACGCCACCACGTCCCACAACGCGGTGCGGATGATGGCGGGGCTGGCCTCGAAGGCGTCGAGCACGCGCTGCAAACGCGGCGATACGCCCTCTGGTGATCGATAACGCACCTCGGGCGGCCGACCGAGCGCCAGCATGAAGAGATGCTCGCGCTCCGGCTCGGTCAGCATCAATCCCGCGGCGATGCGGTTGAGTACGTCAGCCGACGGTGCGCCGCCCCTGCCCTGCTCCAGCCACGTGTACCAGGTGGGGCTGATGTTCGCCCGCTGCGCCACTTCTTCACGGCGCAACCCTGGCGTGCGCCGCCGGCCGCCGATGACGCCAAAGGCGGCGGGATCAAGCCGAGTACGGCGATCGCGAAGAAAGGTGCCGAGCGGGTTGTGGGGAGACGCGGACATCGCAGCCTGTTGGTCCTTATACCCGGATAACGTCACTACTTTACCGGTATCGGTGTGCGGCCCATCGTACGCCTTCCCGACTTTGGAGACACCCCGATGCGTATCTTTCTGACAGGCGCCACCGGCTTCATCGGCTCACGCGTCATTCCGGAGCTGCTTCAGGCGGGGCATCAGGTGCTCGGCATGACTCGCTCGGACGTCGGCGCGGAGGCTTTGCGTGCGGCGGGCGCCGAGGTGCATCGCGGGGAGCTGGAAGATCCGGCGAGCGTCCAGGCCGGTGCCGCCCAGGCCGATGCCGTGATCCACACCGCCTTCGACCACGACTTCTCGAACTTCGCCGCCAACTGCGAAAAGGACGCCCGCGTCATCCGGGCGATGGGCGAAGCACTGAAAGGCAGCGACCGCCCCCTGCTGATTACCTCGGGCACCGGCATGGGCTCGAAGGGCCCGGGGCAACTCGCGACCGAGGACGTGTTCAACACCGCCCATGCGAACCCGCGCATCGCGACCGAACTGACCGGCGCAGAACTGCTGGAGCAAGGCATCGCCGTGTCGGTCATGCGCCTTCCGCAGGTACACGACACCAAACGGCAAGGCCTGGTCACCCCGCTGGTCGAGATCTTCCGCAGCAAGGGTGTGGCGACATACGTCGGCGACGGCCAGAACCGCTGGCCCGCGGCGCACGTGTCGGACGTGGCGCGGCTCTACCGGCTCGCCATCGAGAAATGCACACCGGGCTCGCGCTACAACGCCGTGGACGAGGAAGGCATCACCACCCGCGCCATCGTCGAAGTGCTCGGCGAAGGACTGGGCATCCCCGTGACCTCCATCGCGCCCGACGAGGCCCCCGGGTTCTACGGCTGGATGGGCGGCTTCGTCGGCATGGATCTACCCACCTCCAGCGCGTGGACCCGCCAGGCACTCGACTGGCACCCGACCGGCCCGTCCATGCTCGAGGATCTGCGCAACATGGACTACTCGCGACGCGCCTGAGCGCGTCGCAAGCGCCTCAGCGCTGATTGCGCTTCTTCTCGTCCTTGGCGGCCTTCTTTTCCTTCATGGTCTTGGCAGGCTTCTTCTTTTCGTTCTTCTTCGAATCCATTCCCTTGCTCATACGACACCTCGGTAAGTGCTTCAGCCAGACGCCGTCGCTCGGGTGCAGATTACGCCGTATCGGCGGCGTAAAGGAGCCGGCACGTACATGGCCGCGTTTTCGGCATCGCCGGGCGTATGGCGGCGAAGGAATTGAGATAGACCGTGCGCAAGCAAGCCTCCGCCGACATGCCAACCCACCGCCCTATCGGCTAGACTTCTCGCCCGCGCAGGGCCTATAGCTCAACGGTTAGAGCAGGGGACTCATAATCCCTTGGTTCCAGGTTCGAATCCTGGTGGGCCCACCAATGATTGCGATACGTTCCGCATATTCTTTCAACGTTAGTTTTGCGCCTAGCGCAGAACTACGCTTGAGTGTCGCCTCCCCGTAAACTTGGTCCAGACATAACCGAGGTCTCCGGGCAAACTAAGCCCAAGGAGACCCACGATGCGCAAGAGCAAATTCACCGAGAACCAGATTGTCGCCACCCTCAAGCAAGTCGAAGGCGGGCGGCAGGTCAAAGACGTGTGCCGTGATCTGGGCATTTCCGAGGCGACCTACTACGCCAGGAAATCAAAGTACGGCGGCATGGAGGCATCGGACGTGCATCGACTGCGTGATCTGGAAATCGAGCACAACAAGCTCAAGCGGATGTACGCCGACATGGCCATGGAAAACCACGGCTTGAAGGAACTGATCGCAAAAAAGCTGTAGACCCGGCGCATAAACGCCCGCTCGTGGCCTGGTTGGTGGGAGAACAAGGCTGGAGTGAGCGTCGGGCATGTCAGGCATTGGGTGTGTCGCGATCGGCGCTGCGCTACAAGGCGCACCCGGATCGCGACGAGCCGGTGATCGCCGTACTGGCGGAGCGGTTTCCCGAGCGCGGGGTCGACAAGCTGTTCCAGGTCATTCGTCGCCGCGGCTTGCCGTGGAATCACAAGAGGGTTTGGCGTGTGTATTGCCTGATGCAGCTCAACCGCCGTCGTCGTGGCAAGACGCGCGTACCGACACGGCATCCCATGCCGCTGGTGGCCGGCGAGGCAATAAACGGGAGTTGGTCCATCGACTTCATGTCCGATGCCCTGTGAGACGGCCCCCGCTTCCGCACCTTCAACGTCATCGACGACTTCACCCGGGAGGCCTTGGGCGTTGAAATCGATTTGAACCTACCCGCGTCGCGCGTTATCCGCACGCTGGAGCGGGTAGCGGCCTGGCGCGGTTACCCTGCGAAGCTTCGCCTGGACAACGGCCCTGAGTTTGTTGCCCTGGTCCTTGCCGAGTGGGCCGAACGAAAGGGCATCAAGCTCGACTTTATCGAGCCGGGGCGCCCCATGCAGAACGGTTTCATCGAACGCTTCAACGGTAGCTTCCGTCGCGGCGTGCTGGACATGCATGTCTTCCGCAACCTGAGCGACGTGCGCGACCAAGCCGAGCGGTGGCTGGTCGACTACAAACGGGAAGTACCCCACGACAGCCTGGGCGGACTCACGCCCGTCGAGTTCAGGCAACAACACAATCCGGCGACCTTGGGTTATGGGTGGCACTAACTAACGGGGGGCGACAGTTCGGACGAGGTATCTAGAATCGAGGCGGCAAGTCCAGCCTGGTCAGCCAGGCCGGCGACGATGGATTGCTCAAAGGCAGTCAGCTTCTGCGTCGACATTCAAGCAGTCGAGGTCTTGATGGTATCCAGAAAGCCACGAATCGGCGAACTGCGTTTGTCGAGGCGCGGCTTGCCACCGACAGATCTTAGAACGGATCGCGAGAGAAGCTTGTTGCCAGCGATGCATGAAGTTTCGGGCATCATCAAGCAGTCTGGGCATGCACCGCCTCGTTCCGTACATAGGGATCCCGTGCCGCAAAGAGTCGCCTTAGAACTCAGCATAGCCGTTAGCATTGAAGAGCCGGCGTTGCGCCAGAGCGCGGAAAGATTACCAAGGTCCATGGTTGTTCCATTCCGGTAGACGACAAATGCCAGATCGGCCGGGAAGATGTACTCGCCTAACGAGCCTAAGTCCAAGCCGGAGTACTCCGACATATGCTTCATCAGCAGGTGCGAATAGCTATGAAGCAGCGTGTAAAGATACAGGTAAACAGGCGGGGTCACAGACTCGGACAAGTTGTCTAGGAATGAACTCATCGGCTGCGCAGCACTAAGTAGTCCGGCCCCAATTCTCTCGCCAGCGTTCAGGTCGAACATGTCGGGGCAATCTAGATCTCGCAGCCATTCGAGAACAAGTTCTTCCTTAAGGCGAACATAAATGGCCTCGTTGCCCTGTTGAACGACATACACGGGAAACCGCGTGCCGTCATTCTGCCTAACTGGAGGAAACAAGTTTAGACGGACCGGCATGTCCATGCCGCGTTTGTCTCGAAGAATAGGAGCCGGCTCCATTCGAGAGTAGCCAAAACTAAAGCGGCATAGATCGAACTCTCGAATAAGGCCCATATCCTCCAAGCCGAGCTTATCCAAAAGGGAGCGAGTGGCGTTCTGCACCTCGCCGGTCTTGTCCTTATCTTCGGGTGCTAGGTCTTCATCGAGTCTTGTAAAAGATACATAGGGCTTCTTGCCATTCGTCCTTTTTTCTACATCGAGACGTGTGCTTTTAAGTGCGGCGTGCTCGATGGCAAGGCGAAAAGGGTCGAACTTAGACGCAAACTTGGATTGTCTGTCCCGAATGTTTGATACGACGGCTATGGGGAGGTCAGTCTTTGGCAAAAGAATCTGCCTTTGGCGAAGGTCATCGACGATGCGCTGCCGATTATTGTATGCAGTATCAAGAAGGTCTCTCATTGCAGCGCGTAGAGACTCGGTCATGGCGTCGATCTGCAGCTCGATCGTCTGAATTGCATTGCCGGCAGCCAAGTAATCCAAGAGATCCTTCGTGCATTCAGATTTTCCGTCGCACGCCCTCTTTACGTCATCTTCGGTAATTGGCTGAGATGCAAAACCGTATAGCCTAGCTATAACGTCCTTCAGCTCAGTATCGCGGCCTGGACGAAGTCGTGTTAGAAGTTGCTGGCTTCCGTCTTTAAAGTCGATAAAGAGGTCTGACTTTACGTAGTACGCGCTCGATGCCCGATAGGGTGTCGCCTGCATACGAACCTCGGTCAGTCGGTCAGATTTCATCGCAGGTCCGATGATGCGCAGTGTGTCTCGGTCGTTCTGTAGCCACTTTGGCGACAGCGGCTTGTCGCAGGCGGCACATTCGAAGAACCAGTCACCAATCCCCGCTGAGCGACGATTTAGCCGGAACTGAGAGCTTCCGCAAACGCAGCTGTCATATCGCTTTATGACCTTGGAATCGCGGTCACTCCAGTACCATTGCCCGGGAAATGCCGCTTCCCAGTGGCCTGACCAATGCACAAAGATGACATCCAGTTGCTCCCAGTCACAAACGCCTTTCTTTTTTGGATTGCGGCAGTTTTCTGGCGTCAAGTACTTCAGGTCATCGTCAAGCCTACCTAACGACTCATAGTCTTGAAACAATCCACAAGTCCTGCACACGAACGTTAGTGGTGCCGGTGTGTACTCCATGTGGGATGGCCGGCATAGGTAGAAGCGATCTAGGCCGGGAAGCTGAAATTCTGTCCTGGAGGGATTAAGGAGTGCTTGGTCGACACACTGTCCAGGGAGAATGCGCGGCTTGGTCGGGTCGCCATCTCTCGCTGATAAGGCGGCGTTGAACCAGGCTCGGCCGAGTTCGTTTATCCGTTCAAAGATCAAGTCTATAGTCGGCTCTGAGAGCTGTATGGTTTCGCCGGCAGCTGATCGGGCAATGCAAGCACCCATTCCTCCCTCGAAGGTAAAAAAACTTTCCGGTGCATACGCGGTCGCCAGCTGGTTGCGGGACCGGTTCATCGATTTTGCCTTGGCCACTCTAATTATCTCCGTCAGCTACGGGCCTCAGTGGCATTGTCCGTCGAGTCGATGTCTGCCCCTGAGCCACGCCGGATGAAGGTCATTACTCGAGCAGTCACCCCATCTTTCACGAGCTTGTAAGAGACATCCAAGCGCGACTCGTGGATCAGTCCAGGCTGATCTACGTCGCGTAGCGATGTCATCGGACGGAGGAGGCTGTTACGGGCACCGAAGAACCTAACCAGTGGGGTTGAATTGACCAGCCGCTCGACATCAAGATCCTGCTGGTAGTGAGTTAGTTGCCCCTTGAGCATTGATCGATAGTAATTCTTGCCCTCAGGAGATGGCGAGAATGATAGGCCAAGCGCCTTCTCCATAAATGCCTCAGTAGCTTTCATGTTGGCCGGTAAGGCTAAGAAGTCCCGTACTTCGGCTGCCATGGAATACGTGCAGCAATTTCTCTTCTTGTCGTCATCGGCTGCACACAAGAGCTCGATGGCGTTTATGCCGCAAACAAACTCTTGGAAAAAGCTTGGCATTACGCGAATGAGGGCATTCTCCGCCCAACGATCAACTGCCGCTGGCAGAATCATTCGCTCGAGGAATCGATGGAAAATGTCATGAATCTCGAGAACAAATCGATCTCGATATCGTTGCGGTACTGGGACCAGCAATGAAAAGCCAACATGGGTGCGACCGACACGTGATGAAGCTTGGACGTACTCAGCGATGTCGGACGGGATGCCGGCGAAAAACATCGCATTGAACTCTTCAACGTCAACACCATGAGATATGGCGGACGTGGCAATAACCGACCGTAGGGTGTCGTTTAGCTCGGGAAATGGCTCTTTGGTTCCAACGCGGGTTTCGGCGCGTCGGACTATGTCCTGAATGTCTGCAGCTGAAACGGCTCCTGAAATAAGCTCAGAGTTCAGTACATGATCCGGGTATCCCTGGTCACGGTGAAGCTTCTCGAATTGGACTCTTTCGGTGTCAATAACCTGGTCGCCACCCTTTTTGTTGGTGACGTAAGTCAGGGCGATACGGTGCAGGTTCACCAACGTAAGAAGCGTTGCAGCATTGGAACCGGCCAGGAGCCGAGCGAATTGATTCTCCAAAGGTCCATGTGATACCCAGCGGACCAATTCTTCACGCGCAGCTTCTTCCTTGGTTGCATCTCCGCTACGAAGGGACTCATAGAGAGCCGTGAGCATGAGATGGTAGTGCCCAAGGACCGAGGCCATCGCTACTGTGTGGCGGTGTCCATTGGTTAGAATGGACGCGTAAACGCGTGCCCAGTGACTCCGCATTTCCACATCGTCGACCGCAATGGGGACCCGCTCTGCGTCTTCAGGCGCATCGTTCGGCTGAAGAGGAGTTGCATAGAACGAATCGTAAAGAGTAGGCCCTGGGTACGGAAACTGCACTGTGTTGTCGCGCTGATAAAGGTTGCGCATTTGCCTCTGTGGTTCGCTAACAGTGGCTGATGCCGCAATAACCTTGATCTTTCTGCGCGCCGTTGAGTTTGGCTCAAATGCCAGTTTGCCCTTTAGCAGGGGGGCAAGTTGATCGAAACCTGCTTCAAGAGCGGATTCGAACAGCCCGGAGAACGTGCCAAGCGACTCATCAAGGAGGTGTGCTTCGTCCTGAATAAGTAAGGCTGGGAAAGGATCGAAGAATCGAATGTCCCCCGAAGAATAAGACGGAAATAAGGGGGCAGTGCCATTGCCAGGATGGCCATCCCAGTCCTTAAATTTCATCGGCACATATAGGCGATCGCTCGCTGTCTTAACTAGCGGGGCGAAACCGAACATCGCGAAGAATCTTCGGATAGTACCCTGCGACTGGCCGATGGCTGCGAGCTTATCGACCGTACCAAGAAGAACTGACGGAGCTAGTTCATAAATGTCCTCGTCAACGATGTAGAAGGGCAATGGGGTCGGCTTGGTGAACCGAGCGTTCCACGAGCAAATTTCCTTGGATGAAGAACAATAGTGACCCATTGCATTGGATCCACTACCGGAATGCCGCCGTAGAGCGAGCAGGTTGCCATTCTTACTTCCACAGAAAGGGCAGGACGATAATTTCAGCCAGCGCTCTCGAGCACTTTTGTAGGGCTGGATTTCTAATTGCTTGGATTCCTCGCTTGGAGGGACTTCGCTATCGCTAGGGACCTCGCCGTATCCTTCATCCGAGTGCCAATTGGGCGTATTGCTTCCACCCACCCAGAATCCCAATGAAAACGGGTTACCGGGGTGCCTCCGCGAGTGCCTAACCTCCTCAGCAGCACCCATTGTGGTGAACGTCCGGCGCGCCTGTTGAAGCGTTAGCAAGCGCAGCGGGTAGCGCATCAATGCCGTCACGCCTCTGTCCTTACCCCTAAGGCGGTCAAGGAAGAGTACGTATACAAGAAGACCAAGGAATGCCTCAGACTTGCCGCCGCCGGTCGAGAAATACAGCAGTGTGACTGCATTGGCGTTCTTAGCAACCTCAGGCGTGTAAAAGTCGTGGAACTCCGGAATGCGCGTGGCGAATGCAGGAATGGACGCGAGGATAAATGCGAGCTGGAACAGCCGCCAGTCTTTATAGCCCTTCGCCCTGGCCACTTTGGCCATAGCGGTATTCATCGATATCCACGCCTCGAACGGGATTCCAAGCGAAGACTTCTGTGGGCCAGGGCCACTCCAACTTCCGCGAGATTTCTCGAGGATTTCCAAGCCGCAGCGAATGGCTGCTAACTCCCGACGCCACGCCGCGAGATCAAGATGGAGCTTCTCGCGTTCTGCTGCGATTTGTTCGACGGCATTGGGACCCTCTACCCCATGATCCACCGGGTGCTGCTCAACTTCCGTAAGCCATGCTTCGTAAGCCGCAATGAGTGGCAACAGACCATTCAAGCAGTCAGGCTGCGATAACTTTTCGATATTGCACTGGACCGCGCCGTCGGTCGGCCGGATTCTTGGCAGCACATAGCGGGGTGCCCAATTAGTCTTCAGTCTGTGTAGTGAGCCCTCAGTAGTGAGGGTGACACCACCGTTAAACCCTAATGCCGGATACTTCAAATATTCGTTATAGCGATAGGACGGTTTCACGCGATCAAGATGCAGGAATTTGTGATCGGTAGATGGCACATCGACGACAACAGAAACCTGAAAAAGCGAAGGCTCAAGTTCCTTAAAATTGGTCTTGGTGAGCGGTGTCGTCCAGTTCTCTAATGCAACATGAATCGTCGTGCGGCCTTTGTCGATTGGATCTTGCGCAGTCTGGACAACCCAGCGCAGCTCAATCTTCGGTATGACCACTGGAAGGTTGGAGGTGCGTACCCTATCCAGGTAGTTCTTCCAGTCACGCACGTCAGACGGCAGCACTCGGGTCCGACGGTATCCCCAAGTCTTTCCACCCATACTGGGATCTGTACTCACTGCCCAATCTGCAAGCTGTTTATTGATGGCTTCATTTAAGGCATCGGTTGCTCTTTTGGCGTCGCCTTCTGCCGTCATCGGCGTAAAGGTGAACGAAGGGAGGGCGAGCCCGAGGCGTAACCATTTCGGTGGAGGCGGGATGTCTTCCGCCAACCTGTCCGGTGTGCTTAGCTCCGCGGTGATCTCCTGAATTGGACTTGCTTCGCTCTCGACCGTCTCTTCCACACTGGCTTCTTCTATACCTTCTGCCTCGGTGTCTTCGCGCTCCGACGCACGATCGAGCCGGTTGTCGAACGGCAGTCCCATTGACTCGTAGGCGGCCCGGCGAGCCTCATAACTCCTCATTGCCCAGTCCGGATGGGATTTGCCGCCAGGTAGCGCTGCAATGAGCTCGGTCAGTGCGTCTCTCACCTTGCTGCGGACAGTGGCGCGTGCCTCTCTGGTCAACGGAAAAGTCGCCTCTAGACGGCCTCCAGGTCCAACCTCTTCCTCAGTAGGTAGAATGCGGACATATACCGCGCCGGTTAGCGATACCCCAAGCGAAGCATCCTTGGCAGCCGCCCGAATCTGGAAATCCATGCCATGCGCGCTTATGCGAATTGGATCCGCCTCCTCGTCGCCGCCACGCTCTTCTGCGGGCATCGGTACGATGAATTCTGACATCAGCGTGGCGCTGGGTTTTGCCCCATAAATTACTTCGTAGAAGCTGCCGCGGCCGGCGAGTCGTGCGGACAGATTATTAAGCAAGCTATCAACCACCGCCTCTTTGTAGGCGGGGTGAATGCCATGCGAGTTCTCACTAAGGATGGACACTGGTCTTTCCCTTTGGATGCGAAGGTGGTTCCACGCGTTCCACTCTATAGACGCAACGCAGCGCTTCCTGCTGGAGCTCATGAATGACGTCCTTTGGCACCTTGCGATAGGCGACAGCGCTCTCTGGCTGAAAAAGGATTTCGGCGTATCGAGCTACTAGCTCGCGGCCGAGGTACTGATTTAGGCGTCGCGCGCTGCGTACAAAGATCCAATGCTGCTCAGCTTCCTCGTCACCGATACCCAACGCCCGACAAAAGACCTTGAAGTAGCTTGAGTCTTTCGCCGCGTGGGGTCGCGTATCATCCTTAGCCTGCAAGGCGAGCCAGTAGTACACACGGCCAAGTCGGCAGCTTTCAGCTCTTGCGTCGAGTTCGATCATCTTGGCGTGAACGTCGCGCGCGAGCGCGGACCGCTTCTTGGTGCCAAACAATAGCGCGCAACGCCTTTGCACATCGTCGTGATACAACTTGAGCAACATGCGAACCGGATCGACGATAGAGTTCACTCCGGCACTATCCAGCTGGAGAGACGATTCCACCTTGGCACGAAGCTCGTCACTCATCTCGAAGACGAAATCACCAGGTTGAATGGCGCTCGCCAACGAACGCCTGAAGGGCGGATCTTCGTCGGCTAGGTAGCGATAGACCCATGAAGAGACGTACGTTCTTCCGCGACCTTCCAAGTCAAACTTGTAATCCGCTTGCTGGTCGCTCTGTCCACTGCTCTGAACTCCATCAAGCTTAAAAGTCATCGACATTTCTCGAAGCTTGCCGATATCAATTGGATTGGGCACCTCAGACAGCCGTTGCTCAAGCTGCTGAGCAAGCAATCCGATGCGCCCTCTATAAGCTTTGAACGCTTCGATCTCCTTCATTGACTTCAGCGTCTTGAGGGAAGATTCGGCCTGCTGATAAGCAACCAAAATAGTCGTTCCGTGTGGAACATTTGAATCTGTAATTAGGATGCGAAGAACGTCGGCATTTATGCCGACGAAGGCAAAGTCTTTTCCATTCCGTTGATCAGCGGGCATCCTTTTGATTGTTGCTAGCGTATGCAACTCCATATGTGGCTCAGCTGCATCCCAATCATTCGCTAACTTGCGCTGGAGGAAGCGCCGGGATAGCAGCACATACTTATTGCTTGGAAGAATAATCGCGAATGTTTGACGGTAGCTCGTCGAATGCTTTTTAACCTCGACTAGCAAGCGCGACGCTAACGGGGTTGCATCACGCCAGTCATCAATTAGCTTTTCGGCACGTTTGACGACGTCTTCCACCTTAAGGCGGACGCTGTTGAGCGATCCGGACGCTAGCGCCGTTTGAAGCGCCAATTTCACTGCCGTCCAAGAATCATGGTTGCTGAGTCTGCCGAATCCTTCCTCGGTCTCTGCGGCGCTTAGATCCATATATCCGGCAGGCATGTTGGATAGGCGAAGTATGTACATACAGGCCTGCAATAGCGCTCTATGAGCAGGATCATCTTCGCTTCCGGCGAAAGCCGTGAGTCGCTGAAATGCGAGCGCAACTTGGGACGCATCGCGATCAACAATGTATACGTTGAAGTTCGAGTTGCTTCGTTGAGCGGGCTTCCAGTCAGGCGGAACTGGTTGGGCTGAAAGCAGTGCCTCTTGTGCTTCCGCGGACCAGACCTTCGTTGAGAAGTCCAGTTTTGAGTCGACCATCCTGCCGCGAAGGATGAAGAATGTCTTCGGGTCATCGGTAACGATGACGGCACCGGCTTCGTCCATGCCAAACTTCCTCGCGGCAAGGAGGAAATCGGGGATGTGCATGGAAGCGTTGTAATCGGAGCGGACTGATGCGTCGGTGGCATCTAGAAGAAGTACTTCAGGGCGCCCGTGAGCACCTAGCGCATTGAGCGAAGTGCGCCATGTTGCTCGCTTCGCCGCATGATGCATAACGAGTAGCGCTCCTGGAGCCTTCGCTGGCACGCCCCATTCCATGTTCACCTTTTCTCGAAGGCGACGTCGAATTGCCAAGTTCTTGACTTTCGATAGCGTTCGTTCGAGAGGATTGGCTGCGGCCGCTTCCCAGGACTGATTACTCGGGCTAAAGACAAAGGTGGGAATCAGTTCTGCCAACGATGGATCAGATAATTTTTGGTTGTGCTGATCTAGATCGTTGAGTGCGGACAGGACCGCGAGAAATGCTGAGGATGAAGTGTGCGTTTCTGGTTCGTGCGAGCCGTTGTCACTCATGACCCAAAGGCTGCAGAAGAGCTCGTTGAGATCCTTTCGATCAGCGAGAACACTCTGAAGGGGCGTGCGGCAGGCGTAGTTACCTGGATAGAGTAGGGCTCTCAGGCCCCGCAAATCCTTAGCAAATACACGCTCTATATTTGCTAGCGCATGAAGGAGTGGCAATCCCGCAAGCTTGGCGGGCCAGGCGAGGCAAAGGGTGATACCACCATGATCCGCAGCGGTGAGTAGCGTGTCGACCAGCTCCCTTGCCCATGGCTGTAGACCTACAGGCTCACTCGAGGTACGCACTTTGTACTGTATTGAAGCATCACCTGATCGAACATGTGCCCACGGCCGATCAGGTCGAGCTGGCTGATCCGGCACATCAGACGGAGATATCGCAGGTGGCTTACATTTCGGCGCTCGTTCTTTTGTCCCCGTCGAGCGCAAGGATATCTCTTGCACACGCTCACTAGTCTTATTTCGGGCCTTGGCTCGATCTGATTGGCGTTCCGCTAGAGATCTGAATTTGGCCATTGCAAGCACTCAGCTTAGTTGGCGGGGCCTGCCACGTCAGATAGGTTGAAGGCACGCTTCACCGCTTCTTCCATAGTCACCTTCTCAGCGAGGGCGTCTTTAACAGCCTGTGGATCTGGCAGCGCAAGCTGATTCAATTCAAATGCTGAGACATTGGTTGCGCCCGAGATACATCGAAAGTTTCGGTCCACCACGTATGTGCTGAGCAGGCTCGCCAGTTTGGTGGGCGATAGATGAGGCTTATCGCCTGTGACCTCGACTATGACGACGTGGTTCTCGCCGATAAACCCTCCATGCTTTCTGTAGACATCGGGCGACACAGCGGCAGCGACTAGGCGTCGAGGCTGATCGTTCGACGTGACACGCTGTATTACGACACACGGAGACGACACCACGGAGGAGTGCATTTTGTCGCCCATGTCTACAAATCGGTGCTCTCCATCACGGGCTGATACGGAATCGAGTTGGACGGCCCTTCCTGGAACGATATCTCTCGACCAAAGCAGTGGCATGGCAGTATGGGCCCTGGCTTTTCTTACATCCTGTTGCGTCTCAAACTTCGGGCGTTTGTCTCGATTCCAGACGTAAGCGCCAATCCGGACTTTGTATCCATAGTCAGATAGTCGAAAAGCTGTTGCTGATGCGGCCTTAAGTAAGGGCACGTCAGTAGTTGCACGCGGAACTGGCCAAACCGCTCCGTCGCTTGGCAATGAGCACTTCCCTACGTTCCTGTATTGGCCGGAACTTGACACCACTGAAACGCTAGTCTGTGACCGACCTTTCTCTGATCGCCGGCGCAGAACTGTCATGGCTGTTTCTTGCTCAACATCAATAAAGATGCCTTGCCTGTCACTAACAACGCCTATGTGCTCGATTACTGAATTGCTAATGAGAAATTTTCGTAGGCTCGTGAAGTACTGGCCGGATAGAAAGCTTGTCGGCGTAACTAGCGCCGCATGGCCTTCGGCACGGAGAAGGCGCAGACAAAGTGCGATAAACAGGCAATAGAGATTCGGTTGACCTTCAATGACGTCAGCATACGTTTCTCGTAAAGGATCCAGCTCCGCGGCCTTCATCTTTCGATAGGGAGGGTTGCAGACAACGACGTCAATTTTCCCAAAGCATGTACGAAGTCCGTGCAGCGAATCAGTCTGGCGAACTCGAAATGCCGGAGAGTAGCCCGTCTTCTGGATATCGTCATGAAGTGCCATACATAGAAAGAGCTTGGAAAGCTCGCAAAGCGTGGCATCAAGATCGGTTCCCGAAAGGTGTCTTTCTATATGTCTGAGTGATTGTAACGGCGTTCGTCCGCGCTTCTTTAGGGCGGCACGCATCCTCAGGGCAATGGGGGCTAGGAACGCAGCCCCCCCACACGCTGGGTCCATGAACGACTGGCGACCAAAATCCACTCCTTGCTCAGTCAGGTCGTTGAGAAGACCGTCCGTTAGCGATGTGGGTGTAAAGAACATCGCTAACTCCTTCTGATAGCCCTGGGTAGTTAACAGAGCGTACGAGGAGCTAAGCCAGTATGTGGCGTCAAGAAAAGTCATGCCGCGTAAGATCGCTACAAATTCTGCAACCTCTGCCTCGGCTGCGAGTTCTTTGGAGTAGCGAAGGGCTGGCTTTCGGAGTGCGGGAAACGAAGCTCTGCACCAAAGGTGCGATAGTGTCCCTACAATAGTCGTAGCGTCACAGTGATGTCGCTCGGCTACTTGGCCGAGCGAGCGGATGCGTCGTGTGATTGAAACCTTAGAGAAGGGAGCTAGCGGTTTGTCGGGCACCGGTTTCTCCTGCCCGAACACGATGCCCAAACCGTCGATGCTAGGCCCTGGAGAAGAGGGAGGCTCTCAAGGTCGCCAAGTGCCCTGGATGTTGGGGCGTACTGATTCGGACGGATGATTCGGGTACTAGTGGTGACAGGCTGTTGAGCTCGGTACTTGATTCTGTGCTGCGCAGCGCATTGGAGGACGTTCCCCGCAGTGACCGTATCCAGGGGCGCGCACCGGGCTGCAGCCTCCCTGATCTCGGAAACGGTTAGTTTGGCCATTTAGATTCCTTCCCCCAGGCACTTAAGTAGCGGGCAGCGTCGATAGAATAACCCCGGTTCTACGGTACTGCCACCCCCTCACGCCGGGCTGCTCCTGAGCGAGCAGGTCGAACCCCTGCTACGTAGAGCTTTAGGAATCCTTTCTTTAATCAACGGTTCGGAATGCGACCTCCACGGAATATCCTTTTCCAAGTTTTGCCAAGCTGCTTCATTCTGAGAATGAAATGTGCTGCAAGTTAGAATAGCTAATCTCGTTCGATGGCAGCTGTGTGCAGCGAGTTCATCGTAGCTTCGGAAAAGTCGCCATCAACGTAGACTAACCTCAACCGAAGGTTTTCCAATCCGGGATTTCGAAGGCGCGTTTGCGGGACGAACTTGTGGGTGGGATGAGATACCCACTCCACGTCTTGAAGAAGTAGCACGCTCTTCCATTCTGAGAGCTCAGGCAAAGACTGCAGTTCATAGAAACCATGCGCAGCATACTTAATTGGTCCTCGGGCTACCTTATACCCGAGCGAGGTGAGGCCATTAGCATGTGACCCAACGCATATAGCGTCATGCAAATAGTGCATTCCAGCCATAAGTGCAGAGCGTGCGCTCTTATCAATGGCCTCGTCTTCTTTGAGACTGTGGACTATGTCGTGACGAAGAGCATTCATTCTTTTCCAGTCGTGCTTACGGCCCTCTTCTGCTTGACTGGCATCAGTGGTATCCAAGATAAATGCGCGCACTCCTACCAGCGAAGTCTTCTTGTATTGGTAGGCGGTCTTGCAATGAGCACATTGCCCGTCCAGCGTCTCTGTGCCAGGGTCAAGGCCATAGAGCGGGGCAAGGGCAGGTTCAAGAGCTTCGAGCCCGGCATAGGTGTCCTGAAAGGCTGATACGTCATCGTCGACATTGCCAATGGCATCTCGATATCGCCTTGCTCCCCGCCTCAGGCGCGCGCCGGTAGGCAATCCATCCCAATGCTTCAAAAGGTGCCTAGCGTTGTTCAAATCTTCTGACGTGATATCACGAGGCCAATGCAGCGGATCAATGTCAAAAAATTGCAGAAATTCGCACTCATGCGTCGACGTATCGATTCTTGCAACTTGCAGAAGGCGCACATTACGTAATGTAACGCCGCTAACAACTGAGAGTGCGGACTGGAAGTCCTCTATCAAATGCAGACCTTCTCGCGCTGCCACGACAAGATCACCTTTTGGGATGTCTTTCGAAAACTCCAAAACAACATTGGACCCGCCCATTTTGAAGCGCTCACCGACGTCACCATGCACCGGTTGGAGGCTGAGTGAGCAATCGACATTCCTGATCTTGATCTTGAACGTGCTCCTGTTCGTCAGCGATAAGGAAATGGGCTGGAAGGCGGAGATCCGGTACATGCTCATATTTATTCAACTAAGGTGCAGAAGATTCATTATATTGGCAATGGACCGTACGGAGACAGGCGATGAAGTACGCGGATGGACAACGAGTGCTCGCTGGTGACGTGGTTGAGATCGATGGTCGATATCACGGACTAGTGATCGCTGCCATTGAGGACAAGAGCTATTTGCCGGGTGGCGAGGATTGAGAGTACCTGGGCACCGGAGCAATGATCGATACCGATTTTGCCGGGCTGGTGCACTACCCAGAGTACGACGAAGAACTGGTTCTAGTCCGTCGGGCCGAATAGCGACGCGGCCAGCGTCCGCTTTGGACCTCAAGCGAACATCGCCGGGCCGATCGACAAGTAGCAGCCGAACTGCCTTCATGCACGGGAGAGCTAATGTAGGTTACAAGCGACGCCTTTGATAAGCGCCTTTCGGAGGAGCCCTCCTAGTAGTGGTAAGAAACTAAAAAATGTTGGGGTGGCAAGTGGGCCGGCTGCGACCACTTCGATGCGTTCACGTTACTAGTCAAGGTTTCACCCCTCGCTCTTCTACCGAATGACCGTTGTCCAGACAGCTTTTCGTCGCTCCTTGCCCCATTTCGTGAGATCGCCGCAGTTCGCAAAACTGCTCAGGGGAATTAATGGGCTCATTCAAGCGACTTGCCTTGCCTGCCTTCATGATGGCGATAGGCGCGATATCGCCTGCTTCTTACGGCACGTGCTGGGAATATGGCGCAGGCCCGACCGCCATCTATCGAAAGCCGACGGTTGCCGCCGAGTTCAAGGATGCGGCGGCGGTTATCACGGGGCGAGTCACAGCCGCGCGTAATATTTCCGAACCGGACGATCCGGAGGGCTACGCGTGGACAATTTATTCGGTCCAGGTATTAGAGACCTTCAAAGGTACGCCGCAGCGGACGATCCAGCTGTTGTCGGAAAACACGACTGCCAGGTTCCCCATGGATACCGGGAAGACATATCTTCTCTTCATAAGCCAATCTTCAATGATCGAGATGGCCGGGAAAGAACGTCTTCCTACGAACTTTATAGACATCTGCGGAAACTCTGCGGTCGAAGAAGATGCACGGTCTTTGATCAAGGAGGTGCGGCATTTGTCGAAATCTCAGTAAGGTTCGCTTCCCACCGAGGCGGAAGACAATACCCAGGTCGATTCGAATCATTAGGAGTGACGAGGCTTACGAGTTGAGCATGAGCGAGGACAGCCGCTCACGATGAAGAGTGGCGGGTTGCCATTGAGGCGCAACCGTCGCGTCGCCTCTGACGAATCGATTCTTCCACCACAAATCTGAAAACAGGCGAAGTGATCGAGACACCCCGCATTCAGTGCATCTCATTACGCCGCCCCTACGGAGTGATCTTCTTACGGGCAAGATCGGGCCTCAGTCCCTCTCCGTATAACTGCCGCAAGAACCTCATCAAAAGTGGGTTCCGCAGATCCGAATGGCTGTTAACTATCGGCTTACCCGTCGAGACGTTCCAGACTGGCACGTTGACGTTAAGCGCCTCATTTCGCGGGGTCAGAATCAGGGCATTGCGATATTCGTTTCCGCTGTCCTCCGCCTCCCAAGCGGACATCACCCGCGGATATACCCCCGCCTCGTTGGCATCGCCGGCTGCCTCCCTCACTTTTCGCGCAAATTCGTCGAGTTCCGTCCAGTCCAGCCCTTTTCCCCCATCTTCTTCTTTCACCATGTTTCGCGTTTTCCAGTCACCACTTTCCGTCGGAGGAAGTGTCAGGTAACTGCTGGCCGTCGGCTTTCGATGGTCATAGGTAAGGTCGTAGTCGATATAGTATGTGTCGTGTCCGATGGTCTGCTTGGCCGCGACTCGCTCCATCCGCGCCCCCTGCGGATAGCGATAGAACAGCGTCGAGAAAATGCGGGCAAAGGGAAACGCCGCTCCAGTCGCTTGATCATTAACGCTCGTTATCGAAACGAAGACCGGGGAGTGGTAGCTGCCAATCCTTTCGCTGCCACCCTTTTCATCGAATGCCACGCGATGAAGAGGGGCGAATACCGCCGCCTCGACGGCCGGATTGATGGCGATGACGACATCGCCTTCTCTGCTGAAGGGAGGGTCATGCTGTAGACCCTGGTCCTTCCGCCGCCGAATGTTCTCCTTCAGGTCGGTCATGTCGCGCACCAAGGATGGCGACAGTGCGGAGTAGACGATCAAGCCACCGAAACTATGCCCCACGATGGTGAGGCGAACTTTCTTCGTGCATTGATCCTCACCTATGCCTGATATGTAATCGGGGTCGTCTATCGATTTCTCGACCTCTTGATTCCACGCGACATTGCGCGCGTCTTGGAACGATCGAAGGCGTCCGAACAGCTCACGGACACTTCCTTTCGCGACGCGATCGGCGGCATTCTTCCTGCTCCAGAAAGTGGTGGCGGACTCGATGCCATCGCCAATGAAGTTTGTCGACTCAAAACGAGTTCCAGCGCCGCGCCACCCCACATACGCGCCAACGACCTTCATCTTGCAAGCGGATTGGGCTTCCATCGCGCTGAGTTGCCCAAGGACCATGCGAAACCAGCGGACGTTGGCGTCCGAGCTTTGCGCTGTGTGCTTCCATCCATGAACGAATACGACGACGCTCGTGGATTGCTCGACCGGCGATCGCCTGAGTGAGTCCAGGGAAAGATCAATCTGCCGGGAAGCGTCGCCAAACTGTGGGATCGCCGGAAATGGAAGGCCCTGGTCGTCGAATTCGACGAAGTTAAGGTCGTATGGTCCTAACCCGACGTCATTCCGACCCGCCGCGTGCTCAACGATAAGTCGATCGCATCGGCTATCGACCGCGCCCAATTCGTCGCTGGATTCGTCCACGACCTGCGGGGTGCAATCGATGGGGGATACAGACGTGGCTTGCGTGCGATAGGGGACGATCCTGGCGCACCCTGCTACTAGCAGTAGAACGCCAAGGCAAGCCACTGTGACGAGAGCTCGAAGACTATCGACCATACCGGCTCGCGAAATGGCCGTGGACATGCGCGTCGCCTCCTCCATGACGTCATTCCCCTGATGCGGAACCGCCATGGAACGCTTGGGTCTCCTACGTTTCAATAGCGCGAATGGCGGACCCCGTAACCTATGAGGTGGCATGCCTCATGCTTACGTCCCACGAGCACCAGCGCCAACATGTAGCGGGTGACGCGGCCCATGATTATCCCGCTCCCTGTAGGCTTCACGCTTCTTGCGTCGATGCTTCCGGACCAGCTACCGGCAGGCGCGGCTTTGCGTGTCGGGTAGCAAAGCGCCTAGCGCAATTCCGGCACGAAATCTCGGTCTTCCGGCCCATTCCCCCTGCGGCACGTTGCCATACCACCAAGGTCGCATGTGCCATGCTCCCGGGCCGGTGAGAAAATGGCCGGTCATCCTCCGTAGCCTCGACGCCGACCATGTCTTCCGATCGCATCCGCTCCTCCCTCCTGCGCGACCGCGTGGCCAGCGCGGAGGCTGCCGCCGCCTTTATCCAGCCCGGCGAGACCGTCGCCATGAGCGGATTCACGGGCTCGGGTTACCCGAAGGCCGTGCCGCTGGCGTTGGCTCGCCGGATCGAGGATGCGCATGTGGCCGGGCAGGCCTTCCGCATCCGGCTCATGACCGGCGCCTCAACGGCGCCGGAACTCGACGGTGCCCTGGCGAAGGCTGACGGCATCGCATTGCGCATGCCGTTCCAGACCGATCCGGATGCCCGCCAGCGAATCAACGCGGGCACGCTCGACTACATCGACATCCACCTGAGTCACGTGGCGCAGCACGTGTGGTTCGGCTTCTATGGCGATATAGATACCGCCGTGGTCGAGGTGGCCGGTATTCGTGAGGATGGCTCGCTGATTCCGTCCACGTCCATCGGCAACAACAAGACGTGGTTGGACTTGGCGAAGAAGGTCATCATCGAGGTCAACGACTGGCAGCCGGAAGGCATCGATGGCATGCACGACGTGTACTACGGCACGGCCCTGCCCCCGCATCGCAAGCCGATTCCGCTGCTGCATGCGGATGACCGCATCGGCGAGACGTCGTTGCGCGTGGACCCCGACAAGGTCGTAGCTGTCGTACGTACGAACGGCCCCGATCGCAACAGCCCCTTCTCGCCTGCGGATGACACGAGCAAGCGTATCGCCGCGCACCTGATCGAGTTTCTGCAGCACGAAGTGAAGAAGGGCCGCTTGCCGGCGAACCTGCTGCCGTTGCAGTCGGGCGTGGGCAACATCCCCAATGCCGTGCTGGCGGGGCTTTCGGAAAGCGGCTTCCGTGACATGGCCGCGTTCACCGAAGTCATCCAGGACGGCATGCTCGACATGCTGCGCGATGGCGTGTTGCGCGTGGCCTCGTGCACGGGCTTCGCCCTTAGCCCGGCTGCGAATGAGGAATTCAAGCGGAATATCGATTTCTATCGCGAGCGAATCATCATGCGCACGCAAGAGATTTCGAATCACCCGGAACTGGTGCGCCGACTTGGCTGCATTGCGATGAATGGCATGATCGAGGCCGATCTGTACGGCAACGTGAACTCCACGCACGTGATGGGCAGCAAGATCATGAATGGCATCGGCGGCTCGGGCGACTTCGCGCGCAACAGCTTCCTGTCGATCTTCCTGAGCCCGAGCACGGCGAAGAACGGCAGCATCTCCGCGCTGGTACCGATGGTCAGCCACGTCGACCACACGGAACACGACGTGTCGATCATCGTGACCGAGCACGGCCTGGCCGACCTCCGCGCCCTGCCGCCGCGGCATCGTGCTCGTCAGATCCTGGATCACTGCGTAGACCCGTCGTATCGGCCGCAGCTCGAGGATTACTTCGAGCGGGCGTCGCGGGCGAGCTTCGGCAAGCACACGCCTCATCTGCTACCGGAAGCGCTGTCGTGGCACCAGCGGTGGCTGGATACGGGATCGATGCGCGCCTGAAGGCGAGCCATCCGCTGACTCAACACAAACGCGCCGGATGCATTCAATCCCCGGCGCCAACAACACGATTGCGTCCCGCCTGCTTGGCCGCGTACAGCGCCTGGTCGGCCGCGACCACGACGTCGCGCCAGCTCTGTTCTTTCCCCGCGGATAGACAGTAGCCAATACTGACCGTGCAATGCAGCGTCTCGCCGGATGGCAGGGTGATCGTTGTCTTTTCCACGGCCTGCCGTAATCGCTCCGCCGCGTCGTTTGCCGCCGACGCTTCTGCGTAATGCAACAACACCATGAACTCCTCGCCGCCCACACGCGCCAGGATGTCCTTCTCGCGGATATGTCGCTTCAACGTACCGGCGATAGCGATCAGCACATGATCGCCGCCTTCGTGGCCCCATCGGTCATTGATTGCCTTGAATCGGTCCACGTCGATCATGAGCGCTGCCACGGGGGCGCCGCGCGCATGGGATGCCGCGATTCGGCCCTGCCCTTCCTCCCACATCACGCGGCGATTGGCGACGCCGGTCAACGGGTCCTGGCTGGCGTGCCGGATCAGTTCCGCGTCCAGCTTGCGCGTCAGCATCCACAGCAGGGCCGGCGTAATCACCCAGGTGAGAACGATGCGCAAGAGCAGCCCGAAAGTCGACGTGGGGTCCTTCCCCGCGAATTCGGCCGGCTGGGCGATCCACCATCCGATCCGCACCAGCAGCATCGCGGCCCAGAGGAAATGGAATATCGCCGCCAGTCGCGCGACGGGACGTTGCGCCTCGTCCTTGCATTGCCAGAACGCGGCGCCGGTGGCGACGGTGAGCAGGGCGGTCAGCGCGCCGCCCAGGATGACCATGTGGCGAAGGTTCTCTCCCTCGACCAGCACCAGGCCGGCTTCGGTCAGCGCGATCATGACCACCGGCACCAGCACCCACAGTCGGCGTCGGGACCGTTCCAGATACAAGTTGGCCGCTAGCAGCGCCAGCACGGCACCCGCATCGATCGAGAGGTTCGCGATCAATTGCAGGCCTGGAAAGATGACGTGGAACGCGGGCAGGAAGAGCAATCCGAAGCCGGTCGCAAACGCCCCGTAACTCATCCCCCACCACAGCACGCCGGGCTGACGTTTGACCCTTGGGTGGCCGAGGTACAAGGCAAAGAAGAGTGCCGACGCCAGAGCCGCCAACAACGCATTCACCAGCAGCAGCGTGCCCGCATGCACCAAGCCAGCGATCCACTCCATGCTCACTCCGAATGACGATGGTGCCGACGTTCTGCTGCTCTTTGCAGCCAGTCGGTTTGAAACCGTGGTTACCCGGCCGCCTTCGGCTTAGCCGCCCCTATCGACGCCGCTCCAGCGCCCCATCCAGAATCAGATCGATCCCTGCCAAAAACTGTTCCCGATCATCATGACCGGGAAGCTGCACCGCGACTTCATGTAGAAAGGGAAATTGGCCGGCGTCCAGCTGGCCCCACGCTTCGGCGATCGTGCCGAGCATGTCTTCCCGGGTTCTCCCCTCCTCCGCTCGTCGCGCATTATCGGCGTTTTGCGCGGCCACGCCGAAGATGTAATTGACGAGCGCCGACCAGACGTCGAAGCGGTCCTTGTCGGCCACGCCGAGCGCGACAAGTCGCCCGCCGATGGCTTCGAAGACCTGCAACATCCCCGTGCGGCCTGGCGCGAGCGAGAGCTGCCCGCCGATCCACGGATGCGCGTCGAACGCATCGAACACGGCCGTCGCGATCGCACGGATGGCCTCGCGTGGCTTTCGGGTGGGGACTTTGGCGGCGTCCATCGCCGCGGCCACGATGTGGTCGGTGGCGGCAGCGAGCAGTTCTTCCTTGTTGGCGATATGCCAGTAGATCGCGCCGCTGCCCGTCGCGAGGCGGGTGGATAGCGTTCGAAACGTAAGCGCAGCCACGCCTTCGCTATCGAGAATGGCGATGGCGGCTTCGACGATTTGCGCCTTGGTGAGCGCTTCGGTGCGACGCCCGGCACGAGCAGTTTTCTTGGACATGACCTAGCTTGACAGGAATGGAACGTCGATCCAATATCGGTATATGGAACGCCGTTCCACACCTTGAGGGTTTCCCATGTTTAGATCGGTCACGATTATTGGCGCCGGCCTGGGCGGCCTCGTCTTGGCGAGGGTGCTTCATTTGCACGGCATTCGTGCCACCGTGTACGAAGCCGACGCGTCCCCCGCGTCACGGACGCAAGGCGGCATGCTCGACATCCACGCCCACGACGGTCAGGTCGCCCTGGAAGCGGCGGGGCTCACCGAAGCTTTCCGCGCACTGATCCTCGAGGGCCGACAGGCCTTTCGCCTGCTGAGCCCGGACGGAAAGGTGCTGCTCGACCATCCCGACGATGGCACCGGCACGCGGCCCGAGGTGCAGCGAGGGGAGTTGCGGCAGGTACTGCTTGATTCGCTGCCACCCGATACCGTTCGCTGGAACCGCAAGGTGAGTCATGTGGTCAGCCTTGGCGAAGGACGTCACGAGGTTCACTTCACCGACGGCGGCTCCGTCCAGACGGATCTGCTGGTCGGTGCGGATGGCGCATGGTCCAAGGTCCGCCCACTCGTGACGGAAGCTGTGCCGACATACACGGGAACCGGGTGCATCGAGACCTACTTGTTCGAGTCCGACACGCGGCATCCCGCCACCGCGCAAGCCGTCGGCAACGGAGCGATGAGTGCGCCGGCACCCGGCCGGGCCATCATGGCGCACCGCGAACGCGGCGATACGTTGCATGCCTATGTGATGCTCAATCGGGCCCAGGCATGGTTCGCAGACATTGACGTCTCGGATGCCCAGGCCGCTGCGGCCCGCATCAAAGACGAGTTCCGCGATTGGGCTCCGTCGATCACCGCGCTCATTACCGACAGCGACACCACGCCGGTAGTGCGGCTCTTCCACGCCCTGCCCGTCGGTCATCAGTGGACGCGCGTTCCCGGCGTGACCTTGATCGGCGACGCCGCCCACGTCACGGCGCCCAACGGCGAAGGCGCCAACCTCGCCATGCTCGATGGCGCGGAACTGGGTCTTGCCCTTGCGCGCAACCCGGCCAACCCCGAACACGCGCTGGCGGAGTTCGAACGTGCGATGTTCGCGCGCGGTGCAGCGTCCGCTGCCGACGGTGTCGGCTTCTACGAGATGCTTGCCAGTGACAATCCTGCCGGCGGTTTTATCGCCCTGTTTGAGCAGGACGAAGCGGCGTCATAGTGAAGCGCGTGTCTGCCATCCCCTGTGGCCCACGACGGACCTTGGATAAGATCGGAGACGCGATGGGACCGGGGGAATGAATTGGCTCGCCTATGGAACGTGAAGTGGCGAACAAGGTTGGTGATTGTTGCCTTGGCGCTGGGCTATCTATGCCTCCTCGGACCATGGCGTCAGGTCGACCAGTCGCTGGTCTATGACGCCTACTCAAGTGCGGGCGCCGTGCTCTCATTGGCCTTGCTTCCACGAGGGACTAAGCTTTGGGTCGCGGTGGCAATCGCCCTCGGCATCGCACTGCTGATCATGATGGCGGGCAGATTGAGCTGAGCCACAAAAGCTTGCCAAAAGATTTCCCGGCGATCCTAGCCTCCCCCTCCGCCATCCCCTGACTGTCGGCCCCATGCACATCCTCCTGCTAGAAGACGACATCGAGCTGGGCGGGGCGATCAAGCATGCGCTGGAGCAGCAGTCGTATGCGGTTACGTGGCTGACCGACGGGCGCAGCGGCGCGGCCGCCCTGCCCGATGCCTTGTTCGACCTGATCCTGCTGGATCTCGGGCTACCGGGTCGGGATGGGATCGATCTGCTGCTTGAAGCGCGCCGCAACGGCGTCCGGACCCCCATCCTCATCATGACCGCCCGGGATACCCCTGAGGCGCGAATCAAGGGACTGGACTTGGGCGCGGACGATTACCTTGTCAAGCCATTCCACCTGGGCGAACTGGCGGCCCGCATCCGTTCCCTGACCCGCCGGGCGCAGGGCCTGGTCGACAATCGTATCGAGGTCGGCGGCCTGGTGCTGGATCTGGCGACGACGGACGTCGTGTTTCGCGGCGAGCGGATCACGCTCACGCGCCGCGAGTTCGCGGTACTGCGCATTCTCATGGAGCGGGCCGGGCGCATCGTCCGACGTGAAAGCCTCGAAAGCTCCGTCTACGGCTTCGACACCGTGGTCGATCGCAACGCCATCGAAGTCCACGTGCATTGGCTGCGCCGCAAGCTCAGCCCGGAACTCATCCACACGGTACGTGGCATCGGCTACATGATGCCGCGGGAACCCAAGTGAGCTCGCACAGCCTCCGCGCGCGACTCACCTGGCTCATCATCGCCGTGCAGGTGATGGTGCTGATTCCGCTGGGCGCCATCAGCTACCAGCGCGAGCAGCACGAGATGGTCAAGCTGCTGGACGGGCGACTCGCTCAAGCGGGGCGCACCCTCGGCACCTTGATTGCCTACAACAAGCGTGACTACAGCGACGCCGATGCCGAGCGGGCGGTCACGCTTGCCACGGAGGCGCAGCGCGGCGCCGTGGTCGTGGCCGTGCATGCCAAGAACTACGAGCCCGAAGTCGGATTCCAGGCCTACGATCCGCACGGCACGCTCATCGCTGCCACCGCGAATCTGGCGGACTTGCCGCCACCCGTGAAGGGCGAGCATGGCTTCCGCGATATCGAGCACAACGGTTCGAACTGGCGACTCTTCACGCTCACCAACCGCTTCAACCTCACGATCCGCATCGGTGAACGCGCCGAGAACCGCGCCGACATCACGCAAGGCCTCATCCTCGAACACTCGCTGCCCCTGGTCATCGGGCTGCCCTTGCTGGCCCTCCTCGCGGGCCTTGCCGTCAAGCAGGGACTGCGGCCGCTGGACAAGCTGACCAAGGTGCTCGCCGAACGCGCGCCGCGCAGCCGCACGCCTATCGCAATCGAACGCACGCCCGATGAGATCAAGCCGCTCATCGTCACCTTGAACCAGCAGTTGGAACGACTGGAGGACGTCATCGAGCGCGAGCATCGCTTCGCTGGCGACGTGGCCCACGAGCTGCGCACGCCATTGGCGGCAGCGACCATCCACCTCGAAGGCGCGCTCATTGCCAAGGATGCCGGCGAGCTGGAGTACACGCTGCACAACGCCAGGCGCAATCTTGGTCGCCTGGGGCGTCGCATCGAGCAGATTCTCGCCATCGCACGCCTGGAAGCCGGTGCGGCGGCCGAGCAGCGCACATCGCTGGACCTCATCACCCTGGCGACGGAAGTGGTCGAGGAATTGGCGCCGCTCATCGCCGAGAAGGACATTTCGCTGAGCCTGACCCACGACGAGCCCGAGGTACGTATCTCAGGGCACGAGGTGGCGATGACGGCCATGTTCCGCAACCTCGTCGAGAACGCGCTCCGCCACACACCCGAGCGCAGCCGGGTGGATATCTCGGTCCATCGCCATGGCGACACCGTGGTCATCGACATCTGCGACGACGGGCCGGGTATCCCCGCGGAGCTCCGCGAGCGGGCCTTCCAGCGGTTCGAGCGGGGCAACGATACGAAGGCATCAGGCTACGGCCTGGGTCTCAGCATCGTGCAGCGCGCCGTGGAGCTGCACGAGGGTTCGATCGAGCTGCTCGACAACCAGTCCGGCCAGGGCCTGCTGGTCCGCATCCGCATCGCCGTCGATCCCTCTGGCGGCCGCATCGGCTGACCTCGTTCCGCGGTGACGCGGGACAAAAGATTTCCACAAGGTTCGGGTCGAACAATGGCACTGGGCGATTCTGCCCGAGGCCTGTCGAGTGGCTCCACCCATGAATCCCAACGCGTCCTGCCGATGCGCCTTTGTTCGAGAGTGCGTCATCCGACTGTCACAGTCGCCCACTGAAGGCGCGGCGACATGCTAGGGCTCGTTCGCATCGCGCTCTCGCGCCCTTATACCTTCATCGTGCTGGCCTTGCTCATTCTCATCGTGGGCCCGTTGGCCGCGATGAGGACGCCGACGGACATCTTTCCGAACATCGGCATTCCCGTCATCAGCGTCGTCTGGACCTATAACGGCTTGCCGCCGGATCAGATGTCCGGACGCGTGATCTATTACTACGAGCGCCAGTTGACCACCTCGGTCAACGACATCGAACACATCGAGTCGCAGTCGTTGCCGGGCGTGGGCATCGTCAAGATCTTCTTCCAGCCGGGTGTGGACATCCGCACGGCAACGGCGCAGGTCACGTCGATCTCGCAGACCGTGGTGAAGCAGATGCCGCCAGGCATCACGCCACCGCTGATTCTGAATTACAACGCCTCGACCGTGCCGGTACTGCAGATGGCGCTGTCCAGTCCGATCCTCTCGGAGGCGACGATCCGCGATATTGCGCAGAACTTCATGCGCCCCACGCTGATCTCCGTACCCGGCGTCGCCATTCCGACACCCTACGGCGGCAAGCAGAAGCAGGTCACGCTCGATCTGAATCCGCGCGCGCTGGCGGCCAAAGGGCTGTCGGCACAAGACGTCGGCAACGCACTCGCCGCGCAGAACCAGATCATCCCCGTAGGTACCGCCAAGATCGGCACCTACGAGTATCACGTGCAATTGAACAACAGCCCCACGGCGATCGACGAGCTCAACAATCTGCCGATCAAGACCGTGAACGGCGCCACGATCACCATCGGCGACGTCGCGCACGTTCGCGATGGTGCGCCTCCGCAGAACAACATCGTCCGCGTGGACGGCAAGCGCGCGGTACTGATGCCGGCCTTGAAGAACGGCAACGCCTCGACGCTCGACGTGGTGGCCGGCATCAAGAAGCTGCTGCCGCTGATTGCCGAGACGCAGCCCAAGTCGCTCAAGATGCATCTGCTGGGTGACCAGTCGATCTTCGTGAAGGCCGCGGTGACGTCGGTGGCACGCGAAGGCGTGATCGCCGCCGCGCTGACCTCGGTGATGATTCTCCTGTTCCTGGGCAGCTGGCGATCCACGGTCATCATCGCCTTGTCGATTCCGCTGGCGATCCTGTCGGCCATCGCGCTGCTGGCTGTCTTC
This sequence comes from Luteibacter sp. UNCMF366Tsu5.1, assembly GCF_900119235.1. NCBI lineage: Bacteria > Pseudomonadati > Pseudomonadota > Gammaproteobacteria > Lysobacterales > Rhodanobacteraceae > Luteibacter > Luteibacter sp. UNCMF366Tsu5.1. The sequence goes on along the minus strand of NZ_FPIS01000003.1, from coordinate 438,588 downwards.
GGTCAGACGCTCAACGTCATGACCCTGGGCGGCCTCGCGCTGGCCGTGGGTATCCTCGTGGACGATGCGACGGTCACCATCGAAAATATCAACTGGCATCTCGAACAGGGCAAGGGCGTCGTCGCCGCCATCATGGACGGCGCGCAGCAGATCGTGACGCCCGCCTTCGTCTCGCTGCTCTGCATCTGCATCGTGTTCGTGCCGATGTTCATGCTGAATGGCATCGCCGGCTTCCTGTTCCGGCCGATGGCGCTGGCGGTGATCTTCGCGATGGTGTCGTCGTTCATCCTTTCGCGAACGCTGGTTCCGACGCTGGCGATGTACCTGCTGAAGCCGCACACGGTGGAAGCCGGCCCGGGTAACCATCCCGAAGATCAGGTCATCAATCATCACGAAGGCGATCGCCACACGAAGAAGCGCCACAACGCGCTGGTTCGCGGCTTGATTGCCTTCCAGCTCGGCTTCGAGAAGCGCTTCACGCGTATCCGCGACGCCTATTACGCCGTGCTCGGCATGGCGCTGAAGAATCGCAAGCGCTTCGTCATCTTCTTCCTCGGCTTCGTGCTCGTGTCCTTCGCCCTATTGCCCGCGTTGGGTCGCGACTTCTTCCCCGAGGTGGACGCCGATTCGCTCTCGCTGCACGTTCGCGCACCGATGGGCACCCGCGTGGAAGAAACGGCCGCCGAGTTCGATCACATCGAGCGCGCCATCCGCTCCGTCATTCCGCCGGACGAACTGGACACCATCATCGACAACATCGGCCTGCCGCTCTCGGGTGTGAACCTGGTCTACAGCAGCAGCGGCACGATCGGTTCGCAGGATGGCGACATCCAGATCGTGCTCAAGGAAGGCCATCGCCCCGCGGCGGAGTTCATGAAGAAGCTGCGTGAAGTGCTACCCAAGCAGTTTCCGGGCACGGAGTTCGCCTTCCTGCCTTCCGACATGTCCAGTCAGATCCTGAACTTCGGTGCACCGTCGCCGCTCGACGTGTCCATCGCCGGACGCGACCGCAAGGCCAACGAGGCCTACGCGGAAGACATCCTCAAGGAGCTGCGCAAGATCGACGGCATCGTGGACGTCCGCCTGCAACAAAGCTCCAGCTACCCGCAGCTCAACGTCAAGGTCGATCGCGTGCGCGCCGATGGCCTGGGCATCACCGAGCGCGACGTCACCAACAGCATGGTGGCCTCGCTCGCGGGTAGCTCGCAGGTGGCACCGGCGTTCTGGCTCAATCCGAAGAATGGCGTGTCCTACGCCATCGTCGCGGCCACTCCGCAGTACCTCATGGACTCCATGGCGGACCTGAAGGCCTTGCCGGTGACCTCGGCAGGCAATGGTTCCACGCAGATCCTTGGCGGCCTGGCGAGCTTTACGCGCGGTCCGAGCGACGCGGTCGTCTCGCACTACAACATCATGCCCTCGTACGACATCTACGCGTCGATTCAGGGGCGCGATCTCGGCGGCGTCTCTGCCGACGTGCAGAAGGTGCTCGATCAGTTCGCGTCGAAGCGGCCGCCCGGCACGCTGGTCAGCCTGCATGGGCAGGTGGGCACGATGAACGAGGCCTTCAGCGGCCTGATCTTCGGCCTGGTCGGCGCGGTCGTGCTGATCTACCTGCTGATTGTCGTGAACTTCCAGTCGTGGCTCGACCCGTTTGTGATCATCACCGCGTTGCCTGCCGCGCTGGCCGGCATCGTGTGGATGCTGTTCCTGACCCATACCAGCCTGTCGGTACCGGCGTTGACCGGCGCCATCATGTGCATGGGCGTCGCGACGGCCAACTCGATCCTTGTCGTGAGCTTCTGCCGCGAACGTCTGGCCGAGCATGGCGACGCCGTCAAGGCAGCTCTCGAAGCAGGGTTCACTCGCTTCCGTCCGGTGTGCATGACGGCGCTCGCCATGATCATCGGCATGCTGCCCATGGCGCTGACCCAGGAACAGAACTCGCCGCTCGGACGCGCCGTCATCGGCGGCCTGATCTTCGCGACGTTCGCCACGCTCCTCTTCGTGCCGGTCATCTTCTCCATCGTGCATGGCCGCACCGCCCCTGCTCCGTCTGACAACCGACTACTCGGAAATCCCTCCCATGTCGCATGAAGCTACCGTCCCCACCACGGGACGCCCTCCCCGCGTCCGTCTCGCTTTAGCTATCGGCATGGCGCTCGCCGCCGTGGGCGTCATTGCCGGACTGTCACTGCGCGCGGCCGAGTCACACGAACTGAGCCAATGGACCCAGGCGCAGCTCACGCCATCCGTTCAGGTCATTTCCGCGTCGGCATTGAGCTCGACGCAGGGGCTGACGCTGCCAGGCCATCTGGACGCGTGGATCGCTACGCCGATCCATGCGCGCGTGGGCGGCTACCTCAAGTCGTGGAACGTGGATATCGGTGAGAAGGTGAAGGCCGGCCAGGTGCTCGCATCGATCGATACGCCCGAACTCGACCAGCAGTTCGAACAGGCGAAGGCCGAACTCGTCCGCGCACAGGCGAATGTCCGTCTCGCCGACACCACCGCCAAGCGCTGGCAGAACCTGCTGCAATCGCACTCGGTGTCGAAGCAGGAAGCCGACGAAAAGGCGAGCGAAGCCGAGACGGCGCGCGCGAATGTGCTGGCGGCGAAAGCGGACGTGGATCGACTCGCGGCGCTGGAATCCTTCAAGCAGATCGTGGCGCCGTTCGATGGCACGGTCACTGCACGCAACACCGATATCGGCGACCTCATCACCGCGAACAACGACGGCGGTCAGCCGCTCTTCTCCATTGCCGATACCAGCAAGATGCGCCTGTACACGCAGGTACCGCAGAGCTACGCATCGAGCATCGTCCCTGGCATGACGGTCAAACTCCTGGTGCTGGGACACGGTGGCGAAACCGTCAACGGCACGCTGATCGGCACGTCGCGCGCGATCAGTCGCACGTCCGGCACGTTGCTCGCTCAGTTCAAGGTAGAGAACCCGCGCCAGGATCTTCTGCCCGGCGACTTTGCCGAGGTGCAGTTGGCGACCCACGCACCGGGCGACTCGGTCACCGTGCCTGCCACCACGTTGCTGTTTCGGGCGGCCGGTCCGCAGATCGCCGTTCTCGGCAAGGACAATCGCGTCGTGCTGCGCGACGTCCACATCGCCATGGATCTGGGCGACAAGCTGATCATCGATCAGGGACTGCATCCGGACGATCGCATCATCGATCACCCGACCGACTCCCTCGCCCAGGGTGACCTGGTGCAGATCGCTCAACCCACCCACGACGAGCCGAGCCATGCCAAGAATGCGTGATCTCGCTCGCCGATCGCTGTGCGTCGGCACGTTGCTGGCACTCGCCGGTTGCTCGTTGGCGCCTGACTACGTGAAGCCGACGGCAGGCCCGATGCCCGATGCCTTCAAGGGTGCGGAAGCGCCCAAGGGTTGGACCGTAGCCACCCCCAAGGATGACGCCTCGCGAGGACCGTGGTGGTCGGTCTACAGCGACCCGACGCTCAATCACCTGGAAGACGAACTCAACGCCAACAATCCGGATCTGGCCGTCGCCCTGGCCCGACTCGATGCGTCGCGCGCTTTCCTGGAACAGCTGGGCGCAGCGCAGGAACCGCAGGTCGGCATCAGCGCCAGCCCGACCAACAACCGCCAGTCGGATCATCGTCCTCTCCGCGGTTCGAACCAGCCGAACGAGTACGACACGCGAACGCTGGGCTTTTCCGCCGGCTACGAACTCGATCTGTGGGGGCGCATCCGTAATGAAGTCGCCGCCGGCAAGGCGCAGACGCAGGCCGCGGAGGCCGACCTCGCGTCCGCACGACTCAGCCTGCAAGCCAAACTGGCCGACCTGTACATCGAGCTTCGCGGCTACGACGTGCAGGCCAAGATCGTGCAGGACTCCCTCAAGGCCTTTGGCGCGGGTCAGCAGATTACGCAGAACCGTATGGACGGCGGCGTGTCCTCTGGCCTGGACGTGGCACGGGCCAACGCGCAGTTGGCCGATGCCCAGGCTCAGGCCACGCAACTGCACGTGCAAAGAACGCTGACCGAACATGCCATTGCCGTGTTGGTCGGCGAATCGCCCTCGACATTCTCGCTGCCGACGCAGGAAACGGCCTTGTCGTTGCCCAAGATCCCATTGGGCGTGCCGTCCGAGCTGCTGGAACGTCGCCCGGATATCGCAGCCGCCGAACGTCGCACGTTCGCCGCGAATGCCGGCATCGGCGTCGCGCGCGCGGCCTTCTATCCGGACATCAGTCTGAGTGCTGCGCTCGGCTTTCAGGATGTCGGCCACGGTTCGCTGCTGACTGCAGCGAACCAGTTCTGGAGCCTGGGCCCGCTGGCATCGCTCAACCTGTTCGATGGTGGTTTGCGTCGCGGTCGCGAAGCGGAAGCCAAGGCCGAGTTTGCCGCCGCATCGGCGCAGTACCGGCAAGTGGTGCTGCATGCATTCCAGCAGGTCGAAGACAACCTCACCTTGCTGCAGGACCTGGGACGTGAAGGCGACCAGGAAGGCGCTGCCGCGGACGCAGCCAAGCAATCCCAGACCTTGGCAACCAATCGCTACAACGAAGGTGTCGTCAGTTATCTGGAAGTCGTGACGGCTCAGACCGCCGCCCTGCAGGCCGAGCGAACGGAGCAACTCGTCCGCACCCGCCAATTGCAGGCCAGCGTCGATCTCATCCGTGCGCTGGGCGGCGGCTGGGACGGCGACATGTCGCTTTCCCGCGCCGACAACGACGCCAATCGAAACCTCGCGTCGCGCAAGGTGCCTTGACCGCACTCGCCCACCCTTCAACGCCAGCGCTGGTCAGCGCTTCACCTTCACCAGGAGATTGATCCATGTCACGCCGAAACCTGTGCCGCCTCGGCCCGATGATCCTCATCACTGCGCTCTCGGCAGGTTGCGCGGCTCACTTGCAGACCAAGACCGTGCAGACCTCCGACACCTATGACCTGTGGGCGTCGCGTATGCAGAGCATGCCCTTCGTGATTCACCAGCAGGATGGGCAGGTCGCGCTGGTCGATGTGCATGGCGATCCGTGGCACGGTTCGACCGACGGCCTGCAGGACGGCACGGCGCAACGCGTCGAGGTGTACGAGGGCGCATTCGCCGCGCCGCCGGCAACGATGTGCAAGGCACCCATGGCGCCGCCCCGGGGCGGTAACGGCGCGAGCAACGACAATGTCGTGGCCGCCATCTGCGATCGGGGCCGGACCGTGGTGTCCTTCAGCGACAAGATTCGTCCCCGCGTGATCGGGAGCAAGACAGAGTACGTATCGCGCGTCAGGCACCTGCTTCTCGAAGGCATCTGGGAGAGCGTCGCTCAGGAACCCGAGCCGCTGCATACCTGATCCGGCATTCGAAAAAAGGAAAGGCGGCGGGCAATGCCCGCCGCCTCTTTTCTTCCGTGAACGGAACTCGTCCGTGAACGGTTAGAACGGGTAGTAACGGAAGCTGGTGAAGACCATGTCGTCCTTCGCCTTCGGCGAACCACCCACACCCTCGAACGCCTCGCGCACCGTGTGCGAGTACTGGGCGCCGAACTGGGCCTTGCCGAACTTGCCCTGGTAGAACTTCCACCAGAAGCCGAGCGTGCCGTTCCAGATCTGCTTGGTGTTACCCACGCAAGCGCCACCTTCGATATCGCAACCGGCGTTGTTGTACGACTTGTTGCCGTAACCGAGAGCCACGCCGTTATAGGTGTAGTCCTGCTTTTCCTCGCGCTCGCGGCCACCGAAGGCGTAGATGTCGACATCCGGATTCGCGTGGAAGGTCAGGCCGGCCAGCAGCATGTTTTCCTTGATCGGCGAGATCTCGCCGTTCGGCTTGAACGTCACGTCAGGCAGCTGCGCCGAACCGTAACGACCGATGCCGCGACCCTGCATGCCGGTGAACTGGAAGTCCAGCACCTTCTCGACCAGCGGAAGCAGCATGCCGACGCCGACGCCGCCGCCGTAGACATTGTGATTGCTGTTGCCGGCGCCCGAGTTGTAGCGGTTGTAGAAGGCGCGGCCCAGGCCGAACACTTCGTAATGGCCGAAGCCCGGATCCGCGGCGAACTTCACGACCACATCGGGGATGTGATTCAACGACAGGGTATTGGCGGAGTCGTAACCCGAGCCGGCCTGCGTGTTGTAGATCGACGTGACCGGCGCCTTCGACTGGTTCGGGCTCACGTAGAAGGTCGTCTGCGGGTTCTCGAGCGAGATACCCAGCCAGTACTTGTGGTCGAAGTCCTTGACCAGGCGAATCTGGGTCTGGCGAGCCCACGCAAAGCCCGGGAGGTACTGGGCGTCGATCTGCGGCGGCGCGGCTTCCGTGCGCGGCGTGATGCCCTTGGCGTTCAGCGTCAGCAGCGACCAGTTCTGACCGGCCAGCAGGTGCAGGCCCGGCGTGTCCCAGTCGACCGTCATGTAGACGTTGCGCTCGCGCGGGTTGAACGAGTTGGACTCATTCTGGTTGGCGGTCTGCGCGCCACCCAGGAAGTCGGCCTCGATGTAGCCGGCCACGTGCGTGTCCGGGCTCACGTCGCCCTGGGCGAGCAGCGAGACGCGGCTCTGGCGCGCGCTGAAGCGGCTCTCGGACATGCGGCCGACGGACGAATTCTTGTACGGGATCGCGTTCCAGTTCGACGCGATGTCGGCGCCTTCCTGGTGGGTGCGGTAGATCGTTTCAGCGGCGAGGAAGCCACCGAGCGTGAGGTTCACGCCCTTGTACGACAGCTTGTCGCTCGACTTCTTGGTGGCAGCAACGGCATCCGAAGCCTGCACCTGAACGTCGTTGACCGCCTTTGCGGTTTCCACCTGAGCGTCGGCCTGGGCTTCCTGCTTGGCCTGGAGGTCGGAGACCTGGGCCTGCAGGGCAGCCAGCTGGGCTTGCAGCTGCTGAAGGGTGGCAGCATCGATCATGACCTTGGCCGGCTGCTGCGACTTGGTCGCTGCCATCGCCGAGATGCTCGTCAGGCCCAGACCGGCGGCAATGGCCACCGTGAGCAACTTGGAACGCATGGGATTTCTCCGCTGGGTTTAGTGTGTGGTGTCCCCTGTGTCCGGGCTTGAGGTTTTTCTATCCGAAAATACTCAAACCGGGCCAACGCCGCGAAGAATGGGTGAAGAGCTTTGCGCTCCGATGGCTGATTCGTGACAGTCCTGTGACACACCCGCAATTTCGTGACAGGGGGAGCACCTGTGGGAGCAGCCATGGCGACGAGGCCATGGCACCGGTGGGAGCTAGTGGCGAAAAGCCAACAAAGCGGTAACCGGTGAGGCAAGTTCCCATCGCCAGCAGGCTGGCTCCCACCGCCAACTCCGGTGGGAGCCAGCCTGCTGGCGATAAGCCAACGAAGCGGTGAAGCCCGACGCCGCACAGATGCCGATGCGAGCGCGCCCTACGGTGCGCTCAACCCTTACTCGCCTCCCAGCGAAGAAAGACGCTGCTTGGCCGCCGCGACCAACTGCGCCCGGGTGCCCTCGTCGATCGCGGCGTCTTCGCCGACGAGCACCAGGACGCGCTTCGATGCCTCGATGGCCTGCGCTTTCTTTCCCGCCGCCTGGTAGCCATCAGCCAGGCTGTCCTGGGCATTGGCGGACTTCGGGTGTGCCCAGGCCACGAGCTCGAACAGCACCAGGGCGGTATCGGTCTGCTTGGCCTTAAGAAGTCCGTAGCCGCTGTTGTTGAAGGCATCCTGATCGACGCACTCTGACAGAGGGCGCTTGCCGCACGAAGCCTCGAAGCGTGGCTTGAGTTCCGCCGCCTTGCCCGCCTTGGCCCACGCGATGGCATCGACTGGCGACGGCGGGAAAGGTAGCGCGGGGCGCCGTGCCGTCGATGCCACCTGCGCATCCTTCGTCAGAGCAGCAAACTGGCGCTTGGCCTGCGCGTCCTGCTTGATCTGCATGTCGAGGAACGACAGCACGACGTTGGCCGCCAACTCATAGCCACGACGTGCGGTTGCCCGATCCCAGCCGGTGCCCTTGTAGACCGGTTTGATCGGCACGTGCATCGCCTCACCCGTCACCGCGAACGACGTGAAGTCGCTGTGGTGCATGTTCTTCAGTTGAACGCTGTCCCGATCGACATATTGCAGCTGGTCGATGGCCGAGAAGTCCAGATCGGCAGATTGCATGCCCTGCTGGCGGCGCAGATCGAGCAACGCGTAACGAGCCTGGTCGGGATAGAACCCTTCCGCGCCGGTCAGCGTCGATGCGTTGCCCTTGAATGCATACGTGCCATCCAGACCGACCACGGCGATCACGTTGCCGTTTCGCTGGCCGAGCAGTACGGCCTGCACGGCACCGATGCTGTGACCGATCACGGCCGTGCGGCGGCAGTCCACGTCCTTCGATGCGCAGAGCAACGATGAGGCATATTCCATGTCGCGCGTGCCGGCTTCGATGTCGGCGGCACTACGCGATGGCGCGAGCTGATCGCCGGATCGACCAAGCAGGGACACGCTTGCGACCACGTAACCGTGGCTGGCAAGGAACTCCGCCATCACCACGTTGGTATTGATGTCTGCCCCGAGACCGCCGATCAGAATCACCAGCGGATAGCTGCCTTGCGCAGGTGCCGCATCGCGTACAGCGTCCATCGGCATCGCGAGCAGTTTCGCGGAGGCCGTTTCATCGAAGCTGCCTTGGATACTGTCCCGGTTACGGCGCAGCATCTCGGCATTGATCCGGTCGAATCCGGCCGGTGCGGTCTGCTCGATGTAATCGCCGAGCTTCATTCGCGGTGCGGATGTCGAAGCGGCGGGATACCAGACGTTCACCTGGACAGGGCGCCCGTCGACGTCGGGCGTGAATTCGCCTTCGACGTTTCTCGTGGGTAGCCACGTGCGGCTCTTGTCGAAGGCGAAGACCTGACGGAAGCCCACCGGCTGACTGCCTTGCGCGAGCGTTCCCCAGAGTTCCGGCGATGGCGCGCCCTTGACGGACACAGCGGCGCCGGACAACAGGCCGAGGCATAGAGACAGTACGACGCGGCAAGAACGGTTCATGGCGTTACCCCGGGGAAGAATGACCATCCAGGGGGCCACGACACATCCCCCGTCAATCAGTCTTCCATGGGGCAAGCCGGCGCCGAATGTGCCGATCGTCCTGCGGCACCGGGGCCGCTTGTTCGCCCCGGTGCCCGATCGATCAACGCGGCGACGCGTCGAGAGCGAGGTTCAACTCCAGCACGTTGACGCGCGGTTCGCCGAGAATGCCGAACTGGCGACCCGCGGTATGTGCCGCGATGAGTTCACGTACCTTCGCGGGCTCGATGCCACGCACGTGCGCCACACGACTCACCTGATACTCCGCCGCAGCAGGGCTGATCTCCGGATCCAGTCCGCTACCCGACGCGGTCACCAGATCCACCGGCACCGGCGCGGTGTTCGACGGATCGGCCTGCTTCAACGCGTCGATCCGCTGCTTCACCGCGTCGGTAAGAGCGGGATTGGTCGGGCCCAGGTTGGAGCCCGACGAACTCGCACCGTTGTTCGGGTTCGGCGACGTCGCCGACGGGCGACCCCAGAAGTACTTCGGTTCGGAGAAGGCCTGGCCGATCAATGTCGAGCCGACCGTCTTGCCATCCTTCGCAATCAGGCTGCCGTTCGCCTTCGCCGGGAACAGCACCTGGGACACGCCCGTGGCTGCCAGGGGATAGAGGATGCCGGTCAGTACCGTCATAGCGAGGAACAGCACCACGCATTGCCTGATGAGTCTGCTCATGATCATGCCTTCAGAAGGTGGCCTGGAACATAACGGAGCCGCGCGTCCCGCCGACGTTGCGGGTGTCCGCAGCGCTGACGAAGCTGGATACGCGGTGATAGAACGCATCGTCCGTCGCGTGCGTGAGGCTGCCGCTGACCGACCAGTGCGCAGCGAACTGGTACTTGATGCTGGCGGAGTAGTCGCTGTAGCTCGCATCGCGTGCGCCATTGCTGAGCGGTGTCGCCAGCTTGGCGGTGTAATGGGTATGTCCTGCATGCAGGGCAAGCGACCACGCATCCGACAGCGGGAACGCCGCGTCCAACTGCAGGTAACCGGTACCGTGCGTGTTGCCGTCATAGCCTTGCTCCTTGTCGGCAGCGAAGTAATCGGTCAGCGAGTGGTTGTACTTCAACGTGAACTGGCGCCACGTCAGCGCCGCGTTCGCTTCGAGCGTGTTGAATGAGCGCGACGCGAGACCCGCTTCGTCGAGATTCGCACCCGGATACACGTACCCGTAGAGGCCCACGCGCCACGACCAGTCGGTGTTGATGGAACGGCCGAAGCTGGCGTACAGGTCCAGTTCCATGGAGCCGCCCGGATAGCTCTTGTCACTGATGCTCGATGCCCAGGTGCCCGCGGCGAAGCCGTTCGGGTTCGTGTAGTCGGCGCCGCCCTGGATGGCGGGGTGTCCCCAGGTCTGGGTCAAGCCGCGGAACATATAGTCCGAGACCATCGCCACATTGGCGGTGACCGGCGCGGCGTCCTGCGCCTGCGCGACGGCACCGAATGCGAGGAAGGAAACGACCGCGGTGGCGGCCAGCGAAACGATCTTCATGGAAGTGCTCTTGAGTGCGGTGCAGTTCAGATGCCGGCGTAGCCGCCAAGCGTGTATTCGTCATCGAGACGTTCGGGGGCCGCTACGACAACGTGCGGCTTGATGGGTGTGACGTTGGCCACAGCGTGCTCGGCGTGGGACGCCACCACCCGGACTTCCATGTCCAGGTCGTCGGTGTCGTCGATGAGAACGGTGAGCTTCATGGAATGCATGGGTACGACCTCGGTTCAGGCCAGTCCGAACAGGACCAGCAACATGTCGATCAACTTGATGCCGATAAAAGGAACCACGATGCCGCCGAGCCCGTAGACGAGCAGGTTGCGGCGAAGCAGCGCGCCTGCGCCCAAGGCGCGATAGGCCACGCCCTTGAGCGCGAGCGGGATCAGGAAAATGATGATCAGCGCGTTGAAGATGACCGCCGAGAGAATGGCGCTCTGCGGCGTCGCCAGATGCATCACGTTGAGCGCATTGAGCGCGGGATAGGTCGTGGCAAATGCGGCCGGGATGATCGCGAAGTACTTCGCGATGTCGTTGGCGATGGAGAACGTCGTCAGCGAACCACGGGTGATGAGCATCTGCTTGCCGATGGCAACGATCTCGATCAATTTGGTCGGATTCGAATCCAGATCGACCATGTTGCCGGCTTCCTTCGCCGCCTGCGTACCGCTGTTCATCGCCACCGCCACGTCGGCCTGCGCAAGAGCCGGTGCGTCGTTGGTGCCGTCGCCGCACATCGCCACCAGGCGGTTCTCGGCCTGCATGTCGCGGATGTACTTCAACTTGGCTTCCGGGGTGGCTTCCGCGAGGAAGTCATCGACGCCCGCTTCGGCAGCGATCGCGGCAGCGGTGAGGGGGTTGTCACCCGTGATCATCACCGTGCGGATGCCCATCTTGCGCATCTCGGCGAAGCGCTCCTTGATGCCCTCCTTCACGATGTCCTTCAACTCGACCACGCCGAGCGTGAGCGACCCGTCGACCACGATCAGCGGGGTAGCACCACGCCGGGCGACGTCCTCGGCCATGCGCTTGACCAGCGGCGGGAGATGGCTGTCCTGCGATGCCAGGTAACGCTCGACCGCGTCGATCGCGCCCTTGCGGATGTGGCGCGTACCGACGTCCACGCCGCTCATGCGGGTCTGCGCCGTGAACGGAACGAACGTCGCCTCGCGGTCCATCCGGTGGTTTTCCGGCCGGCTCCCCTGCTTCGACGCCAGCGTGACGATGCTGCGGCCTTCCGGCGTTTCGTCGGCACGGGACGCCAGCTCGGCGGCTTCGGCCAGCTCGCGCTCTTCGATGCCCGGCGCCGGGTGGAAAGCGACGGCTTGGCGGTTACCGAGCGTGATCGTGCCGGTCTTGTCGAGCAACAGCACGTCGACGTCACCCGCGGCTTCGACGGCGCGGCCCGAGGTGGCGATGACGTTGGCGCGGATCATCCGATCCATGCCGGCGATGCCGATGGCCGAGAGCAACGCGCCGATGGTGGTAGGGATCAGACAGACCAGCAGGGCGATCAGCACCGTGAGCGTGATCGGATTGCCGGCACCCGCGGCTTGCACGCTGTAGATCGAGTACGGAAGCAGCGTGGCGCAGGCCAGCAGGAAGATCAGCGTGAACTTGGCGAGCAGAATCGTCAGCGCGATCTCGTTCGGCGTCTTGCGACGCGATGCGCCTTCCACCATCGAGATCATGCGATCGAGGAAGCTCTCACCCGGGTTGCTGGTGATCCGCATCACGATCCAGTCCGAGAGCACCCGCGTACCGCCGGTGACGGCGCTGCGGTCACCGCCGGACTCGCGAATCACCGGCGCCGACTCGCCCGTGATCGCGCTCTCGTCCACGCTCGCCGCACCTTCGACGATCTCGCCGTCGCCCGGGATGATCTCCCCGGCTTCGACCAGCACGAAGTGACCGGTGCGAAGCTCGCTCGACGGGGTGAACACCACCGCCGCATTGCGATCGGCCGACGCGAGCTTCTTGGCCGCGACGTCGCGGCGGGAACCACGCAGGGCATCGGCCTGAGCCTTGCCGCGACCTTCCGCCAGCGCTTCGGCAAAGTTGGCAAACAACAGCGTGAACCAGAGCCAGAGGCTGACCCAGAAGATGAAACCGGTTGGCGCTTCGCCGTGTCCGGCCAGCGCCTGCACCCACAGGAGGGTGGTCAGCACGCTGCACACGAAGACGACAAACATCACCGGATTGCGGAACTGCATGCGCGGCGAGAGCTTGATGAAGGCATCGCCCAGGGCGCGCGTTACCAGGGCCCGGTCGAAACCGCGCCGTGCCGTAGTCGAGTTATTCATGGATCAGTGCCCCGTAGCGGACATCAGGTACTCGGCGATCGGCCCAAGGGCCAGTGCCGGGAGGAAGGTAAGCGCGCCAACCACGATGACCACGCTGGTCAGCAGGACGACGAAGAGCGGCGTGTGCGTGGGCAGCGTGCCGGCGCTCTCCGGTACGTGACGCTTCGCGGCCAGCGATCCCGCCATGGCGAGCATGGCGATAGCGAGCGGATAGCGGGCGAAGTACATGCAGACCGCCAGAAGCACGTTCCAGAAGGGCGTGTTTGCCGAAAGACCGCCGAACGCACTGCCGTTGTTGTTGGACGCCGAACTCACGGCATAGAGAATCTCGCTGAAACCGTGGATGCCCGGGTTGGCGACACCTGCGACGCCAGCGGGAGTCATGACCGCAATGGCGGTGCAGATGACCACCAGGGCGCACGGCAGCAGCACGGCGAGGCTCGCCATCTTCATTTCGTGAGCCTCGATCTTCTTGCCGAGGTATTCCGGCGTACGACCGACCATCAGGCCCGCGATGAAGACCGCGACCACGGCGAACGCGAGCATGCCGTACAGACCCGAGCCCACACCGCCGAAAATCACCTCGCCCAACTGCATGAGCCACATCGGTACCAGGCCGCCCAGCGGGGTCAGCGAATCGTGCATGGCGTTGACTGCACCGCACGACGCCGCCGTGGTGATCGCCGCGAACAGGCCCGACGACGCGATACCGAAGCGGGTCTCCTTACCCTCCATGTTGCCGCCGCTTTGCAGCGCACTGGCGTGAGCGTCGATCGCGAGCCCATGCAGTGCCGGGTTGCCCGCCTGCTCGGCAGCGACGAGACCGATGGTCAGAGGAATGAAGATCACCAGCATCGTCGCCAGGATCGCCCAGCCCTGCCGCCGGTCACCGACCATCTTGCCGAACATGTAGCAGAGGCCGCCCGGAATCAGGAAGATCGCCAGCATCTCGATGAAGTTCGAGAACGGGGTCGGGTTTTCATACGGATGCGCGGAGTTGGCATTGAAGAAGCCGCCACCGTTGGTACCCAGCATCTTGATCGCGATCTGCGACGCTGCCGGACCCATGGGGAGCACCTGCTCCTGCGTGGTGGCCGGGTGCGTGACCGGCTTGCCGGCCGCATCCAGCACGGGGTTGCCGTCGGAATCCTTGATCGGTTCGTCGTATGTCGTCGCCTGGACCGTCGTCGCGTGCTCGTACGGACGCACGTTCTGGACGACACCCTGCGAAACCAGCACCAGGGTCATCACGAACGAGAGCGGCAGCAGGATGTACAGCGTCGTGCGCGTCAGATCGACCCAGAAGTTGCCGATCGCCTTGGCGCCGCGGCGAGCGAAGCCGCGGATGACGGCAATCAGCACCGCAATGCCGGTGGCGGCAGAAAGGAAGTTCTGCACCGCAAGGCCGACCGCCTGGGTGAGGTAGCTCATGGTCGACTCGCCGCCGTAGCCCTGCCAGTTGGTGTTGCTGGCAAAGCTCACCGCCGTGTTCATCGCCGAATCCGGCGTGATGGCCGCAAAGTGCTCGGGGTTCAGCGGCAGCCATTGCTGGATGCGTTGCAGTACATAGACAGCGAGCATGCCGACCACGTTGAACAACAGCATGGCGAAGGCGTACTTCTTCCACGACATGTCCTCGCCCGGCTCGACGCCCGAGACGCGATAGATCAATCGCTCGAAACGCGCACCGAAGCACGTGACGCCGTTTGGCTGCTCGGCGAACACCATCGCCATGTAAGCGCCCATCGGCTTGACGAGCAGCAGGAGCACGACGAGGTAGACAATGATCTGGAGCCAATCGTTGCCGCTCATTCGAACCACTCCGGCTTGAGAAGCGCCACGACGAGGTAGCAGACAAGCGCCACGGCAATCAGCCCGGCGATGAGATAGGAGATCGTCATATCGACACCCTCACCGCCGTCCGAGACGGTCGCAGATCATGAGGAAGCCGATCGTCGCCGCAGTGAGGACGAGGATCAGAAGGACGTACAGGATTTCCACGGGTTCACCCTAAAGAGGAGCACTGCGGAATTATCGGAGTCGGGAAATATCGGCCGCGTAAGTCGTTTCGCGGGGGGCGTAAATTCCGAGTAAATTTTTTTGCGATGGCGGTTGAGCCGCGCGGCTGGCGCTTGCCCGAGCCCACTGGTCGTTGCCTCGCGCCCGTCACTTCGCCCGCGTGCCCTTTGCTTGCCGCGTTGACATCTACAAATGTAGACGCTACAACTACAACTGTAGACGATGAGGATGGGACATGGAGCGCGTGACCGAAAGCGAGCAGGCCATTCTGGAAGCGCTGTGGGAGCGGGAGCCCCGCACCGCGGCCGAGTTGGCGGAGAAGTTCGAAGCGGAACGGGGTTGGAGCATCAGTACGGTAAAGACGCTGCTGGCTCGGCTGGTCGCCAAAGAGGCGATCCTTTCCGAGCAGGACGGGCGCCGATTTCTTTATCGCGCCGCCGTGGAACGCGATGCGTACGTGGTGAATCAGTCCCGACGCTTGCTCGACAGTCTGTTCGGGGGTCGCGCTGCACCGCTGGTCGCGCATCTGGCGCGGAACGATGCATTGGGTGCAGATGACATCGCCGAGCTCAAGAAGCTGCTGAAGGATCTCAAGCCATGATGTCCTGGATCGCACAGACCTTGCTGGCGTCGACGGTATTGATGCTCGTCGTGATAGCCGTCCGTCCGTTGCGTCGGCATATCGGATCGCCTTGGGTCTATGCGCTTTGGTCGTTGCCGGCACTTCGGCTGTTCCTTCCACCGCTGCCGATGTTGCAAGCCGATGAGGTGGTCGCAGGGCCTTACATGGCTGGCTCTCCCGACATCATCGACGGCGATCTGCTCATCGCGATCTGGCTTGCCGGTGCGGCACTGCATTTCATGTTCCACATCGCGCGATACACGCGCTTCATGCGGCATGCGCGGGCTCATGCCATCAACGGGCGGAACCATCGAGCACGGCTCGTCAGGTACAGCACGGCCGTGGACGGTCCGGTGGCAGGCGGCGTGTGGCGGCGCGTGATCTTCCTTCCCGCCGATTTTCGTCACCGCTTCGACCGTGAGGAACGACGCCTGGCATTGGCGCACGAACTCATGCATCACCGGCGCCACGACGTACCGGTGAACCTGTTTGCCATGCTCGTGTTGTCGCTGCACTGGTTCAATCCGATCGCCCATGTCGCACACCGCTTGTTTCGCACCGATCAGGAACTGGCCTGCGATGCGCAGGTGATGGCCTCCAAGGGACACCGTCATCGCTTTGCGTATGGCCGCGCCTTGCTCAAGGCCAGCGTCGATGTGCCCGGTGAACTCTGCGCATTCAGTGAATATGCTTTGTTGAAGGCGCGCCTGCGCGGCCTCGCCATGCCGTCGACGCGCTCGGCGCGAGTGCTGGCGGGTCTCTTCGTCGGCATGGGTTTCGTCGCCATCGCGAGCGCAGCCACACATCGCATGCCAAGCGCTCCGAAGCATGCGGGTGTCGAAGAACCTCCCGCAAATCCGACTCCGGTGGCTCGCACAAGTGCGACGACAACGGCGACAACGTCGGACAAGGTATCGATTCGGGCGGAGTCATTGCGCATGCCTGTGGCTGCGCGCGAACAGCCCGTGCAGCGGGCGCCCCGCGCCGAACCGGATCTCTCCGCAAGCGAACGGCTCCCGTCTTCCTACGTGCAACAACGACGCGAACTCGGTCTGGCACGCGGCCGCGCCAGGTATGCATCTCCCGCTGAAGCCGCCGCCGCGCGCGGCCGCCCCCTGCCCGGCTCTCCGCCCTTCGGATAACACCTCAGCCGCTGGCTGACCACCTCCCGCCCACGGAGTTTCCCGCATGATTACGATCCCAACCCCCGGCTACCGCTGGGCACGGCATCGCCTTGCCCGCGTTCTACTCGCCTGGCTCTGCCTCGCCCCGATGACGGTGCTCGCCGAACAAGTTTCCCCGACACCCGAAGCGCAGGTCGACGTGTATATGCAACAGCAGATGCGGAAGCTGCGCATCCCTGGCATGGCGATTGCCGTGGTGAAGAATGGGCATATCGTCCTGACGCGACATTACGGTGTCGCAAGCGTCGAGTTCGACCAGCCCGTGCGCGACGACACCGTCTTCGCCATCAACTCGATTACCAAGGCCTTTACCGGCGTAGCAGCCATGCGTCTCGTGCAGAGCGGCAAGCTCGACCTGTCGGCACCCGTCAGCCGCTATCTCGGCGATCTCCCCGAAGCGTGGCGCGCCGTGACCATCCGCCAGCTTTTGACGCACTCGTCTGGCTTGCCGGACATCATGCGCGCTCCCACGGTAGAGACCGATGCCACCGCTGCATGGTCGTGGATCAAACAGCAACCGGTCGTGTTCCCGCCCGGCAAGCGCTTCAATTATTGCCAGACCAATTACACGCTCATCCAGCGTGTACTCAACACGATCGAAGGCCGCGCGCTGGATGCGCCGCTCGCCGAAGAACAGATTCGCCTGGCCGGCATGACGCAAACATCGTATGGCGATGCGTACGACGTCATCATCGGCAAGGCTCCAACCTATCGCTGGATTCTGCCCGGCCCCTTCGTCAATGGTTACAGCGGCGCGCCGCCGGAAGCGCCCCGTGTGCTGAAAGCCGCATCCGAACGATTTCTCCCCTTCCGCCGCGCATCCTCCGGTTTGAACAGCACCGCGACCGACTTGGCACGTTGGTTGGTTGCCATGGCGGACGGACGCCTGCTCGATGCCACGTCCCGCGACCTGCTATGGCAACCCGCGAGCTTTACCGATGGCAGGCCCGGCCAATGGGGGCTGGGTTGGGAAGTTCTGGCACGCGGCACGCATCGCGCGGTAGGCATGACCGGCGGCGGACGCGCCGCGGTGTTCTTCTATCCGGACGATGGCGTGGGCGTCGTCATCCTCACGAACCTGGCCGGCGCGTTTCCCGAGGACATGGTGGACAAGATTGCCTCACTCTACGCACCGACCCTGCCCCTTGCTGGGGTACCGGCACTGCGCATCGCACTGGAAGACCAGGGCTACCAGCACACGCCTGAGGTCGTCGCTGCCATCGAGGCCAAGAACCCACACCTTCGCTGGTCGGAAATGGAACTCAGCGACTGGGCCTATCGCTTGCTCAGTTCAGGGCGCGCACGGGAATCGCTGCCCATCTTCCAGCTCATCGTGACTAAGTTTCCACACAGCGCCGACGCCGAGGACAGCCTCGCGCAGGTCCATCACCTGCTTGGCAATATCAAAGAAGCGATTCGACATTACCGGCGCGAGCTTGAGATCGACCCTTCCGTCGAAAGCGCGCGGCGGCATGTCGAGGAGATGACGCGAAAGGCAGCGAAGTAATAGCGGGGATAAGGAGGCCCGGCGTACGCGGACGATGGGGCTATCAGGCTCCCTCCGATCCTGCGAAGCAGGTCACACGCCGGGTTTAGGATGTAGGAATAACCCTACATACAACGAGGCGCCCCCTTGTTAGGTTCTCGTCAGAACTGAAAGGGGAATCCCAATGTCTTCCGTGCTCAATCGCGCCACGCTGGGCGTGGACGGCCGTTCGCGCGTCTCGTGGCGACCGGTCTACACCTTCATCATTCTTTTCTGGGCACTGCTGACGTCCTTCGCCGCGGCGGCACAGGATCACGTTGTGTGCCCGGGGAACCAGATTAAGATTTACGGCTGGGGTGGCGCGCTATGGGCGGCAGCAAGTCCGAGCTGCCCCGGTGGAGGAGTCTTCGTTTATCCCTCGATGGGCGTTTGGGAGACGACAGTGCGTTCCACCTGTCTTGCATCAGGGGGCGCGGCAAACCTCGCATGAGGAGCCGTCCGCCCTTGCTCTGATCCCGAAGTGGGGGGCTGCGGTCTAGGACCGAATGGCTTTGCCATGGAGCTCTCGTTTGACCATCCCATGGGTTATCGCGCCGATGTCCTTGACGGCGCAGGAGTATTGCCTCAGTGCAAGCGCGGCTACTACGTCGCCGTCCCGGCAGCCGACCCTAACCCAAAACCCGGCAACCCTTGCGATCGCTGCCAAGCGGAGAAAGGGGCTTCGGCATCGGTCGGCGATCCAGCAGATGCACTTTCCGGAAACGAATATCAAGCAAGTACAGACTTCGTCTCTGGCGACGGCCGCTTCACATTCGAGCGCAGCTACAACAACGGCTCAAACCAGACCACGAGCATAGGCATTCGATGGCAGACCGAATATGACGCCCGAATAGAGACCACTTGGAACAGTAGCGACTCGGCCGCATACGCCTCCACCGTCTATGACGCTCCCCAGCAGGCTTGCGAGGAAGGCTGGCTGACGATTGCCGCGGCGGCAAAGGTTGTCTGGCCCGACACCGACGGCGCGACGGCGACCTATCATAGCGATACCACCGCGTGCATGCTTTCGTCCGGCCGACAGCTCCCACTCGCCTTTACAGGTAACAGTGCTGACTATGTTGCGCTTGCCAGCAAAGTACCGAACTTTATCGGCGGTTACGGCGCCGCCACGGTCGCCTTAATGACTGCACGCCGCCCCGATGGCCGGCTCTATCGGTTCACTTGCCAGGATGCTGTCTGTGAAGGCGAAAGCAACGCGGCATTGAAACTAATTCTGCTCGCGACCGCCTATCGGCTAGACCTCGGGAACGGCACCTTCGAGAACTACGACAACGCCGGTCACCTGATCAGCATCGTCGATCGTGATGGATATACGCGGACCGTTACATGGGACGGCGAGCACATGGTCAATGTGACCGATTCGTCTGGCCGGTCTATTGCGTTCACCTATAACAATGACCTCGTCTCGGATGCCGCCTTCCCAGATGGCTCGTCTGCCCATTACACCTATACGAACCGCTACGAACTTCAGTCTGTAACCCGATCGGATGGAACAACCGTTACCTATGGGTACGACGCAGGTATTACCGCTGGCCTGCTCACGTCCATCACGGACGAACTCGGTAAGTCCTACTTGACGATTCACTACGACGCACAAAACCGCGCAGCGGGCGACTTTCTCGCCGGTAATGCAAACGCGACGTCGATCACCTACCCCGATGCCGACAGTTCGGCCGTAACCGATCGGTTTGGAGCGATGCGTACCTATCGATTCACGAGGGTTAATGGCCTTCGTCTCTTATCCAGCATTGATGGTCCGTGGTGCGAGGAGTGTCTCGGATCGAACGTGTCTTATGATGCGAATGGCTATCCAAGCGCCATCACGGATTTCAAGGGAACCATCAAGAAGACCACCTATGGATCAGATGGACTTCTCAGTCAGCAGATTGAAGCATTCGGTTTGCCAGAAGAACGCACCATCCGGATATCGTGGGACACCACCCACCGGGTGCCTCTGACTCGCACGACAAGTGACCATCAGGGCAACATCCTCGAAAAGCACGGCTGGGAATATGACGACGGCGGCAGGGTCACCGCCAGCTGCAAGCTCGATCCCTCGGTAGCGCCCAACTACGTTTGCACCGCCACGGGCGCAACGCCGGCCGGCGTAGCGCGAACAACCTATACGTACTGCACTGCTGCCGACCAGACTACGTGCCCCAGGGTTGGCCTTCTACTCGCGATCGACGGTCCGCGATCCGACGTTGCAGACACGACTTCGTACATTTATTACATGGACACTGATGAGTCGGGCTGCACGACAAGTGGAGGGTCATGCCATCGCATAGGCGACCTCGCTTCGGAAACACATGGCGGTCTGCTCACGACCCATTATCTTTCTTACGACAAGGCGGGGAGACTAACTCGACTGAGAGAACCATCGGGTGTCATCAAGGACTACGGATACAATGCACGTGGCCAACTCGCAAGCGTCTCGGTGCGCACTGCAACGAGTGGTCAAGCCAATGCAAACGATGCGGTCACCACTGTCGAATACGACCCCACCGGTACCGTCCACAAGATAACGGACCCTGACGGCGTAACGACGATCTTCAGCTACGACGACGCCCACCGCCTGACAGACGTAGTGGATACGGCTGGCGCCCGAATCCACTACACCCTGGATTCCGCGGGAAACCGCATCGGCGAGAAGGTCACTGACAGCGCAGGTACTGTGGCGACCGGGCTGAGCCGCACGTTCAACGCCTTGGGCAAGATCGCCACATTGACGGACGGCCTCGGGCATACGCGATTCTCGGCAACGTTTGCCGATAGCTACGACGGTCAAGGCAATCTTGCACACAGTCAGGATGCAATGTCCGTTCAGCACAAGCAGGCGTACGACGGCCTCAACCGTTTGGTGAGCGCGCTTCGCGATTACAACGGAACCAACGTCGCAACCGCCAATACCTCGACGGTGCTTGGGTTCGATGTGCTCGATCGGGTGAGGGGCGTCACCGATCCCGATGGCCTGCTGACGACCTACGACTTCGACGGCCTTGGCAATCCGACCGGCTTGCACAGCCCTGATACGGGCACGACGACGCTCGGCTTCGATTTAGAGGGCAATCCGACCAGTTCAAAAGATGCCGCCAATATCACCACGTCCTCAACTTACGATGCCATTGGCCGCATCCTGAGCACTTCGTATCCAAATTCGTCGTTCGACATTCAGTACAAGTACGACGAAAGCGATGCCGTTACAGCTTGCACAGGCAGCTATGGCGTCGGGCGGCTGACTCGCATTATCGAGAGCAATGCGTCACTCACGTATTGCTACGACCAACGAGGCAATGTCGTCACGAAACGCCAGACTGTCGGCTCGGCGACAACCACAACACAGTATGTATGGACTCGCGGCGACCGCTTGTCTTCCGTCACGACGTCTAACGGGACCATCATAGCCTACGCTCGGAACAGCAACGGGCAGGTCACTGCCGTCACTGCCACGCCCAGCGGCGGTACCAATGCAACCATTGCCGACCACATCACCTATCGCCCGTTTGGTCCCGTCGCCTCTTACGTCCTCGGTAATGGCACGGCGGTGACACGGACATTCGACGCCAACGGTCAGATAAGCGACATCAGCAGCCCCGCGTTCTCATTGCACGTCCGGCGCGATGCAGCGGGGAACATCGTAGCCATTGGTAACGCGGCTGGCGTGGCGCAGCCCACCGAGACCTACGATTACGACCCGCTGTACCGTCTGATGAACGTCAAGGATGGTACCGGCGGCCCAATTGAAACCTACACCTACAACAAGACTGGCGACCGTCTATCGAAGGTAGCGCCCGGGCTTCTCACAGGAAGCTATAGCTACAAGAGCGGTACGCATCAACTTATAGGCATTGGGACCACGACGCGCGAGGTGGACGCTCGAGGCAACACCACGGCCAACGTCATGGCCGGCAGCACACTCGGATTCGGCTACAACCAGCGGAACCGTCTGACCGTCGTGCAGCGAGATGGCGTCACGGTGGGAAGCTATGTCCTGAACGGCTTAGGCCAACGCGTCATGAAGACCGCAGGGGGAAACACTGATCGCTTCGATTACACCGAGGCCAGCCAGCTGCTCTCCGAGTCGACCACTGACACAGCGCGCGACTACGTGTGGCTCGACGACCTACCGCTCGGCATTGTTGATACGCATGACACTGGGACATCGATTGCGTTCGTCGTCGCGGACGTCCTGCAGACGCCCCGCGCAGTGACCGACGCATCGGGCGCGACGCTGTGGAAGTGGGACTATGAGAGCAATCCATTCGGCGAGAAGGGGCCTATTTCGACGAACTGGTACACGCTGAATCTTCGCTTTCCTGGTCAGTATTTCGATGCGGAGAGTGGACTGAATTACAACGTAAATCGGGACTATGAGTCGGCGACGGGGCGGTATACGCAGAGTGATCCTTTGGGGCTCTACGCCGGGCCCAGCGTGTACGCATATGTTAGCGGCAATCCACTGTTGCGAAGCCATCCCTTTGGGCTAGCTGACTACTTGGAAAAATGTGTGGGCCGATACACTGTGTGCAGTTCCAACCAAACTCCGAACGGCTTTACGCCATGGAACTATGTGAAATTCCGCTTCTGCAAAGGCGTAGTAGACATGGGGATTACTACCGGCGACAAAATGTCATCACCTTCGCGCCCCACCGGCACAATAAATGCCTGTGACACGGAGAGGAGATTGTGTCTCGGAAGCCTCGATACAGAAGATCCCTCAGAAAACCCCGACGTGGCAAAGTGCCTCTTAGATTCAATGAAGTGTCAAGCAAAGAGCGGCAAAGACAAGTGAGTCCATTCCGCCCTGTTCGGGCTTCGTAAGCCAACCGCTCGCGCCACTCAAACCGTCCTACCGCCACCCGCGGCCCGCACCAACGCCACCACCCCCAACACATAAGGCATGACCCAAGGAATGGCAGGGATGCCCACAATCATGCCGGGCATCGTGTACCAGTTGTCGGGGAGGTCGGGGTACTGCAGGCCGCGCGTGATCAGGCCGACGATGGCGACGGCGGCAATCGCGACCATGACGGTTGCTGTGCGTTTACCGAGCCAACCTCGGCGGGCGAACGACAGGGCGTAGAAGGCGGTGCTTGCATAGGTGAGCAGTCCCGCGAAGAACAACAGCACGTCGGAGGCGTTTGCCATGGGCGTACCATCGAAGGGCAGATAGGTTTTCGGCTTATGGGCCTCGGTCATGGTCCAGCCGACGAGGATGGCGGCCCATACCAGCTGGATGCACACCGCGAATAGTGCAGTCGCTTGGCCCATCGGTGCCGCGAGCCGGTCGCCGGCTTCACCGCGCGCAAGCGGATCTTTCAGCGACCACAAGCCCAAGCCAAGAAACATCGTCGAGATGAAGAGGATCACGAACCGTTCGTGGTTCATCGCAAGCGTTGCGGCGAACGGTGGCCCGAATCCGGGCATCAGCGTCAGCAGTGCCCAGGGGACGATAAGAAGCAAGCCGG
This sequence comes from Luteibacter sp. UNCMF366Tsu5.1, assembly GCF_900119235.1. Classification (NCBI taxonomy): domain Bacteria; kingdom Pseudomonadati; phylum Pseudomonadota; class Gammaproteobacteria; order Lysobacterales; family Rhodanobacteraceae; genus Luteibacter; species Luteibacter sp. UNCMF366Tsu5.1. The sequence goes on along the minus strand of NZ_FPIS01000003.1, from coordinate 414,938 downwards.
CCAAGGCAATACCGCGCCTGTCCTCGTCGCCGGAGCGCCACGCGGGTAAGAACAGCGAGAGTGCGGCTGCGCCGATCACCACGGGTTGCACGAGGGTCAGCGTTGCCGAGATCACGGGGGAATAGCGCGATGGCACGCCGAAAACGCCGATGGCGACAAGCAGCATGACGAGGAGGACCGGCGCTCCCCATCGACGATGTCCGAGATCGCTAGCCATGCGCGCCACCCCTTTTTGATCCGTCTAAGCTCCCCCCGCGCGGGCCTGCGGTCAACTAGGAGAATGCACGTATATCGATTGGCGGAGCCCAGCTGATCGACCCAGTGAGACCAGGATCATGTCAGGTTCTGCGAGGCAGACGATCGCAGGCGCGCGCCGTCGCTGACGGGCAAGCAGCCCAGACCGCGCAGCGTCGCTTCGACCGCCACCTCCAGCGGTGTATGCGGCGCGCCGTCGAGCAAGGCTTCCAGGCGCGAGCCGTCCATGTGCACCGGCTGTTGCCACAGGTAATGCATCTCCTGCATCTCGCGTAGCGTCGGCACGAAGGGGGCGGCGAGCTTGGTCAGCCACCAGGGGAACGGAGAGACCTTGGGGTCCATTCCGTAGCGCGTTGCCACACGACGGATGGCCTCGATCATCGCTGTACCGTCGGCATCCCAGTGCCCTTCCATGTGAAAACGGGCGAAGGGTTCCAATGCATCGCGCCGCTCGATCAACGCGAGCATGGTCTGCGCCACGTCGGGCAGATACGCCCATTGATGGCCTACGCCGGGCTTGCCGGGTTGCTTGATCGTGCGCAACGGCTTTCCGGGCTGGATCAATCCTTGCGCGAACCAACTGTTGCCGGCCCGCGGTCCGAAGAAATCGCCTGCACGGAGCACGATGGTGCGCGCACCGTGCCGGGTCGCATCGCGCAGTCGTTCTTCGAGCTGCACGCGGATGCGCCCCTTGCGGGTCAAAGGACGCTGCGGCGCGTCCTCGTCGATGTGCCGATAGGCGTCCGGTCCGTAGTTGTAGACGGTCCCCGGCAGGACCACCGTCGCGCGTTCGGCGATGGCAGCGGCGACGGTGTTATCGACCATTGGCACGACTTGTTCCGCCCAATGTCGGTAACCCGGAGGGTTCACGGCGTGGACGATCACGGCGCATCCCTTCGCCGCATCCAGCACGTCCTGACGCTCCATCGCGTCGCCCCGCAGCCAAGTGAGGCCGTCGCGCTGTTCCGTCTCCGCGGAAAGGCCGCGCTTGAGGGCAAGCACGTCCCAGCCGGTATCGCGTAATTGGCGGGCGACTTCGCCGCCGATGCCGCCGCTTGCACCGAGGACCAGCGCGCGGGAGGGTGGTGAGGGAATGGCTGACATCGACGTTCTCCACGAGAGGTGTGTCCAGCTTCCACCCCGGCATGCCCCCATGGAATTGCCTAACTTGTCCTAGCTGCTATACATTTTCGTATGACCAAGGGTATCGAGTGGGAGCACTACCGCACGTTCCTCGCCGTACTGACCGAGGGGTCGCTGTCGGGCGCGGCGCGCCGCCTTGGCATCGCTCAGCCCACCGTGGGCCGCCACGTCTCCGCGCTGGAAGCGGCGTTCGGGCAAGCCTTGTTCACCCGGACCCAGGCGGGGCTCGTGCCGACTGAGACCGCCCAAGCGCTGCGCGGGTACGCCGAGTCCATGCAACACATGGCGGCGGCACTCGAACGCGAGGCGCTGAGCCAAGGCGAAGGCATACGCGGCAGCGTGCGTATTTCGGCGAGCGAAGTGATTGCCGTCGAGGTCCTGCCAGCGGCGCTGGCGCGCCTGCGCCGTGAGCATCCTTTGCTCGCCATCGAACTGGTGCCGACCAATCGCGTACAGGACTTGCTGCAACGCGAAGCGGACATTGCCATCCGCATGACGCCGCCGCAGCAGGACGCACTGGTCGCGCGCCGCATCGGCACGATCGAGGTAGGCCTGTTCGCGCGAGACGACTACCTGGCGGCGTACGGCGCGCCGGCGACGCTCGATGAACTGCCGCATCACACGCTCATCGGCTTCGATACCGAGACACCGTTTGTGCGTTCCGCTCAGGTGCGGCTTCCGTTCTGGCATCGCGATGCATTCGCCCTGCGCTGCGACAGCGACGTCGCGCATCTTGCGATGATCCGTGCCGGCTTCGGCATCGGCGCCTGCCAGTCGGCGATCGCGGCTCGTGATGCACGGCTGCAACGCGTGCTGCCTGACGCGTTCTCCTTCCCGCTCGACACCTGGGTGACGATGCACGGCGACCTGCGTGGCAGCCGTCGCTGCATGGTGGTGTTCGATGCGCTCGCCGCCTGCATGCAGGCGCATGTCGATAGCGAATGAGTGGGGTCAAACCTCGCGCGATGTCATCCGCGTGTTCGCGGCTTGCTCTTCCGGCGCTTGCCGATGCTGGCGGTCGTGGGAGCGCCGGTGTCGATGGATGCTGCCTTACGGTCTGCCAGGCCATCCAACCACGACAGGTCATCGAGATAGGAAAGGAAATGGCGCAGGTAGCCGGGCGACGTGTCGCGCATCAGCGCAATCGAGCGGTGAACGAGCGCACTGGAATTAAGCGGCCCCGCGTTCTCCGCGGTGTGTTCGAGCGAATGACGCCATTGGCTCTCGGCGCGCAACTGCGACCATCGCGCCTGGAATTCATCGAGTGCGGGCAACATGGGATATGCCGTATTGCCTGGCAACACGGCAAGTAGATCGCCAAGCGCACTGCGCGGCGATTGACCCGTTTCCGCTGCAACGTCCACACGCGCATCTGCGACGTGCAATTGCTTGAGCGCACGCAAGCGCTCGTCGAGCACGCGCCGCACTTCACCGTCATGCATCGCGGCGCGCCGTTCCAGCGCCTCGATGAGATGCAGGTGCAGCAGGGGTGCGGCCTTACGATCCATGCGGCGGTTTGGTCGACTTGGGCGGTCGCGGAATCGGCGCAATCTCCACGCGACGATTCATCGCGCGACCTTCCTCGCTCGCGTTGGAACCGACGGGTTGCTCCGCACCGAAAGCGGCTGCAAAAACCGACGACGCCGGCACGCCTTCCGCTACCAGCGCGCGCGTCACCGTCAGGGCGCGCTCGGCCGATAGTTCCCAGTTATCCGTGAAATGACGATTGCCGTCATGCACTTGGCGGTCGTCGGTGAAGCCGCTGACCATCAGGATCTCGTCGCGCGACTTCAGGTACTCGGACAGCGGGCCAGCGATGCTTTTCAGGACCTCTTGTCCTTCCGGCTGCAGCTGATCGGAGTTGAGCGCAAAAAGCACACTGCCGCGTATGCCGATGCGGCCATCCACCAACGTCACCCGCCCCGCAGCAAGCGGCGCCGCGAGTGCCTGTTCCAGCGTGGTACGACGCTTCTGTTCGGCCTGACGTTGGCGCACTTCTTCGTCGAGCCGGTGCGATAGCTGCAACTGCACGCCGATCACGCCCACGAGAATGAGCACGAAAGCGCCGAGCAGCACCGACATCAGATCGCCGAACGCCGCCCAGATCGGTACGCCGGCTTCGCCTTCGATTTCCAGCTCGTCGCTCATGCCGACGTCGCTCCGCCAGCCAGGCGCTGCATGTCTTCGATGATCTGCTTCTGCGACAACACGCTGAGATCGACCACTTCGCGCGCCTGTGCCACGTAATACGCCAACTGCTCGTCACTGCGAACGAGCGAGGCGTCGAGCGCACCCGCGATGCGGTCGAGGCGCTCCATCAAGGCCTCGTTGGACTGCCCGAACGCCGTCACCGCCGTGCCGAAGGCCTCACCGAGACTCGCCACTTCCACCGCGCTGCCGGTGAGCTGGGCCGCGACGGCTTCGAGCTTGCCCGTCTCCGCTTCCACGTGGTCGGTGAAACGATTGCCCACGCGGTCGAGAAGATCCGCGGACGTCGCCACGAGCGCATCCACTGCCGTGCGCTGTTCGGTCGATGCGTGATTGACCGCATCCAGCAGCGTCTCCAGCGTGGCGAGCAGGCGGCTGCGCTCTTCGAGCATCGCCGTATCACGAAGCATGCTGTCCGACAATTTCTCGCGCAGTTCGGCCACCACTTCCGCGGCAATACGCGGCGCTTCCGTAGCCGCCTCTACTAGCCGCGAGACCTCGGTGATGGTGTGGCTGGCCTGCGCCTGCGTGCGCTCCGACAGCTCGCGCGTGGTGCTTGCCAGCGCATCGCCGAGTTCGTTCTGACGCTGCGCGAACTGGTCGCTCGTCTGCGTCCAGCGCGCGCTCAAGGCGTCGGCCATCGAAGAAAGCGCCTCGGTCCATGCCGCGAGACGTTCGCGATCGTGCGACTCCAGCGTCGCCTGGACGTCGTTCTGCGACTGCCGCACGGCGTCCAGCATCGACGTCGTACCGTTCTGCAACACAAGCCCCGCATCGGCGAGCGCGTCCTTCCACTGGCTGGCTGCCGCCGCCGAAGCGGTCTGGAACGCGCCGGCCAGCCCATCGACTTGCCGCTGCACGGCCTGCGTCATGCTTTCGTGCAGCGATGTCGTCTCGCGAGCGAGCGACGCCATCGTCGCTTCCACCGTCGTCGATGCCGCCTGGAATGCACCTGAAAGACCATCCATCTGCCGCTGAGCAGCTTGCGTCACACTATCGTGCAGCGCTGCGGTCTCACGCGAGAGCGACGCCATCGTCGTTTCCACCGTCGACGACGCCGCCTGGAATGCACCCGAAAGACCATCGATCTGCCGCTGAACGGCGTGCGTCACACTGTCATGCAACGCCGCCGTCTCGCGCGAGAGCGCGGCCATCGTCGCTTCCACGATCGGCTGCGTGGCGTTGGCCGAGGCGGTCACGCCTTCGGCAATGCTTTGCTTCAACGAGCGCTCCACCGACGACGCCAACTGCTGGTAAAGCGCTTCGGTGCGGGCATGGAATGCTTCCTGGCTGGCGAGCTGCCGCTCGGCAGCGGCGATGCTTTGCCGCTCGATCGCCGCCATGGTCGCTTCCAGTCGTTCGACCAGCGTAGGCATCACCGCGGACTGCTGCTGCAACAACCGGAAGGCTTCTTCCCGCTGATGCGCCTGCGAATAGGAGCGCAGCAAGGTCGCGATCGCCACGTCCAGGCGCTGCACCGCCAGCAGGCGTTCGCGCCGGCACAGTGCCGACAGCAGACCGAGCATGGCCGAGGTCGCTACACCGGCAATAGAGGTGCCGAAGGCAAAGCCGAGGCCCTTCACCGGCTCGGCCAACGATCCGCGGATGGCCTGCAGATCCGTCGCGCTTTCCAGCGCCATGCCGGTACCGCGCAAGGTCGCCATCATGCCGAGCAGCGTACCGAGCATGCCGAGCAGCACGAGCAAGCCGACGAGATACGGCGTCAGCGCCGGCGTGGGTAGCGCCGCGCGCGCACCCTCGATGCGCAGCCGCACGGCGTTGCGCAGGCTCGGATGAAGGTTTGCCAGCCATATACCGAGATCGGAGGGTGCGCTGTCGAGCCCGGCAACGGCCCTGCCCAGGCTCGCGGTTGCCTGACGGTAGCGATGCAGTTCCACCGCGCCGACGAGGTAGCACGCACCGATCGCAGCGGCGACGGCAGCACCCAGCGGATTGGAAGCGAGATAGCCCGCGCCGACCCAGCCGACGACGGCCAGGCCTACGAGGAACACGATGAAATAGAGCGACTGTCTGAACATGATGTCTCGATTAGCGGGTGCGAAGCGCGGCAAGCAGCGCCTCCACCGGTTGAAGGCGAACGTCCAGCTCGGCGAGCAGCACGTGGCGCATGTCCTGGCGAAAACGGTCCAGCCACGCGCCCGGTGCGTTCTCGCCATCGGCGTCGGCACCGCGACGCAGGTGGTCGAAATGGTCGGCCATCACCGCCGGGACATGGCCCAGCAAGCGGTGTTCCCGTGGGCTCAGCGCCATTTCCATCACGGCATCCACCTCGGCCAGCCGCGCCATCTCGGGGGAACACTGCGCCAGCATGTCGCGCAGCCGGCCGCGCAACTGGCCGGTGTGCGCCTGAATCGAACGCTGGATGGCGAGGTGGCGCTGGCGGAAAGGCGCGTAATCCGGCGTGGAGGCGGTCATCGTTGCCGGACCCGGTGTGGCGAGTTCACGGGCTCCCTCGATCGACCGGACCAGGCTGGCGCGGACCTGCGCGCACTCCGCTTCCACGTCGGCGTCGAAGGCGGGGGCCTCCGCATCGGGTACCTGGGTCTGCCCATCGAGCGCCGTGGACAGGGCAATGGCGTGCGTCCAATCGAGCCAGCGACTCAGACGATCCGGCAGGGAGGCGCCCGGCGCGTCGGTCTCGACGGCCGTGAGTCGGGCCAACAGGCGAATGAACGTCGGGCCGCGCAGGGCCGCCCGTGGGACTGAATGCACGATTCTACTGGCGAAAAAACGCCCATTTTACACGCGGATGACGGCAAACCGTCGCCCCGGTCGACGGGTGGCCGGATCACGCCGGCCACCCTCGGCTGCGCCCTGCCCGAACGCGCCCTTCGCGGGGACGCCGGCCGGAGGCGCGATGCCGCGCCATCACGCTATCCGCATCGACACTTCGATGTCTTCCCCGAACGATACGGACAGGTAGCCGTTGGCGGGATCGCGTACCCGAGCGAGGTAGTCCGGGCTGTAGTCGGCGTTGTCGGCAATGACGAATGCGCCCGGACGCAGGGCGTGCTCCACGAGATCGAGGATGTCGGCATACAGCGCCTTGGCTCCGTCGAGCAGGAGCAGGTCGATGCGTTCCGGCATGTCGATCGCCAGGGTCTGCAAGGCATCGCCTTCGCGAATTTCCACGAGGTCGGCGAGGCCGGCCGCCATGAGATTGGCCGTCGCGCGGACCACCTTGGACGGTTCGAACTCGCTGGTGATGAGGTGGCCACCGCCGTTGTCGCGCAGGGCGGCGGCAAGATGCACCGTCGAAATGCCGAACGAGGTACCGAACTCGACGATGGTTTTCGCTCCGCAGCCTCGTGCCAGCATGTAGAGCAGGCGGCCGCCTTCTCGGGAAACCGGAAGCGGGAAATCCTTGAGGCGTTCGTAGAACGCGCGATAGGTGGTCTTGCTGCGCATAAGGCGGTCGACGTCATTCCGATCCATCGCGGCAAACTCGGCCGTCATCTCGGGCGACGCCATGTCCGCTTCGACAAAGAGGCGGTCAAGCAGGGGAGCCACAGGCGTGGCAGTCAACGTAGTCATAAGTATTCCAGCGAAGTGAGAGGCATGGTTTTGCGCGCCGGATTAGAATGCGACTGATTCGTCACTTTTCCTATTCGCATTGGCGGCCAGCCCATGACCGAACGCTCGAAACCCCGTATTCACTCGCGAAAACAGCCAAAACAGGCACGCTCGAACGAACTGGTGGCGGCGGTGCTGGAGGCCGCTGCTCAGGTTTTGGCGAAGGAAGGCGCGCACCGGTTCACCACCGCGCGGGTCGCGGAGAAGGCCGGCGTCAGCGTGGGCTCGCTCTACCAGTATTTCCCGAACAAGGCGGCGATCCTGTTTCGCCTGCAAAGCGACGAGTGGAAGCAGACGTCGGACTTGCTGCGCGGCATTCTTGAAGACACGAGCAAGCCGCCTTTCGAACGCGTGCGCATCCTCGTCCATGCATTCATTCGTTCCGAGTGCGAGGAAGCCGCCATGCGCGTGGCGCTCGACGACGCCGCTCCGTTCTATCGCGATGCGCCCGAGGCACAGGAAATCAAGGCGGCAGGCCGACGCACGGCCGAGCGCTTCGTGCAGGAAGCGGTGCCGAAAGCGCCGAAGGCCACGCGAGCGCTCGCGGCTGAACTCATGACCACGACACTCAGCGCGGTCGGCAAGCAGTTCTCGGAAAGCCCGCGGTCGGCAGCGCAAATTCACGCCTATTCAGAAGCCATGGCCGACATGTTCTGCGCTTATCTGGACGGCCTCGCGACGACCCCGACATCCAAGCGAGTGAGCGTCTCGAGGTGATCGCCTTCGTCGAAGACGGCCCGGCGACGTCGATCGCCAGCAAGGGGAAGCAGGAAAAGGAAGGCCGTTTCGCATGGTGTCGTACCGGAAGAAGTAAGTACGCCGTACACGCGAAGCGGCCGTTCCCGGCCATCGAGGTCGCTAGCGCTTCGACGTAGTTGGATTTGCCCCGCTATCCGGTACAGCGCCCATGAGTTTGATCAAGCTCAGCCGGTTCCCATGCGACTCGTCCGCGGCCAATTGCTTGATCGGGATGTTCAGCCACGTGACCTCGCCGTTCGCGGCGGAGGTGACCGCCAGGACAGCATCCCCCGTTCCTTTCAGCTTGGCATAGCCGGGCAGCGGCGGCGGACGGACGTCGTGTTGACGGAGCATGGTTTCGGCCGACGCCAGTAAGCCTTGCGCGGTCCCCCAACCCGACCAAGCCCTCTCCGCATCGCTCATGCCGGAGGCGATCTCGGCGTCGGCCAGACCGGTCATGATGCGATGCCATGGCACACCGTGCTGGTCCGACTGCGACGATGCAAGGTCGAAAGCGTGGCTCCTGAAATTGACGTCCCGCTCGTTCATCTCCAGATAGGCTACTTGCCGCTCGACGGAAGTGAACGTTCCGGAGCCATCGAACGCGATACGCGACAGAGACAACCGATCCAGGGCAGCAAAGGGATTCCTCGCCGATACGTCGTCATGGATCTTTTCACCGCCGTAATACGACACCGAAAGACAATTGCTGGCCTGCTTGGCCAGCGTTATCCGGTCGGCCACGCCGTCCTTGGGCACTTCCTCGAACACCTTAGCGCTCCTTCCCTCCGTCAGAACCGCTTGGTGCACGCCTTCTATGAACCCGGAGAACGTTGATGCCGTACTTGCATCATCGGTGTGACCAAGCTTCATCAACGAAACGATAGCCGTCCCGATCTGCGATACCGAAAGGCCGCCACCCATCGGATCCCCGCTTGTTATGCGCTCCCGTTCCGCGGTGAGCCTGTCGTAGAGCGGCCCCCATGTAACCTTTTCCGGAGACCCGACCTGCAGCGGACGACTTCGCATCAGATGATCCGCGCGCGTCGATTCCATCCTTGTGGCATCCATGGCGTGCCTCACTGCGAGATCATCATCTTGACGTCATAGCGGTAAGGCGCCGACCACTTCGGCACCACGTACACGAAGCAAAATGGGTCGAGTACGTTGCCGTATCCCCTTCCTGTGCTCGTATAGAGCGGCCCTATCGAATTCATCGTGTGGCCGACTTCGAATCGGCATCCGCCCTGCGTCTGGCCGCTGGCGTAATCGGCACTGATACGGCTGCTGTACCGGCCCGCATAAATCGTAAACGTACGTACTCCCCATGCAGGAATCGACTGGGGGAAACCGAAAGACGAAGCAACGTTGGTCACCGGCTTCGCCGTGTTGTTCGTGATGGTTACCTTTACGTCCATCGACGCGACGGACACCGCGAATGCCGACAGTGCGGTCGCGACAAAAGCTCTGCTCCAGCGCCTGCTCGCGCCAGATCTGACGCACGGCCTCTTGGTGACAAAGATCATGATGCTTCTCCTTCCCTGGCGAACGCACCGCAACAGATGCGACGGCATTGTGCGTTCGCGGCTGAGTGATGTGCCGTAGGAAAGGTTTCGGCCCGGCATGGACGGGCTGTTGGAAGCGGGCGCTGATATCGCTGCCGGGGATGAGCCCTATCCTCGGCAGCCTTGTAAAACGATCGATGTAACGCCGACGCTTACAACTGCGCCGACGACTTCCAGAGGTCGACGCCGCCGTCGTTCGCGTAGCGATCGATCTCGGCCAGCTCTTCGCTGGTGAAGGCGAGGCCGGCGAGGGCGCCGAGCGAATCGTCGAGCTGCTCCACGGTGCGTGCGCCGATCAGTGCCGAGGTCACGCGCGGATCGCGCAGGACCCAGGCGATCGCCATCTGCGCCAGCGACTGGCCGCGACGCTCGGCGATGGCGTTCAGTGCGCGGATGCGCTCCAGGTTGGCCTCGCTCAGTTGTTCCTTGCTGAGCGAGCCGGCGCGCGTGGCGCGCGTGTCGCTCGGGATGCCCTTCAGGTACTTCGACGTGAGCAGGCCCTGCGCCAACGGCGAGAAGGCGATGCAGCCGGTACCGAGTTGTTCCAACGTGTCGAGCAAACCGTCCTCGATCCAGCGGTTGAACATGGAGTAATTGGGCTGGTGGATGAACAGCGGCACGCGTTCCTCGGCGAGGATGGCGGCGGCCTTGCGCGTCAGTTCCGGCGAATAGCTGGAGATACCGACGTACAACGCCTTGCCCTGACGATGCAGATGCGCCAGCGCGCCCATCGTCTCTTCGAGTGGTGTGGTCGGGTCCACGCGATGCGAATAGAAAATGTCGACGTAGTCGAGACCCATGCGCTTGAGCGACTGGTCGAGGCTCGCAATGAGGTATTTGCGGCTGCCGCCGATGCCGCCATAGGGACCCGGCCACATATCCCAGCCGGCCTTGGTCGAGATGATGAGCTCGTCGCGGTAAGGCGCGAGGTCGCTTGCCATCACGCGGCCGAAGTTCTCCTCGGCAGACCCGTACGGCGGACCGTAGTTGTTCGCGAGATCGAAGTGCGTCACGCCGCGATCGAACGCGCGGCGCAGGATCGCGCGGCCGGTCTCGAACACGTCGGCACCGCCGAAGTTCTGCCACAGGCCCAGCGAGATAGCGGGCAGGTCGATGCCGCTGCGGCCACAGCGGCGATAAGGCATGAGGTTGTCGTAACGGTTGGGCGCAGCTTGGTAAGGCATGCAGGGCTCCGGGGGGACGGTGGGGGCGCAGAAGGCCAGGCGAAGCCTCGGATGGTACAATGCGCGACCGCCATCGCTTGGCTTCTAGATGCGTGAATCCACGCTGCCACGCATGACCACGTTCGCGTCGGCCCTTCGCCTGTGGCTGGTCATGTTGTTCATCGCTGCGATCGTCGTACTCGGCTCCCTGCTGCTGGGCGGTGCCGATTCCAGCGTTGCCGCCTCCTGGCAGGCATTGCGCTCCGCCGACCCCACGCCCATGCACACCATTGTCTGGGAGCTGCGCCTGCCGCGTTCGATCGCCGCATTCGGCGTGGGCGGCCTGCTCGCGATCTCCGGATGCCTGATGCAGATCCTGGTGCGCAATCCGCTGGCCGATCCGTACACGCTGGGGTTGTCGGGTGGTGCGGCGGTCGGCGCGCTGGGCGCCATGCTTGCGGGAGCCGGCGCGCTTGCCACCGCGGCCGGTGCCGCCTCCGGTGCGCTGCTCGCCTGTATCGCCGTGTTCGTGCTGGCGCATCGCGATCTCCTGGCGCGCGCACGTGCGGCGCAGCGCGAAGATTCCACCGACCTCATCCTGATCGGCGTCATGCTGGCAGCCGGCCTCGGCGCCATCGTCAGCATGATGCTGGTGCTCGCGCCCGACCGTAACCTGCGCGGCATGTTGTTCTGGATGATGGGTGACCTGAGCGGCGTGGCGCACGGCGCTTGGCCGGTTATCACCCTGCTCGTCTGCGTCGTCCTGGCCGCACCGCTGGGGCGGCAACTCAACCTGCTGATGCGCGGCGAGGAATCGGCCAGCGCGCTCGGCGTGCGCCCGAATGTGGTCAAGTCGGCGATCTTCGCCCTGGCCTCGGTCGCCACCGCGGTGGCGGTGACCACCGCCGGCACGGTCGGCTTCGTCGGGCTGGTGGTGCCGCATGCCTTGCGCCGCGTGGTCGGCAACGACCAGCGCGTGCTGCTGCCGGCTTGCGCGATCGGCGGCGGCATCGTGGTGACCATCGCGGACACGATCTCGCGCATCGTGGTCGACCCGATCCAGCTACCCGTGGGTGCGGTGATGGCGATCATTGGCGTTCCCGCCTTCATGGTCCTGCTGGTGCGGCGCCGATGAGCCTGGAACTCGCCGCCGAATCGCTCGCCTTGTCGATGCGTGGCCGGCGCCTCGTCGATGCGTTGGACATGCGCGTAGCGCCGGGTGACGTCTGGTGCGTGCTCGGCCCCAACGGCGCCGGCAAATCCACGCTGTTGCGCACGCTTGCCGGGTTACGGCCTGCCGATGGTGGCCGCGTGACGCTGGGGGATCGCGACATCGCGTCGTACCGACCGATCGAGCTGGCACGGCGGCGCGGCTTTCTTCCGCAGACGATCGTGGACGCCTTCAGCCTCAGCGTGCTGGATGCGGTGATGTCCGCACGTCACCCGAGCCTGCCGTTCTGGGCGTGGGGCGAGGACCAGCCGGCACCCGCGCAGCGCGCGCTGCGCACGTTCGAACTGGAAACGCTGGCCGAGCGCGATGTCACGACGCTCTCCGGCGGCGAACGCCAGCGCGTGAACATCGCCACGTTGTTCACACAGGATGTGGAGGTGATGCTGCTCGACGAACCGCTGGCCTCGCTCGACCTGCATCACCAGATGAAGGCGCTGCACGAACTGATGCGCGCGGCGTCGCAGGAAGGTAAATCCGTGGTCTATACGGTCCACGACATCAACCTCGCCTTCCAGCACGCCACGCATGCGGTATTGCTCGATGGCAGAGGCGGCGCGCTGGCAGGCCCGAAGGATGCCGTCATTACCAGCGATCACCTGAGCGCTGCCTTCCACCACCCCATCCACGGCGTGACGCTCGGCGGCGAACTGTTCTTCCGCGCCGAGCGCCTGGCCGAACCCTGAGGGCCCCGCCATCGCCATGATCCGTTTTCTCGCGTGTCTCGCCTTCGTCGTTGCCGGGACCGCCGCCGCAGCGTCGGTGACGGTGGTCGACGATGCCGGCCGCACGGTAACGCTCGCCGCACCGGCGCGGCGCATCGTCAGCCTCGCGCCGAACATCACCGATACCTTGTTCGCCGCGGGTGCCGGCGCCTATGTCGTGGGCACCTCGCGGTTCACCGAATACCCGCCGGAAGCGCGCAAGGTGCCCGTGGTCGGCGATGCGACGACGCTCGATCTCGAACGGATCGTGGGCTTGAAGCCCGACATCATCGTCATCTGGAAGAGCGGTACGCCCGCGGCCCAGGTGGACAAACTCAAGCAGCTCGGCATCCCCGTGTTCTACGCAGAAACGGTACGCCTGGCCGATATTGCGCCCGCCGTGCGCCGCTTCGGCACGCTGGCGGGCACCTCGGCGGCGGCGGACCAGGCGGCGCGCACGTTCGATACCGCACTCGGTCGCCTGCGCGATGCCTATGCGGGCAAGCGCCGTCTCAAGGTCTTCTACCAGGTATGGGACCGCCCGCTCATGACGGTCGGCCATGCGCAGATCACCGACGACGCGCTGAGCCTCTGCGGCGGCGACAACGTGTTCGCCGATCTGGCGCAGGCGGCACCGACCGTCACCCGGGAGGCCGTGCTGGCGCGCAACCCCGACGCCATTCTCGGCGGCGGCGACGGCGGCTCGCTGGACGGCTGGCGCCACATCGCGTTTCTCGCCGCGGCACGGCACGGCAATGTGCTGGCTGTGGACGCCCCGACCCTGGCTCTGCCCTCGCCCTCGATCCTGCCCGGTGTCCAGACGCTGTGCCGCGTACTCGACGATGCCCGGGGCCGGGCCGGTCCCTGAACGATACCGTCGGGTCTTGCGGTCGCCATCACGTTCGCCCTGGCTACACTTCGCGCATCCTGCAAGTGATGTCCTGGACCGGAGCACGATGACCGCCAACTCCCCTGCCCCGCCCGGCGACCCGACCGATCTGCCCTGGCTCAAGGGCGGTGGCGAAATGGGTGCGCTCATCCGCGCCTTCGACTGGGCGTCGACCGACGTGGGTCCGCTGGAGCAATGGCCCGCGGCGCTACGGACGGTGACCAGTCTCCTGTTGCTCTCGCCCGTGCCCATCGTGCTGCTGTGGGGCGAGAAAGGCTTCATGATCTACAACGACGCCTATTCGGTGTTCGCGGGCAGCCGCCATCCGGGCATCCTGGGCTCCGAAGTTCGCAAGGGTTGGGCGGAAGTCGCCGACTTCAACGACAACGTCATGCGCGTCGGCCTGGCCGGCGGCACCCTGGCCTACAAGGATCAGCGCCTCACCCTGGAGCGCCACGGCAAGCCCGAGCCGGTATGGATGGATCTCGATTATTCACCCGTGCTGGACGATAGCGGCAAGCCCGGTGGCGTGATTGCCATCGTCGTCGAGACCACGGAGCGCGTGCTGGCCGAGGAGCGCGTGCGCGAGAACGAAGCCCGCCTGCGCTTTCTCGATACGTTGCGCGAGGAAACGTCACGGCACGCGGACGCCGACACGATCCTCAAGGTGACCACGCGCATGCTCGGCGAACACCTCGGGGTGTCTATCTGCGCCTATGCCGACATGGACGCCGACGAGGACGGCTTTACCATCCGTGGCGACTGGGCGGATGAAGACTCGCAGAGCATCGTCGGCCGCTACAGCCTCAACGACTTCGGGCAGCTGGCCGTGCGCAACCTGCATGCCGGCGAGCCGCTGGTGGTCAACGACAGTCGCGCCGAACTTTCCCCCGACGAAGCAAAGGCCTTTCTCGACATTGGCGTCGGCGCCACCGTGTGCATGCCGCTGCGGGAGGAAGGAAAGCTCACCGCGCTGATGGCGATTCACGCCAGGGAGCCGCGTCAATGGCAGGAGCGCGAACTGGCACTGCTGCGCGAAGTGTCGGAGCGATCCTGGGCGCACATGCGCCGTGTCCGTGCCGAAGCCGACGTGCGCGAGAGCGAGCGGCGGTTCATGGAGGAACTCGAAGCGAAGGTCGTCGAACGCACGGCGGCACTGGAGCGCAGCGAGGAGGCGATCCGCCAGGCAGAGCAGAAGCTGATGCAGGTCCAGAAGATGGAAGCGCTGGGCAACCTTACCGGCGGCGTCGCGCACGATTTCAACAATCTGCTCATGGCCATCCATGGCAGCCTTGAACTGTTGCGCGAACGCATGCCGGCCGAGCCGGTGCTCCTGCGCTTGCTCGACAATGCACAGGCCGGCGCGGAGCGCGGTGCGACGCTGACGCGGCGCATGCTGGCCTTCGCCCGCCGACAGGAACTGAAGACCGAACGTGTCGATCTCCGCCTGCTGGTGGAAGGCATGAAGGATCTCATGCAACGTTCGCTCGGCGGCACCATCGTCATCGAAACCCGCTTCGCTACCGGTTTGCCTGCCGTGGAGGCGGATGCGAACCAGCTCGAGACCGCCCTGCTCAACCTTGCAGTAAACGCACGCGACGCAATGGACGGCGTCGGCACCCTCACCATCGCTACCGATGAGGTCCGCGTGCAGGACGCCGATGGACCGGTGCGCCCCGGTCACTACGTCAGGCTCATGCTGTCGGACACGGGTTCGGGCATGGACGAGACCACCCTCAAACGCGCCGCGGAGCCCTTCTTCACCACCAAGGGCGTCGGCAAGGGCACCGGCCTTGGGCTGTCGATGGTGCTCGGCCTCGCCGAACAGCTCGGCGGCGCACTGCTGCTGCGCAGCCGGAAGGACATAGGCACCACCGCCGAGATCTGGCTACCCGCCGCAGCGCCGGAGGCGATGGAGGCACCGGCGCACGTCGTGGAGGCAGAGGAACAGGTCTTCGAACGCCGCTCGTCGTCGCGTACGTTGCGCATCCTTTCGGTGGACGATGACGATCTCGTTCGCGCCACGACGATCGAAATGCTAGAAGACCTGGGCTACACCGTGATCGCCGCGCGTTCGGGACGGGAAGCCTTGTCGGTGCTGGAAGGCGCAAGCGTGGATCTCGTCATTACCGATCACGCCATGCCTCAGATGACCGGCATGCAACTCGCGGCGCAATTGCGTGAACGCTATCCCGACCTGCCCGTGATCCTCGCCACCGGTTACGTCGATCTTCCGCCGGGTCCGCACATCGAGCTCCCGCGTCTGGCGAAGCCCTATTCGCAGGCCGCGTTGGCGGAAGCCGTGGCCCGCGTGGTGCGCCCCGACTGAACGACGGGGCGCACCACGCCCACAACCGGTCGCCGTCGCGATACCATCGCCGCTCCATCCTTCGCCGGGAACCTCGTCCGATGCGCCAGTAATGCCGTTGCCCCTCGGGGCAAGCTCGATCTTCCCCTCCTTGGGGAAGCGCTTGGCATGAATGGAACATCCCATGACGAAGACCTTTCTGACGCTCGACGGCGTCAGCTGCATCCTGCCGGACGGCCGCCCTCTCTTCGCTGACCTCCACGAGACGTTCGACGAGCGCGCTACCGGACTCGTAGGGCGTAACGGCACCGGCAAAAGTGTGCTTGCACAGATCCTGGCCGGGCAGCGTGAACCCTCCCTCGGCCGCTGCGTCCGTAAGGGGCGCATCCACTACCTTGCGCAGCGCGTGACCGAAGACGCCGACGAATCCGTCGCGGCCCTGGCCGGAGTGAGCCATGTGCTCGCCGCGTTGGATCGCATCGCATCGGGCAATAGCGATCCAAACGACTTCGATACCGTGGGCGATCGCTGGGACATGCACGATCGCTTGCGCGATGCCCTCAATTCGGTAGCACTCGAACACGTCGACATCCATGCAAGGCTGAGCGCATTGAGTGGTGGCGAGGCCATGCGTGTCGCATTGCTCGGCGCGCGCCTCAACGACGCGGATTACCTGATCCTCGACGAGCCCAGCAATCATCTCGACGGCGTGTCGCGCGCCACGCTTAGGCACTGGTTACGGACGTGGCACGGTGGGCTGCTCGTCGTGAGTCACGACCGCGAACTGCTGGGCGACATGCAGCGCATCGTCGAGCTGTCACCCTCTGGACTGCGCAGCTACGGTGGCAACTTCGCCTTCTATGCCGAGACGCGCCGTAACGAACGGGACGCCGCGCAGCGCACGCTGGATGCGAGCCGGGTCGAGCGCAGGCGCGGCGAAAGAGCGCTGCGTGAGCAGATGGAACGGCAGGCGAAGCGACAGGCACGGGGCCGACACGAGGCCAGCGACGCCAACCAGGCGCCCATCCTGCTCGGTGGGCAGAAAAACCGCAGCGAATCGAGTGCCGGACGGTTGCGTCAACGGCAGGACGCTTCACGCGAAGCGCTCTCGGCCAAGGTTTCACAAGCGGCGCTCGGCGTGGAGCACAACGTAGCGCCCGCATTGCTCGTGCCATCCGCCGAGCGCGTGACGCGAAAAAAAGTGGCGACTTTGGAACACGTTGTGCTGCCGTTCGTGCGCGGCGCCACGCGCGAGATCGACCTCGTCCTCGCTGGCGGTCAGCGACTAGGCGTCACCGGGCCGAACGGCAGCGGCAAGTCGGTGCTGATGCAGGTGCTGGCGGGGCGGCTGGCACCGCTGTCCGGCGAAGTCCATGTATCCGTGCGTTCCGCGTGGCTCGATCAGAGACTGTCGACACTCGACCCCATGCTGCCGCTGATCGATCAGATGCGCGACGTCGCAACATCAGCGAGCGAGGACAGCTTGCGCCTGCGCCTCGCACTGATCGGCCTGGAAGCCGACAAGATATGGGTGCCCACGGGCTTGCTGAGTGGCGGAGAGCGATTGAAGGGCGCCCTGTTGCACGCGCTGATCGCCGAACCGCCGGCCCCCTTGTTGCTGCTCGATGAGCCCGGGAACCATCTCGACATCGCGTCGCTCGATGCGCTCGAGACCATGCTGCAGCACTATGAAGGCACGCTGGTCGTGGTCTCGCACGACGAGGTATTCCTCGACCGCCTCGACCTCACCGATCGGCTGTCGCCGACGGCCGAAGGCTGGCGAATGCAACCGTGGTGACGCCGCCAGCCTTTCGCGCGCATCTTCCGCACGGGAAAGCCCGTGCGGAAGATATCGTCGGTAGGACTAGCGACCTGCGTGACCGGCGATTCTCGCCGGCGGGGCGGCCACCAGATAACGCGAACGGGGTGACTCGGGCACGGGAAACAAGGTCATTCGCGTGAAATAGACTTCGATGGATCTGCCCGCGAATTGGCGCACGTCGTCTTCGTTGAAGCCGTGGACCAGGAACCCCGAGTCGATGGCTCCGCGCGTCACGATCAACCGCGCACTCAGGACGAGTTCGCCCGGCTGTAGCGGATACGTCGGGAGGAAGATGCGGACGAGTTCGTTTTCCAGGAACCCTTCGACGTCCATGCTGACGGTGAGGCCATTGAGCAGTTCCTCGTACGGAATGAAGCCGTCGACGGCACCGGTAATGATCGGCGCCTTCAATTCGACGTGTCGCCCCTGCCCCAATCCTTCCTGCCTTCCTTCCGCCCAGCCGTCTTTCCAACCTTGCCGCCAACCTTCTTTCCAGCTTGCGTTGCTGTCATCCGCTTGATGAGACATTCCGTGTTCTCCTGGCTACGTGTCGATTCGTGCGGTCGTCGATGCACCGCAATCCCTTGTAGCCACGCACCCAACCGCCAGTCAATGCGGATAAAAAACGGAAATCCTAGAGCAAACAAGCGGTGCGGCCACGCTTGCCGGAGTCGCGTAGCGATGATGTCCGACCGAGGGGTCGTCGAGCACGTCGATGGAAGTGGGTCTCGCCGCGTCGCTAGCGAGACCCCCACGAAGCCGTCGTTTCAGTCCTTCGGCGACTTGTCCGCTGCCTGGGGCAGCCGGTAGCGCTGTTTGCCGTACGCCCAACTCGGCCACAGCGCGTGCGCCAGCGCCACCTTTTCCAACTGCGGATCGACCGGCTGCGAATCGAGCTTCTCGCCTTCTACCGCGTAGTGATACTGCGCGGCAGGCTGGTTGGGACGCAGCACGATGAGTGTGTCGTCCTTCAGATAACCGTAGTTGTCGCCGTACTGCATGATCGCGCGGTCGGGATAGCGTTGCGTAAGATCGGCACCGAGCATCGGATGCTCGCTGCTGATGCCGATCAGCGAGAGCAGCGTGGGCGCGAGGTCGACCTGGCTGACGATGTGGTCGTCCTTCTTCACCGGCACGCCAGCCCCGAGAATCAGCGCCGGGATATGGAAGTGACGCACGGGCACGAGACTCGCACCGAACACGCGCGCGTCGTGATCGGCCACGATGAGGAACACCGTGTGGTTCCAGTACGGCGACTGCTTCGCCCTTTCGAAGAAGCGCCCGATGGACCAGTCGGCATAGCGCACGGCGTTGGCATTGCTGGCCGGATCGCCTTCCGGCTGGATGCGGCCCGCCGGGTATTCCCACGGTGTGTGATTCGAAACGGAGAACGCCACGGTGAGGGTCGGCTTGTCGCCGTCGTCGAGCAGCCGCTGGTGCAGTTCGTTGAACATGTCTTCGTCCGACGCGCCCCACGAACCGACGAATGCCGGCTTGGTCTTGAACGTGGCGCGATCGACGACTTCGTTGAAGCCGTTGCCGAAGAAGAACGAGCGCATGTTGTCGAAATGCGCCTCGCCGCCGTAGAGGAAGCGGGTGTGATAACCGAACATATCGAGCAGCGCGCCCAGGGTGAAGAAATCGCGCTGGCTGCGCGGCAGTTTCAGCACCGCTTCGGCCGGCGTCGGCAAGAAGCCGGTCGTGACGGCTTCGAGGCCGCGCGCGCTGCGCGTGCCGGTGGCGTAGGTGCGCGTCAGCCACCAGCCTTCGTTCGACAGCTTGTCGAGTTCCGGCGTGTAACCCGCCCCGCCGAGGCTGCCGACGAACTGCGCGCCGAGGCTTTCTTCCAGAATGATCACGAGGTTAAGCGGCTTGTCGCCCTGCCGCGTCGCCTGCTGGCGATGGAGGCTCGGGTATTGCGGATCCAGCGGCGCGCCGTCGAATCCGGCGGACGCTCGGACGATCGACTGCATCTCGTCTTCCGGCATCTTGCCGTACACGGCCGACGCCGAACGCTCGTTGCCGAGTGCGATGGCCGCATTGAGTACGTTGTAGAGCGAGTTCAACGGCAGCGAGTTGACCATCGCGTCGTTGGTGAACGCGACCTGCGACGCATTCAAGGGACGATGCTGCAAGGTGCCGCGACCGGCAAGGAACAGCGCGACGAAGGCCAGCACCGTCGCCACCGGGCGCATCCAGCCGCGCATCGGTCGCGCGTCGGGGCGCCGTGTCGGCAACAGGCGGAAGCCCAGCCACCCGAGCAAGGCGACTGCAACCAGGCCGGCACCGACGGAGAGCTTGTAGCCGTGCCAGAGCATGGCCAACACTTCGTTCGGGCTCGTGAGGTATTCGAACCAGAGACGATTGGGTCGGGTGTCGTACTCGATGATGAACTGCGGCGTCGACACTTCCAGCAGGACGAACGCCAGCCACCAGAAGCGCAACCACCAGGCCGCGATGCGCGTGGGCCATGCGCGGTGCCCCAGCCAGGGCGAGAGCAAGGCCGGCCAAGCCACGACCATCGCCACCAGCGAAAGATCGATGCGCCAGCCGCCGAGAAGGATGGGCCAGAGGCCGCCGGCATCGTGGACACGGGTCCACTGCCAGAGCGAGAGACCGACGCGCGACAGCGTCAGGAACACGAGGGTGGCGACAATGAAGCGCCAGGTAAGCTTGCGCACGATGCGGGTCCGGCTGGGGCGCGGCGGCCGCCACGCGTGGAAGGCGTCATGTTACAGCCCTAAGACTTTACACTGGTCGCCCTTTAGGCAACTTGCGGCAACCTTTCGGGTGCCGCACGAGGAACCACGATGTTCAGACTGGCCGAGGCCACGCCGATCGCCACCGGGCACGTCCGCGAGGTGTATCAGCACCCGGAGGACGAAAACCTGCTGATCAAGGTGATAGCCAGCGCATCCATCGAAGAACGCTGGAACAAGGCGCCCTGGTACCGCCGCATGGCGCGCAGCGGACCGTACAAGGACTTCGTGCGCGAGTTTCGTGAATACGTCACCGGCATCTACGTGGGCGGCTACGCCACCTCACCGATCGCGCGCGTGGTAGGCCTCGAGATGACCGACATCGGCCTGGGGCAGATCGTGGAGAAGGTGCGCACGCCGGATGGCCGGCTGGCGCCGACGCTGCACGACTGGGTCAAGGCGGAAGGTTTTACGGCGCACACCCAGGCGGAGCTGGACGCGTTCTACGCACGGCTCCTCTCGCACAACACCATCGCGGCCGACCTGCACGCGTGGAACGTCGTCTACGGCGAGGACTCGCGTGGCGGGCCGCGCCTGATCATGATCGACGGCTTCGGCGAGAAGAACATCATTCCCCATTGCTCCATGAGCCGTTCGCACAATGCGTCGCGCACGAAGAAGAAATACGAGCGCATGCTGCGCCGAACGAAGGCCGATGCGCCTGCCGGGAGTCAGGCGTCGCGCCAGGGTTCCTGACGCGACGCCTCGAGCCTACCGCGGTGTGGCGGAAGGCACGCAGTCCGGTTTCGAAGCGTCAGCCGGCAGCAGTGCGAAGCGCGTGCGATTGGCGATGCCCAGCGGCACGACGTTGTCCTTGACGATGCAGTCGTCGAAGGCTTCCTCGTTGACGAGCAGCCAGCGATGGGCGGGATCGTCGTGCTGCCAGGCGCGGGCTGCGCGCAGCTGCAAGGCGGAATCGCGCGCAAAGCCGAATTCCGCCACGGGGCGGCGTGCCTGGTAGAGCAGCTCTTCGCGCCACGCCACGAGACCCAGTTGCCCCGACGGACCGACCGCGGCATCCGCCTCCTGCATCAGTTGCCGCGTGGACTGGTTCGCATCCAGTAACGGATAGGTACCCAGGGGCCAGATGATCCACGCGAGCGCCATACCGCCGAGCAGCGCGGCGACACCACGGCGCGGCCGGAACACCAGCGCCGACAGCAGGAACCCCGCACCCACGGCGATCACACACCACCACAGGGCCTCCCCGTGGCCGGGCAGCTCGTAGCCTTGGGCAATGCGCTGCGCCGCTGCAGGCGCCTTGGTCAGGGCCCAGGTGCCGGCGCCCGCGAAAACCGCGGCACAGGCCACACCGATCCAGAAGCTGGCACGCGGCAGCCAGCGTGTCTTGAGCAAGTCCACCACGTACGGCGCCATCGCCAGGGCCAGCATGGGCAGCGCGGGCAGGATGTAGATCTCGCGCTTGCCGCGCGGAATGGAGAAGAACACGAGCACCAGCACGAACCAGATCAGCGGCATCCATACCCGCGGATCGCGCAGGCGCAACGCTTCGCGCCAGCGCGGCACCAGGAAGGGGATCAGCAGCCAGGTGGGAATCCACTGGCGCAGGATCACCAGCAGGAAGAACCATGGTTTTTCCTCGTGCTGCCACGAGTTCGCGTAGCGCTCGGCGGTCTGGCGGAACAGGATGTCATGCACATAGGCCAGGTATTCCGGCGTCCGCAGCCCGTAGGCGGCGCTCAGCATCGGCACCAGCCACAGCGCGATGGCGATCAGGAAAGCCAGCGCACCGCCGGCCCAGCGCCAGCCGTCGCCCCGCGTGACCGTCACGCCCGGCCACTGGCGTACCCGCAGCAGCACGTAGGGCAGCAGCATCAGCAGGGCGATCACGCCCACGCCCTTGGTAATGACGCCGAGGCCGGCCGCGAAACAGCCCAACCAGTACATGCGCCAGTTTGGCCCACGCAGGCAATGCAGCAGGATGCCGGTGTTGGCCAGGGTGATCCAGAACAGGTTCAGCGGGTCGATCTGCGCGTGCTTGACCACGTCCACGAACTGCATGGTCGCCAGCACGAGGGTGGCGGCCACCATGCCCGTGCGCGCATTCCAGAGGCGACGACCGAGATGCCAGACGAGCGCCAGCGTGCCCAGGCCGGACAGCAGCGAGGTCAGCAGGAACGCGCCGCGCCAGCCACCGGTCAGCCACATCCAGAAGGCTTCGGTCCACATCAGCACCGGCGGCTTGTCCGAATACAGCTCCATGCCCCGGTGAGGGAACAGCCATTGGCCGGATTCGAGCATCTGGCGCGCGACCAGGGCGAAGCGCGGTTCGTCGGGCGGCCAGGGGTCGCGCAGGCCGATACCCGCCGCAAGCACGGCCAGGGCGATGAGCATGAACCAGCCGAATTCGCGGCGCAGGGAACGGTCGTCGGGAGCTAGCATGAGGACGTCGAGGCCAGGGATGCGGGCGATCGTAGCGGAAGGGTCGTCCCTCTGCCCTACCGTGGCCTTAGGAAATCGTCGGCGGCCATTTCAATTTTCCGTCGCTGAGACGTCTAAGGGGTTCGCCGGTGCGGAAATCGGCGTTCGTCCCTGCCCGTACGGGCGTCGATTTCCCACCGTGCGACCATCAGCTACAGACACCATGAACGCGGTCAGGCAACCCATGGATCCCACCGAAGCAGGCGCTTCGCCCGACGGCACCCGTGCCGCACAGGTGGTCGCCCTCTTCCGCGAGCACAACGCGGCGCTCGTCGCCTTCCTGCGAGCGCGGCTCAATTCGCATGCCGATGCGCAGGAGGTGGCGCAGGAGGTTTATCTCAAGCTGCTCTCGCTGAAAGAGAGCACGGTGATCGACTCGCCCCGCGCCTTCCTGTTTCGGGCCGCGTCCAATCTGGCCGTAGATCGCCTGCGCATGCGCAACGTGCGTGCCGCGGCGCCACCCGATCCGGACGACGATGCATGGCACGCGACCTCGATGCCGGAGCAACACGCCTCGGCGCTCGAACAATGGCGGGATCTGCACCTTGCGCTTGACGAACTGCCCCCCAAGACCAGCCGCGCTTTCGTCATGCACGTGATCGACGGCCGCGACTTCAGCGCCATTGCGGCTGAGATGAACCTCAGCGAGCGCATGGTGCGCTACCACGTCGGCAATGCCCTGGCGCATTGCCGTGACCGCCGCGATCGCGCGGAGAGCCCTGAATGACCACGACGTTGCCTTTCGACCGGCAGATCGAACACACCGCCGCCGACTGGTGGGTCCGCCTTCGCGATCCCGCCCTGCCGGAACACGCCCTGCTGGAATGGAGCGACTGGCTGGAAGCCGACGTCCGCCACGCCGAAGCCTTCGAGCGCGCGTCCGCGCTGGCCGAGGCCGCAGCGTCCATGGATGCCGCGAGCCGGCGCGCCTTCGTCGCTCGCTTCGCTCCCGCCGGCCCGGCGCGTAGTGCCCGGCCGCGGCGCACATGGTTTGCGTGGAGTGCCGCCGCGGCGGTGACCCTCATGGCGCTTGGCGCGGGCCTGTTCCTGACGCTGCGGCCTAGCACCACGGAAGCACCGCGCCAGTACGCCAGTCAACGTGCCGCACACCGCGACATCGAACTGCCCGACGGCTCCAGCATCGAACTCGGTGGGGCCACGTCGGTGGTGGCGCGCTACGGCCGCGACGAGCGCGCCGTGGACCTCGAAGCGGGCGAGGCGTTCTTCCGCGTGGCGCACGCCGAGCGGCCGTTCGTCGTCAATGCCGGGCCGCTGCGTATCCGCGACCTGGGCACCGCGTTCAACGTGCGGCGCACGGGCGATCGCGTGATCGTGGCCGTGACGGAAGGCCGCGTGCGCGTGTCGCCCCTCGCTGCACAGGGGGATGCCGGCACGATAGAGTTGGGTGCCGGTCGCGAAGTCTCGTTCGATCCCGAGACGCAGGCCATGCACATCCTCGACATCGATCCAGCGACCGCTACGGCGTGGCGCGGCCATCGCCTCGAATTCGTCAATGAGCCGCTGTCCTCGGTGATCGACAACGTGAACCGCTACAGCGCACGGCCGATCCGCCTGGCCGACCCCGGCCTCGGCAAACTGACGTTTACGGGCACGGTGGAGGTCGATACCATCGACAGCTGGGTATCCGCGTTGCCGCGGGTATTTCCGCTTCGCGTCCACGCCTATCCCGACCGGCTGGAACTCGCACGCCAGACGACGATGGCGCGGGGAGCCCGGCCACACTGAAAGAACGACTTGGGGCCGCAGGTCTTGCCGTACATGTTTCGCGGGCGCCGGCGCGTACTCACCGGCGCACTCGCGCTGGTGCTCGCTCTCGGCAGCGCTGAAGCAGCGGAGCCCGAAAGCCCTGACGGCGGCACGTCGCTACCCATCCCGTTTTCGATCGCTCCCCAGCCGTTGGCCACTGCGCTGCTGGCCTGGGGCAAGCAGACCAACGTGCAGGTACTCACGGCGTCCGGCGCCATCGCGAACTGGCGCTCGGGTGGCGCCAGCGGCCTGCTGACGCCGAACGCGGCGCTCGACGAACTCCTGCAGGGCACCGACCTGGAGCGGGAGTCCTACGACACCCGAACCGTGGTCGTTCGCCAGCGGCAGAAGCCCGGCAACGCTACCCCCGCCCCCGCAGACCCTGCCGAAGCCTTCGATCCCACCACCATCGTCCCGCTCGCTACGGTAGACGTGCAGGGCCTCGTATCGGAAACCGCGTTCAAGGCCGACACCACACGCACCGTGACGCGCGGCGAGGCACACCTCAGCGATGTCCCGCAGTCGGTCACCGTGCTCACGCGTGAGGTGATCGAGTCGCAGCAGGCGGTGGATATCGGTGACGTCGCTCGCTATGTCGCGGGCGTGCAATACGTGGACGGCTACGGCGGCTCGCCGTTGTTCCTGATCCGCGGCTTCGACGCCGGACACGGCATGACGGACGGCATGCCCAACGGCATCGCGCGCACGGAAGACCTGCCGCCGCTGATCGGCATCGAACGTGTCGAAGTGCTGCGCGGGCCGGAAGCGATCCTCGGCGACGCGTCGCAGAACAACAATTTTGGCGGATCGATCAATGTGGTGATGAAGCGTCCGCAGGCGGACACCGTGCGTACGCTCACCTATTCGCTGGGCGAGTACGACGGCGCACGACTCGGCGTGGATCTTGCCGGTACCGCGTCGAAAGATGGCGCCGTGACCTATCGCATGGTGGCCGCCGGGCAACGTGGCGAGAAGACCCCGCAAGGCGACGGCGGCGGTCGCGGTGCCTATCTCGCTCCATCGTTGGCGTGGCAAGGCGATCGGACTCACGTGATGGGCGGCCTGGAGTACGTGGACAACCGCGTGCCGGGACCGGAGCACAGCGTGCTGCTTGGTCCCGGCGTATCTACCGCCTTGCGCCCGGGCACGTCGCTGGGCGGCGGATCGGACATTTCCACGTTCCGCACGACACGCGCGGTGTTCGAGCTGGACCACGATTTCGTCAACGACTGGACCTTCCATAGTCAGGGCCAGTACGTGCGCCAGCGCAGTGACGGACGCAGCCAGTCCTTCATCGCGGGTGCTTTTCCGGGCGCGCTGGATGCCGTGGCCCGCACCTTCCGCTACTCGGGCAACTACTGGACCTGGCAGAACGATCTCAGCACCAGCTTTCACCATGGCAACGTCACGCATGCCGTGTTGGTGGGTCTGGACCTTGCGCGCACCCATGCGGGCGACGGCGGCAGTGGCAGCATCGTGGAGGCCAGTTCCCAGACCGCCGACCTCGATCGCGACGCCGTCATCGTCACGCGGCCGTTGGCCTTCGGTCTGCGCAGGGGTGACGACAGTGAACCCAAGGTGTCCCTGCTGGCAGTACCCGCGAGCACCACGGTGCAGAACCTGGGTGGCTCGTGGCAGACCAACGCCGGTCTGTATCTGCAGGACCAGATCGCCATCGGCGACCGTTGGAACGTGTTGGCCGCAGTGCGCCGAACGCGTTACCAGCTGGACACGCGCTGGGAAGACGGCTCGCCGCGACGCGTGCGCGAAGCGCGCTGGATTCCGAAGCTTGGCGTGGTCTACAAGGTGTCGCCGGAGATCTCGCTCTACGCGGACTCGTCGACTGGCTTCCAACCCGATCCCCTGCTGGGCAAGGATGGCCAGCCGTTGCCCGTCGCGACCTCGCGGCAGATCGAAGTGGGCGGCAAGTTCGATCTGTTCGACCAGCGCGCACGGCTCACGGCAGCGCTCTATCGCATCCGCGTCGATCACAGCGTCGATCTGGTGTCGCCCGAGCCACCCTTCTTTGCCACGCCGGGCCCGGGGCAGACCAATCGCGGCCTCGAGGTGGAGTTCGCCGGGCAGGTGGCACCGGGGCTGGATGTACTGGCGAGCCTGACCGAAGCGCGCACCCACAACAATGACGATACCCGCGCCACCGGTTCGCCGAAGCATCAGGCAGCCGTCTGGGCGAGCTACCGATTCGGCGACGGCTCGATGAAACCGTGGGGTGTCGCCGCGGGCGTGCTGGCGCGCAGCCGCAGCCTCGGCCGCACGAGTGCGGACGGCGTCTACTTCGGCATTCCCGGCCAGGCCAGCGTGGAAACGAACGTCTCCCGCTACGGCAACAACTGGCGAGTGACGCTCGGGGTCAAGAACCTGTTTGCGCGCACGCTGTACGCCGTCAACTTCGACGAGACCTTCGTACCGATTCGCCAGGGCCGCGTGGTGCTGCTTACGGGTACCTACAACTTCTGATCGTCAGGCGGTCCGGGCGAACGCTTTCAGCACCGCCTCGCAGGCGTCGCGCCGGAACGCATCGCGCGCGGAGCCATCGCTGGGCGTCGCCTTTCTCGGCAGGTCATAGCATCCGTCTGTGCCCAGCACGCCGCCGTGACGACGCCAGAACCGGTCGTACGACGAAGCGGTGACCCCCGCGCGGCGATCCTGCGGATGCGCTGCCTGTCCCACGCCACGCACGCGCTCGATGCCATACGAAGCTGCCAGGGCGCGCACCACCGCAAGCAACAGCTCGCGCGGACGCAGCCCACCCGCCGCGCGGCTGAAACGCGTGATGGCCGCGCGCCCCAGGTAGGCCCAGGAGCCGCGCATGTCGCCGATCAGCAACCCGTCGCTGCCGCCGAACGTGACCGTGCAGGACGAGATCACTTCCTTCTCGCCGTTCAGCAGATACAGGCCCATTTCGCCCGTGCATTCGTGCTCGGGTGCACGGGCGTGCAGGTAGGCCATGTCGCCGTCGCCGAGCGGCAGCGTTGCGAGACGGACGTCGTGCCCCTTGAGCAGACGGCGGCTCAAGCGCTCGGGAAACTCGCGGGCCACGAAGCGATAGTGCGCCTCGATGAGCCGCGCGCGGGCAACGAGATCGAACGAACGGGAGATGTAATGCGACTGCCAGCGCTCGTAGACCCGCGGATTGGTTTCCGCCGCGGCGCGCATGGCGCGTGACGCGCCCACCAGACCAAGCCAACGCGCCTGACGCCGAAACGCCGCCAGCGTACGAAACAGATAGGTCAGCCGTCGCTCGGGCATCGGCCGCTGGCGGCGCAGGGCGGCACGCCGTCGAGCGTGGTCGAGCACGAGGGCCAGGGGGCCGCGTGTGCGAGGGGACGAAGCCCATCCGAGCGGCAGATCGTCGAAGGTCGAATGCTGGGGATAGCGGGGCTGCATGCCCTAGAAGACGTTCGAGCCCGCCGAAATTGAAATGGCGTGGGACTAGCGATTCGGGGAGGCGTGCCGGCGCCGCTCGTCCCGCCAGACGATCCCGGCGCCGATCAGCGTCAACAACGCCAAGCCGTACCAGGTGATGGCGTACATCAGATGATTGTCCGGGAAGGCGATCACCGTAAGGCCGCCCACGGGGCCATCGTTGCCCTCGCCACGGCCGGGCGACGACGCGGCGTCGGCATCGACGAAGTACGGTGCGACGCGCTCCGGCGCCAGGCCCTTCGCTGCCGCGATGGCCGCGACGTCGCGCGAGTACCAGCGATCCTGCCCCGGTTGGTTGTCCTGCAGGAAGGCACCCTTGGGCTCGCTGATACGCAGCAGGCCGCTGACCGACGCCTCACCCGACGGCCCGGGGATGCAGGTGGCCTTGCCCTCGCACCAGGTCGTCGAGACGAAGCCGCGGTTCACCAGCACGATGTCGCCATTACGAAGACGCAGCGGTGTGAGCAGCCACGAGCCCATGCCAAGCTCGGTGCTGGCGCGGACCCGCACGCTTTTTTCCGTAAGGAACGTGCCGACCAGACGGACACGTCGGTACTCATCGCCGGCAGCGCTGACCTGGGGCCATTGACCGCGGCTCGGCGCATCCACCGGTTGCGCATGGACGCGTGCATCCACTCGCGCTATCAGGTCGTGCTTCCACGCACGCCGATGTACCTGCCAGGTACCGAGCGCCACGAACAGCGCGAACAGGCCCACGCCAAGCAAGGCGAGCAACCCAAGAACGAAGACGCCGCGCGGGCGCGGCGTCTTCGTCTCGGCGTGGTCGCGGTCCGGGCTCAAGGCAGGCTCTTCGCCTGTTGCTCGGACATGCTGTGGGACATGCCGGGCATCATGTTCGAGTTGAGGTGGAACATGACCCAGATGGAACCGGACAAGGTAATGACCACCAGCACCAGCGTGAAGATCAGCGCCAGCATGTTCCAGCCACCCTCGGACTTCGTGTCCATGTGCAGGAAGTAGATCATGTGCACCACGATCTGGATCGCGGCGAAGGTGAGGATCACCACCGCCAGCGTCTGCGAGTTCGGGATGACCTTGCCCATCACCAGCCAGAACGGGATCGCGGTGAGCACCACCGCGAGGAAGAACCCCGTCATGTAGCCCTTGAGGCTGATGTGAGGGATGCCGTCGTCGTGGTGGTCGTCGTGGTGATCGTGCGATTCGATGTGCGCGCTCACGGCAGCACTCCCATCAGGTAAACGAAGGTGAAGACGCCGATCCAGACCACGTCGAGGAAGTGCCAGAACATGGACAGGCACATGATGCGACGCTTGTTCGCGGGCGTAAGGCCAAAGCGCCCGACCTGGAACAGCAGGGTGATGAGCCAGATGATGCCGAAGGTCACGTGCAGGCCGTGCGTGCCGACCAGCGTGAAGAACGACGAGAGGAACGCGCTGCGCTGCGGACCCGCACCCTCATGGATGAGATGCGCGAACTCGTACATCTCGATGCCGAGGAACGCGGCACCGAACAGGCCGGTGACGATGAGCCAGGCCATCATCGTGCCGCGGCGGTTCTTCTGCATCTCGATCATGGCGAAGCCATACGTGATCGAGGACAGCAGCAGCATCGCGGTGTTGACCGCCACCAAGGGCAGCTCGAACAGATCGGCACCCGACGGGCCGCCTGCGTAGCTCCGCCCCAGCACGCCATAGGTGGCGAACAGGCAGGCGAAGATGAGGCAGTCGCTCATCAGGTAGATCCAGAACCCGAGCAACGTCCCGTTCGCGGGATGGTGCTCTTCCTTCATCCAGAACTGAGCGTCCTGTTCCGCAATGGCCGCGGAAGGCGTGGCGTGCATATCAGACATGGGCGGCAAGCTCTTCCGTGCGGGCGGCCTCGGTCCGGGCCACGACGTCGGCGGGGATGTGGTAGTCGCGCTTGTAGTTGAAGGTGTGGACGATCGCTGCGGCGATCATTGCCACGAACGAGACACCGGCAATCAGGAACATGTGCCAGATCATCGCGAAGCCGAACACGAAGGCGATGCCCGCGATGATGACGCCTGCACTGGTGTTCTTCGGCATGTGGATCGGCAGGTAGCCTTCGAGACGACGGCCGGCGTTGCGCTCCTTCATGTCCCACCAGGCATCCATGTCATGGATGACCGGGGTGAATGCGAAGTTGTATTCCGGCGGCGGCGACGACGTGGACCATTCCAGCGTGCGGCCGTGCCACGGATCGCCGGTCACGTCGCGCAGTTCGTCGCGGCGCTTGTAGCTCACCCACAGCTGCATGAGGAACGAGCCGATGCCGAGGGCGATGAGGACGGCACCGAACGCGGCGATCTGGAACCAGATCTGCAGCGACGGATCCTCGAAGTGGTTCATGCGGCGGGTAACGCCCATGAAGCCGAGCACGTACAGCGGCATGAAGGCGACCCAGAAGCCCACCAGCCAGAACCAGAACGAGCACTTGCCCCAGAACGGATCGAGCTTGTAACCGAAGGCCTTGGGGAACCAGTAGTTGATGCCGGCGAACAGGCCGAAGATCACGCCGCCGATGATCACATTATGGAAGTGCGCGATCAGGAACAGACTGTTGTGCAGCAGGAAGTCGGCAGGCGGCACCGCGAGCATCACGCCGGTCATGCCGCCGATGACGAAGGTGACCATGAAGCCGACCGTCCACAGCATCGGCACCTCGAACTTGATGCGTCCGCGGTACATGGTGAACAGCCAGTTGAAGATCTTCGCGCCCGTCGGGATCGAGATGATCATCGTGGTGATGCCGAAGAACGAATTGACGCTCGCTCCCGAACCCATGGTGAAGAAGTGATGCAGCCACACGAGGTACGACAGCACGGTGATGACCACCGTGGCGTACACCATCGACGCATAGCCGAACAGGCGCTTGCGGCTGAAGGTGGAGGTCACCTCGGAGAACACGCCGAACACCGGCAGCACCAGGATGTAGACCTCGGGGTGGCCCCAGATCCAGATCAGGTTCACGTACATCATGGCGTTGCCGCCGAAGTCGTTCGTGAAGAAGTTGGTGCCGGCGTAACGGTCGAGCGAGAGGAGCACCAGCGTGGCCGCCAGCACAGGGAACGCCGCGACGATGAGCACGTTCGTGCACAGCGAGGTCCAGGTGAAGATGGGCATCTTCATCATCGACATGCCCGGCGCGCGCATCTTGACGATGGTCGCGATCAGGTTGATGCCGGACAGCGTGGTTCCTACGCCCGCTATCTGTAGCGACCATAAGTAGTAGTCGACACCGACGTCCGGACTCTGCGCCAGCCCCGACAGCGGCGGATAGGCGAGCCAGCCGGTGCGAGCGAACTCACCGACGAACAGCGACGCCATGACCAGCATCGCGCCCGCCACGGTCATCCAGAAGCTGAAGTTGTTGAGGAACGGGAACGCCACGTCGCGCGCGCCGATCTGCAGCGGCACCACGTAGTTCATGAGGCCGGTGACCAGCGGCATCGCCACGAAGAAGATCATGATCACGCCGTGGGCGGTGAAGACCTGGTCGTAGTGGTGCGGTGGCAGGAAGCCCGGATTGCCGTTGAACGCGATGGCCTGCTGCGCACGCATCATCAGCGCGTCGGAGAAACCGCGCAGCAGCATCACGATGCCGAGCACCATGTACATGATGCCGATCTTCTTGTGATCGATGCTGGTGAACCACTCGTGCCAGAGGTAACCCCAAAGCTTGTGCTTCGTGATGAGCGCCAGCAGCGCGACGCCCCCGAGCGCGACCGCGATGAAGGTGCCGACGAGGATCGGCTCGTGGTACGGAATCGCCTCGAGCGAGAGGCGTCCGAAGATCAGTGTCTGTAGATCGGGCATGTTCATTACCGGGCTCGGCAAGGCGTGAATTCTTGAAAGGCAGCCGCGCTCACAGCGGGCGTCCGGCAGGCGTCATGGGCTGACCGGCGGCGCTGTTGCCGACGCAAAGCGCGCCGACGTAGCGCTGGCCGTTGTCGGCCAGGCCAATGCGGGCTCGGGTCGCGGCGTCAAGCGAGGTCACGTTGTAGGTACCCACGATGCCCTGCCCGCCCTGCGCGTCGAGCGCCATCATGTCGCTGGTGCACATGCGGTTGGCTTCGACACAGCGGTTGAGGATCGCGTTGTACAGACCCGGCGCCACGCTGCCGTAGTAGTGCACGGGCTCCTTCTCGCTCGGCTGTTCGAGCTTCAGGTAGTCCTCGCGGCTGAGCGGCTCGGGGCTGGCTTTGGCCTTCGCCACCCAGGCGTCGAAATCGGCGTCGGACAGGCTATGGAAGCGGAAGCGCATGTCCGAGAAGCCGGCGCCGCTGTAGTTCGCGGAAAGGCCCTCGAAATCGCCGGTCTTGTTCATGACCGCGTTGAGCTGCGTCTCCATGCCCGGCATGGCATAGATCATGCCCGCCAGGGAGGGAACGAAGAACGCGTTCATGACCGTTGACGCCGTGATGTGGAATTCGATCGGGCGGTCCACCGGCGCGGCCATTTCGTTCACCGTCGCGATGCCCTGTTCGGGATAGAGGAACAGCCATTTCCAGTCGAGCGCCACGACTTCCACCACCAGGGGCTTGGTGCCGGGCTTGAGCGCGCGGGCCTGGTCGATCTGCTCCACAGGGCGGTACGGGTCCAGCTTGTGGGTGCTGGTCCAGGTCACCGCGCCGAGCGCAATGATGATCAGCAACGGGGCCGACCAGATCAGCAGTTCCAGCACCGTGGAATGGTTCCAGTCCGGGGCGTACTCGGCATGGGCGGCCTTGTTCGACTCCCGGTACTTCCAGGCGAAGGTCAGGATCATCACGATCACCGGGACGATGATGATCAGCATCAGGACCACGGAAATGATGATCAGGTCGCGCTGCTGCCGGGCGATATCGCCCGAGGGCGAAAGCAGCACGGCGTCGCAGCCCGAAAGGATCAGGGCCAGGGCGGGGATCAGCAATCCGCGCAACATCTTCATGGACATTCGCATGATGGGTTTAACCGTGGGGACACGAAAAAATACGCCGATCCGCGTGCGCGGGCCATAGGACACTTTGTCCCATGGTCCTCCAAGCGGGTTAGTGCGATCCTTCGCTATCCTGCCATCCACCTCCCCGAGCGGGCCGAATACGATGTCGAGCATTTCACACGCCCATCACAATGCTGCCGAAGGCGCGGAACACGATGTCCGCCGCCAGCACCAGACTAGCCATGCGCCGGTCGCCCCGGGCGAAATCGCCGTCGGCGTGGTCATTGGCCGCGCTTCGGAGTATTTCGACTTCTTCACCTACGGCATCGCCTCCGTTCTGGTGTTCCCGGCGGTGTTCTTCCCGTTCCTGAGCCAGCTCGACGGCATCCTGCTGGCGTTTGCGATCTTCTCGCTCGCCTTCATCGCCCGGCCGATCGGCACGACGCTGTTCATGGGCATCCAGCGCACCTGGAGCCGCAGCACCAAGCTCACGGCGGCCCTGTTCCTGCTCGGTACGTCCACGGTCTGCATCGCGTTCCTGCCGGCCAATACGTCCAACGGCTACACCGTGATCGTGATCCTGGGCGTGCTGCGGTTCTTGCAGGGCATTGCGCTTGGCGGCTCGTGGGATGGCCTGCCCTCCCTGCTGTCGCTGAACGCGCCGAAGGGCCGTCGTGGCTGGTACGCCATGCTCGGTCAGCTCGGTGCGCCGACCGGGTTCCTCATTGCGGCATCGCTGTTCCTGTTCCTGAACACCCAGCTCTCGCGCGAGGATTTCCTGGGCTGGGGCTGGCGCTATCCGTTCTTCGTGGCCTTCGCGATCAACGTCGTGGCCCTGTTCGCCCGCCTGCGCCTGGTCGTGACCGAGGAATACACGCAGTTGCTGGAAGAGCGCCAGTTGGAGCCCATCGGCATCATCGAAATGGTGCGCGCCCAGGGCTACAACCTGTTCATCGGCGCCTTCGCCGCGCTGGCCAGCTATGCGCTGTTCCACATCGTGACGATCTTCCCGCTGTCGTGGATCTCGCTCAGCCGTTCGCAGGACATCAACAACGTCCTGATCGTGCAGATCGTGGGCGCGTTCGTGGCGATCCTCGCCACCGTGGCCTCGGGCGTCATCGCCGACAAGATCGGTCGCCGCAATACGCTGGGCACCATGGCCGTGCTGATCGGCCTGTTCGCCATCGCCTCGCCGTGGCTGCTGGGCGGCGGCAAGATCGCGCAGGATGCCTTCCTGATCATCGGCTTCGCCCTGCTCGGTCTCTCCTACGGGCAGGCGGCGGGCACGGTCACGGCGAATTTCGCCAAGCGCTTCCGCTACACCGGCGCGGCTCTGACCTCCGACTTCGCCTGGCTGTTCGGCGCCGCGTTCGCGCCGCTGGTGGCGCTGGGCCTGTCCACGCGCTTCGGCCTGGTCGCAGTCAGCGCCTATCTGCTCTCCGGCGTGGCCTGCACGCTGATCGCGCTGCGCATCAACAAGGCGCTCGAGACGGACCGCGCCAAGGTCTGACGCCCGGTCTTCCGAGGGAACCGCCGTGACGGTTCCCTCGGAATCGACGCCCTCGAAATAGCCGCCCGATCGTCGGCGGTGAAGGCGCCCCATCCGGCGTATCGTCGCGCCCATGCTCTTCGACCTCCCCGACCACGAGACCCTCTATCGGGCGCTGCTGGACCGCGATCCTGCCTACGACGGCCATGCCTTCGTCGGGGTGACCAGCACCGGCGTGTTCTGCCGGCTGACCTGCCCCGCCCGCAAGCCGAAGTTCGAGAACACGCGTTTCTTCGATTCGGTGGCTGGCTGCTTCGAGGCGGGATTTCGCCCCTGCGTGCGCTGCCGGCCGCTCGATCCCATCGGGCAGCGCGAACCCATGGTCTCGGCGTTGCTTCGTCTGCTGGAGGACGAGCCCGGGCGCGCCTGGTCGGAGGACGATCTGGTCCGGCTGGGCTACGATCCTTCCACGGTCCGCCGCGCGTTCAAACGCGACCTCGGCCTGACCTTTCTGGACATGGCGCGACTGCGCCGCACCGCCCGCGGCATGGACCGCCTGGCGGCAGGCGCCAGCGTGATCGATGCCCAGCAGGCGGCCGGCTACGACTCCGGCAGCGGCTTTCGCGACGCGATCGGGCGGCTACTCGGCGACTGCCCCATGGAACTGCGCGGCCGCGAGTGGCTGAAAGCGGAATGGATCGAAACGCCCATCGGCAGCATGCTCGCGGTGGCCGACGATCACGCACTGCACCTGCTGGAATTCTTCGACCGCACGGCCCTGCCCACCGAACTCAAGCGCTTGCGCCAGGCCACGCGATCGGCCATCACGTTCGGTCGCACGCCGATCATCGAGCGCATCGAAGCGGAGTTGCACGCCTATTTCTCGGGCGAACGCGCGACGTTCGACACGCCCCTGGCCACGCACGGTTCACCGTTCACCCGCACCGTCTGGGACGCATTGATGGCGATACCGCCGGGGACGACACGCAGCTACGCGGAGATCGCCGTGGCGGCAGGTCGCCCCACGGCCACGCGCGCCGTCGCCCGGGCCAACGGCGCGAACCAGATCGCCATCGTCATTCCCTGCCATCGGGTGATCGGGTCGGACGGCTCGCTGACCGGCTACGGTGGCGGCCTGTGGCGCAAGGACTGGTTGTTGCGTCACGAGCGAAAGCAGCTCGCCTGACGACGCACGTCGCGTTACGGCAGGACGGGATAGGGACCGTGCTCGAAGACCGCGTCGTGGTAGCCCTTCACCCCGATGGCACGCGCCATGTCGCTGCGGAAATCCTCACCGCGGCGCAGACAGTCGAGCACGAAGGCGAAATCGCGCTTCGGTCGCCAGCCGAGATCGCGCGTGGCACGACGGCTGTCGTAGACGCGGTCCAGCGACGGCAGCAGCTTCCAACCGCGCTCGGCGTACAGCGCATCCACGTCCGGAAACAGCCGGCGTACGACGGACGTTGCATCCTCGCGCAACGCGATGACGTCATCGCGTGAGAACGGCGTGGTGGCGGAAACGATGTATCGCCCGAAGCCCAGGGCCGGCGCGCGCTCCAGCGCGAGCACGTGAGCCTCCACGACGTCGTCGAGGTCGGCACGGCGATACAGCAGCTCGTTGGCCTGCATGTTCACGCTGTCGTATTCGGCGCGGACACGTGCATTGTCGTCGTCTTCCGGAAAGAACCGCGACGTGCGCAGCACGAGCACGGGCAACCGGTCCTGGCGCGCCACGCACTCGCACAGACCTTCGGCGGCTATCTTGGTCGCGCCGTAGATGTTCTTCGGCACGGGCATCACGTCTTCGTCGATCCACGCGGCCGGTTCGCCCGGTGCCGGCGACAGCGCCGCACCGAAGGCGCTCGTGGTGCTGGTGAACACGAACGCACGTACACCGTGCGCCACGGCCGCTTCGAGCAATGTCGTCGTGCCACCGACATTGGTATCCACGAAGGCCCGCTTGGCATGCGTGGCGATGTGCGGCTTGTGCAGCGTGGCGCTGTGGATCACCTCCGTGACACCGGACATCGCGTCACGCACGAAACCTTCGTCGGCGATCGAGCCCACGACGTCGGTATAAGCGGAAGCCTTGATGTCCATGCCGCGCACCGTGCGCCCCTGCGCGCGCAGCCGCCGAACCAGCGCCTCGCCGAGGTGTCCCGCACTGCCGGTGACGAGAACGGTCATGGGCTGCGCTCTTACCAGATGAGGTCGTCGGGCACGACAAACTGCTTGTAGTAGTCGTCCACTTCTTCCTCGGACGGCGCGGCGGCGCCTTCCTTGCGACCGTGATCCAGCACGATCGTTTCCGGCGACCGGGCGTGAATCTTGTCCGCGGGACCACGCGGAATCAGCTCGTAACCGTCGCCGAGGCGCGCGACCACCAGCGCCCCCGACGCAAGCTGCGCACGCAGGCTTTCGTTGACGAACACGCTGGCGATCTTGTCGCCGTCCGGAAAACGGTAGGGAAGATCGCCCTCGCGCTTCACGCGCGTGGTCTCCACGATCTGCCGTACCTGCGCGCGGATTTCCCTCGCCCGCGCCTCGGCGTTGCGTTCGGCGGCAAGGGCACGATCGCGTTCGGCGCGCTCGGCCTGCAGGCGACGGGCGTCCACCTGGTCCTCGGCGGGCGCCGCGGGCGCCTTGCCCTGGCGCTGCTTCGCCTGGTCGCGCACGATCTTGGCCGCCTTGTCCTTCTTGACCAGCCCCGCCTTCAGAAGCTGTTCCTGCAGTGGATTGCGCATGGTGAGGTACTTCATTGCCCGCGGAAGGGCGAATTCTACCGCCGAAGGGTTGGTTACATCGCGTTACGTGCCTAGGCTAGACGACCTCCCCAGGAGGTCGCTCCATGTCCATGCCTGCTCCTGCGCGCTGCGCACGCCTGACCCTCGTTTTCTCCCTTGCCGCCATGGCTACCTCGGCATCTGCCGCGGACGGCCTCCCACCGCGCAGCGCCTGGAAGGCCAGCAGTTCGTCGCAACAGGTGCCTGCGCTGGCACCGGAGCATGCCATCGACGGCGACGAGACCACGCGTTGGGGCGGCGCTTTCAGCCCCGGGCACTGGTTGCAGGTCGACCTCGGCAAGGTCACCCGGATCGGCGGCGCGCGCGTCCACTGGGACAGCGGGTTCGCCGCCGCCTATACGATCCAGGTCTCGGTGGATGGCAAGGATTTTCACCCGGTCTATCGCGTGACCGATTCGCCGGGCGGGACGGAGTACCTCGTCTTTCCGGCCACCGACGCACGCTATGTGCGTCTTGCGGCGCCGGACCGCACGGCCGACTGGGGCGTCTCGGTTTTCGAGTTCGAGCCGTTCGCCGCGACACAGGCGCCGCGGATCGCCGGCCTGGACGGCAAGGACGATGGCGCCTCGTTGTGGGCGGACGGCGCAGCGCGCGACGTCGTCGGTAAAGGGCCACATGACGCGCGACAGCTCGACATCGCCCTGCCCCGCCCGCTGTCGATCGCCGGGCTCGAAGTGCGCTGGGACGGTCCACGCGACGGCGCGACCCTGGAAGCACGTGACGCGAAGGGCCACTGGCGCACCCTCGCCAGCGATCCTGGCAGCCTTGGCGACAGTTCCTACCTCGCCGCACGCGAGGCGAGCGACGTGTCCGCGCTGCGCCTCGTCGTCGGCACGAAGGATGGCGCGCCCCCGCGGATCGCACGGTTGCGTTTCCTCGGGCCATCGCGGGTCATGACGCCGATGAAGCGCTATCAGGTCGCCGCTTCCCGCGCGCACGCCGAACTGTTTCCGTCGTCGCTGCACATGCAGCAGGTGTACTGGACCGCCGTGGGCGTACCGGCCGGCTTGCAGAAAGCGATCTTCGACGAATACGGCAACCTCGAACCGTTCAAGGGCGGACCGCAGGTGCAGGCCATCTGGCGCGACGCGTCCGGCCACGCCACCGTATCGGACGGCGCGCAACGCACTCACGCCCTGCGCGACGGCTGGAAACCCATGCCCTCGGTGAGCTGGACCGCCCAACCCGGTCTGTCGATACGCAGCGAGGCCGTGGCAGTTCAAGGCGAAGGCCAGCCGGTGGTGCTCTTGCGACATCGCCTGCGCAACACCGGCAGCACGACCATCCAAGGCACGCTGACGCTGGTCGTTCGTCCCATCCAGGTCAATCCGCCGTGGCAGAACGGTGGCGCCTCGCCTATTCACGACATCGCCATTGGCGGTGATCGGACGGATACCGATGTGCGGGTGAACGGGCGCACGCTGCTGTCGTCGCTGACCCCCGTCGACGCCGCGGGCGCTGCGCCATTCGGCGCGCATGGGGAGACCGAAATCACCGGCAATGTGGCTGCAGCGCAGTTGCCAGCCGCGCGCGACGCACACGACGACGATGGTCTCGCCGCCGGCGCATTGGGCTATCGGGTACGCCTCGCACCCGGCGAACAACGCGACGTCGTCGTGGCATTCCCCTTGGGCAACGCGCCCGCGGATGCACAGGGTCGTCTGCCGGAACCGCCACCGATCGACCGGGCCGCCTTCACCGCCGACGGCTATGACGCACTGGCCGATCGCGTGTCGGCGGCTTGGCAAAAGCGACTGGGCGGCGTCGGCATCTCCCTGCCGGATCACACGCTCGTGGACATCCTGCGTTCGCAGGCGGCGTACATGCTGGTGAACCAGACGGGCCATGCGATGCAGGCGGGTCCGCGCAACTACAACCGCTCGTTCATTCGCGACGGTGCAGCGACCGCGTCGATTCTGCTGCGCATGGGCGAAGTAAAAACCGCGCGCGATTACCTCGACTGGTACGCGTCCCACGCCGTGCACGAGAACGGACTGGTGTCGCCGATCCTCAACGCCGATGGCAGCGTCAACCGCGGTTTCGGCTCCGACATCGAGTACGACAGCCAAGGCGAATTCATCAACCTCGTGGCCGATGTGGCGCGCTTCGGTGGCGGCCCCGCCAGCGTGAAGGATTACCTCCCCAAGGTCCGTGCCGCGATGCATTTCATGCAGGAGCTGCGCGAGCGCACGATGGTGCCGGGTTACCTCTCGCACCTGCCCGTCCCCGAGCGCTTCCACGGCATCATCGCACCCTCGATCAGCCACGAAGGCTATTCCAGCCCTACGCACAGCTACTGGGACGATTACTGGGCGTTGAAGGGGTGGCACGACGGTGCATGGCTCGCGGAGCAATGGGGCGACGAGGCGCTTGCGACGTATGCGCGCGAGCAATACGCGGCGCTGCGCGAATCGATGCGCCAGTCGATCGTCACCACCATGGCCTGGAAGGGCACCGACACCATTCCCGCGGCCGCCGATCTGGGCGACGGAGACCCCACCAGCGTTTCCATCGCCCTCGATCCCGCCGGCCAGATGGACATCCTTCCGCACGATGCGCTCGTGCGGACCTTCGACCGCTATCTTGCGGACGTGCGCAAGCGCGATGCACCGGACGCCCTGTACGCGTATACGCCGTACGAGCTGCGCAACGTATTGACCTACGTCTATCTGAACCGACCGAACGATGCGGCCGAGCTTCTCGCGGATGTCGTTCGCGATCGTCGGCCACCCGAATGGAACATGTGGGCGGAAGTGGTTCATTCGCGCCTGCGGCATCCCGGCTATTTGGGCGACATGCCGCATACGTGGATCGGTTCGGAATACGCGCGAACGATCTTCGGCATGCTGATGCGCGAGGCCGACGACGGGCTGTATCTACTTCCCGGCGCGCCCGCATCCTGGGTCGCTGGCGAAGGGTTGTCGGTCACCCGCCTTCCGGTGGCCTACGGTTCCCTGAGCATGACGGCGCGACGGGACGGCAAGCGTTTCACCGTTACGCTCGGCGACGGCATTCGTCCCGGGACGCCAGTGCGCGTGTACTGGCCCGACCGCGCGCGCCCGTCGCGGGTAACGGTAGACGGCAGGGCGCTGCATGATTGGGACGCAGACGGCGTCAGGCTTGCGAAACCGTTCCGCACGCTGGAAGCGGACTACTGAGTGTCAGCGCATGCCGAGCGCATGCAGCTTCAGCACCAGTTCGCGCGCCATGCGCGGCGCGGGAAAGCCGCGCGCATCGGCGGTGTAGCGAATCAAGCCCACCGCCACCGGCGACGCATCCGTGTCGGTAGGCTCCAACCGCCAGTGCAGGACGCCGTGGGTGACACCCGTGGACCGATCCACGATGACGCGCGAAGGCAGTATCACGAGGCGATGCGTCGCCGCTGAAACGGCCGCGTCCGCGTCGGGCTGATCGGCGGCCAGCACCTCGCGCTCGGGGAGTATGAAGCTGCGTTTCCGCCCTTCCCGGTCGGAAACGCTCACGTCCACCGCCAGGCCATCACGGCGCACGAGGGCTTCGACGTCCACCGCAACCGCAGAGACCTTGGCGTCGTTCAGACGCCGCACCAGCGCCCCGTCGAAGCGCTGGGCATCGCGGTAGAGACGCTCCGAACCCATGGTGTGCAGGGGGATAAACGAATAGACATAGCGGGTCGAGTTCATGACTACGCTGGCCTGCGTGGTGCCGCCGGTGGCGTAGGCGACCACGGCCGCGGCGCAGCCGAGGCGGCGAGCCGTAAGGGAAATTCCTGGCATGTCGAAGCGTTCCTTCGTGGAGCGAACGACCGCCGGCGACGCCGACGGTCGAATCCCTTTACGGGTTAGGGCTCGAAGCGCACCGAGTACACCACCGAGCTGTTCGCCGCGCCTGCCGCGACGTTGCCGGTCTGCTGGTACGCCACGGCGTGCGCAAGGACCGCCTGGTTGTTCGCGACGGTTTCCTTGACCACGTTCTGATCGTCGCTCCAAGCGTCGATCGCCACGCCATCACGGTTGAAGAGACGCAGTTGCACGCCGGTCGCGCCACCCGTCGTGATCAGGCCACCGGTCGACGGATCGACCGTCGGGCCCGGTACGAACTGCGCCCACACCTTGGTGCCGTCGGTGCAGGTGGTTTCGCCGCTCTTACCCACGTAGATACGGAAGCCCGTGGTGCCGGCGTAGTCGCCAATACCGGAGAAGTCCGCCGCGTTGACCGGACCGATGTTGACCGTGAAGTTGGGATCGTCCGTATTCGGGGTACCGCCGCTGATCGAGCAGGTGACGTTGACGATCGAACCCGTGAAGTTGATCGTGCCCGTGTCGGCGGCGAATGCGGAAGGAGCGGCCAGCCCTGCGATCAGCAGGGCGGAGGTAAGTGCCTTGAGGTTCATCCAGTTAACCTTAATGTCATTTGATTGAGCAACAGTCCTCATGGACCGTCGGCCTGGGGGAGGCACGGGTGCTTCCCCGCGCATCACGCAGCCGAGCTCGACTACGCGAGCGCTCAGCAAATTCTGTCGGAATGCCCCTACATTCCATATGGAAGTTTGCTCAAAATTTCGACTTTTTTCTGAAACTCAGAGACCGCTCCCACTTCATGGAAACGGCCTCTGATTCTCATGACTGGATCGGAAAAAACTGCTATGTCGTCATGCGCGCCTACATCACTGGCCGATTTTGCGCAGTGGCTTGCCGCTCATGAGATTGCGCTCGATCTGCTCGAGTGTCACGTTCTTCGTCTCCGGCACCAGCCAGAGCGTGATGCCAATGAAGATCGCATTGAGCGCCGCGTACAACCAGAAGGTCTGCGCGTTGCCGATGCCACTCAACAACGTGAGGAAGGTTGCACCCACGATCATGTTCGTCACCCAGTTGGTGAAGGTGGAACAGGCGATGCCGAAGTCGCGCCCCTGAAGCGGTTGCACCTCCGAACACAGAGTCCAGATCAGCGGTCCTGCCGACATCGCGAAGCCCACGATGAAGAGCAGCAGCATGCCCACGGTGAAAAACTGTTCACCGCGCGAGTCGATGCCCAGACCCATCATCGTGCCGACGATGCCGAGGCCGACCGCCATGATCGCGAAGCCTGCATAAAGAATGGGCTTGCGTCCAAGGCGGTCGACGAAGGCGAAGGCAATCAAGGTAGCGAGTACGTTGGTGAGACCGACCGCCGCGGTAAACCACATCTGCGCATGCGTGTCGTAGCCCATGTCCTTGAAGATGCGCGGTGCGTAATACATCACCACGTTCATGCCAGTGAATTGCTGCAT
The DNA here is from genome assembly GCF_900119235.1 of Luteibacter sp. UNCMF366Tsu5.1. Taxonomy (NCBI): domain Bacteria; kingdom Pseudomonadati; phylum Pseudomonadota; class Gammaproteobacteria; order Lysobacterales; family Rhodanobacteraceae; genus Luteibacter; species Luteibacter sp. UNCMF366Tsu5.1. The sequence goes on along the minus strand of NZ_FPIS01000003.1, from coordinate 372,439 downwards.
GGCCTGGAGCAGTACGCCCAGGCCTACCGAGCGGCGGAAGTTGCGATTCTCGCGGAACATGCTCCAGCCATGCTGGCGCGTCTTGAGTTGCTCCTCGATATCGTCGATCTCCTTGCGGACCGCGCCTTCGTCACCGCGCAGGCGCGCGAGCACGACTTCTGCATCCTGCCGACGTCCGCGCAGCAACAGCCAACGCGGGCTGTCGGGAAGGAAAAACAGGCCGGCGAGAAAGAGTACACCGGGCACCGCGATGACCCCGAGCATCCAGCGCCAGTTTCCAGAGCTGCTGAACGCCGTGTCGGACAGAAATGCCAGCAGAATGCCGGTAGTGATCATCAACTGGTAGGTCGAGATCATCGCGCCGCGGATCTTCTCCGGCGCGACCTCTGCCAGATAAAGCGGTGCAGTGAACGTCGCCACACCGATCGCAAGACCGAGCACGAAGCGCGCGACGATAAGAATCGTCGCCGATCCCGCGACCGCACAGAACAGCGAGCCGGCAATGAACAACACACCCGCAAGAATCAGCGAGCGCTTGCGGCCCAGCGCCGCAGACATCCAACCCGCTGCCAGTGCGCCCATGGCGGCACCGGCCATCATGGAGCTGACGATCCACTCGATGGTGCGGTCCGACACTTTGAAGTCGGCCTGGATGAACTGTGTGGCGCCCGAGATCACACCGATGTCGAGGCCGAACATGAGACCGGCCAGTGCGGCGAGAATGCAGGTGGTAACGATCGCCGCCCGGGGATGGGCAGTTTGTATTTCTTTCTTAACGACGGCATCCATGGTGGCCGGGTCCTTGCTTGGCATAGGTAGCCCGGATTGGATGCCACGGCATGTATTCGGCCTGTGTCGATCGCGTCGCGCCGAAGTGAGCGTAGCGTCGCGCACGATCGCATGTCCTTGCGAATGTACCGCCAGTGCGCTCTTTCGCGTCGCCCACCGAACTGACGCGGCGAAGCATCCGCCAGGGTGCGATCGTTCGGCCTACTCGATGGCGCCGACGTCCAACGCACGCGAATCGGTACGGCCCTGATCGTCCACCACGCGTACGAGGAAGCGGCCTGTTCGTTCGGGTGCCCACATCAGCGGCTGGCCGTTCGCCGCGCTGCCTAGATACGCATCGTCGACGAACCAGTAAAGCGTGCGTGAGCTGGCGTCGGCCGTCGCGGTGAATGCGATGCGTTCGTCGCCGAGCCGCGACATGCGAATGCGGTAGCTGCTGCCTTTCAGCGGCGACGTGATCTGTGGCGGATCGCCAGCCGGCTGCCCACCACCCTGGCAATCCGGCAGCGGCGGCGGCAAGCGACGCGGCATGCCGGCCTGCGCAAACACGCGCGCGAGATCGGACGGCCAGTATTCGTACACTTCCACGCGCGTGCGGCCCGGCTCGTACGGCGGGCAGGCGGGTTTGCCCGTCGTCGTGTCGATGACCACGGGACGATGCACGTTGCTCACACGGATCGGCGACTTGCCCGGAATGAACCAGGTACTGCCGACCTGGGGACACCAGGCGTTAGGCAGATCGCCGCTGGCGAGGCAGATCGGTACACGGCGAAGATTGGGCGGGTTGCGGCGTATCGGTTCGGCCAGGCCCGGCCGCTCGGCGCGCAGCGCGTCAGCGATGCGAAAGAACAGCGGCGCCGCGGCATCCACACCGACGAAGGCCGGGTTGCCCGAGCCGTCGAAGTTGCCGATCCACACCACGAGCACGTACGGGCCGAAGCTGCCCGCCGTCCATGCATCGCGGAAGCTCCATGACGTGCCGGTCTTCCAGTACATGGGCAAGCGAGACGGCTGCCCGGCGACGGCATCGTCCGGGCGCGGATTCTGCCGGAGCATGTCCATGACCATGAAGCTCGCTTCTTCACTCAGCAGCCGGGTGCCGCGCGTCTTGGGCGTACTCGCGAGGAGGCGCAACGGACGCAGTTCGCCGCGATTGGCGAGCATGGCGTAGAGACTCGCCAGTTCCTGCATCGTCACCTCGCCGCCACCGAGCACGAGTGAGAGGCCATAGTGCCGTTCGCTCGCCATGCGCGAGATGCCTGCATCGCGCAGGAACTGATAGAGGTTGGGGCTGGCCAGCTTCGCTGCGACCTGCACCGCGGGAATATTGCGACTACGCACCAGCGCCTGCGTGGCCGTCACCGGCCCAAGGAAGTGCCCGTCGAAATTCTCCGGCGTATACGGGCCGAAGGCCGACGGCACGTCACGCAACACGGTCTCCGGGTGCAGCACGCCCTGGTCGAAACCCAGCGCGTAGATGAAGGGCTTCAAGGTGGAGCCAGGCGAACGCTTCGCCAGCGTACCGTTCACCTGACCCTGGATGGACGCGTCGGAATAGCCGGCCGAGCCGACCATGGCCTTGATGCCCATGTCACGCGTGTCCACGAGGATCGCCGCCGCGTTGCGAATGCCGCGCTCGGCACCCCGCTCTACGTACTGGCGCACCTGCCGTTCCAGGCTGTGCTGCAAACCGAGATCGAGCGTGGTGACGACGCGCATCTCGTCGTCACCGTCGAGCCGGCGCTCGGCGAGTACCTGTTCGACGAAATGCGGTGCCTCGAACGGCAGACGAGAAAGTGGACGCAAACGCAACGGCAGATCGAACAACGGGCGAGCCGCAGCGTCATCGGGGTGTTTGGAGATCCAGCGCGCGAACAACCGGTCTCGCGAGGTCTTCAACGCCGTATCGATCACGGCGCTGCCGTTGACGTTACCGGGCAGGCCCCGCGCCGGGTCCTGTGGAATCACTGCAAGAGTCAGTGCTTCCGGCAAGCTCAGTCGCGCAGGCGACTTGCCGAAGTACGCAAGGCTGGCGGCTCCCACGCCTTCCACGTTACGGCCATAAGGCGCGGCGTTGAGATAAGCCTCGAGGATGTCGTGCTTGGAATAGAACAGTTCCAATTGCACCGCCCGCGCCATCTGCACGAGCTTGCCCCGCGGATGCCGTGTATCGAGGTGCCAGATCAAGCGCGCGAGCTGCATCGTGACGGTGGAGCCACCCTGCCGATTCCCGGCGCGCACGTAGGTCATCCATGCACCGCGAAACAGCCCCCATACGCTGACGCCGGGATGCCAGCGGAACCAGCGGTCCTCGTGCAGCAGCACGCCCTCGACCATCGCAGGCGAGATGTCTTCCAACGGCACCCACAGGCGATAGCGATCGTCGCTCGCGAGCGTCAGGCGCAGCAGATGTCCGTCCGCATCGTAGACCGCCGTGGAAGACGGAAACCACGCGCGCAGCGGATCGTGCGGCCAGAGGCGGCACGTGACCGGTATGGCCGCCAGAAGCAGCAACGCAACCAGTACGTTGTGCCAGCGGGGCAGACGAAGGCGAGGGAATGATTTCATCGGCGACACGTAGAGGCTCGGCGGGACTCGGTCTGGGGGCGAGGCCGTCAGGCCTCGCCGCACATCGATCCCCGGGTTCCAGCGCGAGCGTCAGGACGCTCGCGCTGCCATCCCGCGCCTAGCGCTTGTCTTCCACGGTGAGCTTGCTGCCGCCGGGTGCGCGGGCCTGCACGCTGCGGTCGTACAGCGACTCGGCGAACACAGGCGGCACGACGAAGGTGCCTGCGTTGGTCGCCTTGATCCGGTACACGAACTCCTGCACGTCGCTGCCCGCGTAGCCGTACACGACCACACGATCCTCGCGTACGTCGGCGTATTCGGGCTTCCAGGTGGACTCGGCGGTGCCGATGGGCGACCGCCATGCGGGCGTTTCGTCCCCACCGTCTTCCGGCGCCGTGCCTTCGTCCTCGCCGCTGTTATCGCTGGCGTCGCCTTCCTCGCTCGCGTCGGCAGAATCGCTCGCCGAGGCCGTGGAGGCGTCGTCGGCCGCGGGCGGTGCCGTGTCGAGCACCGGTTCGAAACCGCCGGGGAGCAAGTCCACGATGGCGACATTGGGCACACCGTCGGCGTTGGTGGCGCGGATGCGCACATGCACGTCGACCTCGTCGCCCGTACTCACCGTATCGATGGCCTTGCCCTTCAGGTCGGTGTACGTGCGGGTAATCTCGAGACCATCCTTGCGCGTGTCGGTGGACGGCTTGCGGTCGAAACCAGTCTGCGCCACGCCATACCAGGCCGTGATGTCCGCATCGTTGATCAGCCGCAAGCGCTGCGTGCCAGCCGTCCAATGCGCATCCACGAGACTGCCCTTCGGCGATCCGATCGGCGTCACCGTACCGTTCGCTGCCACGGCACCGATCGTCAGCTTGCTGGTGTCGCCGCCGGCATCCTTCGCCCAGGCGTCGAGCGCGAGGATCACCATGCCCGACGAGAGCGTGTTGTAGTGACCCTTGCCGAGCGGCCGGACGAGATTTTCGATGGTCTCGGGCGGCAGTGCCTTGGCCTGTTCGGGGAAGTGCTTCGCCAAGAGGTACAGCACCGTCGCATCGCGGATCGGCGTGTCGTAGTACTCCGCGTAGCTGTACGCCTCGTCTGCCGGTTTGCGGCCGAGCAGCTTGCGCGGACCGGCTATCAGATCGTTCGCCAGGCGATCCTGACGCAACAACTGATACGACGACGCGAGCCATGCCGCCGCCAGATCGTTCTTCCACTCCTTCGGATAGGTCTCCTGCAGACGACGCTGCAACGACGCGAGATCGTTCGTGGTGACGTTGCCCTGGCGGGTCAGCAGGTAGATCGCGTAGGCACGCTGACGCATCTGCGCCAGGCTGTCGCCGCTATCGTCGGCCGCAATCTGGCGCAGCGCGCCGTCCGCAGCGGTGAGCATGTCGCGCGGCACGGCCACGCCGCGATCGCCGGCTTCGATCAGGTAATGCACGGCGTAGTCGGTGGCAAATACGTTCGTGTCCGGCGTAGCGGTCCACAAGCCAAATCCGCCCTGCCCGTTCTGCCGCGCGCGCAGCGTGTCGAACAGTGCCGCCACCGGATCGGCCGGAGGCGCGGCATCATCGCTCATGCGTGCCGGCTTCACGTCTCCGAACTCCGGACGCTGGCCGAGGATCAGTGCCGGCATGGCGGCGCTGATGACCTGCTCCGTGCAGTAGTGCGGGAAATCGACGAGGTACGCCGCGAGTCCGCGCGCCAGCACCACCGGCACAGTGGAGAAGGACGCGTCGCGCTTCGCGTATTCGTCGTGCATGTCTCGCAGGTCGGTCACGTCCCCGCGCGAGTGTGCATCGACGTGACCAAAGGCGAGATCCGTACGCATCGGGGACGCCGGCCGCACGGAAAGGTCAACGGATTGCTTGGCGCCCTTGCCACCGTAGCCCGCGGTGAAGGTGAGATTGCCGGAGCCAAGCTTGTCGGTAGCACGCACGCGGAAGATCGCCACGCCTTCGCGCATTTCGCCGAGGCTCAACGTCTTCGCGGCCTCACCCACCACCTGCAACTGCGGACCGGTCTTCAGGTTCACGGCGATCGGGACGTCCTTGCCGCCAAGGCCGGTGAGGTTGTTCGCCACGCCGACGCTCACTTCGGCCTCGTCACCCGGCGCCAGCGTGGTCGGCACGTTCGGCGAGAGCACGAAGTCACCGCGTACCGTGGTCGCACCTTCGAAGGTGCCCATGCGTTCGGGCGACACGCTTACCGCCATGACGCGGAGCTTGCCGTTGAAGTAGTCCGGCACCTTGTAGGTGAGATCGCGCGAGCCGTCGATGTCGACGATGCCCGACCAGTAGGCCACCGGCTTGTCGCGCTTGCGCCGGAACGGATTGAGCTGGCGCCCGATGCCGCCATCGGCGTCGCCGCCGGGGGCCGCCATCGACATCAGCTTCTGGAAGTCCGGAATGATGAGGTCGAGGATCTGCGACGTGGAGACTTCGAGCATGCGCTTGCGGAAGAAGTACTGCAGCGGATCGCCGAGCTTGTAACGCGCCACCTGCAGGATGCCTTCGTCCACAGCGAACACCACGGCACGCGTCGGCGTGGTGGAGGTGACGTGGAAGGTGACGGTGTCACCCGGCTTCACCAGCGCCGGTGCATCGACCGTCAGCGTGTTGCGGCGTGCGTCCATGTTCACCGAGAACGGCACGACGCCGAACGAGAGCGGGCTCATGAAGATCTCGTCCGAAGACGGATCGCGCACGTACTGCACGTTGATGTAACCGTTGCCCTCGAAGTCGGCGGGCACGGTGATGTGCTGCACCGAACTGGTCGTATCGGCGTGGAACCACGCGTGCGCATAGACCTTGTCGCGCTCGATGGTGATGAGACCGCTACCCGCATAGGGCGCGCGAATCGCCACATCCACGGCTTCGCCCGGGGCGTAGTCTTTCTTCGACAGGGTGAGCTGCAGTTCGGCGTTGCGCTCCAGCGAACGGGACACGTTACCGTCGCCCGCCACCGACCAGGCCACGCGGTTCACTTCCTTGCCGTCGGCGTTCTTCACCACCAGCGCGAAGTTGCCCGGCTTGTCGGTGGGCAGCGTCACGTCGAGGCCGCTGGCCGGGATGGACAGCGGCGTTTCGGAGATCGTGGATTCGCGCGCCTTGGATTCGTACTTGAAGACGCCGGAATCCTGCTTGGTCAGCACCGAGACGTAGCGGGTTTCCACGATCGCCTGCTTCAGGCCGCTCAAGGCCATGCGCTTGGCGCTCGGGTCGATCGCCACGAGGTTCACGCTACGCGCGGATCCGCGGCTGACGTAATCGAGGTTGTCGACCGACTTGTAGCCGACCAGCCAGTCGTTGGACGAGACCATGCCTTGCGTGGCCGCAGCCACGCTGCGACCACCTTCGGCCTCGTAGGCCTTGGCGAGGAAATACAACTGGTAGGTCGCATCGGCATAGCGGGACAAGTCCAGCGCGAACTCCGCATGGCCCTTGTCGTCGGTCTTCACATCAGCGAGCTTCTCTTCAAAGCCTTCCTTCGCGCGACGGATGTCGTAGAAGTGATAGTCCTTGTAGCTCGGGAACGCGGGGAAGGCGGGGCGCAGGGTCAGCGTGCCTTCCACGCGGCGATCCGCGGCTGGCGTGCCGAAGAGGTTGCGTACGTCCACCAGCGCCTTCAACTGCGCGGGTTTCACCCAGCCCTCGGGCACCGCGGTGGAAAGCGTCGCCGATACCTTCATGCGATCGGGCTGGAACTCCTTCACCTGCACCGTCGTGTTGCCGATCTGCGAATACGGCTTGCCGTCCTTCGCGATGTACAGGTTCACCGTCCAGTTGCCGGTGGGCGAGGTTTCCGCCGTGGTGTGTTCCAGTTCGGCAAAGCCGGCCGCATCCATCGACACCGTCTGCTGGCGTACCGTGGTGCCGCGCGGATCGACCACTTCGGCAATCAACGGCATGCCGGCCACGCTGCGCGTCCAGCTGTTCGCGCGCACGATCATGCCGATGTGGAACAGATCGCCGGGACGGTAGATGCCGCGATCGGAGAACAGATATCCCGAAAGCTGGCCCTGGCTGTGCGCGTTGGGCTCGCCGCCGATGTCGAAGCGCGAGAAGTCCAGGGAGCGGTCGTACGCGGTCACCGGGAGGAACGAGAGATCCTCGCCCTGGCGCACCACGAACATGGCCGGGGTCTTTTCCTGCGTGAACCCCTTGAGGTTGGCGAAGTGCGCGCGGCCATCGGCACCGGTGGCCTGGGTGGCGAGGGTGCTGCCGTTCTTCGCGATCACCGCCACCGAAGCACCACCCACGGGCGATCCCGTGTGGATCGACTGCACGAAGATGTCCTGGCTGCCGTCGAGCGACTTCTTGGCAATGACACCGAGGTCGGTGATGACCACGAGGCGTTCGTCGCGCGGCCAGTCGTACGGCGCGGTGTCGGTGTCGTCGTCACGTGCGGCGGCTTCTGCCGCGGCAGCATCCGGATCGCCGCCCGCCTCGCGCTGCGCCGCTTCGCGCGCCGCCTTCTCGCGATTCTCGCGGCGCTCCTGTTCGGCCTTGGCGTCGTAACCGGAAAGTTTGAGCAGGAAGACGCCGCGCTTGCCCGCGGCGAGGTACTGGCCGAGATCGAAGCCTTCGTAATGCGCCTTGCCCGGACCCTCGGCCGGGAAGGACACCTTCTTCACGAAGCGGTCGACGATGTTCTCGGGCGAGAATCCATACATCTCCGGCTTGGTGTACGTGCCGGAATTCAACGAGACGAGGTGCTGCAACTGATCGGGCAGCACACGGCCCACTTCCACGCGCATGCCCGGCATGTTGCGCGAAACCACCGAGATACGCCGGTCGCCGCTCAGCGACAGCAGGGAGCCGTCGGCCATGAAGCGCAGCAGGCGCGGGTAGTCCGGCACCACGAGCAGTTCGGCGCGCGACTTGGGCATCACGTACCCACCGAACGAGGTCATGCCCTTGTCCACGCGAACATAGATGCGCTGGCCCGGCTGGGCGTGGAAGCGGAAGCTCTGCGTCTCGGACCAGTCGTTCTCGGTCGGCACGACTTCGGGCTTGAGCGCCGTAAAGCTGCGCAGGTCGTCCTCGCCGATGGTGTCGACCGAGGGGTGCTTGTCGTCGTCCATGGGCAAGGCCCATACGTGCAGCTTCTTCGCCAGTTCGGCGTCGCTGACAGGACCGCCGAAGTTCAGCGCCACGACCTGTTCCGGTTCGAAGCGCTCGTTGTCCACGAGGGTCGGCGTCATTTCCTCCAGCTTCAGGCTGTAGAGGCCGGGTACGCGCACGCTCGTTTCCAGCGGCTTGTCCGTGCCATCGCCGCCACGGCTGCTGCGCACGCCGTCGTCGAGGCGCAGGCCGACCGAGCCGTCGTCGCGCGGCAGTTGCAGCGGTTGCGAGTGAACGAAGGCGTTCAGGCGACGCTCGTCATAGGTAACGGTGTACTTCAGCGTGCTGCCGCGCTTCTCGTTGCCGTTGCGCAGGTCGAGCGCCAGGCGTTTTTCCAGTTCAGCCGCATCCACCGGGTAGTTGAAGCCCAACTGGACGATCGTCTTCTTGCGGGTGGGGTCCTGCGGATCCTGGTAGAACTCGCCATTGACCACGCGCGCGGTGAACGGCGCCGTCTCGACGGTGAAGTGGTCGTCAGCCAGCAACGCCTGCGGCGCGAACACCTTCGCCTTGTCGAAGCGCACCTCGATACGTCGACCGACCGGCCAGTCGTTGGCGGGCACGAAACGGAGCACGCGATCGTTTTCCCACGTCCATTGCCCGGGCAGTTTCGGGTCCATGGCAATGCCGTCGGTGACCGGCTTGCCCAGCGACTCCAGCCGAGCGGCCGAGCCGGAGAAGGTCACGGTCAACGGATGGATCGTGACCGGCACCTGCGTGTAATCGGTGATGTCGGGCGCCGGGGCCTCGAAGGTGATCCGGTTGGGCTCCGCCGCCCGCGGCCGGTTCTGCCACCAGTGCCAGCCGAACCAACCGGCAGCAGCGAGGAGCAGCACGGCGGCGATGCCACCGACGAACTTCAAGGGATGGCTGCGCGCGGCGCGGCCGGTGGCGGGCACCCAGGCGGGCGCGGACCAGGCCATGTCGCCAAAGATCGGCCTCGTCACTCTTCCCAGCAGCCGAAATAGCGCGCGCACGAAGCGCAGAGGCAACGAAACGATAAAGCGAAGCAGGTCCATATTCCCTTCCGATCCTTCTCGAATGACGGCGCCATTGCCCGTGCCATGGATACGACGACGGCCGTGCGCCGCAAGAACGGCGAACGGGCAGCGTGCTATGTATCCCCACGACATCGTGCGCGCGGTTTCTGCCGGCGCAGCGGCGAGATTCTGGCATAGCGGAGCCATTTCACGGAAATGGAGCGCCCCGGGAGCGGGTTTTCGGCAAACACGACCGCCCTACGCGGGGACGAGAGTCGCGACGATTAGCAATAGAAGAATTCTGAAAATGCTGCGGACGAGAGCTGGGCGTGACGCGGCTCACGCGCTGCGTGTAACGGCATGTAACGCGCAAGTATGTTGCTCTATCTTCGCCTCCCGGTCTGCCATTCGGGTAACCGGTGCGCCGACAGGATGAGGGCGCGGCCGCATGCACGCCGGAAGTGACGGCGGCGAAGCGCGAACCTGATGGGGAGCACGATGATTGACGAACTGACGAGCCGCCAGGAGGACGTGACGGTCCTGCGTGACACCGCGCGATCCCAGCGCGTGGTGATCGACGACCTCAACCACCGACTGAAGAACGTGCTCATGGTCGTGCAGGCCATGGCGCGACAGAGCTTCCGCGGCGACCGCCCGCTGGATTGCTCCATGACCGCCTTCGAATGCCGCCTGCGCGCTCTGGCCGCGGCGCACGATCTGCTGTTGAAGCGGACCACCCAGGCCGTGCCGTTGCGCGACGTCGTGGCGGCGACGCTCGCCCCTCACGACCCGGGGAACGGGCGGGTGTGCTTCAGCGGCCCGCGGCTGACCCTGGAGCGCGAAACCGCGCTGGCCGTGGCGATGGCGTTGCACGAACTGCTTACCAATGCCGCAAAGTACGGTGCGTTGTCCACGCCGTCCGGCCGCATCGCCATTACATGGCAGGTGCCGAGCGAGGCGACCGACAAGGTGTGGATCGAATGGAAGGAGCGCGGTGGCCCGCCCGTGACGGTGCCAGTCCACCGGGGCTTTGGCACCCGTTTCATCGAGCGCACGCTGGCTTGCCAGGCCGCCGGTGAGGCGGCCATCCGTTTCGAGCCGGATGGCGTGCGCGCCGTGTTCGAGGCGCCGACGCAACCTGACTGACGCCGGCCGCCCGCTGCATTGAAAAAATGTCGATCGCCCTTGTCGATCCGGGCAGGTCACAATCGACGTCTCCATGAAAGCCGGGGATCGCCTGGCTAAGGCAAGGAGACATCCAATGCGTTTCATGGTGATGGTGCGAGCGAACAAGACCTCCGAAGCCGGCGAGATGCCGAGCGAGGCGTTGCTCACGGCAATGGGCCATTACAACGAATCCCTGGTCCGCGCGGGCGTCCTGCTGGCGGCCGAGGGTCTTCACCCCAGCCGGGACGGCGCGCGCGTGCGCTTCTCGGGCGAACGTCGCGAGGTGATCGACGGCCCCTTTGCGGAAACCCGTGAACTCATCGCGGGTTTCTGGCTGATCCAGGTACGGTCGCTGGACGAGGCGATCGAATGGATGAAGCGCGCCCCCAATCCCTTCGAAGGCATCGAATCCGAGGTCGAGATCCGCCGCGTGTTCGAGGCCGAGGACTTTGGTACCGAATTCACCCCGGAAGCCCGCGCCCAGGAAGAACGCCTGCGCGCCGAGATCGCTTCCCGCACCTGACCCACGACCGACGGAGTCGTCATGAAGATCCAGCCCTATCTTTTCTTTCAAGGCAATTGCGAGGAAGCCTTCCGCTTCTACGAGACGGCACTCGGCGGAACGATTCGCGAGCTGCATCGATTCAAGGACATGCCACCGGGGGGCGAAGGCGGTATGCCGCCGGAGGCCATGGCTGCCATGGCCGAAAAAATCATGCACGTGAATCTCGCGGTAGGCGACCAGACGTTGATGGGCTCCGATGGCGCCGACGAGCCGGGTGTTCGCAACATCACCATCAGCCTCGGCGTCGACGACGTGGCACAGGGTCGCAAGGTATTCGACGCCCTGGCGGCCGGCGGCAACGTGAAGATGCCCTACGGCGAGACGTTCTGGGCCGCCGGTTTCGGCATGCTCACCGACAAGTTCGGCGTGCCCTGGATGGTCAACGCTGGCGACAAGCCCAGCCCTTGAGGAGCGAGCGATGCGATTTCTGATTCTGCGCAAGGCGTGCAGCGACAGCGAGGCGGGCGCGAAGCCCTCCCCTGAACTGATCGAAGCGATGGGTGAGTACATGGACACGCTCGCCGCGGAGGGCCGGCTTCTTGCCGGCGAAGGACTCAAGCCGAGCAGCCAGGGCGTGCGGGTAACGTTTGGCCCGGGTCGCAAGGCGATGGTCGAGCACGGCCCCTTTCCCGAGCGCGGCGAACTGATTGCCGGCTTCAGCATTATCGAGGCCGACTCGATGGAGGATGCGGTGGCCTGGGTGAAAGACTGGCCCAGCCAAGACGCCCAGGGCCACGCGGACATCGAACTCCGCCCGATCGGCTGCCCGGGTGGGCTGTCCGGCTTCGGCGATCCGAGCGAGGGCGACTCGCCCTCGCCGCGTTACATCGTGATGTTGAAATTGAACGAGCGCAGCGAAACCGACTGGAACCCCGGGGAGGAGATACTGGGCCGGATGATCGAAGCCAACCGCCAGGGCGAGGCGGCGGGCCTGCTCATCGCGGGGCACGGGCTGTCGTCCAGCCGCCACGCGAAACGCGTGCGCTTCGGCCACGGCAAGCCGGCCGTGATGGACGGCCCGTTCGCCGAGATCAAGGAGATGGTCGCTGGCTTCTGGGTGCTGCGCGCGAAGGACCTGGACGAAGTGATCGCCTGGACGGAGCGCTATCCGTTTCCGGATGGCGACGACGCGCGGCTCGAGATCCGCGAACTGTACCGTATGGAAGAGCTGCTGCCCGTCTCGTCGTAGCCCTCGGCAGCGCATGCCGCAACGCGGCTTGCCATGCCCAAGGGGTGGGTGGTGTCATGCATGGCGATGACCACGCATGACACTCATCGCGCCATCGACGCGATCTGGAAGATCGAGTCGCCGCGCCTTATCGCGACCGTCGCACGCATGGTGCGCGACCTGGACCTCGCCGAGGAGCTGGCGCAGGACGCGTTGGTCACGGCGCTCGAGCAATGGCCGCGCGACGGCGTACCGCGCAACCCCGGCGCCTGGCTCACGCAGACGGCAAAGCATCGTGCGGTCGATCGCATCCGCCGTGAACGCATGGCGGGGCGCAAGCTCGAAGCCTTGGGCAAGGACATGGAAGGGCTGCTCGAAGCGGACGACGATCGCTTGATCGATGCGCTCGACGACGACATCGGCGACGACATGCTCCGGCTGATCTTCACGGCGTGTCATCCCATGCTCTCGGTGGAAGCGCGCGTGGCATTGACCTTGCGGCTGCTGGGTGGCCTCACCACCGACGAGATTGCGCGCGCCTTCCTGGTTTCCGAAGCCACCGTGGCGCAGCGGATCGTACGTGCGAAACGCAGTCTCGCCGATGAAGCCGTGACCTACGACGTACCGCGCGGCGACGCCTTGAAAATGCGCTTGGCGTCCGTGTTGCGCGTGCTCTATCTCATCTTCAACGAAGGCTATGCGGCGACAGCAGGCAGTGACTGGATGCGCCCGGCATTGTGCGAGGAAGCGCAACGGCTGGGCCGCGTACTTGCGGAGCTGATGCCTGGCGAAGCGGAGGTCCACGGCCTGGTCGCGCTGATGGAAATCCAGGCATCGCGTCTGGGCGCGCGCACGGCCGCGGACGGCGAACCGATCCTTCTGCTCGACCAGGACCGGGCACGTTGGGACCGCCTGCTGATCGGCCGCGGCATCAAGGCGCTCGAGCGGGCCGAGCGCCTGGGCGGTGCACTCGGACCTTACACATTGCAGGCCGCCATCGCCGCGTGTCATGCGCGGGCGGCACGGCCGGACGACACCGACTGGCCGCGCATCGCCGACTTGTACGCCGCGCTGGTGGAGGTGCTGCCTTCGCCGGTCGTCGAACTCAATCGCGCGGTGGCGGTGTCGATGGCGGAAGGCCCCGATGCCGCACTGCCCATCGTGGAGGCGCTGCTCGACGAGCCCTCGCTGAAGGACTATCACCTGCTTCCGAGCGTGCATGGCGACCTGCTCTTTCGGTTGGGTCGCGCCGCCGATGCACGCCTCGCCTTCACCCGTGCCGCGGGCATGACGCGCAACGAGCGCGAACGCAACCTGCTGAAAGCGCGCGCCGAGGCTTGCGGCGCCCGCTAGCCAACCATCAGTGGGTGATGTCGATATTCACGTTGGTGCCGTCGGGCACGTCCTGGAGCTGCTGCAACACCGAACCGGTCAGTTCGAAGTGCTCCTTCGCCGGAACCGGGTTGAGATTTTCGACGGTGTATTCGCCTTCGGCAAACACCGGCAGGGTCACGTAGGTGTAGCACTCGCCGGGCGCACGCGTCTTGCCGGCCTCGATCAGGGCTTCCACCAGGCCCGGCAGCAGCCAGTCCTCGGCCACTTCCTCGCGGAGGAGGTTGTTGAAGCCCTCCACGCTTTCGGCCACGCGCTCGAGTTCCGCGGTGCCGGTGTTCAGCCAGAAAATGCCGCCTTCGTCCGCCTCGTAGAACATATCGCCGAAGGCGGTGAACACCAGCGGCGTGAAGGCGTCGCCGACGCGCCAGCGCCACGATTCGGCAAGCGCCTCGATGGCTTCCGCATCGGGCGTACAGGTGAGGTCGTTCCAGGAAAGGGCCATGAGAGGGGCCTGTCGTGCGGGGGATGATGCAGTTTAGTCGACCGCGCTGTTCACTGCCTGCACGAACGCCGCGCGCGCCCTGGCCTGCGCCTCGTCCGTGGCGACCGGCCACGCCGCGAGCTGCACGATCACGAGGTGCCGCCGCGGATCGACGTGGAGCAACTGGCCGAAGATGCCGATGCCCTCGAAGCTGCCGTCGTCGTAGGTCCACCATTGGTAGCCGTAGCCACGACCGGGCACGCCGATAGCCGAATGCGTGCGGGTCGCATCGGTCAGCCAGCCCTCGGCCAGTACCGGCTTGCCTGCCGCGATGCCACCGCCAAGCAGGAACTGACCGAAGCGCGCGTAATCCGCAAGGGTGGCGGAGACGCCGGAACCACCGGCTTCCGTACCGTCCACCTCGTCCTTCAACCAGAGCGCATCCGCGCCCATGCCATAGGGCTGCCAGATCTTTTCGGACAGGTATCGCGCGAGCGACTTGCCGGTAGCGCGTGTGACGAGGATGCCGATGAGATCGGTCTCGCCGGTCTTGTAGACCCAGCGCGTGCCCGGCGCGGTGTCGCTTGGCAGGCGGGCCATGTACGAAACCAGCAAGGGCACGCCGGGTTGGCGCGCACCCTCGTACATCATCGCCACGTCCGAGTGCGGGTCGCTGTAATCCTCGTTCCAGCGCACACCCGAACGCATTTCCAGGAGCTGACGAACGGTCACATCGCGGTAGGCACCCGCCGCGAGTTCGGGGATGTAACGCGTCACCGGATCGTCGAGCCCGTGAATCGCGCCATCGCGCAACGCAGCGCCGACGAGCGTGGAGGTAAACGACTTGGCGACCGAGAACGAGGTCCATCGCGTGGAGGGGTCTGCATCCAGACCATAGCGCTCCAGCCGGACGCGTCCGTCCTGCAGCACCATCACACCGGCCACGTGATGCTCGGTCATGTAGACATCGAGCGTTTTTCCGTCCGCGAAACGCGGTAACAATGGCTCGCCCGCCGGCAATGAGTGCGGCTGGCCGTGGTGAACGACGTTGCTCGCGTAGTGCGTCTGCATCGCACGGAACGCGGCCTCGCGCTGCGCCTGATTCCAGAACAGCACATCGGTGCGGCGTGCATGCGGCGTCGCGCAGGCGACGAGCAGCAGCACAGCCAGCGCCGTGCTGGCCCGCATGAGGCGCGCCATCATGATGATGCCCCGACGCGACGGCGCATCTCGAAGACGCCAAGCGCCAACGAGGCGACCGCGAGGGGCCCGAGACCATAGATCACGCGATAGGCCAACAGCGCGGCCAGAACCTGCGCGCGTTGCTCCTGAGGAAACGCGGCCAGCGTCAGCGCTTCGAAGGCACCGATGCCGCCCGGCGTGTTGCTCACGATGCCGGCGAGGATCGCGCCGACGTAGATGGGCGCGAAGTCGATGAAGCTGCCCGCCACGTCCGGCGGCAGCAGCAGGTACATGGCGCCGGTCGCGCCGATCATCTCCACGACGCCGATGACGATCTGCGCGCCAGCCGAGCGCGCCGATGGCACGGGCGTGCTGAATTTCCACACTTTCAGTTCGTCGTGCTTGCCCGCCAGCCAGCGCAGCAGGAGCACAAACAGAACGATGAGCACGATGCCGGGCCAACGCCCCCACCCCTGCGCGATCGACGGCTCCCAAAGCAGCGCGATGCAGGTGACGGCCGCGAAACCCATGCCCACCGCGAAGCCGACGAGGCCGACCACGCGCGCAACATCTGCTGCGCTGATGCCTTGCGTGGAGAGCACGCGGTAACGCAACGCCGTGCCGGTGATGGCATGAAAACCGAGGGCGTTGCAGATCGCATGGGTCGTGAAGCCGGAGAAGATCCGCATGCGCAGCGACACCTTGCCCGGCGCTACCGTGTCCACCGCGAAGACGTCGTAAGCCGTAAGACAGGCCCAGCTCACCAGGGTGGTCGCGATCGAACCCACCACGTGCCAGCGTGGGATGCGCTCGATGGCGTCGCGCACGTCGTGCCACGACATGCGTGCGATGTAACGGTGCAGCAGGAACGCCGCGCCAGCGACGATCGCCGCCGTCAGCAGATACTTCGCTGCCCTCGCCGCCATCGTTCTGGCGCCCGTCGTGTTCTGTACTTCCGTCACCGCTCGGCTCTGAATCGTGCGGGCCGTTGCCCGCGAACGGCGGGCATCATCCCACGACGACGCGGCTTCGGGGGTTCGATCGGGCGCATCTAGGGACACACCTTGCCGTCGCGCAACGCGATGGTGTGGCCCTCCAGCGCCTCGACGTCGGCAGGGTCATGGGTGATGACCAGCATGAGAAGGTCGAGGCGCTGCTGCAAGGCCAGCAGCTCGGAGCGCATGCGGCCGCGCAGCGCGGGGTCCAGCGCGGCGAAGGGTTCGTCGAGCAGTACCAGACGAGGCTCGGCCACGAGCGCACGCGCCACGGCCACCCGCTGGCGCTGGCCGCCCGAGATCCGCGACGGGTAGCTGTTCGCCACCCCGGCCAGGTCGAAGACGTCGAGCCAATGGCGAACGCGGTCGTCGTGCTCGCGACGTGAGGGATTGAACCAGCCGCGCACCAGCCCGAAGCCTATGTTCTGCGCCACCGTAAGGTGCGGGAACAGGGCGTAGTCCTGAAAGACGTAAGCGACGCCGCGCTCGCGGGCCGGGCGGTCCACGCCTGCCGCGCTGTCGAACAGCGTGCGGCCATCGACCCGTACGTGACCTGCGTCCGGCGACAGCAGGCCGGCGATGGCACGCAGCGTGAGACTCTTGCCGGCTCCCGACGGACCGAACAGCACGATGCGCCGATGCTCCGACGCGAAACGCACGTCGAGTTCGAACTGCCGCGCGTCGCCGCGAAGCGTCTTGCGGATGGCGATATCGACGCTCATGACCGCGTCCGTCGCAATGGATTGGGCGCCAGCCAACCGGCGAGCAACAGCGCAAGCACGCAGGTGACCGAGGTGACCGCGACCATGATGCCGGCCGTGCGATCGTCGCCGGCTTGCACGGCCGCGTAGATCGCCACCGACAAGGTTTGCGTGCGGCCCGGCAGGTTGCCCGCGATCATCAGCGTGGCGCCGAATTCACCCAGCGCACGCGCGAAGGCCAGCAAGGCGCCGGCCGTGATGCCGCGCGCGGCCAAGGGCAGCGACACACGAAAGAACACCGCCGCCTCGCGTAGTCCGAGCACGCGGGCGGCGTCTTCGAACTGTGGGTCCACCGCCTCGAATGCCGCACGCGCCGCCTTCTGCACGAGCGGAAACGCAACGAGCGTGGCCGCGATGACCGCGCCCTGCCATGTAAAGACCAGATGGATCCCCATCCCGTCGAGCCAGCGTCCGAGCATGCCGTGCCGGCCCAACAGCACGAGCAGGTAGTAGCCGAGCACGGTCGGCGGCAATACCAGCGGCAAGGTAAGCGCCGAGTCCACCATCTCGCGGGCGGGCGAGCGCCAACGCGACAGGCCGAATGCGACGGCCACACCGAGCACGAGGTTGATGACCGTAGCCCACAGAGCGACCTTCAGCGACAACGCGAGCGGTACCCAGATCGCTCCCACGTCGGTCACGGCGCCTGGAAGCCGAACCGGGCGAGGATCGCCCGGCCTTCCTCCGACTGCACGTAGGCGGTGAAACCGGCTGCGTCGCGCGCATGCGCCGAGCTGGCGACGACGGCGATGGGATAGGTCAAAGGCATGGGCGTCGGCACCACAGCGGCCACGTGCACGCGATCGCCGAGGATCGTCGCATCCGTCGCGAAGACGAAGCCGGCGTCCACTTCGCCACGGGAGACGTAATCCAGCGCCTGGCGCACGTTCTGCGCCAGCACGCCCTTGGCGGAAACGGCGTCCCACAGTCCCGCCTTTTCGAGCGCGGCCTTGGTGTAGCGGCCAGCGGGAACGGACGCCGGGTCACCATAGGCCACACGGGTGACATCGGGTTTCGCGAGATCGGCCGGCGCAGCGATGCGCAAGCGCGAGTCTTTCGGCACCACCAGCACCAACCGGTTACGGGCGAAATCGCGACGCGTCGAGGGATCGACCGCTTGGGCGGCCACCGCCTTGTCCATGGCGGTCTGGTCGGCGGAGGCGAACACATCGGCCGGCGCGCCGTTGGCGATCTGGCGGAGCAACACGTCGGAGGCGGCGAAATTCAGCACCACGTGCGTCTCGGGGTGCTTTGCCTCATAGGCCTTGCCCACGGCCTGGAAGGCATCGGTGAGACTTGCGGCCGCCGAGACGACCAGATCGGCGGCACCGGCGGCGCCCGGGCCGGCGAGAA
This sequence comes from Luteibacter sp. UNCMF366Tsu5.1, assembly GCF_900119235.1. Lineage (NCBI taxonomy): Bacteria > Pseudomonadati > Pseudomonadota > Gammaproteobacteria > Lysobacterales > Rhodanobacteraceae > Luteibacter > Luteibacter sp. UNCMF366Tsu5.1. Next base: position 353,972 of record NZ_FPIS01000003.1, on the reverse strand, counting down.
GAAGCAGCGCGACGAACGCACGGAGGCGCATGGAAAATTCCCGAGATGGCATTCCGCAATATAGGAAGCGCCGCGCGGGGCGGTCAATGACGGGACGGGCGCGAACGCACGCAGGAATCGCCAATCCAGCCGCCTCGTCCGGTGGCAGCGTGGCGGGCACACGGAGGGAAATGGAAACGCATGAAACACGCCTTGTGCATCATCGGGGGGCTGCTGGTGCTCGGCACACTGGCCGTGCTGCTGGTTTTCTGGCTCGATCGCACCGAGACGACCACCGACGCGTACGTGACCGGTCGCATTCATCCCGTGGCGCCACGCGTCACCGGGACGGTGCTGGCGCTGCACGTGAACGACAACCAGCACGTGAAGGCGGGCGACGTGCTGCTCGAACTGGATACGCGCGACTTCGACGTCCGCGTGGAACAGGCACGGGCCGAGATCGCCCGAGCCAACGCGCAGATCGCGAGCGCGGAGGCGCAGATCGCAGAAGCGTCCGCGGCCATCGTCGCGGCAGAGGCCACGGTTCGGAAGACGGCACTCGATCTGCGTCGGGCTGGCGAGCTGGTCGGCGAAACGCCGCGCGGCATCTCGCAGCAGGAGTACGACGCCGCGAAGGCGGCAGCGGATTCAGCGGTCGCAAACCGCGCCAGCGCGGGCGCCCGCAAAGTCGCCGCCGAGGCGGCGCGGGAGTCGGCACGCGCGCAGGTCGCCACCGGCGAAGCGGCACTGCACGATGCGCTGCTGGCGTATGGCTACACCCGCGTGGTCGCTCCTGTCAGCGGCTACGTCGGACGACGCACCGTGGAAGTGGGCGCGCGCGTAAACGCCGGGCAGACCCTCCTTTCCATCGTGTCCGACGAGGTCTGGGTCGTGGCGAACTTCAAGGAAACGCAGTTGCCGGGCATCCGCCGCGGCACGCCGGCCCGGATGACCGTCGACGCGATTCCCGGCGCGCGTTTCGTCGGTCGCGTGGACAGCTTCTCGCCAGCGTCCGGCTCGCAGTTCGCCTTGCTGCCACCCGACAACGCCACCGGCAACTTCACGAAGGTGGTGCAGCGCGTGCCGGTGAAGATCCTGTTTTCGGCCGACGATCTGCATCGTTACCGCGAGCGGCTGACGCCGGGGCTCTCCACGATCGTGAAGATTCATGCCGACACGGCGGACGCGCCATGAGCGCACGTCCTCTCGTGCTGGCCACGCTGTTGGCCTGTCTCGGCGGTTGCGTGGTCGGCCCGGATTACCAGCGGCCCGCGTCGGAAGCCCCCGGGGCGTGGCGCGACGCGCCAACGACCGATGCGACCACACTTCCCGATCGATGGTGGACGCTGTTCGGCGACGATGAACTCGATCGCCACGTGCAGGCGACGCTGGCAGCGAACCAGGATCTCGCAGCCGCCCTGGCGCGCTACGACCGCAGCCGCGCTTTGCTCGGCGTAGCGCGCGCGGACGAGTTTCCAGACGTATCGCTCGACCCCGCCTATGCGCGTGCGCGCACCTCCGGCACCGTGGCCAATCGCCTGCCCCAGCTCGAAACGACGTTGGGGCGCGTGCCGGTGGACGTAGCGTACGAAGTGGACCTGTGGGGACGCGTGCGACGCAGCGTCGAAGCCGCCGGTGCCGACGTCCAGGGCGGTGTCGATACGGTCGCCGCGATGCGCTTGAGCCTTGCCGCCGCAACGGTCTCGAACTATCTCTCCCTGCGCAGCACCGACCGCGACATCGATGTGCTCGCCAGCACGGTGAGCCTGCGTGAAGACGCGCTGCGGCTGGCCGAAAGGCGCGCGCATGCAGGCGTGGTGGGCGACCTTGATGTGCTGCGCGCCCGCGCCGACCTCACCCAGACCGAGGCCGATCTTGCCGACGCGCACCGCCGTCGCGACAACCTCGAACACGCGCTCGCGGTGCTGGAGGCACGCAACGCCCCTGAGTTCACCATCGCACCGCGCGCGTGGACGCCCACGGTGCCCGTCGTACCGGCCGGCCTGCCGTCGACGCTGCTCGAGCGGCGCCCCGACCTTGCCGCTGACGAACGCGCGCTGGCCGCAGCGAGCGCGCGGATCGGCGTCGCGCGAGCCGCTTTCTTTCCGCAGGTGCGGCTTACCGCGTCGGCGGGCGTCGCGAGCGATGGCCTCGGCGAACTGACAGCCACCGACAGCCGTGCGTGGTCGATCGGCCCGTCCGTTCACGTGCCGATCTTCGAAGGCGGACGCAACCGCGCGCGCCTGCAGGCTGCACAAGCCGACTTCGAGGGCGCGCTGGCGAACTGGCGGCAAGGGGGCATCGTCGCCTTCCGCGAAGTGCAGGATGCGCTGGCCGACACACGCTGGCTGCGCGAACGCGGTGAGGCGCTCGATGCGACTGTCGACGCCGCCACCGCCGCGGCGCGCGTGTCGCGCTCGCGTTACGACCGCGGGCTGGCCGGGTATTTCGAGGTCGTCGATTCGGAACGCCAGGCTCTCGCCAGTCGCCGCGCGGCGATCCAGAACGACCAACAACGCCTGCTCGCCGCGGTCGCCTTGATCAAGGCGCTCGGCGGCGGCTGGTCGCCATCGGCATCGGTGCCGCGGCAGCCACTGGCAGCGGCCGAGGCTCGCCCTTGAACGCGACCGCCACGGCCGTGGCCGCCCCTGCGCCGCCGGCTTCGCTGCCGTGGCTGGGCATCGTGGCCGTGTTGATCGGCGCGGTCGCGACGACGCTGACCTCGCGATTGACGTCCATCGGTCTCGCCGACGTGCGCGGCGCCATCGGCGCCGGGTTCGACGAGGGGGCCTGGATTCCCACCGCGTTTTCCGCCGCGCAGATGATGATCGGTCCGCTCGCGATCTTCCTGGGCCGCGCGTTCTCGCCGCGGCGTGTGCTGCTGGCCGGTTGCGTGGTCTACGGCCTCGCCGAGTTCCTCATTCCGTTCGCGCCGGACCTGCACATCATGATCGCCTTGCAGGTGCTCGCGGGACTGGGCTCGGGCACCTTCATCCCGCTCACCGCCTCGTTCATCCTGCTCAGCCTGCCGCGCGCGCTGTGGCCGTGGGGGCTCGCGGCCTACGCCATGAACATCATTCTCGGGCTCAACGTCGCGTCGTCGCTCGAAGGCTGGTACGTGGAGCACGTGACCTGGCACTGGATCTTCTGGCAGAACACGCTCGTGGCTGCGCCGTTGTTCGTGCTGTACTGGTTTGGCCTGCGCCGCCTCCCCATCGATCGCGAGTACCTGCGCGGCGGCGACTTTCGCGGCATGTTCGTCGGCGCGTCGGGCTTCACCCTGGTCTTCATCGCACTCGATCAAGGGGACCGGCTGGATTGGTTTTCCTCCACGCTCGTGGTGACGCTGCTCGCCCTCGGCCTGATCGCACTGGGCCTGTTCCTGTTGCACGAATCGACCCTGGAAACGCCCAGCGTCGATTTCGGACTGCTCGTGCGCCGCAACGTGTTCGTGTTGATCGTGCTGGTGCTGGCGACGCGCTTCCTGGTGACGTCGAGCAACACGCTCGTGGCGAACTACCTGATCCAGGTGCGCGGCTTGCGCCCGCTTGAAGTAGGTACTGCGTTGCTCTGGGTAGCCTTGCCGCAACTGGTGATCGCACCGACGGTCGCCTGGCTGTTGAACCGCATCGACGCACGCTTCGCCATCGGTACCGGGCTCACGATCGCCACCGCCGGCTTCCTTCTGGGCACCGGTATCACGTCGCAATGGGCGGAAGGCAACTTCAGCGTGGCCCTGTTGCTGCAAGCGGTGGGAGAAACCCTGGAACTCACCGCCGTGATCTATTTCTTCGGTCACCACGTGGGACCGGCCGACGGCATCACCTTCGGCGCGATCATCCAGACCGCGCGGCTGTTCGGCGGCGAACTCGGTACCTCCGTCCTCATCATGTTCACACGCAAGGCCGAGCAGTGGCATTCGAACCTGATCGGACAGCACGTCTTCACCGGCGATCCGGCGACGATGGAGCGCATTGCCGCGTACGCGCGCGCCGTGGGCAGCACCGCCCAGGGCAGCGGCGACGCCGAGGCGCGTGGGGCAAGCTTGCTCGCGGCGGCGATACGCGCCCAGGCGTATACCTTGTCGATCCTCGATGGCTTTTTGCTCGCCTCCTGCGTCGGCGTGCTCGGCGTCGGTCTGGTGCTGCTGCTTCGCGAACCGCCGGTCATCGCGACGCCGGCCGCCGTGCCGCCGCTCCCAGCGGCGAAATGACGGGGCCACCCTTGATCGTCGCGACACCGTGTCGCATGGGTTTCACGCCCACCCGCGCACCGTGCGATGATCCCTGGACCCACGTCCAGGGTTAAGCGGAGAGGGATCAGCGTGCGCCGAGGGGCAGCGAACAAGCGATGGTGGGCATGGATGGCGCTGGTCGCCGTCTGGCTCACCGTGCTCGCGCCGACCACCTCGCGGACGCTCGCCGCCCTGGCGGTACCGGACCATCCGCCCGGCTGCGAAGCGATGGCCGAAGGCCACCACCACGAGGGGCATCAGGACAACGCGGCGCACCTCACCCATGACGATGAGGCGTGCGGCTACTGCACGCTGTTCGCGCAGCAGCCCGCCGTGGGCGGCACGTTCTTCATGGGCAGCGTGCTACCCATGGCGGCGCCGGTTCCCGTTGCACGGCTCGCCATCGATGCCCGCCCTGCCCGGCCCATCACCCACGCTCCCGCCCGAGGTCCACCGTCCGTCGCGTACGCCTGATCGCTCCGATCCGCACACGACAATGGAACCTCCGTCATGCTCCTACTCGATTCCCGTGGGCGCGTTCTCGCGCGCGCCATCGCCTGCGCCCTGGGCGCGTCCTGTCTTTCCGTGCACGCCAGCGACAGCGGTGGCGACACGCAGCGCGCCACGACATTGCGCGAAGTGAAGGTGACAGCCGCGCGCCAGGCCAGCCAGCTCGATCCCGACCTGCCGGCGGCGGTGGAAACCGTCAGCGCCACCCAGTTGCAACACCTCAATGTGGTCAACACCGAGGATGCCTTGAAGTACCTGCCGGCCTTCGGCATCCGCAAGCGCTTCATCGGCGACGAAAACGCCACCTTCTCCGTGCGCGGCACCAGCAATCAGCAGAGCGCCCGTGGCCTCGTCTACCTCGATGGGCTGCTGCTTTCCAACCTGCTCGGCAACAACTGGTCGAACCCGCCCCGTTGGTCGATGGCGTTTCCCGAAAACCTGGCGCGGGTCGAGGTGATCTACGGTGCCTACTCCGCGCTCTATCCGGGCAACGCCATCGGAGCCACCGTGCTGATGACCACGCGCATGCCCGACACGCTGGAGTTCAATGCCACCGCGCAGGCGTTCACGCAGCACGTGGACACCTACGGCGTGGATCGCAACTTCGGCGGTAGCCGGCAAAGCGCAACGATCGGCGATCGCTCGGGACGCTTCGCCTTTCTTCTCGGTGTAAGCCATCTGCAAGCCAACGGCCAGCCGCTGGTCTATGCGACGCAGAGCATCGCGCCACGTGTCGGCTCGGTGAATCCGGCGACGGGCGCGGTCGCCGATACCGGGGCCAACGGCCTGCCTCGACAAGTCATCGGCATCAACAGCGAAGGACAGGAAGCGACCCGGCAGGACGAGGCCCACCTCCGCCTCACCTACGACTTCACGCCCGAACTGACCGGCGCGGTGACGGCGGGATACTGGAAGCAGAACCTGTCCCATCGCACCGACACCTTCCTGCGCGATGCCGCCGGCCAGCCGGTGTGGTCGGGCCCGGTATCCATCGACGGTCGCCAATACACGTTGCCTGCCAACTTCTTCGCGCCGAGCACCCGACAGAGCCGCAATTATCTCTACGGCGTCTCGTTGGGCACCCATCGCGAGAGCGGATGGAACGTGACGGCGGACGCGTCGTACTTCGACATGGACCGCAACCGCGATCGCACGGCGGCGATCGTGAGCGACGACGGTGCCGGACTTCTGACCGCAGGCGACGGCAGCCGCTGGCGTACGTTCGACCTCCGCGCCACGCACACGCCGGACAGTGTGTTGCCGAACACCCATACGATCAGCCTCGGCTACCACTTCGACGGATACCGTCTCGACAACGCGAGCTATGCGCTGGATCGCTGGCGTAACGGTAGTGCAGGCGCTCTGACGGCAGCAAATGGCGGCAGCACGCAGACGCAGGCGCTGTATCTGCAGGACGCGTGGCAGCTGGCTGAGCACTGGCGCCTGACCGTCGGGGCGCGCTACGAGCAATGGCGTGCCTTCGGTGGCTCACGCTCGACGGCGAACGCGACCGTGGCCTATCCCGAGCGCAAGGAATCGCATACGTCGCCCAAGGCGTCGCTTGCGTGGAGCGTCAGCGATACCGTGCTGCTGCGCTTGTCGGGCGCACGGGCCTATCGCTTTCCTACGGTGAACGAACTCTTCCAGGGCACGTTCAACGGCATTTCCCTGGTGAACAACGATCCGTCGCTTAAACCCGAGAACGATCTGTCTCGCGAGCTTTCCGCCGAGTGGTACCGCCCCAATGGCGTTGCGCGTTTCACGCTGTTCCGCAGCGATACGCGCAATACCTTGTTCAGCCAGACCGACACCACGGTGTTTCCCAACGTCACCAACGTGCAGAACGTAGGGCTGGTGCGCACACGCGGCGCGGAGGCCAGCTACGACGGTCGCGACGTGATCGTGGAAGGCATCGACCTCACTGCGAACGTGGCCTATACCCAGGCAACGACGGTACACAATGTGCGCAACCCCGCGTCGGAGGGCAAGCAGTTCTACCGCATACCTCGTTGGCGAGCGAACGTGGTCGCCACGTGGCGGGCGACGGAGCGGCTGGCGCTGACGCTCGCCGGACGCTACTCGGGCAGGCAATACAACACGCTCGACCACAGCGACATAAATCCGGACACCTTCGGCGGTGCCAGCGACTTCCTGACCTTCGATACGAAGGTGTCGTGGAAAGCCAGCGACCACGTCGATCTGGGTGTGGGCGTGGACAACCTGACCAATCGTCGCTACTACGTTTATTACCCGTATCCGTCGCGCACCTGGCTGGTCGAGGCCAAGTTCCACCTTTAACGCTCCTGCACAGCCCGGGCTCCCACCGGCCGCTTCTCCGGTGGGAGCCCCCACACCCCGGCACCGCTAGGGAACGTGTGCCGGGATCAGGCGACGGCCTCGACGTCGCGCGCATGCATGGCGCGTGGCAGGCGTTCGTCGAGCATGAAAGACGCCGCAGCACCGCGATGCAGGCGGTCAAAAAATGCACCGACACCTGCATTGCCGGTGGCAAAGTCACAACTGATGCGAAGCAGTTCGGCGCCAGGAACGGCCAGACCACCTTCGCGCGGTATCAGGAAGGGACTGATGCCGCCAGCAATGCGGCCCGCCGCCGTCGCATACCGCAGCGCACGCTCCGGAAAGATCTCCGCCAGGTCGAGCAAGGTTTCGCCGATACCCGCCAGGCCATCGAACAGGCCTGGAGCGATGGCATAGCGACGCATGAGGTCCGATTCCGCATCGAACACGATGTCGCGATAACGCGTTTCGCCCGTGGCGGCGAAGAACCGAGCGGTCACCGCGACAACGCCCGCTGTCCCCCGACGCAAGTACGGGAAGCGTGTGGCGCCACCGACCTCGCCAGGCCAGCTTGCCTTGCCGTCTGGATTCAAACCACGCTGTGCGAGGTCGAACGCAAGGCCCGCATCCGCGGCAATACGAAAGCGTTCGTCGCCGGTGGCGAGCCACAGATGAAGCAGGAACAACGCCACACCTGCGGCCCCATGCGCCAACCCGACGGGTTGTGCATCGTCATGCGCCCAACGCAGCGTGCCGTCACTTTCGATGGCCCGCTCGAGTAACAGGTCGCCCGCCTCGCGCGCCGACGCAAGAAACGCCGACGCGCCAGTCTCGTGCCACGCCTTGAGACGAGACAGCCCCCAACCCGCGAGCCCGTCGTACACGCCGGGCCGCACGCGGATTGCGTCATCTGGCGAACCATCGCGCAACAGCGCCAATGCCTGCTCGCCCTCGCCGGCATCGACCAACACCCAGGCCATCCCTGCGTCGCCGTACATCAGGCTCGCACCGCGTGGCTTCGGCGATCGGCTGCCTTCCAGCACATAGGCGACCAGACCCTGCGGCGGCGTGCGCCCTCCGCGCAGATACGCGTGCAGCACACCGGCCGCCCCATGCGCGACGCCCCACGGATGCGTTTCGAAAACCTCCGGTCCAGCGGGTACATAGCGATCTGGCCGGGCTTGCGCCGCGCACGCATCGAGGTAGGCGAACATGGCGTCGGCGTGGTCAGGCGTGGGCTCCTGCGTGACCGATGGGATACCGACGCTCGTAGTGGCAAGCGTTTCGCGCAATGTCGCCATGGCATCTACCGGCGATGGCCGCTGCGCCGCCACGTCATCCAGCAGCGCCGTGATCGTCGCAGCCAGCGCGGGCGGATAACCCATCTCGTCGCCAATGCTTTGGGCAAAGCGGGACGCTGCACCGCGATCGAGCGGCAACATGGCGTTGACGGGAGTGACGGCCGCCAACAGGTTCGCACCGAACGCATAGGCATCCTCGGCACGGGCACTGGCGGGATCGTCGCGCCGCGGCCGCGCTGAGGTGAAGCCAGGCGTGCGCAGATCGACGGGAAGATCCAGGCCATCCTCGATCGCCGTCTCCAGATCGATCAAACGTATCTCGCCGCGTGGGGTGACCATGCAGTTGTGAAACGACAGGTCGCCGAGCGACACGCCCTCCTTGTGCACCTGGGCCAGCACCTCGGCAAAGCGGGTGAAGACCGTGGTCACCTCGTCCAGATAGCGCACGACGTCGTCGCGTGTGGGTCGGATCTTCAGCCATGGATAACGACGCGCCAGCCATCCGCGCAGCGTCTCGCCTTCGATGTATTCCTCGACCAGATAACTGTGTTCCCAGTCCTTGAAGTGCGCGATGGGCGCAGGTGCAACACGCAGGGGAGCAAGCCGCCGCAGGAGCCGGAATTCCTTGCGCAGCGTCGACGCCGCCGAGTCGCCGCCACCGATGAACGGTCGTGCCTCCTTGATGACGACGGGCCGGCCTTCGTCCAGATCCTCTCCGAAGTAGACGCCGCCGGCAGCGGAAAACGACAAAGCGCGCCGGATCCGGTAGCGCCCGCCCCCCAGGGTGGCCGGTGCAAGTTCGGTGGTGTCCTTGGGGAAGGGGTCGCGCAACCAGTCGGGCAGGTGGAAGATCGGACCGCGACGATCCGCTTCCATGTGACCGTCCGGCGCGCGCAGCAGCCACTCGCGCCGCCCGTCGGCGGCCACACGATGCTCCCCTGCGATACCGCCATAGCGATAATGCAGCACGCGCGAATCGCGATACCGGCGGTCGCTCAGCACGTAAGGCCCGGCGTAGCCCGACAAGGCCACGTACAGGTCGTCGATCACGCGTCGAAAGTCATCGATCCCGCGCGGATAGACGGTGATGAACTTGCCCGAACCGCCTCGCGGCCAGCGCTTGCCGTTGAGGCCGTCCAACATGCGTCCGTCGGCGGCAAACTTGAACGCCGTGCCCGAGACGACAAGGGTCGCGGCGGCGATGGACAGGACGATGCGTGCCGTAGACGCCACACTGGACACGTGAATCTTCCAGCCTTGCGACGGCAGGTCAGCGGCCGGAGGCGTGCAGTGCATCCAGATGCCCGCTCGTCGCATCGTCCATTGCTTGGGCAGAATGCGGCGCACGGGTATGACAAAGTCGGCCTCATCGATGGACCGGTGACCATAAGGCTCGAAGAATTCGCGGTCCACCGCGGTGTAATGCAACAGGTCCGTGTGTCGCTTCATCGCGTGTATTCATCCGGCGGCGTGGCATCGACTGGCGAAGATCCAGGTCGGCGCCCCCGTGCCGCCGACCTGTCCGGTGTTCCCTGCCGGCTTCAATCCTCGAACGCATCCGCGTTGGCCATGGAACAGGCGCGATGACTGCAGCTGCTGTAGTTCGTGTTTGTCTCGTCACTCGATTCCGTTTCCGGTTCCAGCAATTGAAGACTCAGGATGCGATCCATGGCGTTTCCTCTTGGGCGTTGTGACGTGATGCGCGCGGTAGGCGCACGATATGCATGTGATGTGAGTGGCGCAACGCCGTGACTGGCCGCTGCTGGGATAAAGCGCCGCGGTGCGCGGATATTTTCGTTCGCACCATCAAAATCGGGCACGCGAACGTCCGATATCGGACAGTGCCGTCCGATATCGGACATGCGTCTATGCTCAAGAAGACAAAGGAAGTCTCACGGTAGCGACAGCGCCATGCCTGTCGGCCCGCGGCGCCAGATCGACGCTGCCTGCATGCGCCTGGACGATCATCCGGGTGAGGCTGAGGCCGATACCCGAGCCCTGCGGCTTGGTGGTGAACAACGGCACGAACAGCGCATCCGGCTCAGGCAGCCCGATGCCTTCGTCCTCGATGAGCACGCAGACGCGGCGCCCATCCCGATACCAGCGAAGGCGCACGCTTCCACCGATGGGGAGCGCCGCTTCCGCCGCGTTGCGAAGCAGGTTGATGAAGGCCTGTGCAAGCTGGTCCTCGTCAGCGTAGATGACCAGCGGTCCACCATCGACGACCTCGACAGGCACGCGGCGCTCCAGCAGAACCAGCTTCACAAGCAGCAGGTCGAGCCGGAAGGGCGCGGGGCGAGGCGGCGGCAGGCGAGCCAACGTTCCATAGCCTGCAATGAACCGGGCAAGGGCGTGAGCACGGCGTTCGATGACGTCGAGACCGATGCGTAACTCGTCGAGCGTGTCCGCGCCATCGCCGTTCAGCACGACCGCAAGGCTGCCGGCCAGCGAGGCGATCGGGGTGAGGGAGTTGTTGAGTTCGTGGCTCAGCACGCGGATCAGCCTCTGCCATGCACGACGCTCCTCGTCACCGAGCATGGCGCTCAGGTCGCGCAGCATGATGAGGCGGTGCTCGCGCCCATTGCTGTGCCACGTCACGTGACGAAGCAGCCAGCGCCCTTCACCACCCGGAAACCGCCCCTGAAAGACCGCATGGTCGGGTGTGGCAAGCACCTCCGTGAGGCCGAGCGATGCGAGGCCCTGACCCAACACCGCCTGTCGCTCGGCGCCGATCAATTGCCGAGCCGCAGGATTGATGAGCGTGAGACGTTCTTCGGTATCGACCACGAATACCGGATCGCTGAGCGCCGTGAGGGTCTTGCCCAGAAAACGCAGAGCTTCCGTACGCTTGCGACGCCCGTCGCGCAGCGTGTCCGAAAGCAGATTCACATCGGCCACCAGCGCCTGGAGCGGACGGTACCCCAGTTCAACGCGACCTCGCATGCCGAAGTCTCCCTCGCGCAACGCACCCAGCAGATCCGACACGGTCGACAACGTATCGAGTACGCGCCGCCCGATCCACCAGGCAACCATCAAGGTGACGATGAGCCCAACCAGAAAGATGCTTAGTCGCGGCAACCAGTGCAACCGGGGGACGGTGATGAGAATGGCACTCGCAAGGAGCGTCGGCAGCAACACGAGCGCGCTCCCGATCACAACCTCCAGCGACAATCCCGTGGAAAATATCGTCTTGGACACACTGGCTACCGATGTCTGTGGCGTCGGCGCCTCAACCGATATGCTCGAAGCCGGCGCGCGCACGGTGTTTCTCCAGGCGCCGGTACAACGCTTGCCTGGAAATGCCGAGCGCATCGGCCGCGCGTTGCAGGTTGTGGTCGTTTCGTTCGAGAGCGTGTCGAATCAACAACTCCTCGGCTTCGGGTAACGTCAGGGAGTCGAGGACCACCGCAAGGTCGGTGCGTCGATGCAGCGAAAGCGACTCGGCGTCGATCTGATCGTGACCCGCGAGCAGGATCGCACGCTCTATCGCGTGCTCCAGTTCGCGTACGTTGCCCGGCCAGTCGTAGCTGCGCAGCGCTCGTTCGGCCGATGGGGCGAGTGTCATGGCACCACGCGCCATTCGCTTGCATTCGCGCAACAAGAAATGCCTCGCCAAGGGCACGATGTCTTCCGGCCGCTCGCGGAGTGGCGGCAAGCGAACCTGCATGGCATTGAGGCGGTAGAGCAGATCGCGACGAAAGCGGTCCGTACGAACGGCCGTATCGAGGTCGATGTTCGTGGTAGAGATCACCCGGACGTCCACGCGACGCGTCCGCATGGTGCCGCCTCGTTCCAGTTCGCCCTCTTCCACCACACGCAGCAGTTTCGCTTGTTGTGCGGGGTGGATGGCTCCGATCTCCTCCATGATCAGGCTGCCACGATGCGCCAGTTCGAACTTCCCCGGATACGGTTGCGGTTTCTCTTCACCGAACATCTCTTCGGCAAAGCGCGAATCGGGAAGCGTGCTCATGTCGACACGGATCACCGGAAAGTCCGTACGCGGTGACAGTAAGTGGATTTCCCGTGCGAAGAGCGACTTCCCGGTGCCGTTCTCGCCGAGGATCAGCACATTGGCATCGCCGCTGGCGATGCGCCGAATCAGATCGACAACATGGCGCATGGCGGAAGATTCACAGACCCGCAGCATATCTCCCGGCTGCCGGGACAGAAGCGCTTCGGCACGGAGACGGCGATTCTCGTCGAACATGCTGCGCAACGCGATCTGGGCACGCACGGTGTGGATCATGTGCGCGTTGTTCCAGGGTTTCTCGATGAAATCGGCCGCGCCGATCCGCATGGCCCGGACCGCGAGGCCGATACTTCCCCACGCCGTCATCGCAATGATCGGCAGATCCGGCGTTTCCATCCGTATCCGCGCTACCAGATCGAGCCCTTCGTTACCCGATGTGGTATCCGCGCCATAGTTGAGGTCGAGTACTGCACAGGAGAAGTCCTGACGCGATACGGCATCGATCGCCGCCTCCGCGGTGCCTACCTCGACGGAGGACAGCCCCTCCGAACGCAGGAGAACGCGCAATGCCAGGCGGACGTCCGGGTGATCGTCGACCACCAGGACCGGCCAGGCATCTTCGTTGTTTCTCAACATAACGCCACCTATTTGATGTCGCAGCAGACGGGTTCAACTGCTACGCAAGACCCACCAGGGCTCCACCGCCGCCGCGCGCCGCGCCGGCACAAGGACTGAGGAAAGCGTGACGGCAAGCATGACGACCACGACCGCCATGATCGCCGCCGGTCCCACCGCATCCGATCCGTGGAACTCTGCGTACCACGACTGCTGAACCACGAGCACGGCGGACAACCCAAGCAGGGTGCCCATAAGCCCGATCCATCCGCCTCGCCGAACGACCTGAAAGAGGAGTTGCCTTGGCGTGGCTCCGAGGGCCCCCTGCAAGGCGATCGCCGAGCGTCCCGTGGCGACTTCCACCGACTGCACCGAATAGTGACCGACCGCCGCGAGGCCGACAGCCAACAAGGACAACGTGGCGAACAGCAAGGCGTCACGCCGGGAGGCGACTGTGGCCTGTCGGGCGGCCCCATCCAGCGAGCGCGCCGGAGCGACGGCAAGCGAAGGTGCGATGACATGCGCCCAACGGGGCAATACGTCGTGGACTGCCGCGCTCGCCTCCGAGCCGCGGACGATCGCGTACAGCGGCGCCAGCGCACGCACGCGCGCAAGCGACGGTGCATCTACCTGGGAAAATGTGAGAAATACTGTCGGCTCTGCGGCGTGCCCGGCTACGGCGTAAGTGTCCTCGACCACACCGACAATTCGCGCCGGTGGTGCCGATGACCCGCCCTGCCGAACCGCGCCGCCGATTCCGACGGCGTCGATCCGATGAAGGTAGGCCTCGTTCACGAGAGCCACGCGCAAGGTATCGGGGCGATCGTCTTCATCGAGCCAGCGCCCTGCAACCTTGTGCATGCCCAACGCCTGCGCCGCACCCGCTGTGAGCAGCACGTAGCGTACGTAGGCGTACTGACCATCCGGTCGCCGGAACGGCATGGCAAGCCCCTGACCCACGGGCAGCTGCGTGGACCAGCCGACGTGGTCGACACCCTGCGATGCCGAGACACTGGCGCGCAGGTCGTACAGCAGATTCACCAGTTCGGTGCGCGCCGGATAATCGGCGACGGGCGGGAGTAGCTCGACGACCATCGCGTTGTCGCTGTCGAAGCCCATCGATGCGTGGGTCAGGCGCCAGGACCGCTCCGTTGCCGCTACGCCCAGCGCCAGCAGACAGGTCGCAAGTGCGACTTGCGTCAAGAGCATCATGGCGCGAATACGCCGCCAGCGTCCCGTGCCTCCGAAGCCAATCATGGCGGTGCGCTCGCGGAGCAGAATCGCCCTGTATACATTCAGTGCGCCCGCGAGATTCGCCACCCATGCCGCCACCAGGGTCACCGCCAAAGTCAGCAACAGCACGCACCAACGCGGACTCAGCGGCAGCGCCGAGTTCAGCCATTCGCTCGGAATGAACGGCCTGTAGAGACCGACCAACGCCATGCCCAGTGGCAAGCCGATCATGCCCGCGACCAGTCCGATGATCGACGCTTCGGCAAGGTTAGTCGACCAACCCTGCCAACGCCCTGCGCCGAACACCATCTTCAATGCAGTCGCGTGCGAACGGTCGAGCGCGCGTGTGAGCATCAACTGCGCGAGGGTCACGGCTGCAACCACCAGAACCAGCAGACCGCAGATCGTGAACGCCCATAGTCGCGTGCGCGCCGCGCGTGCCACGAGATCGTCGATCGCCGTCGCGCCATACCATGGCAAGTCCACGCGCTGCAGCTTGAGGTCGTCCGCAGCGTCTTCCACCGTCCGCGCGACCTGCACGGAAAATGTCTCCGCGTCGTACCCCGGCGCGAGGCGAGCTACAGCTGTCAGGTTTTCATCCGTGTCGGCATTGTTTCCAGATGACAGCGGTAGCAGGAGGTCGACATGGGCAAAGAAACGATAGTCGGCTGGCAGCACGCCGCGAACACGCATCCGTTGGCCATCGACGGTAACGAGACGTCCCACGACGTCCTTTGTGCCGGCCATCCACGCACGCCACAACGCATCGGACACCAGAACGTCACCGTTGCCGATCGAGGCGCTCTGCATGCCTCCCAAAGTTGGTATCACGCCGAGGGTGGGCAGGAAGCCCGGCGTCACGCGCTGCGCGCGCAGAAGTCCCTCGTGGCCCCCCAGACGAACGTTCACGGTCTCCGGCATGTTTGCCATGCCCCGCGACAACACGCCGGGTGGCTGACCTACGGTGCCGTAGAGCTTGGGTGACGCGGCACGCATGGGGTCGCCGCCTGTGCGCCCTCCGTAGATCGCAACGGCCGCATGGTTCGGCCACGGCGGTGCCTGCAGAAGCAGTGCATCAAGCAACGTGAGCGCACCGAGCAACGCGGCCGTGCCGATGGCCAGAGTGCTCGACGCAAGCACGAGGAAACCCGGGTGCCTGAGCAGCTCCCGCAGCGCATGAGCTGCGTCAGCCATCCGGTTCACAGTATCGATTCACTGAAGCGACGTTCGTCCAGACCCGAATCCGCCTCGCTGCGGCGCTGCTGGTAGGTGCTTTCGTCGACGACGCGACCGTCGAGGAGGCGAACCATGCGATCGGCCCTGGCGCTGAAACGGTCCTCGTGGGTGACCATGCAGATGGTGCGCCCCGAAGCGTGCAACTGACTCAGCAGAGCCATGACGATGTCGCCATTCTGCGTGTCCAGATTGCCCGTCGGTTCGTCAGCGAGAATGACCGACGGATCGCCCACGACCGCCCGCGCCACGGCGACGCGTTGTTTCTGCCCTCCCGACAGACCGCTGGGATAGTGCCGCATGCGGTGCGTCATTCCCACGCTCGCCAGTGCCTCCATCACGCGCAGGCGTCGCTCACGCGCCGACATGTCGCGACGAAAGGACAGCGGCAATGCCACGTTGTCCGCCACGTTGAGATCTTCAATTAGGTTGAAACCCTGGAACACGAAGCCGACATAGCGATTGCGCAGCAGCGCACGTTGTGCGCGTCCAAGCATCGCCACCGCTTCGCCAGCGAAGCGAAGTTCGCCATGCGTGGGTACGTCGAGCAATCCCATCAGCGACAGCAAGGTCGTCTTGCCACAGCCGGATGGCCCGGCGATGGTAACGAACTCGCCCTCACGCACGCTCAGATGAACGTCGGTGAGTACCTGACACTCGATCGCCCCCACGGCATACGACTTGCCAACGCCACGCAGCTCAATGAGCACGGGCCTGGTTACTGCCTGCATCGCGCGACTCCACGCGAAAGGATATGGACCGAGCCTAGCGCAGGGGACCGTTCCGTCGGCAGCAGCGAACTCATCCCGATTCGCAAAGCGCCGCAAACTGCCGGAAAGGCATAGCGATATTCCCCGTTGGCCCAGACGAGCGACCCGCTTTCGCGTTCTGGGAACGGCTCGCGACAGAGCCCTACAGGTGACCGTGACCTCGCCAGGCCTGCCCCGGAGCTAAGCATCAAATAAGAAAGGTCTGCGGGATGTGAACCACCAGGTCGAGGCACCGTCCGGCGCGCCAACGCCCTACGCCACGCTGCGCCTGCGACCGATCGTCCCGCCCCGACGCACTGCTTAGCGTAGTGGCCCCTCTAACGGAGCACTACGATGAAGCATCCACCGCATCCACGCGCCTTTTTCGCCCTGGCGCTCATGAGCCTCGCCGGCATACACCCCGGCGCGGCGAAAGCAGCCAATACCGATGCGCCGCCCGGCATCATATGGTCTCCGTGCCCCGCTGGCTTCGTCGCTCCCGGTTGGCAGCCCATATGGGGCGAGCGCATGGAGTGCGGGATCATGGCGGTCCCGCTTGCCTACGACGGCTCCGCGACCGGCCAATTTGCCACGGCACTCATACGCATCAAGGCAGGCATACCGTCGGAACGCCAAGGTGCGCTGTTCTTCAACTTTGGCGGTCCTGGCGCTTCGCCCCTCGACTTTCTCCCCGACGTCGCCTATCTGTGGTCGTCCGCGTCGAAAGACGATCCATTGGATGGTGACAAGCGGCGCCTTGCCGATCACTTCGACCTGATCGGCGTCGTGCCTCGCGGCTTACGTCTCGGTGACCGGTATGATTGCGCGCCCGTATCCGATGTATCCGATACCGCCGCGCGGTCACACGACCCCACCATCAATCCGGACGACGCCATTTGGGAGTGGTTCGTGAGCATAAAGGCAGCCGAGGCCAGGGCATGCCCCAATGAGCTCAAGCCCTACATCGGATCGCTCGATCACGTGCATGACATGGAGCGGGCGCGACTCAGCTTGGGCGAGCCGGTCATGAACTTCTTGGGCATCTCATACGGAACGTGGGTCGGCGCGCTGTATGCGGCGACCTATCCGCAACATGTTGGACGGATCGTTTTGGATTCCTCGATGAATTACGCAGGAACCTTCGAGAACCAGCTCGACGATTCGGCGCGCGAAAGCCAAGACCTGTTCATGCAGCGCGCCGTCCTGCCTGCAGCGGCCGATCCACGCTACGGACTCGGAACCGATTCGCAGGCCATCCTGCAAAAGGTCATGCGTATGCCCCCGCACGTCCTCGAATTGTGGGTTCCGATGCTCAGAACCCCCGCGGATCTGACAGCAGCGCTGATCATGGCCCCATGGTTCTACGCCAACCCCGACGTAACCCCCGAGTACCTGATGTATCGGCTGCAAGGACGCCATTTCAGCGCCGATCCGAGCATCAGCGATGCCATCAGGAATGCTGCGACGCAGCTGGCCCGAACGGCGGCCCATCTGGCGCGTTCCGGCCGGAATCTCCTCAGCCAGTCGACGTACGGTGCCTCTGCCGACGAATTCGCCAACAGCCAGTCGGTGTATTTCGCTACCATCTGCGGCGACACTCCGTGGCGCAAGACGCTGCCGGAGTTTCGCGCCAAGGCCGAGTCCATGCTCAAGGACTATCCTGCCGCGAGCCTGGTCAGCGTAAGGTTCGGCCTCGTATGCCATCACTGGGGGACAGCGCCGCGCTTCCATCCGCCACTGGCTGGACTGGCCGATGCCCCACCCTTCCTGATCGTGAATGCCGAGTTCGATCCGGCGACGCCATTGGCCCTCGCCCGCAGGGCGTTCGCTGCGTCTCCAAGCGCCCATATGGTAATCGCCGATGGCATGGTCGCCCATGGCGTCTTCGGCGCCTCCGCCACGCCGTGCGTCGAGCAATCGGTGGGTCATTTCCTGCTCACGGGTGAGCTGCCTGAGGAACGCGAGACTCACTGTACCTTCGTACCCCGCACGCCCAAGGCACGCAGCGGTCGTACCGACGGACTGGATCCCGAAGAGCGGCGGGAGATCCTCTTCAAGCGTCTTCGGCACAGCTGAGGCACCGGCCCCGGACCTTCGTACGATGTTTCGTCTGGGCCCACGCCACACGTAATCGGCGTGAGCATTCGACCCGCCACGCGAAACGATAGCGAAGCGCGCCTGGAGTAAGGCGTTACTCCAGGCGCACTGCCACCTCATGCGCTTTCCCTACACGATGCGGCACCGGTAGCCGCTCGTGTGGTGCGGACACAGTGCCTAGCGTGGCTGCTCCCAACCACGGAGCACCACGATGAAACGTCATTCGTCCCGCCTGCGCGGATTTCTTCCCATGGCGATCCTGTGCGTTGCCGGCAGCCATGCAGGAGTGGCGACGGCAACCGTAGCCGACACGGTACCCCGCATCGCATGGTCCCCCTGCCCCGCCGGATTCGTCGACCCGGTATGGCAACCCGTGTGGGGCCAACGCTTGGAATGCGGGATCATGACCGCGCCCCTTGCCTACGATGATTCCGCCGAAGGCGACATCGCCGTGGCGTTGATCCGCATCAAGGCTGGCGAACCATCGGAGCGACAGGGCGCGCTGTTCTTCAACTTTGGTGGGCCGGGCGCCTCGCCAGTGAACTTCCTTCCGGACACCGCCTACCTGTGGTCATCCGCATCGAAGGACGATCCGCTGGACGGTGACAAGCGACGCCTCGCCGATCGCTACGATCTGGTCGCGGTGATACCCCGGGGGCTAGCCGGGGGAACCTGGTATGGATGCCAGCCCGTCGCGCCCACAGGGATAGACGGAAACGATCTATCGATCTACCGAAACAACGCCGCCTGGCGGATCTTCGTGGACGATGCCGCGGCCCGTGCGAGCGCTTGCGCGGATCGACTGATGCCTTATCTGGGAACGCTGGACCACGTCCATGACATGGAACGCGCACGCATGGCGCTGGGGGAAACCCGAATGAACTTCTTCGGCGTCTCTTACGGTGCTCGCGTCGGAGCGCTATATGCGGCGGCTTATCCGATGCGTACCGGACGCATGGTCCTGGATTCATCGATGAACTTTACCGCCACGTTCGAAGAGCAGTTCGACGAGACGCCTCGAGAACGCCACGAACAATTCATGCTCAGAGCTCTGATTCCAGCGGTCTCCGACGTGCGCTACGGACTCGGCACAGACCCCGACGCTGTGCTGCGGCATTTCATGCGCATGCCCGGCAAGGCGCGACAAGCCTGGGGTCCTCTGATTTCGAAGCCGGCTACATTGTCCGCCGCGTTGGTCATGGCATCGCGGGCCGTTTCCGACGACGAGGTAACCGTCGACTTCATGAGGCAGCACATCGATAGCCGCCCGTTCAGCATCCACACGGCCGTCAACCGGTATATCCGGACCGCTGCCGTATCGCTGATCGACGCCCTCGAAGCCGACGCACCGGCCGAGATCATCCGTCGACCCGTGTATTACGCCGTGATCTGCGGCGATACGCCATGGCATCGCACGCTCCCTGCGCTTCGCGAGCGCGCCCGTGGCTGGGCTACGTCGTTTCCCACCAGCACCGGGGAGAGCATCGATGCCGGTCTCGTCTGCCATCACTGGGAACCCTCCTCGCGCCGCCAGCCACGGCTGCCAGGCCGGGAAGACGCCCCGTCCTTCCTCATGGTCCACGCCGCATTCGACTCAGCAACACCGTTGGCGCTTGCACGTAAGGCGTTCGTCGCCTCGCCGAGAGCATCCATGGTGGTTGCCGACGGCATGGCCGGTCACGGCATCTTCGGCGCCTCCGCCACGCCATGCGTCGAGCATTCGGTGGGCCATTTCCTGCTCACGGGCGAGTTGCCTGCGGAGCGCGAGACCCACTGCGCCTACGAACCACGCAAGCCACAACAACACAGCGGTCGAGCGGACGAGCCCGACCTCGACGAGAGGCGTAAGGTGCTCCTCCAGCGTCTTCGTCACAGCTGACGGAGCGGCCCCGTACCTTCGTACCATGGCCGACGGCGGCCCACGCCACGCATAATCGGTGTGGGTATCCGACGGACCATCAGCATGAACGACCTCATGGGCAAAGTAGCCCTCGTTACCGGCGCGGCCAGCGGCATCGGCCGCGCCATCGCGGAAGCCTACGCGGCAGCGGGCGCGCGCGTGGTGATCGCCGATATCGCTGCGGATCGCGCGGAGGACGCCGCTGCCGAGATCGGCCAGGGGGCCATCGGCATCGCCATGGACGTTACCGACGAGGCGCAGGTCGAAGCCGCCTTCGCGCGCACGCTTCGTGACCTCGGACCCGTCGACATCCTCGTCAGCAACGCGGGCGTGCAGATCATCTCGCCATTGGTTGACCTGTCGTTCGCCGACTGGAAGCGCATGCTGGCCGTACACATGGACGGCGCCTTTCTCACCAGCCGCGCCGCCATGCGGCAGATGATCGATAGCGGCCGCGGCGGTTCGGTGATCCTGATGGGCTCGGTGCATTCGCATGTCGCCTCGAAGTTCAAGGCACCCTACGTCGCGGCGAAACACGGCCTGCTCGGGCTTGCGCGCGTCATCGCCAAGGAAGGTGCAGCGCACGGCATACGTGCCAACGTGATCTGCCCGGGCTTCGTGCGTACGCCATTGGTGGAGAAACAGATTCCCGAACAGGCGAACGAACTCGGCATCAGCAACGACGAGGTCGTGAAGCAGGTGATGCTGCGCGATACCGTCGATGGTGAGTTCACCACCCTGGAAGACATCGCCAATGCCGCGCTGTTCTTCGCCGGCTTCGGTTCACAGGCGCTGACGGGCCAGTCGCTGCTGGTCAGTCATGGATGGCACATGCAGTGACTCAGAACATGATCTGCGCGCGCATCTCGAAGATATGTGGATCGATGCGCAGGTCACGACGATCGCTGGTCGCGCGCACGTAGTTCGCCTGCAGCTTGAGGAACTTGGTGAGGTACCAGTTCGCGCCCAGCGTCCAGTCGCTCTCGGTGCCGCCATGCGTGGTGCCGTCGTCGAGGTCGAGCGTGCTATAGCGAAGCACGAATTCCAACGCACCCCAGGGGCTCTTGGGCACCACATCGGACACGTTGCCTGCGGAATAGCCACGCGACTCGCCCGTCATGACCCAGCTGCCGTAGGCGTACCAGCCGCGGGCGTCGTACGCCGGCCGCTCGCGGAGTTTGACCTTGGCATCCAGGTACTCGCTCTGCACGGACCAGGGGCCGCCGATCCATAGGGCTTCCAGACCGCGACGATCGACATGCTCGGCGATGCGCAACGCACCGGAATCCACCAGGCGCTGCGTGATCAGGCCGGCTTCGGGCAGCGCGCGCAAGCGTACGCTGGGCGGGTTGTAGTGGCCGCGCCCGTCGGTCGTTCCCTGCGGCGACTCGCGCGACAGGGAGCCGCCAAGATGCAACACGTTGCCCGGTGAATTGAACGGCGTCCAGGCGGCGCGCCCGGCCACCATGCGGCCGTCGAGATCGCCTTGGAGGTTGCCGCCCTTGTAATAGCCGAGTTGGACGAGGTAGTTCTTGCGGGTCAGCGCCCAGTCCATACCGAGGCGGCGGTTCGCATAGATCGCCTGCATCGGCAGCGATGTCTCCATGAACGACGTACTGCCCGTGCTGGTATTGCCCTCGAAACCCACGGGCGTCTTCATGAAACCGACGCGCAGCGCACCGTAGTCAGCGCCAAGCAGCGCCTTGCTCTGCACGCGGAAGAACACGTCGAGCCAGGTCTTGGTCTGGAAGTCGAACACAACGGTACCGTCGTAGACGCCCTTCTTGCGGATGAACATGCCGAATTCTTTGCGGCGGTTCGTCTGCGCGTTCTCGTACACGCCCTGGTCGTCGGAAAAGCGATCCAGGTCGTACTGGTACTTTAACGAGAGGCCGACATCGGTGCCGTCGGCGAAGACGTAGTGCGTTGGCCAGTTGGTGCGCCAGTCGTAATCGTTGCGCGGCGCATCGGCCGCGGTGGCGATAGCCGGCGCCATCAGCGCCAGGGCGCCGAGGATGGTTTTCTTCACGATGCAACCCCTGACTGGCGAGCCTTCGTCGGCACCGCGCTGTGAAACCCGAGAATGTGCGTGCCTGAGAATCCGCTCATGTCACGGTAGTGTCATCGGCAGGTTCTTGCGAGCCTTTAAGTGGCTGTCTTCACATAGATGCCGGCCACTGCGACATGCCAAAAAAAGACGCCCCCGAACGGGGGGCGTCTTCGTGGTCCAGCGGATCGGCGGGGGCGCCATGGCGCCCCGTCGGGTCATCGATCAGATCGCGTAGTACATCTGGAACTCGAGCGGATGCGTGCTGGCACGGTAACGGGTCACTTCCTGCATCTTCAGCGCGATGTAGCCATCGATGAAGTCGTCGGTGAACACACCGCCCGCCTTGAGGAATTCGCGGTCCTTGTCGAGCGCAACGAGGGCTTCGTCGAGGCTCGCGCAAACCTGCGGGATGTTCTTCTCCTCTTCCGGCGGCAGGTCGTAGAGATCCTTGTCGGCCGGAGCACCCGGGTCGATCTTGTTCAGGATGCCGTCGAGGCCCGCCATCATCAGCACGGTGAAGGTGAGATAGCCGGACTGCATCGGGTCCGGGAAACGGATCTCGATACGACGGCCCTTCGGGCTGGACACGTACGGAATGCGGCAGGACGCCGAGCGGTTGCGCGCCGAGTAGGCGAGCATCACCGGTGCTTCGAAGCCCGGCACCAGACGCTTGTAGCTGTTGGTGGTGGAGTTGGCAAAGGCGTTGATGGCCTTGGCGTGCTTGAAGATGCCGCCGATGTACCACAGCGCCGTCTGCGACAGGCCGCCGTACAGGTCGCCCGCGAAGAGGTTCTCGCCGTTCTTCGACAGCGACTGGTGCACGTGCATGCCCGAGCCGTTGTCGCCGACGATCGGCTTCGGCATGAAGGTCACGGTCTTGCCGGCCTGGTGTGCCACGTTCTTGATGACGTACTTCATCGTCATCAGCTCGTCGGCCTTCTTTACCAGCGTGTTGAAGCGGGTGCCGATCTCGCACTGGCCCGCGTTCGCCACTTCGTGGTGATGCACTTCGACCACCTGGCCGAGCGACTCCAGCACCTTGCACATGTCGGCGCGCAGGTCGCCCAGGCTATCGACCGGGCTGACCGGGAAGTAGCCGCCCTTTACGCCCGGGCGATGGCCGGTATTGGTGCCGTCGTACTTGTAGCGCGAGGACCAGGCTGCTTCTTCCGAACCGATCTCGTAGAACACGCGGCCCATGTCGTTCTGCCAGCGGACCGAATCGAAGATGAAGAACTCCGGCTCGGGGCCGAAGAACGCCGTATCGGCGATGCCCGTGGACTTCAGATAAGCCTCGGCGCGCTTCGCGATGGAACGCGGATCGCGGCCATAGGCCTGCATGGTGCTGGGCTCGAGCACGTCGCAGTGCAGGATCAGCTGCTTGTGCGCGCTGAACGGATCGAGGTGCGCCGTCTCCGGGTCGGGCATGAGGACCATGTCGGACTCGTTGATGCCCTTCCAGCCCGCGATCGACGAGCCGTCGAACATCTTGCCGTCTTCGAAGGTGCCTTCGTCGATGGCGTGCGCGGGGAACGTGACATGGTGGTGCTTACCGAGAATGTCGGCGAAGCGCAGGTCGACGAACTCGATTTCCTCGTCCTGGATCAGGTTCAGCACTTTGGAAGCGGCAGACATACAAACCTCGAATGGGTATGGGGCGGGATGCTTTTAGCAATCGCTGTGCCAGCGGCGGCACCCTATGAAGGGCGCGCCGGGCCGGGCTCGCGCATCATAGACCCGCAGGATGACATGCACGATTTTGCACCATAGGAGTGCAACTATCGACCGCATGCACCAATCGAGGCATGCAATGCCCTGACCCTGCGGCGCCCGACCACGATCAGGCACGCTCGGGTTCGACCTCGCTTTGGTAGAAGTGCGAGAGCGCCTGTTGGAGGTGACGAACGGTCGCCTCGTCGGTCAGGCGCTTTCCGTCCACCTTGGTCTGTACGAACGTTATCGCCACCTCGCGGAGCGGCGGCAGCTTGCAGAGCATCGACGCCAGGATCTCGCGGAGATGCGCCTGTGCCCGGACGCCGCCCAGGGCTCCTGGGGAGAACGTGCAGAAGTAGACGGATTTGCCAACCATGCAACTCTTGAACGCCGGTCGTGACAGCCAGTCCAGGGCATTCTTCAGCACCCCGGGAACACTGTGGTTGAACTCGGGCGTGACGATAAGAACCACGTCGGCGCTTTCGACCGTTTGCCGGGCCAGCACGACCGCATCGGGGAGAACACCGTCCTCCAGGTCCTGGTTGTAGTGAGGCAGCTGCCCCACGTCCAACGCTTCGCATGTGGCTCCGTCGGGAGCCAATGAGAAAAGCGTCGCAAGAATCATCTTCGCGTAGGAACCCTCGCGAAGGCTTCCGGCCATACCTACGATTTTCATGTGACGATCTCCTGGTAAATCATGACGAACCACGGTCAGCTCACGCGTTCGACGGGAGCGATGAAGCCGAGCACGACGTGCATCTCCGCATTGTGTGGCATCAGGCTTTCAAAGCCGTCCTGACGATCGCGACGACCGACGCCCAACCGCTTTCCCCGAGCACCATGCCCAGCAGGCCGGTGAGAGCGACCAAGGGTGGCGCTGGCGAACGCACCTTCAACGCGGCGTACAGGACACCGACGAGGGCGCCAACGACGAACGAAACGAGATAGGACTTCATGGCGACGATCCATGGCATCTGCTGATGGCTGACGACGTTAGTCACCGCGCCGGCCAGCGTCCAACGCATTGTCGGCATGTGATTTATCTGCGTAGGCGATAAATATCGGCCTGTGCATTCTCATTTCGCTATCATCTGCCAACGGCTCGACCTGTTCGACGAGAGGCGGATACGCGCATGGACATCAGGCATCTGAAGCACATCGTCGCGCTCGCCGACGAGGGCACGTTCACCGCCGCGGCGGCACGCGTTCATATCGTTCAGTCGGCTTTATCCGTCTCCGTCAGGGAGCTGGAAAGCGAACTGGGTGTTCAACTCGTCGAACGCACAACGCGGAGGACATCACTGACGCCCGCGGGCGAGATGTTCGTGGCGAAGGCACGTTCCACGCTTTTGCATTTGGACGACGCCGTCCAGGCTGTGCGTGCGTTCAAAGGGGTGGTCCAGGGGAGACTGCGCATCGGCATTCTGCAAAGCCTGGCGCCCTATATACGCCTGCCGGAACTCCTGGAGAGCATGCGTTCGCGCTATCCGGGTATCGAATTCACCGTGCGCTCCCTGACCAGCAAGCAGGGCCCGGCGCTGGTCGCTTCCGGCGATATCGATCTGAGTTTTCACCCCGCCTGTCCCGACGAGAAAACGCGAGGCGTCGAGGTGACACCATTCATCGAGGACGCGCTGGTCGTCGTGTGTGCCAAGTCGCATGCGCTTGCCGGACGAAGAGATCTACGCGTCGACCGGCTGTCTGAGCAGCGCCTTGTCCATCTGTCTCCCGAGCGGACCTTACGCAAGGTCACCGATCGGATACTGGACGAGCATGGGCTGGTGAACGAGGTCGTCTACGAGGTCAACGACGTGGAAACCATGCTTCAGTTCGTTTCGAGCGGTCTGGGTGTGGCCGTCGTGCCTTCGAAGCTGGCGTCCTATTCGACGCATCGGAATGCCCTCAGATCGCTGCGCCTTGTGGCGGCGGGGAAGACGCTTCCCAAATGGCGCGTCGTGATCCTGACCCGCGAAACATCCCCAGGCAGTGAGACCGGATTGCGGATGGCAAAGGATATCTTCCTCGCGGAAGTCCCCAAGTTCTTGCGCAAGTAGGTGTGCTGCGCTGGCGGTGGGATGGCGTCCGACGCGTATCGACGTTTCGCAGATCAGCCCACTTCGTTTACCCTGCGCAGTCTCAACAAGGGCGTAAGCCATGTCGTGGCTATGAAAGCGTTCGACGAGCATGGCGGCTCGCCCTTGTCCTCGGTCGTGGAAATCGTCCCCTAGCCCGCGACCCTCGCTTTTCCTCGGATCGGTGGCATGACGAACAAGCACGACGACGACACCTTCGATGCCGGCAGGCGACGCCTGCTCGGCGGCATGGCGACCACCGGTGCGGTACTGGCACTGGGCGGCCTATCCGAAGGCGCAACGGGCACGGAACATCCACCCCTACCCGCACCCAAGGGCGAAGCGCTGGATGCACTTCTCGAAAAACATATCCAGCATGTCGTCGTGGTGTATGCCGAGAACCGCAGCTTCAACAACCTGTTCGGCGAATTCCCCGGCCTGCAGCAGCCATTGAGCGCGGTACCCGCGGAGCGCTTGATCCAGCGCGATCGCGACGGCACGCCGTTCAAGACGCTGCCGCCGATCTGGGGCGGCATGGTGCCGCACGAGCAAGTGGTGGATCACAAGACCTACAAGATCGGCGAGAAGGACATCGCAGGTCTTCCGAACGCGCCTTGGGCACTGCATACGGGTGACGGCACGCCGCTGCCGCACGGTGTCGTCACGCGCGACCTCGTGCATGCGTTCTACAACAACCAACTGCAGATCAACGGCGGCAAGAACGACGGCTTCGTCGCCTGGGGCGACAATGGCGCGCTTACCATGGGCTACTACGCGAGCGCGCCGGTGCACCTGCGTCTATGGCGCCTCGCCGAACAGTTCACGCTTTGCGACAACTTCTTCATGGGCGCCTTTGGCGGCTCCTTTCTCAATCACCAGTACCTCGTGGCGGCACAACCGCCGTTCTATCCGAATGCAGACAAGAGCCCCGCGCAGTTCAATATCGCGGTGACCGAGAGCGGCGAGCCCACGGACCATCGCCTGAAGATGGCGGACGAGTCCCCGAAGAGTGCGATGGACGGCAAGCCGAAGTTCGCGCACCACAACACGCTCACGCCGGATTTCTGGGCGGTCAACACGATCGGGCCGCCCTACTCGCCCGGCTTCAATGTCGACAGGAAGAACCCGCTGCTGGCCGATGCGAGCAGCCCGAACACCCTGCCGCCGCAGGCGCACAAGCACATCGGCGACATGCTTTCCACGAAGCAGGTCGATTGGGCATGGTACGGCGGCGGTTTCCAGGCTGCGCTCGATGGCAAGGGTGATGACGACGACGGCAGCTTCCCGCAGACACCCAACTTCCAGCCACACCACCAGCCGCTCAACTATTTCGTTTCGCTGGCGCCCGGTAGCGAAGCACGCAAGCGTCATCTGCGCGACGGTGGCGTGGGTGAGACCGCGGCGACCAATCATTTCCTCGCCGACGTCGCGGCCGGGAAACTGCCGCCGGTCACGTTCTACAAGCCGCAGGGCGATCTCAACATGCACGCCGGCTACTCCGACGTGGAGGCGGGCGATCGCCACATCGCGAACGTGGTGCATGCGCTGCGCACGAGCCCGCTGTGGAAGAACATGCTGGTGATCGTCACTTTCGATGAGAATGGTGGCTGGTGGGATCACGTGGCACCGCCGAAGGGCGATCGCTGGGGCCCGGGCACGCGCATTCCCGCTCTGGTGATCTCACCGTTTGCAAAGAAGGGTCACGTGGAGCACACGATCTACGACACGGGCTCCATCGCGCGCTTCATAACGCGACGATTCAAGCTGGACAAACTGCCGGGTCTGAAAGTCCGCGAGGACGCCATGGTGGCGGCGGGCGGACCGGCGCCCGGCGATCTGACCGAAACGCTCGACTTCTCGGGCAGGGCGTGACGCTGCTGCTACGCCGGCACCCTGCCCGCTGCCGCGGGATCGCCAGCAGGCCGGCTCCCATCCTAGACAGGCATCCCAACCGAGATCAGGGTTCCGCCTGGACGGATGGCTGCCGACGACGGTGGCCCGCTACACCTGCATTCGCTTGCCGGGTGGGAGCCAGCCCGCTGGCGATAGAGGGTTGCCTCAGTGCGCTGGCGTGCCGCCCGAGGCAAAGGGCGGCTTCGCGAACCAGACGGCAACCATCGCCAGGCCGAACATCAAACCGAAGATCCAGAAGACATCGTTCACGGCGAGCGTCGCGGCCTGCAGGTCCACGATGCGATTGAGCGCGGCGTTTACGGTCGGTCCTTGCACGCCGAACGACTGGAAGCGCTCCACATATTCGCTCGTCGCGCGGCTGCCTTGGCTCACATTCTCCGCCAGCACGGCGTGGTGATAGGTGGTGCGATGCGAATACAGCGTCGTACTGACCGCCGTGGCAATACTTCCCGCCAGTGTGCGGAAGAAGTTCGACAAACCCGACGCACTCGCGACCTGGTCGTCGGGCAGGCCGGACAAGATGATCTGGTTCACCGGAACGAAGAACAGCGCGACGCCCGCGCCCATGCATAACCGCGGCAGAGCGAGTTCACCGTAGGGCGCCAGCGTGCTCAAGGTGGACATGTAGAACGACGCGCCTGCAAAGATGGCGAAGCCGATCGTATTCAACAGACGCAGATCGAACTTGCTCTGGAATGCACCGACGAGCGGCGACAGCACAATGGCAAGCAAGCCGATCGGCGCGACGACAAAGCCCGCCCAGGTCGCCGTATAGCCGAGCACTTCCTGCACCCACATCGGCATCACCACCGTGCCGCCGAAGAACGCAAACATGCCCAGCGACAGGCAGAGCACACCGATGAAGAAGTTGCGCCGACCCAACAGGCGCAATTCCACCACGGGGTTCTTGTGCATCAGCTCCCATGCAACCAGGAAAGTGAGGCAGACCACCGCGACGATCGCCAGCACCACGATGGTGTTGGACGTGAACCAATCCATGTCGTTGCCGTTGTCGAGCATGAACTGCAGGCACCCCACGCCGATGGCGAGTAGCCCCAGGCCCACCGCGTCGATCGGCATCTTTGCCGTCTTCGATTCACGGTCACGCAGCAAGACGTACGTGATGATCAGCGCGAAGGCGCCGACGGGAATGTTGATGAAGAAGATCCACGACCAGTGATAGTTGTCGGTGATCCAGCCGCCGAGGATGGGACCGAACACGGGTGCCACCACAACGGTCATCGCCCATAGCGCGAGCGCAATGGGCCGCTTCGCTACAGGGTAGTTATTGAGCAGCAGCGTCTGCGACAGCGGCACCATCGGACCGGACACCGCACCCTGGCAGAGGCGGAAGACGATGAGCATCGTCATGCTCTGCGACAGTCCGCACAGTGCCGAGAAGATCACGAACAACATCACCGAGACGGAGAACGTGCGCACCTCGCCGAAGCGTCGCGCGATCCATCCCGTCAGTGGCTGCATCACGGCGCTCGCCATGGAATAGGCACTGATCGCCATGGTGCCTTCGTTGCTGCTCACGCCGAGGTTGCCGGCGATGGTGCGCACCGACACGTTGACGATGGAGATGTCCAGCACCTCCATGAAGGTGGCCAGCGCTACACCGGCGGTAAGCAGCGCCAGCGCGCCACCTTTCAGCGGCGGTTTGCCCTGCGCCGGCGCGTTTCCCTCCGCCATCGCTCAGCCGCCGCGACGTGAAGCGAGCGGCGGTGGCGTGACGTCCACCGTGTTGGCCCGGATGATCTCCTCCGCGCGCGCGTCGGCGCGATCCATCTCCTGCTCGTAGACGTTCGTGGTAGCGAGCGGCTTGTTGCGGGGCGTCTCGGCGAGCACGCGTCCATCGCGGTCATGGGTATCGACGTTCACGTCAGTCGAAAGGCCGACGCGCAGGGGATGCTTGCGCAGCTCTTCCGGGTCGAGCGCGATGCGCACCGGCAAACGTTGCACGACCTTGATCCAGTTGCCGGTGGCGTTCTCGGCTGGCAACAGCGAGAACGCGCTGCCGGTACCGGCGTTCAAGCCGACGACCTTGCCGTGGTACTCCACATCCGAATACATGTCGGTGGTGATCTTCACCGGCTGGCCGATGCGAATGTGCTCCAACTGGGTTTCCTTGAAGTTCGCATCCACCCAGAGATCGGACAACGGCACCACCGTCAGCAGGTCCTGTCCCGGCTGGATCCGCTGACCGACCTGCACCTGCCGGCGCGCTGCATACCCTTCGATCGGCGAGACGATGGCGTTACGGCCGTTGTTCACCCAAGCGTTGCGGAACTGCGCGCGCGCCTGGATCACAGCGGGGAAGTCGGCCACGGTGGTGCCATCCACTTGGGCGTGGGCTGCCGCGGCCTCGCGCTCAGCCGCCTGCAAGCCGGCGAGCGCCTGCTGCATTTGGCGTCGACCGGTATCCACCTCTTCCGCAGAGACGGCGCGTCGTTCCAGCAAGGGGTGGCGGCGGTTGTACTCGTCCCGTGCCTGCTCATACTGCGCACGGCGCTGGGGTATGGCGGCGTCCGCCTGGCTCGCCTGCTGCATGCGTGCCTGCGCCTCGCGCACCGCCTGCGCCAACTGACCTTCGGCATTCATCAGCGCCACGCGCGCATCTACCGGATCGAGCCGGATGAGCACCTGACCCTGATGCACGCGTTCGGTTTCCTCCACCGCCACTTCCACGACCGTGCCGGCGACGCGCGATGAGATCGTCACCATGTCGCCCTTCACATAGGCGTCGTCGGTGGTCTCGCGCTGGGAGAACACGAAGATGTACAGCAGCAGCCAGACCAAGCCGGCCAGCACAAAGACGGCACCGATGATGGAGAGGACGATGATCTTTCGGCGCTTCGCCTTGGGATCGTCCTTCTTTTTCTTGTCGTCCTTGTCTTCTTGATCGTTCTTTCCGTCCTGGTCGTGCTTGCTGCTGCTGTCGGCATCCTTCCGCTTCGTCTCGTCGCCGTGCTCGTCGGCGCGCTGCGATCGTTCCTTCGTTTCGTCCTTTTCGTTGTCGGCGGTCATCGGGTGGCATCCTCGCCGGCCTTGGCGGCCGGTAGATCGGGCAGGTCGTCGGCGTGGTAACCGCCGCCGAGCGCATGGATGAGGGAAAGGTTCGCGGAAAGCATCTGGCTGGCGAGTTGCAGGCGCGCGTCGCGTTGCTGGTCGAGCTGCATGTCGGCATCGAGCCAGGTGCGGTCGTCGATGAGGCCCTTGGAGCGGCGGTCGGCGGCCTTGGCCTTCTGGGCCGCCGTGGCGTCGTATTGGCGATCCACCTGCACACGTTGATCGTCGAGCGTCTGCAAGGTGGCGACGCCTTGCGCGATCTCGCCCGCCGCCTGTACGACCGCCGCGTCGTATTGCGCTACCGCCGAATCGAGCTGGGCTTGAGCGCCCTCGTACTGCGCACGCAGGCGACCGCCGCTGAAGATGGGCAACTGCACGGATGCACCGACATTGCCGAGCGTGAGGTCGGTGCGCGTACCCGAACCGAGGTCCGGATACGTGCGCAGGAACGCGCCAAGCGCCGTGAGGCTCACGTCGGGGTAATACGCCTTGCGTGCCTGGTCGATGTTCTTCGCCGAGGCTTCGATCTGCCAGCGCGCCGCGGCAATGTCCGGGCGCCTTGCCAACAATCCCAGGCGCGCGTCGGACGGCAGGTGGGTGTCCGCCGCGGGCAGCGGCGATGGTTTCAATGTGCCGAGGTCGTCAGGCGACACGCCCGCCAGTGCCGCGAGCTGGGCCAGGTCGAGACGCGCCGCACCCTCGAGTTGCGCCACCGAACGGCGGAGTTGCGCCAGCCGCGCGTCCGCTTGATCGAGCGCCGTCGGATCGTCCAGACCGCTGTGCACGCGCAGCGCCACCAGCTCACGGTATTCCTCCGCGTTACGCGCGGCGTGGCGTGCCACATCGAGGCGGGCCTGCTGCGCCTGCCAGTCGAAATAGGTATTGACGACGTTGTATTGCAGCGAGGCGGCGGCAGACGCCCGTTCGGCTTCGGCGGCACGTGCCTGGCCGACCGCGGCGGCAACGGCATCCTTCTGCTTGCCCCACAAGTCCAGATCCCAGGTCGCCAATGCGCCAGCGACACCGCTGTTGCTCCAGCTATGCCCCGGGTTCAACTGAAAGCCCTGCGCATTGCCCGGCGCGCCGGGCACTTCGCCGCGCACGTCCACATCGCTGTAACCGTGCCCGCCGTTGACGAGGCCACGCACTTGCGGGTTCAACTCCGCTTTCGCAGTGTCCACGGCGCGCAAGGCCGCGCGATAGCGTGCCTCTGCCTGTTCCATGTTCGGCGAACCGCGCATGGCGCGCGCCACGATGCCGTCGAGCTGCTCGTCGTGGAAGCGGCGCCACCACTCGGGTGCCGGCCAGCCCGCCTTGCCCGTCGGCAGGCCGGCGAGCGGTACCTCGTCGCGCGGCACGAAGGCCGGTGGACGTACCGGGGGTGCGCAGCCGCACAGCACAAGCAGCGCCGCGACAACAGCGACACGCGGGCCACGAAAGTGTCGGCCCGGCGGGTGGGGAAGGAACGCCATGGCAAGTCCGTAGGGAAAGTTCTTGCGATCGGACGGCTACACGGTGCCGCCCGCGATTGCGTCGGCGAACATATCAGCGCCCTGCGTGGGCGGGATGTGATGGTGCATGGCAAGCTATGCCGTCGTCCCTCCATGGAAGTCCCCACCCCGTGAACGATCTGCTCAGCGCCATTCT
This sequence comes from Luteibacter sp. UNCMF366Tsu5.1, assembly GCF_900119235.1. NCBI lineage: Bacteria > Pseudomonadati > Pseudomonadota > Gammaproteobacteria > Lysobacterales > Rhodanobacteraceae > Luteibacter > Luteibacter sp. UNCMF366Tsu5.1. The sequence goes on along the minus strand of NZ_FPIS01000003.1, from coordinate 321,385 downwards.
TCTCGGCATTGTCGAGGGAATCACCGAGTTCCTGCCCGTCTCCAGTACCGGCCATCTCCTTATTGCCGAACGCTGGCTAGGGGGGCGGTCCGACCTCTTCAACGTGGCGATCCAGGCCGGTGCGATTCTTGCCGTCACCTTCATCTACTGGCGCACGCTGTGGAGCCTCGTGATCAACTGGCGCCGGCCGGAGACGCGCGACTACGTGGCGAAGCTGTTCGTGGCCTTCCTCATCACCGCGGCACTCGGCCTCGTCGTGACCAAGATGGGCTTCAAGCTGCCTGAAACGGTGACGCCGATCGCGTGGGCGCTGATTGCCGGCGGTATCTGGATGATCCTGGCAGAGAAGGTGGCGGAGAAGCGCCCGGAACGCGCAGCCATCACCTGGAGGGTCGCGATCCTGGTCGGCCTGGCGCAGATCGTGGCCGGTGTGTTTCCGGGCACGTCTCGCTCGGCGGCCACCATCTTCATTGCGATGCTTGCCGGCACCAACAATCGCGCCGCCGCGACGGAGTTCGCCTTCCTCGTCGGTATTCCCACGATGTACGCCGCCACGGGCTACGAATTGCTCAAGACCTTCCAGCATGGCGGCGCCGCGGGCGAGGACTGGACCGGTCTCGGCGTGGCTTTTGCGGTATCCACCGTTGTGGCCTTCGCCGCCGTGAAGTGGCTGCTGGGTTACATCCGCTCGCACCGTTTCACCGCGTTCGCCATCTACCGGATCGTGCTCGGTATCGCCCTCCTCCTGCTCCTGCCGGCGGGCGGCTAACGCATGACGGGCGCCTCCCGTTACCGATTGCTCGACCTCACCATCGACCTGGCGCGCCAGCAGGTCGAACGCGAGGGCACGCGGCTCGAGGTAACGGGACTGAGTTTCCGCTTGCTTGCCTGCCTGCTGGCACATGGCGATCGCGTGGTCGGGTTCGACGAACTGATCGCCGAGGTGTGGGCACCGGCCGTCGTGAACGAGGAAACGGTGACCCAGCGCGTGCGCTTGCTGCGCCAGGCGTTGGATGACGACGCGCGACAGCCGCGCTACGTCCGTACGGTGCGCAGTCGCGGCTATCAGCTCGGCGCGATGCCCGTGCCGGTAGGCGATACGGCGCCAGCACGTCGCGCCTTCTGGCCCGCCTTGGCGGCTGTGGGCGTGCTCGCCGCCACCGCCGTCGGGGTTGGCTTTCTCGCGCGCGAACAAGCGCCTGCCGTGAGCGCACAGCGCGAGGTTCTCGATCGTGCCCACTGGTATGGCGCCATGGGTCAGCGCGAGAACAACGAGCGAGCGCTCGCCCTGTACGACCGCGCCTTGCAGGACGCGCCCGCCGACGTCGAGGCGTTGTCCGGCGCAAGCCGCACGCGGGCCGCACGTACCTGCCTCTACAACGCCGGGCCGGACGAGGCGCGCGAGGCGTTACGCCTGGCGACGCGTGCGGTTTCTGCGCGGCCGGACCATGCCGCCGCATGGTCGGCGTTGGGCTACGCGCGCGATTGCCTCGGCGACATCCAGGGTGCCCTCGCGGGATACGAACGCGCGGTGCGTCTCGATCCCGCCGACGACAACAGCCGGGCATCGGCGGCGTATCTGTATCAAGAGCAAGGTCGCCTGGCGGATGCGCTACACGCCAACCTGGACATGCATGGCGACCCCTCGAAGGTGCGCTTCCGCGAGGTCCAGATCGCGCGCGAGTACGACCTGCTCGGATTTACGAACGCCGCGGAGGCCGCCTATCGCCACGTGTTCGATCTCGCGCCCGACAATGTGTTCGGCAACGTCGGCTGGCCAGCGTTCCTGTTTGCGCACGGCCGCTTCGACGAAGCACGCAACGCACTCGCGGAGGCGCGCAAGCGCGGCACGACTCGCGCCGAACTGGCGCAACTCGAAGGCGAGCTGGCGCTGCAGCGTGGCGATCGCATAGCCGCAACGAAGGCATTTGCCGAAGCACGATCGCTGCAACCCTCGGCCACGCTGCCCGCGACGCTGACCGTGCTTTACGGTGGCGACACCGTGGATCCCGCCTGGCTACGCGAGCGCATCGCGGCCACGCGAGCTGCATTGGCGACCGATCCCTGGCCAGCCAGTCGCCTGGAACTCGCGCTACTGCTGCAGGCCAGTGGCGATCGCGCGGGTGCCATCGCCGCGATCGCCGATGCCGTGGACAAGGGCTGGCGCGATGCCGCCTATCTCCGGGCCTCACCGTTGTTCGCGCCGCTCGCCGAGGAGCCCACGTTCGCCTCCGTGTTGGCGACCATCGCGCGGCGGGTCACTGCGGAACGCGAGCGCGTCGAGGCGGCACCGTGGTGCCCCACGGTTTCTCGATCGGAGCCCTTGCCTTGTAGAAGCCGCTAAAGCGGCGAGGGCATATGCCTCACCGCTTCACCGCTTCGTCGGCTTCTCGCCGCCATGGCGGCTCCCACAATGAATTCCCTCGAACTTGCCGGTGGGAGCCAGCTTGCCGGTGGGAGCCAGCCTGCTGGCGATGGGTGCTTGCCTCACGGCTGCACCGCTTCGTTGGCTTTTCGCCAGCAGGCTGGCTCCCACCGGCAAGCTCCCACCGTTTGGCCTACGGCAGCGGCAATGCCTTGAGCACCACGTCGCGGAAGATTGCCTGCGATTGCGGATGGGCAAAGCTCTGGTTGTACGCCTGGCTCGTGATCACCGCGACGAGGCCGCGTTCGGGCAAGACGAAGACGTAGTTGCCACCGTTGCCGCTCATGGCCCACACCTTTGTCGCCACACCGTGGACGGGAAAGCGGAACTGCCACCACAGGTAGCCGTAGTCGGCATCGTCCCTTGCCTGCGCGTGCGGCGTCAGCATCGCCTTGACCCAGGCGCCGGGAAGCACCTGCCGGCCATGCCATCGTCCGCCGTCGACCGCCAGTTGACCGAGCTTCGCGAGATCGCGCGACCGGTAGCGCGTGCCGCCACCGCCCATGCCGATGCCTTCGCTCGACACGTTCCATTTCACCTGGGTAATGCCCAAGGGCACCTCGAGTGCCTCGTGCGCAAAGGCGGCCAACGGTTGTTTCGTGGCACGCTCCACGACAGCTCCCGCAACGAAAGCCCCCGCCGTGCAGTAGGCGAACGTGCGGCCATAGGGCGCATCCTTCGGGCGGGTGACCCATGGCGCGTAACCGCGAATGGGCAGGTTGAGCGCAAATTCCAGCCAGCGCTCCGTGACGTACATGCGTTCCTCGTTCCCGCTGGAGAACGCATTATCGTCGTCGCATTCCCAGATCGAACTCATGGTCAGCAGGTCTTCGAGCGTGATCGTGGCGAGCCGGGCATCCGGGTGGGCGATGCGGATGTCGGGAAAGAAGGCGTACACGGGCGCCTTCACGTCACGGATCGCGCCGCGCTCGATGGCGGCACCGACGAGCATGGCCGTGAGGCTCTTGCTGGCGGAGCGGACGTCGTTCAGCAGATCCGGCGTGCCACCGTTGAAGTAATGCTCGTAGACGAGCCGACCGTGATCGACGACCACCACGCTGGTGATCTTCTTGTAGGTACCATCGGCAATCCGGTCCTCTAGACCGGCCAGCGTGGACGCGTCCCAGCCGAGGGTCGCGGCATCGGCTACCGGCCAACCATCACTCGCCTGCCGGGGTGGCTGGTACGAGGCGGCCATCGCAGGCCATGTCATGGCTGCGGCAAGGCAAAGGACGGCGAGACGCCGACGAACGGGAAAGGCGCTGAAAGGCATGGCAGGGGCTCCAGTCGTGGGAGCCCCGAGTGCAGCGCTTCGTCAGATGAAACGCCTGAAGAACGGATGAAGTTTCATGAAGGCGCGCCATAGCCGGCCACGCAGGCCGGCACGCGTTTCAGGCGACCGCGGCGATGTCTTCGATCTGCCGCGTCTTGCGCAGGCGGGCAAGCTCGGCCTGCTGCTGTTCCATCAGCTTGCACTTGGGCTCGCTGGTGCGCTGGAACAGTTCGCTGGTCCACTCGATGAAGGCCTGCACACGCGCCGAGAGGTGACGCTTCTGCGGGTAGACGATCCACAGGTTGGAGCCCGTGGAAATCGTGTCGGTCATGATGATCTCCAGCAGGCCTTTCTCCAGCGCCGTGGCCGCCAGGCAGTGCGGGGCCTGGATGATGCCCAGGCCGGCAATGGCCGCCTGAATCACCGACTCACCGTCGTTGATCAGCATGTGCGCGTCCACGTCGACCGACACGCGGCCGCTGGGCGAATCGAACTGCCACTGGTACGGCTTGCCAGTGCTCGGGTGGACGAAGTTCACCGTGCGATGGCTTTTCAGGTCTTCGATCGATTTCGGCATGCCGTTCCGGGCGAGGTACGACGGCGCGGCGCACAGCACGTTGCTGAAGTGCCCGATCTTGCGCGCGATGAGGCTGGAATCGGCCAGTTCGCCCATGCGGATAGCGCAATCGAAACCTTCCTCGTTCAAGTCGAACGGGAAGTCGCACATGGTCAGTTCAAGACGGATGTCCGGGTACTTGCGCTCGAATTCCGCCAGATTGGGAATGATCGCCGCTCGCCCGACCGCCGACGAGGCTGCCACCCGAAGCTTGCCGGCGGGCTTGGTCTTGGCATAGCCCAGAGCCTCCGTCGCCTCGGTGAGATCCGCAAGGATCTCCTTGCAACGCGCATAGAACGCGGAGCCATCGTCGGTCAAACGCAGAGAACGCGTCGATCGGAAGAACAGTCTCGCACCGAGGCTTTCTTCAAGCCGCGAGATGGCGCGGCTGACACCCGAGGGGGTCATCTGAAGGTGTTGCGCGGCGGAAGAGAAGCTCTTGGCTTCCACCACGCGTACGAAAACGCTGATCGCGGAAAAGTCTTCCATCGCTGGCTCCGAGCATCGCATTCGTGACTGGGGGTCACAGGCGGGGTGATTGTAGACCCATTTTTCGCTTGACGAGCAAGACCTAGATTTCGCCACCTGCGATGGACCGAGTTGACCTCAACCTATGTTGAGGCGACACGCTGAGCGGCCATCCACCCCCTTTCTCATCCTCATCGCAAGCTCAGGACGTCCCATGAAGAAGAAACTTCTGTTCGGTTCGACCGCCCTGGCGGGCGCCATCGCCTCGGCGATCTGGCTCAGCGCCGGTAGTTCGCCCAGCCACGCGGCCGAGCCCGCCGCGGCGGCGCCCGCGCCGGAAGTGACCGTCGCCCAGGTGCTGCTGCGCCCGGTCTCGGACGCCAGCACGTTCACCGGCCGCATCCAGGCGGTGGACACGATCCAGATCCGCCCTCGGGTCAGCGGATACATCGACTCGGTGCATTTCCGCGAAGGCGCCGCCGTGAAGAAGGGCGACCTGCTCTTCACCATCGACCCCCGTCCGTACAAGGCGGAAACCGATCGTCTGGCCGCCAACCTCGCCCAGGCCCGCGCCGAAGCGAAGAATGCCGAAGCCAATGCCGCCCGCGGTACCAAGCTCGTCGAGCAGCACGCCGTCTCGCGTGAGGAAGCCGATCGCCTGGACACGGCCGCCGCCAGCGCGAAGGCCCAGGTCGCTTCGGTGCAGGCCGCTCTCGACAACGCCCGGCTCAATCTCTCGTTCACCGAAGTGCGCGCGCCGGTAGACGGCAAGGTGAGCAACGCTCAGATCACGGCGGGCAACCTCGTGACGCCGAGCGACACGCTGACCAGCGTCGTGACGGTCGATCCGATGTACGTGTACTTCGACGTCGACGAGCAGACCTTCCTGAAGCTCGACCGCCTGCGCCGCCAGAACGGCCGCGCGCCGGAAGTGGAAATGGGCCTGGCCGACGAAGACGGCTACCCGCACGTGGGCAAGATCGACTTCATCGACAACCAGGTGCGTGCCGGCGCCGGCACGATCCGCCTCCGCGCCGTGTTCCCGAACGGCGACGGCGCCTATACGCCCGGCCTGTTCGCCCGTGTGGAACTCCGCAGCGGCAACAGCCAACCGCGTGCGCTGATCGACGACAAGGCCGTGGGCACCGATCTCGGCAACAAGTTCGTCTACGTGCTCGGCAAGGACAAGAAGGTGGAGTACCGCCGCGTGTCTACCGGCCCGCTGGTGGACGGATTGCGCGTGGTGGATTCGGGCCTGAGCGCCGACGACGTGGTCGTGGTGAACGGCTTGCAGCACGTGCGCCCCGGTGTGGAAGTGAACGCCAAGCGCGTGGCGATGGCGTCGTTGGCACCGGATAGCGCGCGCAACGTCGCGTCGCGTCCGGCCGGCGTCGACAGCGTGGCGCAGAACCAGGACTGATCCACCATGAAAATCGCTCAATTCTTCGTCGACCGCCCGATCCTGGCGGGCGTGCTGTCGGTGCTGTTTCTGATCGCGGGCGGTATTGCCGTGTTCAAGCTGCCGATCAGCGAGTACCCCGAGGTCGTTCCGCCCACCGTGGTCGTACGCGCCTCCTATCCGGGCGCCAACCCCAAGGTAATCGCCGAAACCGTCGCTACGCCGCTCGAAGAGCAGATCAACGGCGTGGAAGGCATGCTCTACACCTCCTCGCAAGCGACCAGCGACGGCGCCATGACGCTGACCGTCACGTTCGCGCTCGGCACCGATCTGGACAACGCGCAGGTGCAGGTGCAGAACCGCGTTTCGCAGGCCTTGCCGCGCCTGCCGGAAGAAGTGCAGCGCCTGGGTGTGACGACGAACAAGAGTTCACCCGACCTGACCATGGTCGTGCATCTCACGTCGCCCGATCACCGCTACGACATGCTCTACCTGTCGAACTACGCACGCACGCGCATCAAGGACCAGCTGGCCCGACTCGATGGCGTGGGTGACGTGCAGTTGTTCGGCGCAGGCGAGTACAGCATGCGCATCTGGATGAACCCGGAGAAGCTGGCGATCCGCAACCTCACCACGGGCGATGTGATCAAGGCGATTCGCGAGCAGAACATCGAAGTGGCGGCCGGTTCGCTCAATGCGCCTCCCGGTCCGAACACCAGCGCCTTCCAGGTGAACATCAACACGCGCGGTCGTCTCGTCAGCGAGGACGACTTCCTCAACATCATCGTGCGTAGCGATCCCACCGGCTCGGTGACGCATCTGCGTGACGTGGCACGCGTGGAGCTGGGCTCGAACAACTACGCGCTGCGCAGCCTGCTCAACAACCGCGAAGCGGTGGCGATCCCCATCTTCCAGCGCCCGGGCTCCAACGCCATCGCCATCTCGGATGAAGTGCGCAAGGAAATGGCGGAACTCAAGAAGGACTTCCCGCAGGGCGTGGATTATTCCATCGTCTACGATCCCACGGTGTTCGTGCGTGGCTCGATCGACGCAGTGGTGCACACGCTGTTCGAAGCCATCGTGCTTGTCGTTCTGGTGGTGATCCTGTTCCTGCAGACCTGGCGCGCCTCGATCATTCCGCTGGTGGCCGTGCCGGTATCGCTCATCGGTACGTTCGCAGTGATGTACCTCGCGGGTTTCTCGCTCAACGCGCTGTCGTTGTTCGGTCTGGTGCTGGCGATCGGCATCGTGGTGGACGACGCGATCGTGGTCGTGGAGAACGTGGAGCGACACATCGAGCATGGTCTCGATCCGAAGATGGCCACGCGCCAGGCGATGACCGAGGTCACCGGCCCGATCGTCGCGACTGCGCTCGTGCTCTGCGCCGTGTTCGTGCCCGCGGCCTTCATCAGCGGCCTTACCGGCCAGTTCTATCGTCAGTTCGCGCTCACCATCGCCATCTCCACGGTGATTTCCGCGTTCAACTCGCTCACCCTGAGCCCGGCGCTCTCGGCCATTCTGCTGAAGGGTCGCGACGAGCCGAAGGACAGGCTTACCGTGTGGATGGATCGCGGCCTCGGCTGGCTGTTCCGTCCGTTCAACCGCGCGTTCGAGCGCAGCGCCGATAGCTATGTCGGTGGCGTGAAGAAGATTCTGCGCTTCTCGGCGGTGGTGCTGGTGCTGTACGCGGGTCTGGTGGGCCTGGCCTTCCTCGGCTTTGCCAAGGTGCCGACCGGCTTCGTGCCGTCGCAGGACAAGCAGTACCTCGTCTCGTTCGCGCAGTTGCCGGACGCGGCGTCGCTCGATCGCACCGAGAGCGTCATCCGCCGCATGGGTGACATCGCGCTGGCACAGCCCGGCGTGGAAAGCGCTGTGCAGTTCCCGGGCCTGTCGATCAACGGCTTCACCAACAGCACCAACGCCGGCATCGTCTTCGTAACGCTCAAGCCGTTCGAGGAGCGCCGCAGCGCGGATGTTTCGGCGGATGCCATCGCGGCAGCGCTGAATGCGAAGTTCGCTTCGATCCAGGATGCGTACATCGCGATCTTCCCGCCCCCGCCGGTGAACGGTCTCGGCACGATCGGCGGCTTCCGCATGCAGATCGAGGATCGTGGCGGTCTCGGCTTCGAGGAACTGTTCAAGCAGACGCAGGGCATCATCGCTGCCAGCCAGAAGACGCCGGAACTCGCGCATCTGTTCACCAGCTACCAGGTAAGCGTGCCGCAGTTCGATGCCGACGTGGATCGCGAGAAAGCGAAGTCGGAAGGCATCGACCTCGGTGACGTGTTCCAGACCATGCAGGCGTTCCTCGGTTCGCTCTACGTCAACGACTTCAACCGCTTCGGCCGCACCTATCAGGTGAACGTGTCGGCGGAGCCGTCGTTCCGTCATGAGCCGAGCGACATCGTCGGCCTGAAGACGCGTAATGCCGCGGGCGATCTCGTGCCGCTGGGTTCATTCCTGACGGTGCGCCAGACCAACGGTCCGGACCGTGTGCAGCACTACAACGGCTACCCCACCGCCGAGATCAACGGCGGCCCGGCCCCGGGCTTCAGCACGGGCCAGGCGCAGGACGCCATGGAAGCGCTGGTGAAGGCCAATCTGCCGAACGGCATGAGCTTCGAGTGGACCGAGCTGACCTATCAGCAGATCCTCGCCGGTAACACGGCCGTGCTGGTGTTCCCGCTGTCGGTGCTGCTGGTGTTCCTGGTACTGGCGTCGCTGTACGAGAGCCTGAGCCTGCCGCTGGCGGTGATCCTGATCGTGCCGATGGTGCTGCTGTCCGCGATCTTCGGTGTGTTCATTACCGGAGGCGACAACAACATCTTTACCCAGATCGGCTTGATCGTGCTGGTGGGCCTGGCCTGCAAGAACGCCATCCTGATCGTGGAGTTCGCCCGCGAAGCCGAGATCGGTGGCATGAACCGCGTGGACGCCGTGCTCGAAGCGGCTCGCCTGCGACTGCGCCCCATCCTGATGACGTCGTTCGCGTTCATCATGGGCGTGGTCCCGCTGGTGACCTCGCACGGTGCCGGCGCAGAGATGCGTCATGCCATGGGTGTCGCCGTGTTCTCCGGCATGCTTGGTGTGACCTTCTTCGGCCTCATCTTCACCCCGCTGTTCTACGTGCTGATCCGCGCCTGGAACGAGCGCTCGGAGGCGCGCCGCCAGGCACGCCGCGAGCGTCGTCTCCTTGCCCATGCAGCCCGGGAGTCGTGACATGAAAACCATTCTTCGTTCCACTGCCTTGTTCACGGCACTCGTGCTCGCGGGTTGCGCGAGCGTGGGGCCCGACTATCAGGCACCGAAGGAAACGCCGGTGACGCTGATCGGCGTCGACGCTGCGCACCAGGACAGCGCGAGCTTCCAGGCACAGTGGTGGAAGCAGTTCGGCGATCCCACGCTCGATGCGTTGATCGTTCGCGCGGCAAAGAACGCGCCCGATCTGAAGATTGCGGTGGCGCGCCTGGCGCAGGCGCGTGCCGTGCTGGGTACGGCGAAGTCGCAGCAGATTCCCGACATCGAAACCGGCGTGTCCTACCAGCGCAGCCGTCAGCAGCAGCCCGGCTTCAGCGATCAACGGCAGACGGTGACCGCCTACCAGGCCGGTTTCGATGCGTCGTGGGAGCTGGACCTTTTCGGCGGCATTCGACGCTCGGTGGAAGCCGCACGTGCCGACGCCGCCGCGGGTGAGGCCTCGCTGCGCGACGCGCAGGTCACGTTGTTCGCCGAAGTGGCACGCAACTATTTCGACCTGCGCGGCACGCAACTGCGCATCGACGTGGCGAAACGTGACATCGCCAACCAGCAGGATTCGCTGAAGGTGATCGCGGCACGCGTCGACGTCGGTACGGGCGCAGAGCAGGATCTCGCGAGCGCCAAGGCCCGCCTCGCCGCGGTAGAAGCCCAGTTGCCCGTGCTGGAAACCCAGGCCAGCGCCGATCAGTTCCGCCTCGCAGTGCTGCTCGGCCAGCGCCCCGGTGAATTGGACATCGACCTGTCCCCTGCATCGTTCAAGCCGATCGATGCGACGCTCGCCATCGGCGGTGCGGACGACGTGCTGCAGCGCCGTCCTGACATCCGCATCGCCGAACGCGAGCTGGCCGCTGCCAACGCGCGCATCGGCGTGGCGAAGGCGGATTACTTCCCGCACATCTCGCTCGGCGGCTTCATCGGCTTTCTTGCCGGACGCAGTAATAACTTTGGGGGTCCCGATTCGCGCGCGTGGTCGATCGCACCCAGCATTTCGTGGTCCGGGCTGAACGTACAGCGCGTACGCTCGGGTGTGAAGGGTGCGGAAGCACGCGCCGACGAAGCCCGTGCAAACTACGACCGCACGGTGCTCACCGCGCTGGAAGATGTCGACAATTCGCTCGTGGCGTTCAATCGTCAGCGCGATCGCGTGGAGAAGCTGCTCGTCCAAGCAACGGAGAGTCGCCGCGCGGCGGCGCTTGCCAAGCTTCGCTACGACGCAGGCCGCACGGATTACCTCGAATTGCTCGATGCCGAACGCACCCAGCTCGCGGCTGAAGACCAGCTTGCCGAAGCGGAAGCCGGCATCAACCTGCGTGCCGTGCAGTTGTACAAGGCGCTCGGTGGCGGCTGGCAGGCTTGCGGCGACGAAGCCTGCAACGAGGTGGCAAAGGTGCCATGAGCACGGCGAAGGTTCACCGCCTGCCGGTGCAGGCGAAGCGAAGCCGTACGGTCGCGTTGGAACCGCCGCTCACCCAGCGCGTGGCGCTGGTGAGCGGCGCCAATCGCGGTATCGGTCTCGAGGTGTCGCGCCAGCTCGCCTCTCTCGGCATCACGGTATTCATGGGCATGCGTGAGCCTGGCAAGGGCGAAAAGGCGGCGCGTTCCGTTCGCCAAGCCGGCGGGGACGCGCACGCGCTGCGGCTCGACGTCACGAAGCAAGACGACATCGATCGCGCCATCGCACATATCGCTGAGCATTCCGGTCGCCTCGACATCCTCGTGAACAATGCCGGCGGGTACTTCGACGCCGAGGGACGTCCCTCGGTACTCGATCTCGATGCCATTCGCGCCGCCATGGAAGTAAACCTGATCGGTGCGTGGAGCCTCAGTTCTGCCGCCCTCCCATTGATGAAGCGGCATGGGTACGGCCGCGTGGTGAACGTCTCCAGCGAGTGCGCCGTGCGCGCGATGTGCGGAGAGAACAGCCCTGCCTATCGCGTATCGAAGGCTGCTTTGAACGCGTACACCCAAGTGCTCGCGCGCGAACTCAATGGCAGCGGCATTCTGGTCAATGCGGTCTGCCCCGGCTGGACGGCGACGGCACTCGGCGGAAGTGGTGGCAGGCCGGCAGCGGAAAGTGCGGAGGGCATCGTATGGGCTGCATTACTCGCGGAGCGCGAAGCATCGACGGGGGGGTTCTTTCGCGACCGCATGAAGATCGCCTGGTAGGGACATCGCTCGATACGACGGCGCGTCGTTGCCGGAGTGTGACCGCGGTCGCAACCCGTAGTCCTACGGGGATCGTTTAGGACGAGTCCTATGTATGGCGCGGCGGCGGGAGGCGTAAGTTCTCGCCCCCTTTCCACACCGCGAGGACCGCCCATGAAATCCATCCTTATATGCGCTGCCGCACTGGCAACGTTTTTGTGCACGCCTGTCATGGCTGAGGATGCCTTCGAAGGCTTCGACCACTTACCGGCACAGGAGATCCACCGGGACACACCGCTGGTGCTCGATCACTTCAGCGTGAGCCTGCCGTTCGGCGGTTTGGGTGTCATCCGAAAGACCGATGTAGACGATGACCTGGAGTCGGGCATGGTGTTGTCGGCACCCGCCGAATGGAATCTGGCCACCTTCGAGTTGACCTTCAATAAGCCATGGGAGCGTGTGACCTTTACGCTCGTTCTGCCACCGAACCAGGAAGAGCGCATCCGTACCCTTGTGATGCTCTACGGCGCTGACCCGGCAAGTCCCGCCACGAACGTCACGCTGTTCTGGCATGGTCCCGAACGCCGCCGCGTGCGCGTCGAGATGGTCCGCCTATCGGACGGCGAACCGTTCCAAAGGGTACTCCTCCACCTCATGCGCGGAGCATATGTCGACAACATTCACGTGGAAGGACGAGGGTCCGACTTGACCATGCCGATGCCGACACCGATGCACGTTCCCCACATGTGACATCGAAGCCGCCGGCGAACCGTAGGGTTTGCCGGTGGCTTGTGCTCGAATAGTCTCAACGCGACACGATGTGCGCGAACCACTGCCAACCGCGCAACTTCAAGGTAATCAGCTTCGCGCAGGTGAGCATCGGGACAGCAAGCAAGGCGCCGGGAATCCCCCACAGCCAACCCCAGATCAACAGCCACAGCAGGATCGCCACGGGGCTGAGGCGTGAGCGCCGACCTTGCAACATCGGCGTGATCAGATTGCCTTCCACGGCCGTGATACCTGCGAATGTCGCAGCGGGAAGCAGGGCAGTGCCGAGTTCCTGGAAATGCAGCACACCCACGACGGCCAACACGGTCGTTGTGGTGATGGCGCCAACGTACGGGATGAAATTGGCGACGGTGGCGACCGTGCCCCATAGCAACGGGTCCGGTACGTCGTACAGGTAGAGCATGCCTGCGGTGATAAGGCCCAACGTGACGTTGATGGCTGCGGTAAGCAGCAGATAGCTCGACACTTCCGTCTGAATACTGCGAACGATGCTTACCGTGTGTCGCTTGTACGAGAACGTGGGGGATATTTCGACGGCTCGCCGCAAGATCTCGTCGCCGTAGACGAGAAAGAAGAACACCAGCAGTGCCACGGTAAGCACGCTGGCTAGCACCTTGGGCGCACCCGCCACGATGTCCCACACCGTAAAGGCGAGCGTGCTGGCCGTTTGCGGTGCGTTACGCGGTGCCGCACCGCCGACCAGGTTCTGCGTCGCCCGACTCGCGGCTTCGATCTGTTGCGTCATCGGCTTGATCTTCGGCGCGAACGTACGCATCGCTGCGGGCGCGTCGTGAAACCAGTTGAGGGCGGGGGTCGACAGCGTGACGATGGCAGACACCAGCCCGACCCCGAGCAACACCATCACGGTGACTGCCGCCAGCCAGCGCGGAATACGTACGCGCGCGGCCGCTGCGACGATGGGATTGAGCGCCAAGCCAATGAACCCGGCGAGCACCAGCGGCACCAGAAGCGATTTGCCGATGGCGACGGTATAGACGAGGGCCAGCAGTATGATGCCGGTCAGGGAGATACGGATCGATCGAAGATGGCGCGAGATGCGGCGCGTACTGCGGCTGCTGCCCGGCTTGCGGCGCAATCGCTTCGGAAGTGTGGATACCGCCACACCGGGTGCCGCCGCAGAGGGCAGCGGCGTGGGGAGCGAGCTTGTCATGTCGCTCATGACACGCTGTCGGCCGCATCGGCCGCGTTGCCCGCCAGGTCACCGAAGAACGTGCCAGCGGCAATGGACGCAGCGCGCGCGACCAGGTCGGCGACACCGCCTGCAACGAGGCCACTCACGCCAGGCACAGCCATGGGGTTCAGCTTGATGTTGCTGAGGAGAAATCCGGACCCGGCGGCTACGCCCAGTACGGTAAGGGGATGTTCGTAGCCTCGCGCGATCAGTGCGGCCGCGGGGCGTACGGTTTCCTCGCGCGCGACGGCTACACGCAGCTGTGCCGCCCTGACCTTTGCCATGCTGCTGAAAATGCCCATTCCTTAGTCCCCCGCCTGTTCACTTTCCGCTTTGCCGCGCGTGGCCGCTTCACGTGCCAGCGTCGCAAGTTCGGAGCGCGTGGCAGGCAGCGTAAGCCAATGCATCGCGCGGCGGAACGTGAGGATCGCGACGATCAACAGAACAAGTTGCAGGCCGGCGAGCGCGGTCAGCGCCCAGGCCCACGAACCAAACCATTGCGCCAGACCCCAGCCCGCCAGAGCAAGCAGGGTAAAGCCCAGCGCCACGGCGAAAACGATGGCGGCCAGGCCCATGAACAGCATCATGACGATGCCGCTACGCGCCAAGCCCATCTCGGCGGTGAAGAGGCTCCACTGCGCCGCAAAGAGGTCTTTCAGTCCGGCGCCGAGGCTCCGAAGATCGTCAACCCATGAAGGCATGACCGGCTTAGCGGAACGGGGCGACGCCTCGTCGTTTGGCGTCGCCCCATCCATACCGTCTCGCCCCGAGGGACCGTCGTCCAGCATTCGTCACGCCCCTGGGGAAGATGGAATCAGTTGCGGAAAATGCGGCCGGCGAGCCAGCCCGCGGCGATCGCCAGTGCAATGGACTGGACCGGCTTCTCACGCACGTAATCGCGGGCGGTGTCGAGCCAGTCGTCGACCTTCTCTACCGCTTCGCCGTACGCCTCTTTACCGCGCAGCTTCGCCTCTTCGGCTTTTTCGGCAGCACGCGTGGCGCCGTGTGCCGCTTTGTCCGTAGCGTTGTGAAGGGTGTGCTCCACCTTGTCGGCAGCGCGCTCAACGGCATCCTTGGTGCGACCGACGGCGTCGGAGGTAGCTTCCTTCACTCGCTCGGCGCGTGCGTCAATGCGCTCGGCGGCCGATACGGTGTTGGCGGCGGCGGTCGCAGCGTTGGCGACATGATCGACGGGCTTGTTCATGGGGCAGTCTCCGGTGCTGTGGTCGAGCAACATAGGTCAGAAGAGGTGACGCCGGGGTTACGGCGGAACTATACGCTGCGGCCGCGGAAGAACGAGATGATCGCCAGGATCAGGAAGATGACGAACAGGATCTTCGCGATGCCGGCTGCCGTACCCGCGATGCCACCGAAACCGAACACGGCGGCAATGATCGCAATGACAAGAAACACGAGGGCATAGTGCAGCATGTGAGTATCTCCGTGGAGTGGCGCGGCACCATTTAGTCCCGCGCCCCGCGCATGCCGCGTGAAGCCCGGCGCTCCCGCTCAATGGGCGTTCAGCCTCGCGCCTTCACTCGGTCGTCACGCTTTCACCTTCGGGTTCAACGAATAGGTGCCGGTGATCTTCGCCTCAGCGACCACGTGACCTTCGATCACGTCGCGCAGCTCTTGCAGTGAGAACCCGTTTTCCAGTGGAACGTGGTCCACGTCCAACGCGTACACGTGGAGGTGGTAGTGATGCGGAATGGTGTCGTTCCACGGCGGGCACGGGCCGTCGTACCCGTGGTAATGGCCTTCCATGTCGCGGTCGCCCTTGAACCAGCCGGTGTAGTCGTTGAGACCCTGCACCGATCCGGGCGGACCCACCGGCTCCTTCTTGCCGCGCGGCACGATGCCTTCGCCACAGGCGCCTTCGGCCAGCTCACGGCATTCCAGCGGAATGTTCGCCATCAGCCAGTGGACGAACTCCACGCGCGGCAGGTCGCGGCGAACCTCACGGCCTTCCACGTTCACATCGTCGGGCTTCGAGGGCACGTCGGTATCGATCACGGCGATCGCGAACGACTTGGCCGTGGCGGGCACTTCCGTCCACGCGAGGTGGGGCGTGATGTTGCCGGCGGGCCGGATGCGGTCGCCGCTGGCCGGCTCGGCCACTTCCATGAAAGCGTAAGCCGCGGGGATCGGCTTACCGTGTTCGATGCTGTCGCTCTTGAGTCGCATGGGGCTTTCTCCGTTCTCAGTTCTTGTAGGTCACGCGATAGATGGCACCGTTGTCGTCGTCACTGATGAGCAGGCTGCCATCCGGCAGGGGCTGCACGTCGGCCGGACGACCCGAGACCTTCTCGCCCTTGAGGAAACCCTCGACGAGCGGTTCATAACTGGCCACCTTGTTGCCGTTGAAACGCACGCTCATCACCCGGTAACCCGACTTCGCCGTACGGTTCCAGGAGCCGTGCTCGGCGATGATGGCGGCACCTCGATAGGCCGCAGGAAACTGCTTCCCATCGTAGAAGCGCATGCCGAGCGCGGCCACGTGCGCTCCCAACTTCAACACGGGCGGTGTAAAGCTTTTGCAATCCTTGCCCTTGCCGAATTCGGGATCGGGCGTGTCGCCTTGATGGCAATACGGATAACCGAAGTGTTCGCCCGTCTTCGTGACGTGGTTCAGTTCATCGCTGGGGAGGTCGTCGCCAAGCATGTCGCGGCCGTTGTCCGTGAACCAGAGCGACTTGTCGCTCGGGCGCCAGTCGAAGCCCACGGTATTGCGGATGCCCTTGGCGACGGTTTCCAAGCCTGTGCCGTCGGGATTCATGCTCAATAACTGCGCAAAGCCCTCGTCCCCGCGATCGCAGATGTTGCACGGCGCACCGACGGGAACGTACAGCTTGTCGTCCGGGCCAAACGCGATGAACTTCCAGCCGTGGGCGGTCTCGGTATGCAGCTTGTCGGTCACCAGTTCGGGTTTCGGCGGCGTATCCAGGTGGTTTTCCAGATCGCGCAGCACATAGATGCGACTGACCGCCGACACGTAGAGGTCACCGTTGTGGAACGCCACGCCGACCGGCAGTTTAAGCCCGCTGGCGACGGTGCGGACCTTTTCCACGCGGCCATCGGCGGCATAGCTCACCGCATAGACCTTGCCCGCGTCGCGCGAGCCGACGAACACCGTGTTCTTGGTGCCGAGCGCCATCTCGCGTGCGTCGGGCACCTGGTCCGTCCACACCGCTATGTGGAATCCCGCTGGCAAGGTCAGCGATGCCATGGGCGGCGGGGTGGCGAATACGGGGGCCGCTGACAAGGCGAGACTGAAAACAAGGGCGCTGCGCATGATGACTCCCGGTGCTGGAATGATCCGCCGTTCCGTCAGGACAACGAATGACTCAGCGGACGATAGCGTCGAAACGAGCAGCGATGTAATCGTCGGTGAAGCTGGTCATGCTGAAGTCGCGGATGAAGCCGCAATGCCCGCCGTACATGGCGATGTCCAGTTCCACGTTCGGTGGCAGGCGCAACTGATCGAAGGCCGTCACGGGGATCACGGGGTCGTCCCGCGAGGTCAGGATGGTGGCGGGCAGGTGCAGGTCCATCAGCCGGTCGCCCGCGACGGAATAGCCGTCCAGATAGGCTTCCAGCGAATCGAAATCGGTATGCCGCAGCACCAGCGAGCGGGTCAGGTCACGCATGTTCTGACGCAACTCGTCGAGTTCGAAGTAGGTCTGCTGCGGAAAGGCCTGCTGCTTCAGGCGCAAGGAACGGCGCCACTTCTGCATGAAGTACGCCTGGTAGAACCAGGGCGCATCGCTCTCCAGCGAAAACAGACCTTCGGCCGGATCGATGATCGGGCACACCGCCAGCACGTAGTCGATGGGGACGCCGAGCTTTGGCGCCAGCATCGCCGCACGCAAGGCGAAGTTGCCGCCGAGCGAGAAGCCCGCCACGCCGATCGCCTTGGCGGGAAACATCCGTGCAATCTCGCCGAGCGCTGCCACCACCTCGTCGATACGGCAGGAATGGAACAACGCCTCGTTCAGCCCGTGGCTGTCGCCGTGATCGCGAAAGTTAAGACGAAAGACGTCCCAGCCGTCCTCGAGCAGGCGGCTGCCGGTCTGCAGGACATAGGTGGAATCGACGCTGCCTTCCCAGCCGTGGAACAGGATGGCGAGACCACGCGACTCGCTGCGGGTGCGCTGCGCCGTGAAGCGGCCGCTGAGGCGATCGCCTCGCCCGACATCCACCAGCACTTCCTGCGCATGTTCCTGCACCCGACGCGCACGGCGCGGCAGCAGCTGGCGGCGAATGCCGCTGGACGAAAGCATGGTCTGGATATGACCGCTGCGCAGCGGCCATGGCGGACGAAAATCGGCCCCCGTCGGCAGGCTCATGCCGGGGAGTCGGTATCCAGGGCCTGCGCGATGCGTTCACGCGAAGCCTCCGCCATGCGGCGACGTCCGTCCGGGGAGACCGGCACGGGTTCGAGGAAATGCACTTCGACGTCGAGCGGCGCCTCACCGAGCAGGCGCAAGAAATTGCCCATGAAGCTCTCACCCTGGCGGAACCCGGCGTCGATCACGCGCTTGCCGTTGCGTGCAAAACGCAGCGCCACGGGCTGCACCGGCACATCGGCATCGAGCGCCGCCTGGAAGATGCGGGCGTGGAATACGCGCAGAACACCGTCGTGACCCGTGCCCCCCTCGGGGAACACCGCCACGGAGCGACCCTCGCGCAGGCGCTCGACCATGGCGGCCATTACCGAGGCCAGCGAATGGTTGTTGCCGCGACGGTGAAAGATCGTGCCGCCGCGCGCCGCCATCCAACCCACCAGCGGCCAGCGTGCGATCTCCGCCTTGGCGACGAAGCACGCGGCACGCTGCGAATGGAGGAGTTCGATGTCCAGCCAGGAGGTGTGGTTCGCCACGAACAGCACCGGGTCGGGCAGTGCCTTCCCGAAGCGGCGGCTACGGAAGCCAAAGACCCGCAACAGCAGGGTCGACCACATGCGAATGGTGCGGTGGGCGAGCGGCTCGCGGCCGTTCTTCATCACGCCACCGGCCCAGCTCAGGATGAACGCGCAGACCAGAATGCCGAACAGCACGTGGAGCAAAAGCAGGGGTATCCGCCACACATAGCGCAGCGGACGCAGGCGGTCGCGTGGGGTCGGGTTGGTGGTGGCGGCTTCCATCGAGCGCACAAGATTAACGATGGGCGTGTCCTGCCGCTAGGGGAACCTGGCTTTATTCTTATGTCACGTGGGCTTGGGCCGTCGTGCCGAGGCTCATGGACGGACATTTCCCAGCGGCAAGGCTGTCGATGCCTTGACCGTGCGCAGCACGAAGCTGGTGTTGACGTCCGCCACACCGGAGGCATTGAGCAGGCGATCGAGCAGGAAACGGGAGAACCCGTCGAGGTCCGCGACATACACCTGCAGCAGATAATCCATGTCGCCGGTCAGGGCATGGCAGGCCACCACTTCTTCCCAGGCCGCCACCCGCTCGGTGAACGTCTCGATGGCCTCGGCCTCGTGCCGGGAGAGCTGCACGCGAACGAAGGCCTGCAGGCCCAGCCCGATCGACCGTGGTTCCAGTCGGGCTCCATAGCCGGCGATCACGCCATCGGCTTCAAGCTTCTGCACGCGGCGCAGGCAAGCGGACGGTGAGAGGTTTACCTCCGCCGCCAGCTCGGCATTGCTGGCGCGGCCGTTTGTCTGGAGCGCAGCGAGAATGCGCAGGTCTGTGCGGTCGAGGGCGGCTTGCACGTTTGTTTCTCTATTTGTGAGCGAGGCGCCGCATTATTGCGCTTATGGCGGTGAGCCTTGCAACTTTGCAAGCCTATTGCGCCGGATCACGGCTAATCTGTCGTTCTCGTCACCCCACCAGGAGCCTCGCATGGACACTCCCCGTCGCGTCGAACACCAACAAACCGACCGCGGTTACGTGCCCGTCTATGCGACCGGCACTGTGGAACAGCCGTGGGCCAGCTATTCGAAGACGGACCACGAGGTATGGGACACCCTGTACCGGCGCCAGCGGGAACTGCTGCCCTCGTACGCCTGTCAGGAATTCCTCGATGGCGTGGAGCGCTTCGGCCTCGGTGACGGCGGGATCCCGCGTTTCGACGACCTCAACAAGGTGCTGGGCAAGGCCACCGGTTGGGAGCTGGTGGCCGTGGAAGGGCTGCTTCCCGACGAGGTCTTTTTCGATCACCTCGCCAACCGCCGCTTTCCGGTCAGCTGGTGGATCCGAAAGCCAGATCAGCTCGACTACCTGGCCGAGCCCGACCTGTTCCACGACCTGTTCGGCCACGTGCCGCTCCTGCTCAACCCGGTCTTTGCCGATTACATGCAGGCGTACGGCAAGGGTGGCATGAAGGCCCATGCGATCGGGCCCGAGGCGCTGATGAACCTCACGCGCCTGTACTGGTACACGGTGGAATTCGGCCTGATCCGCACGGAACGGGGCCTGCGTATCTACGGCGCCGGCATCGTGAGTTCCAAGGGCGAGTCCATCTACTCCATCGATTCCGCCGCCCCCAACCGTCTGGGTTTCGACCTGGAGCGGGTGATGAACACCCGGTACCGGATCGATACGTTCCAGCAGACCTACTTCGTGATCGACAACTTCGAGCAACTGTTCGACGCCACCGGGCCGGACTTCACGCCGATCTACGCCAAGCTCGCCCAGGGCCAGGCGTTCGCCGCGGGTGATGTGCTCCCGACCGATACGATCTACCAGCGAGGCACTCGGGAAGGCTTCGTTTCCGGCGGAGACAACTGAATCTCAACGGCGGCCTAACGAACGGATGCCTACGATGTCACCACTTCCGTTCAAACAGGGTGGGTCCATCGTGGTCGTCTTCGATATTCCGTTCGAGTCCGTCGGTCCGGGGCTGTGGCTTCTTCAGAAGAACGAGTTCGAGGTCGGCGAGTTCTGCTCGCGCGACGACGCCCTTGAGTGCGCCATCAACGAGGCACGCCGTATCGAGGCCGCCAACGCGGCATCCGACATCGTGCTGAACATCGAAGGCAACGACGGCGTCTGGCGCGCTTTCGACACGTCGATCAAGCCGTACGCATCGCGCGTCCAGCACGCCTGAGTCGCAAACACAGTGTTGCCCCCAGCGGGCGGGTCGGGAAACCGGCCCGCCCGTTTTCGTTAGTAGGGTCCAGGCTCGTCGCACCCGGTCGCAGAGGGCGGCAAGGCCACCGCCTTACGCCACGCTGGCCGCTTCAGGGAGCGCGCCGCTACCCACTTCCGGGCACAGCCACACACTCACCGCGAACCGCTGCGGCGATGAGGCCGGAGGGCCATGCCATGGGCAAATGTCGGACAAAATAAAACCCCGGCAGCCAGGGGAGGAGCTGCCGGGGTCGCGTCGGGTCCAGGCTATCAGGGGAAATAGCGGGACCCGGGACAACCGATCAATACATCGCGTCGGTTGCCAACAGGTCGCCTCTCGGCGATCGAATACTTAGATAAGGGCGGAGCCGTGAAGTTCCCGTATCACTTCAGGGGAGCATTTGGTTCCCGTTTAACTTCGGCCGCCGCGGCGTGCTCGGCAAGCCACGGACCCACCTGCGCCACCCACAACGCATAGCCGGACGCATTCATGTGCAGGCCGTCCTCGCGGAACAGGCCGGGCTTGGGCTGGCCCTGCGCATCGAGCATCGCCGGGGCAACGTCGAGGAAGGCCACGTTCTTCTGTGTCATCGACCAGGTGCGGATGAGCTGGTTGGCCTTGCGGATGTTCGGTAGCAGGGCGAGCCGGGCAATGCTCGGCTTGATCGAGATGAAGGCGATCGGCACCTGGGGCTGGTCCTGGCGAACCTTGGCGACGAAGGCCGCGAAGTCGTCGCGGACCTGTTCCGGCGTGTCGCCGTTCTGCAGGTCGTTGTCGCCGGCATACATCACGATCGCCACGGGATGGTACGGCGTCACGATGCGATCGGCGAACGCGGTGCTATCGTCCAGGTCCGAACCGCCGAAACCGCGGTTGATCACGCGATAGCCGGGAAAATCCTGGGCAAGCGTCGACCACATGCGAATCGACGAGCTGCCGATGAACAGCACCGCGTTGGCAGGGGGAGGATTGCTGCGGTCCGAGGCCTCGAAGGCCTGGATATCGTGTTCCCACTGGCTGTGGTCGGGGCCTTTCGCGTGCGTGGCGAAAGAAATAACGAGCAGGGTGAGGAGGATCGTCAGCTTCTTCATCCGGCGCACCGTAACCGCTTACGTCGGCGGGGGCAAACCGCCCTGTCGCTCCACGGGCGTGACCTTGAGCACCGCTTCGATGCGCTTGCCGTTCCAGCGATAGATGAAATGTTCGGCTTGAAGGCACGGCGCCACCACGTCCGGATAGAACGCTGCGATGCACTCGCCACCGGCATGACGTGCACTGTCGTAGACGATGCCGTTGGAGCCTTGCTCGCGCAGACTCCGCGCCAGTTTCACGCTGGCGACATAGGAATCGGGGTCGTGCTCGTCGACCCATCCTCCGCGGATGTCGTGGAAGCGCCCGGTGATCGCGGTCTTGTAGCAACGGACCTGTACGTCCATCGGCGGCTCGTGGGTCGCGGCGAGAAAGGCTTCGCGATGGAACACCGTTTCCTCGATCGCCGTGGGAATGCTGTGCGCCGCATAGAACACGCCCCAATGTCCATCGCTGAACCGGCTGCCTTCCGGCGGGATATGGGTAAAGGCGGCCATGATCGGCGTGGTGCCGTGCCCGGACACGCGCCGCTCGGGCGGCACGAGGCGCAAGGCGCCCATTTCTTCGCGCAATCGGGGGTTGGTCAGCGACTCGATCTCCATCACCGCATCGATGTCACCGGGGTTCGCGATGCGATCGAACAGGCCCACAGGCGGGAACCGGCTCGGCACGATTCGATAGGCGTGGCTCCAGCGGATGCGGCGAAGCGGCGGCGTCGCGCTCATCCGTTCCAGCCGCGCTGGGCGTCCAGGTATTGCCGGACGACGTACAGATCAGCCACGTTGCCCGAAAGCATCCGATCCAGCGCCGAGCGCCCGCCAAACAGCGGCGCGTCGTTGGGCCGGCGCACCCAGGCGTCTGCCTGGCCGGGATCGGGAAAGAGGATCTGCAAGTCTTTCCAGATGCCGAGCAGGTAGCTGATGCGTTCGATCACATCGCGCGAGGGCGTGCCGTCCTGCTGTTTCTTCCACTTGAAGTAGGTGGATTCGGGCGGCTCGCCGAGCAGCGTACGTTGCTCGGCGGCGCGGAGCTTCCAGCGGTCCGCCAGCGAGAAAAAGGCACGGAGCGCGGGGCCGCCCAGGTCGGTGGCCGTCGTCGGTGCGGCTTGGATGACATGGTGCATCGTGGCTTCACCTGTGGAGTTGTGACGCAGTGTACTCCACTTGTGGAGGAAATGCTGTAGACACCACCCTCGCCGCCCGGCTTATTTCCGGGACGCGATCCAGGCGTCCACATGCTGCTCCAGCACCGGCAGGGGCACGGAGCCCAGCGCCAGCACCGTATCGTGGAACGCGCGCAGATCGAACTTCTCGCCCAGTTGCTTCTCGGCACGCTCGCGCAACTCGCGAATCTTCAGATAACCCAGCTCGTAGGACAGCGCCTGCCCCGGCCAGCTGATGTAGCGGTCCACCTCGTTCGCGATCTCGCGATCGCTCAGCGCCGTGTTCTGGGTGAGGTAGTCGATCGCCTGCTGGCGGGTCCAGCCGAGATGATGAATGCCGGTATCCACCACCAGGCGACACGCACGCCACATCTGATAGGTCAGGTACCCGAAGTGCTCGTAGGGCGTGTGGTAGATGCCCATCTCCTCGCCCAGGTATTCCGAGTACAGCGCCCAGCCTTCGCCATAGGCGGAGATGTAGCCGTCGCGGCGGAACGGCGGCAGGCCCTGCTGCTCGGCGGAGAGGGCCAGTTGCAAGGCGTGGCCGGGCATCGATTCGTGCAGGGTCAGCGCCGGCATGTTGAACAGCGGCCGGGACGGCAGATCGTAGGTGTTGACCAGATAGACGTCCGCACCGCCGCGACCGGAGGTGTAGTACGGCGCGATATCGGCCGGCACGGGTTCGATGGCAAACCGTTGCCGCGGCAGCAGGCCGAAGTACTGGCCGAGCTTCGCATCGACCTGCTTGGCGACCCAGGCGGTACGCATCAGCAGCTCGTCGGGCGTCTTCGCATAGAACTGCGGATCGGTGCGCAAAAAGGTGAGGAACGCCGGGAAGTCACCCTTGAAGTCCGTTTGCTTCATGGTCTCGAGCATCGCGCGGTGGATGCGGTCCACCTCGCGGAGGCCAATGGCGTGGATCTCGTCCGGCGTCAGGTCGAGCGTGGTGTATTCGCGAATCTGCTGCCGGTAGTACGCCTTGCCGTCGGGAAGCGACTCGGCGGCCAGCGTCTTTCGCGCCTTCGGCAGGTATTCGTTGCGGAAGAACGTCAGCAATTTGCCGTAGGCGGGAATGACGCCCTTGGCGATGGCGTCACGGGCCTCCTTCCGCAGCGCATCGGCGTCCGCCGCCGGCAGCGTCTTCGGCATGGCCTTGAAAGGCTTGTACAGCGCACTGTCTTCGGGGTTCTTCAGCTCCGCGACGGCGGCGATCGAGGCGTCGCGACCGTCCAACACGGCGCGCGGCACGGTGAAGCCGCGCGCGAGGCCCAGGCGCATGTTCGCGATCTCCTGGTCCATGTAGGTCGGGATCTGGCGCAGACGCTCGATGTAATGCCGATAGTCGTCACGCGTGCGCAGATCGTCGCCGTGCAATACGTAGCCGATGTCGGACCAGAACGCCGAGTCGCTGTTGAACGGCATCTGCCACTGCGCGAAGCGTTGCGACGCGGCGAGATTGCCGATCTGCTCGCGGTACACCGCGTAATCGACCTTCGCCTCCGGGCTGAGCGACGCCGTGTCGATGCGGTCGAGCTGGGCCAGCACGTCGTTCCAGTAGGCCAGGCGCTTCGCCTGACTCGCTGCATCCACGGTGTCGAGTCGTCCGTCGCCAGGCTGCGCCTCGCCCGAGGTGAGTATCCCCGACTGGCCGTTACGCCACTGCCATTCCTTTGAATAGATGGCCTTGAAGGCATCGTCGGCCGTGGTGGCCGCCTGGGCGGTGCCGGCGAGAAGGCCAGCGAGGGCAAGAACTCGGATCCAGGGGGACATGCGCATTCCGTCGGGTCGGGTCGGGGAAACCCCGATCATCGCATCCTCGGCGGAGGGTCTGCAGGCTTTGCGCGGCGTTACATGCCGTCGTAGTGACGGCGCATCGTGTCCAGGTACGCGTCCAGGTTGCGGCCGGGCAGATCGGCGAAGGTTTCGCCGGCGTCACGGCAGTCGGCGATACGGTCGGGGCGAAAATTACGGAAGGCGTGGCGATGGCGACACCAGGTGCCAAGCGTCCAAGCGCCGCCCCAGAAGGAAAGACACAACGGCTCTACCTCGCGCGTGGTGCTGCGCCCTTCCGCATCGCGGTAGTCGAGGCACAGCACGCGGCGCGCCAGTACGGCCTCGTGCAGCCGGTCGAGCATCATCGCGACGTGGTTCTGGAACGGATCGCGCCAGATCGGCGCGAAGATCCGCGACTGCGCCGACTTCTCGCGCAGATCGGGGGGCAACACCGCCTCGATCTTGATCAGCGCCGCCTGCGCCTCGCGCGCCAGCCGCTCGCCGGCAAACGCGCGGACGAAGCGCGTGCCGGCGACCAGAGCTTCGAGTTCGTCGGCGGAAAACATCAGCGGCGGGATGTCCGAGCCCTTGCGCAGGAGATAGCCCACGCCGGCCTCGCCTTCGATGGGCACGCCGGAAAGCTGGAGATCGGCGATGTCTCGGTAAACGGTACGCAGCGACACCTCGAGCGTGCCGGCGAGCTGTCGCGCGGGCAGCGCCGTTCGCCGCCCGCGCAGAGCGTTGATGATGAGGAAGAGACGGTCGGCGCGGCGCATCGATGCATCATCGCTTTCCGCGCGGTGCGCGGGAAGCGATGAAGGTCACGGACACGCATGTCGGCCGACTCAGGCGGCCGCCAGGGTCTGCGCCCGAGCGAGCGCCGCGTCCTGCACCACGGCACGAACGATGGCAGGGCGCACCATCAGTCGTGCCACGTAGGCCTCGAAGGCATCCCGACGCGGCACCACCCCGAACTTCATGGTCCAGTCCAGCGCGCTGGCCCAGAGAATGTCGGCGGCGGTGAATCGCTCGCCCAGCAGCCAGGGACCGGGCGACAGCTGCGCTTCGAGGGTGTCCATCACCGTGTCGAAGTCGCCATAGGGGCAGGTCGAGGCCGGCGCCGGCTCGTGCTTCATGCGTCGATCCATCACCGCCGGTTCGAAACATGACCCGTAGAACGCGAGCCAGCGCAGGTAGGGACCACGCAGCGGATCGTCTAGTCCAGGTGCCAGGCCGGCGGACGGATACAGGTCGGCGAGATAGGTAAAGATGGCCGGCCGCTCGGTCACCAGCCCACCAAGATGTTCGATCGCGGGGACCTTCCCCAGCGGGTTGATCTTCAGGTACGCCGGCCGGCGCTGCTCGCCCTGGGTCAGGTCCATCACGTGCATGTCGTACTGCGCGCCCAGTTCTTCCAGCAGCATCAGAGCGGCGCCGGAACGGCTATTGGGTGCGTGGTGGAAGGTGATCCGATTCGGGTTCATGCGGTGGTCCTTCTGAAGGTGGAGATCAAGCCGGTGGGTGTTCCCGTCGTCGCCGCGCCAGCCTTGCGGCCATCCCCGCTGCGCGCCCTGCGACCGCCGCTGCGCGGCGTTACGTCGGGTGCGAAGCGGTATTGGCCGTCCATGAGCAGGCCGCGCCGACCCAGCGGCGCATAGAGATCGGCGAGCCGGTCCAGAAAACGATTCATGGCATTGCCCTCCCCATGCGCTGCGGTGAAAAGAAGTCTGCGCCGGGGCTACTGACAACGTGCTGTCAGCAGTCCCTCTGGCGCCGTTCACGCATCACCCGGACAATGCGTGCTTTCGCGCCAGGGCCCGTAGCGATGACGAAACCGATTTCCCTGATCCAGTTCCTGATCGAAGAGAAGCGCGCGGGGCACATCAATGCCCAGCTCAGCCTCCTGATCGAGGTGGTGGCCCGCGCCTGCAAGCGCATCTCCGTCGCCACCGGTAAGGGCGCACTCGGCGGGGTCCTCGGCAATGCCGGCTCGGACAACGTGCAGGGCGAAGCGCAGAAGAAACTGGACGTCATCTCCAACGAGATCCTGCTGGAAGCCAACGCCTGGGGCGGCCACCTCGCAGCCTGTGCCTCCGAGGAAATGGAAGACCCGCAGCCGATTCCCGATGCCTACCCGAAGGGCAACCACCTGCTGCTGTTCGATCCGCTCGACGGCTCCTCGAACATCGACGTGAACGTGTCGGTAGGCACCATCTTCTCGGTGCTGCGTTGCCCCGACGGCGTCACCGAGCCAAAGGTCACCGACTTCCTCCAGCCCGGCACCGAGCAGGTCGCCGCGGGCTACGTCGTCTACGGACCGAGCACCCTGCTCGTGCTGACCTTTGGCCACGGCGTGCACGAGTTCACGCTGGACCGCGAGCACGGCAGCTTCGTCCTTACCCGCCGCAACATCGTCATCCCTGCGGACACCGGCGAGTTCGCCATCAACATGTCCAACCAGCGCCATTGGGAAGCACCGATGCAGCGCTACATCGGCGAGCTGCTCGCGGGCACCGACGGTCCGCGCGGGCGCGACTTCAACATGCGCTGGGTGGCATCGATGGTCGCCGACGTGCATCGCATCATCACGCGCGGCGGCATCTTCATCTATCCGCTGGACGCGAAGATCACCGCCAAGGGCGCGACCGGCAAGCTGCGCCTCATGTACGAGGCCAACCCCATGGCCTTCATCGTGGAACAGGCCGGCGGTGCGGCCACCACGGGCCGCGAACGGATCATGACGCTCCAACCCACAGCGCTGCACCAGCGCGTGCCGGTATTCCTTGGCTCGAAGAACGAGGTCGAGATCGTCACGCGCTACCACCGCGAAGCCGACGAGACCCGCTACTGACGTCATCGGGCGGTTCGCCGCCCGGTTTCCGCCACCTGCCGGTCACGCCAGCGCCGCGGCCGTGCCCGATGATCCGCCTGCCTCCACCCGGTCCCCCTCCATGCTTCCTCGCCGCGTCCGTCCCTGGCTACCTTCGCTCTGTGCGCTCCTGCTCGCCGGTTGTTTTGGCAGCAAGCCGGACGTCCGACCGGATACCGCCCTGCCCGTTCTCGCCGCCAAGCCGCGTATTGGGCTGGCGCTGGGCGGGGGCGCGGCCAAGGGCTTCGCGCATATCGGCGTCATCAAGATGCTGGAAGCCAGCGGTATCCATCCGGACGTCGTCTCCGGCACCAGCGCGGGCAGCGTCGTCGGCGCGCTGTATGCGAGCGGCATGGACGCGTTCCGCTTGCAGGAACAGGCGTTCGCACTGGACGAGAGCAGCATCCGCGACGTGCGCTTCTTCTCCGGTGGGCTGGTCGAAGGTCGCCGCTTGCAGGACTACGTCAACGAACTCGTCCGGCAGACGCCGATCGAGAAGATGCACATTCCGTTCGCCGCCGTCGCCACCGAACTGGAAACCGGCGAGCGCGCCGTCTTCGTCCGCGGGAACACGGGCCAGGCCGTACGCGCGTCGAGCAGCATCCCGGGCGTGTTCGAGCCGGTGGAGATCAGCGGCAAGCATTTCGTCGACGGCGGCGTCGTGAGCCCCGTACCCGTGGACGCCGCGCGCCAGCTCGGCGCCGATATCGTCATTGCCGTGGACATCTCCGCACGCCCCGACGGCAGCAACCCGGCCAGCATGGTCGGCATCGTCGGCCAGTCGATCACGATCATGGGCCGCAAGCTTGCCGAGCAGGAACTGGCGCGAGCGGACGTGGTGATCCGACCGAAGGTCGGGCAGATCGGCCCCACCGATTTCGATCAGAAGAACGTGGCGATTCTCGAAGGCGAACGCGCCGCGCTGGCAGCGATCCCTGCGATCAAGGCGAAGATCGCCGCGAAAACGGCAGCGATGGGCGCCCCGCCCGTCGCCGCGCACTGATCAGCTGGCGTCCACCAGCGCCAGCGCAGCCTGCTTGCCCAGCGTCAGGATCTCGTCCGAGAGCGTCCGGTCGGCCACGGCGCGCGATAGCGAGAGCGAGCCCACCAGCGACGCGAAGAGCGTCATCGCCAAGCTGCGACGACGCTTGCCCCGCACGTCGACAGGCAGGGTAGAGGCGATCAGTTCGACCATGCTCTCGTAGCCATCGGTAAAGACCTGCCGCGTTTCGGCCGGTCGGCGCGCCACTTCCGCGGCGAGCGCGGCGGCCACACAGCCAGCCTCGGGGTGATCGCGATGTTCGGGCGACAGATAGGCGTTGATCAGCGCGCGATGGCCTTCGCTGCGCGAGGCGGCCACCCTGGCCGCCAGGCGCTCCCTTGCGGCGGAAGCCGCCGTAAGCACGCTCTCGCGGACGAGATCTTCCTTGGAGCCGAAGTGGTTGTAGAACCCGCCCTGGGTGAGGCCGACCTCGCCCATGAGGCTGACCACGCCGACGGCGTCGATACCGTCGGCACGGAAACGTTGCGAGGCCGCCTCCACGATCTTCTGGCGGGTCTGTTCCTTATGGCCTTTTTCGTAGCGCATGCTGCTCGCTCCGCAGGGAACTGCGAGGCCCTGCCCGGAGCGATTGTAGCCAATCCTTGCAGATTGAAATGTCGAGCGTCATGGCGTCATAACTGACGCCGTTTCGCCACGTCCTCCGCGGTGACCGCGCCCTGTTTGCCACCGAAGTGGCCAATCACGTAGTTCGCCAGCGCGGCGACCTCGGGATCGCTGTACGCATGGCCGAAGGCCGGCATGTACACGTCGGTGTCGCCGATGCGCATCTTCACGCCTTGCAGAATCGCCTGGGTGACGTTCGCCCCGGAGGGGTCGTTGACGCCGCGCGTGCCGGCCAGCCCGGCGTACGGCGTCTGTTGGCCCGCGCCATTCCACTGGTGGCAACTGGCACACGCACCTTCGAACAGGCGCAGGCCATCGGCATCGCGCGTGGCATCGTCGCCGCCGGGCGCCATGGCGTTCGAGGCCAGCATCGCCTTAGGCGACGGATCGACGGTGATCGGATCCTTGCCTTCGCGCGCTGGCACCGTGCGCAGCCAGGTCACCAGGGCCGCCGTGTCCTCGGGCTTCAGGAACTGCAGGCTGTGCGCTACCGCTTCGCCCATGGGACCGGACGCCGAGGCATGACCGTCCGCGTGGCCGGTACGCAGGTACTGGATCAGCGCCTCGTCAGTCCACTTGCCGATGCCGTGATTCGGGTCGGATGTGATGTTGTAGGCGCGCCAGCCTTGCAGTTCCGCACCCGCCAGGGATTCGCCGTGCTTCAGGCCGAACCCGAGGTTACGCGGCGTATGGCATTCCGCGCAGTGGCCGAGCGGCCCGGCGATGTACGCACCGACATTCCACTCGGGCGACCGCGAAGCGTCCGCTTGGAAACGCTGGCTGCGAAAGAAGGCCGCATTCCAGAAACCCATGGCCCAGCGCTGGTTGAACGGGAAACCGAGCTGGTTCGGCGTTTCGGGCTGACGCACCTTGGGCAGGCTGAAGAGATAGGCCTTGATCGCGAGGACGTCGGCGCGGCTCAGCTGGGTGTAGGCGGTATACGGGAACGCGGGATAAAGGTGCTGGCCGTCCTTCCGCACGCCTTCGCGCACGGCGCGCACGAAGTCGTCGTCGGTCCAGCGACCGATGCCGGTCTCGTCGTCGGCCGTGATGTTCGACGAATAGATCGTGCCGAACGGCAGCTTGAAGGCGACGCCGCCGGCAAACGGTTTGCCCGTCTCGGGCACCGTATGACAGGCGATGCAATCCGCCGCGCGGGTGAGGTATTCACCGCGTGCCACCGGATCGGCGTTGGCCGGTGCGCCGGCAAGCACGGGGGCGCTACCGTCCGCGTGGTCGGTGCGATTGAGGAAGAAGTACGCCGCCACGCCCACCGCGAGCAGCACGACAACGATGATGAGAAAGCGCTTCATGCCACGTCCTCCTTGTGCTCGCCCGTGGATGCGACGCGCTTCAATGCATCCGGCGACGCCGCAAGCTGCGTGCGCGAGATCGGCAGCTCACGCAGACGCACGCCGGTAGCCGCAAAGATGGCGTTAGCGAGCGCAGGTGCCGCGATGGCCGTGCCGACTTCACCGATACCGCCGGGCGCTTCGTCGTTCTCGACCGAGTACACCTCGATCTCGGGCACCTCGTTGATACGCAGGTTCCGGTAGTCGTGGAAGTTGCTCTGCTCGATGACGCCGTTCTTCAGGGTGATGCCGCTGTACATCGCTGCACTCAGACCGAACAGCAGCCCGCCCTGCATCTGTGCCTGCACCGAACTGGGATTGACGGTGATGCCGTTATCCACGGCGACCACGGCCTTGCGCAGGCGCACCGTGCCTTGCGGCGTGACTTCCGCTTCCACGATCGCGCAGACATGGCTGCCGAACGGCGAACCGACGGCGATGCCGCGACCCACGCGTGCCGGCAACGGCTGGCTGCCCCAACCGATTTTCTCCGCTGCGAGATCGAGCACGCCAAGCGCACGCGAACCGGGCTTCATCAGCGAGCGGCGATAGGCGAGCGGATCCTTGCCGGCAACGTGGGCCAGCTCGTCGATAAAGCTTTCGACGATGAACAGGTTGTGCGTGGGGCCGACGCCACGCCACCAGCCCACGACGAGACCGGGCGGCATTTCGTGGCGGACCCACTCCACGAGCACGTTGTCCATGTCGTAGGGCAGATCGGCGGCGGACTCGATCGCGTCACTGTCCATGCCGTCCTTGCCCATGGCACCGGGCATCCAGCGGCCGAGGACCGTGCCGCTGGTGATGCGGTGCTTCCACGACGTGGGCTTGCCGTCGGCCCCGAGCGTGGCCGAGATGCGATCGAAATAGAGCGGGCGCACGCGATCGTGGCGAATGTCTTCTTCGCGGCTCCAGATCACCTTCAACGGATAGGTCACCTGCTTGGCGAAGGCGACGGCCTGTTCGACCTGGTCGGTTTCCAGCCGGCGACCGAAGCCGCCGCCGAGATACTGGTTGTTGACCGTCACCGCCTCCGCCGGAATGCCGCAGATGCGTGCGGCTTCCTTCACCACGCGGGTCGGCACCTGGGTGCCGGTCCAGATCTCGCAGTGGCCCGCTGTGACGTGCACCGTGGCGTTCAACGGTTCCATCGTCGCGTGGGCGAGCATGGGCGAGACGAACGAAGCTTCCACGAGCTTGCCGCCTGCCGCCGCTTCGCCCTTGGGCTTGCGGCCGACGATCGCAGGGCCCTTCTCCGAGCTTTCCCGCAGGCCGGCCACGAGGGTCTCCGTGTCCAGGTGCGCGTTGACGCCCGGCGTCCACTCGATGACGAGCGATTCGAGGCCGCGCTGCGCCGCCCAGTAGTGCTCACCCACCACCGCGACCGCGTCGCCCAGCTTCAAGACGTCGATCACACCTGGAATGGCGCGTGCCTGCGTCTCGTCCACACGACCGAGCGTGCCGGCGAGTTCGGGGCTGGTCTTCACCGCCGCGATCTTCATGCCGGGCACCTTCACGTCGATGCCGAACTGCGTACCGCCGTTGACCTTGTCCGCGGAATCGACGCGACGCAGCGGCTTGCCGATGAGCGTGAAGTCCTTGCGCTGTTTCAAGGTCACGTTGGCCGGCTGGGGCAACTTGCCTGCCGCATCCGCCACGGCACCGAAGCCCAGGGTACGGCCCGAGGGCACGTGCGTGATGACGCCACGCGCCACGGAGCAACTGGCGGGATCGACATGCCATTGCGCCGCGGCAGCCGCCACGAGCATCTCGCGCGCGACCGCACCTGCTTCGCGCAGCACCTGCCATTGGCCGCGCGTGCTGGTGGAACCGCCCGTGATCTGGCCGCCACCCAACAGCGGAAGGCCATAGAGCGCGTCGTTCGGCGGGGAGTGTTCCACCTTGACCTGATCGAGCCCGACTCCGAGTTCTTCTGCCAGCATCATCGCGATGCCGGTGTAGATCGCCTGGCCCATCTCGGCCGAAGGCATCACGAGGCGAACGCTGCCGTCCGCTCCGACGCGAACGAAGGCGTTGGGGGCAAACGGTGGATTTCCGTCCGCCGCCGCTGCGGCCGCATCGTCGGGCTGGCGCCGCGCGCTCATCTGCGCGAGAGCCGGACCAGCGCCTGCGCTCCAAAGAAACGCGACGGCAAGACCGCCGCCCGCCAGCCGCAGGGCCTGGCGACGGCCGGCGTCGATGCTTTCATCCATCGGGTGGCGGGCGCTCATGTCGTGCTCCCGTCGACAACGACCTGCAGGCCATGGACCTCGCCCGTGGCGGCCTGCTTGATGGCTTCGCGAATGCGCACGTACGTGCCGCAACGACAGATGTTGCCGGCCATGGCGGCGTCGATGTCGTGATCGGAAGGATTCGGGGTGCGTGCCAGCAGCGCGGTCGCCGACATGATCTGCCCGGATTGGCAGTAGCCGCACTGCACGACGTCCAGCGCCAACCAGGCCTGTTGCACCTTGGCGCCTTCCGCCGTGCTGCCGATGCCTTCGATGGTCGTGATGGCGCGATCGCCTACCGCCGAAACCGGCAACTGGCAGGAGCGCACCGGCTGACCGTCCAGGTGCACGGTGCATGCGCCGCACTGGGCGATGCCGCAGCCGAACTTCGTACCGGTGAGGCCCACCACGTCGCGGAGAACCCACAACAAGGGCATGTCCGGTGGCACATCGGCTTGGCGGTCTTCGCCGTTGACGCGCAACGTGACCATGGCGAACTCCTTCTTGGCTGCGCGGAACCGGATGGCCCGCTGGCTGCCGTGAAGCTTACGATGAATTCGTCGGAGGACGGTTTACGGAAATTCGTGCTTTTGGATAAAACCACCGCCGCATGGTCATAAGGCGTCCATCATCCCATCCACGGATTCACTCAGCGCAGGGGATGCGCCTGCACACCCTCGTTGGTGATCTTCACCGGGAGAATTCGACCGTCCTTGTCGAAGACCATCCGATCGATGGCGGTCTGGCGGTCGTTCGCCTTCGTGTCGCCCAGCGGGCGGCGGTGATAGACGATGTACCAGGTATCGTCCTTGGCGACGTGGAAAACCGAATGGTGACCGGCGCCCGTCGCGATCTTCGGATCCTGCTGGAGCACCTTGCCGATGCGCTTGAACGGGCCTGTCGGCGAATCGCCGATCGCATAGGCCACCGAGTAGTTCGGGCCACCCCAACCGCCTTCCGACCACATGAAGTAGTACTTGCCGTTGCGCTTGAACATCAGCGGCCCTTCGACATATTCCGGCGCGGGCGTGATTTCCTTGAACACGGTGCCGTCGGCGAGTGGCTCCAAGCCGGTGAAGTCGGGCTTGAGCTTGACGATGTTCGCGTGCTTCCAGCCGCCGTAGATCATGTAGTACGTGCCGTCGTCGTCGCGGAACACGAACTGATCGATGGGCTGGGCGCCGTTATGGAATGCGCCGATAAGCGGCTTGCCGAGCAGGTCGCGGAACGGGCCGTCGGGTTTGTCTGCCACGGCCACGCCGATCCCGCCCAGCTCGTGATCGTTCTGGATGTCGTTGGCGGCGAAGAAGAAGTAGTACTTGCCGTCCTTCTCGATCACGGCCGGAGCCCAGAGCGCTTTCTTTGCCCAAGGTATGTCCTTGATGTCGAGCACATCTGCGTGCTTCGTCCAGTGCACGAGATCGGGCGACGAGAACGCATCGAATTGGCGCTGAGCGGCATATTCGAGCGAGGTGGTGGGATAGATCCAGTACGTATCGTTGAAGATCGCGGCTTCCGGGTCGGCATACCAGCCGGGGAACACCGGATTGCCCGAGTAGCCCGGCGGCGGTGCGGCGGCGGCTCCCATCGACGTCAGCGCCACCAGCAACGTGGCAGCCAGTACCTTGCGAAAGCCCATCGCGCACCCCTCGTGGTATTCGAACGTCCGATCCTAGCGGGTTCGGACGTCCGGATGCCAATCGCGTGGTGACGACTCAGAACCGATAGCTTGCGGTACCGACGATGCTGCGGCGTGGTCCATAGAAACAATCGCCACGCGCGAGGCAGCTCGCTGCGTACACCTGATCGGTGAGGTTCGCCGCATTCACCGAGAAACGCCATGGACCGCTCGTATACGCCACCATTGCGTCGAACAGAGTCTTTTCCGGCACATGCAGGCGACCGGTTTCGTCGGTGTTCTTGCCGATGTAGCGCGCACCGAGGCCGAAGCTGAAACCGTCGCTGTCCGCATCGTTGACGTGATACACGCCCCATACCGAGCCCTGGTTCTTCGGCAATCCAGCCACGATGCTCCCATCGTCAGGACGCGCCTGGGTCCAGGTGTACGTACCGATCAGATCCACGTGCGAAGCGATGCGTGTGGATGCTTCCAACTCCACGCCGTGCGTCTTCGCCCTGCCCGACTGGATCTGGTTCAAAGGATTTGCGGGATCGGGTGCCAGGCGATTTTCCTCGCGCAGGTCGTAGTACGTGGCCGTGATCAGCGTGGGCGATCCCACCGGCTGATACTTCACACCGGCTTCGTATTGCTTGCCTCGCAGCGGCTCGTAGGGGCGGTTGTAGAAGTCCAGGCTATCCAGCGGTTGGAACGATTCGGTATAGCTGACGTAGGGCACCAGACCGTTGTCGAAGCGATACATCACGCCGAAGCGCGAGGTGGTCGCGTTGTCCACGGAGCGCGTGTCGCCCGTGGTCAGCGTGGCGCGGTCGTGACGCAGGCCGAGCGTCGCGATCCAGTGCTCGCCCCAGTGAATCTGATCCTGGAGATAGACGCCGGTCTGACGACTGCGGCTCGAAGCCACCGGAAAAACGTCGGGCGCGACAAAGCCGTTGCCATAGACCGGCGCATAGAGATCGAACGGTATGGCGTCATAACCGTTCCCCTGCCGGCTGTCGGTGTGCGAGTAACCCACATCGAGGCCGATCAGCACGCGGTGCTGCATGCCGGCAACGTCGACATCGGCTTCGGCGTGCGTATCGGTGACGAAACGCTTGTGCCGGTTGATCGAGACGTAGCTGTAACGCGCGACGGTCCGCTGCTCGGGATCGAGGAACGGGTAGGAAGGGTCCGAATAGACGTTCGGATACAGCGTGCGGTAATCGACGTTGTCATGCGAGTAGCGCATGTTCTGGACGAATTTCCACGTATCGTTGAAACGATGCTCGAACAGCGAGGTCACCGCACGCTGGTTCGTGTCGTACCGATCGAAGTCGGGCTCGCTCACGAAGCGCCGCGTATCGATGCGGCCGTTGGGGTTCGACAGCAGCGTGCCCGCATGCGGCAGGAAGTTCAGGGACGTGCCGTTGTGATCGAACTGCAGGTTCGCCAACAACGTCCAGCGCGTGTCGCTGTCCGGCATCCAGGTGATCGACGGTGCGATGGCCTTGCGGTCGTCCGGCACATGATCGATCTGCGAGTTCGCGTCGCGATACACGCCGATCAGCCGGTAGGCCCAATGCCCTGCCTTATCGAGCGGGCCCGTGAAATCGAAAGCGACCTGCTTGCGCGCGTTGTTGCCCCATTGCGCTTCTACCTCGTGCGCTGCGGTGAACTGCGGCAGTTTCGACGACAGCGCGATCAATCCGCCCGTGGTTCCCTGGCCATACAGCACCGACGACGGACCACGAACGATTTCGAGGCGGTCAAGGAAATACGGCTCGGTGCGCGCATACGAGTTCCCGAAGTACTGGCGCAAGCCATCGAGGTACTGCGTGAACGAGGTGCCGCGGAGAAACGCGTCGTCGCCGCGGCTGTCCACGCCGTACGCATCGGCGCGCACGCCGGCCGAATAGCGCAATGCGTCCTGCACCGTGAGCACGCCCTGGTCGCGCATCTGCGCGCTGGAAACCACGGAGATCGCCTGCGGCGTCTCGATGATCGGCGTGTCGGTCTTGGTCGCGGCCGAACCTTCGGTGCTCACATAGCCGGTGACCGGTGTGGTGCCGGTCACGGACACCGGCGCGAGTTGCACGGCCTTGTCGTTCGATGGCGTGCTGTCCTGGGCGGATGCCGCCAGCGGAAGGAATGCGCCCGCGATCATCAAGGGCAGCGACTTCTTCAGCAAAATCATGTGGTTCCCCAGCGGAGGGGCGTGAAAGCAGGCCACGCCCGTCAAATCAATGCGAATGACTCTCATTCATATTGACGGAATCCGCTGGTTGTCGCAAGAACGCGCTGCCGTTTTCAGGCCGCAATCAGCAGATCCTCGAAGAACGCGCCGATAGGCTGGTCGGGATGCGCGATCTGGATTTCCAGGATCCAGAGACCGGGCACAGGCACCGCATCGAACTTCCCGAGCGTGCCCGCCTTGTGCACGGCGTGCGGGTAGTCGCCGACACGATGGCCCTTCGTTTCGTGGTTCAGGCGCCAGCCCATGGCCCGGGCCTCCGCATCCGCGAAGGCATAGAGATCTGTACCCATGACGCCGTCGCGCCAATGCGCCGCCGTGCGTTCGAACAATTCGCGAGCGGCGTTCGCGCACGCATGCATGGTGGGGTCGTCGCCCACCACAAAGGTGTCGCCGACATCGCCTTCGTGGCCGTCGAACACCGGGCCCAGGTCGATGAAGAAGAGGTCCGCCTCGCGGAGGACGGTCCCGGGTTCGGAACGCTGGCGGAAGGTCTTCAATGTATTGGCGCCGAAACGGACGATGCTGGGATGCCAGATACGTTGCATGCCCGCAGCCTTGAGGCGTTGCTTAGCCAGGTCGAGCGCCGCCGGTTCGTCCATCCCCACCTCGATACGCGATGCGATGTCGCGCAGCGCGGCCCACGACCGCTCGCGGGCGGCGAGCATACGTTCCGGGGAATAAGCAGCGCCGACGTGTTCAGCGGTAGCGACGGGCATCGATCAGGGTCCTGCGTAGTGGCAGGACATTATGTGCCTGCCAATACGCAGCGTCGATGTCGATCATCGCCTGCGCAGCTTGCATGCCGCTTTCCAGCACGGTTTTCACACACGCAATGACGGAGCCGATAAGCATAGGCCACACCCTCTGCCCATCTGTCCGCTATTTTTTGATTTTAGTTTCGACGTAAGAGACAAGGCCGTCGACCGTCTTCCATTCTGGGAAATCCTCCTCATCTTGGATGATGTCGAATGCCTCCTCGATGGCCATATTGATCTCTACTATATCGAGCTCATCGAGCCCCAAAGTATCTGGTGTGCTTTCCGCCTTGATATCTCCTTCACTCAGATCCCCTTGAGTCCTCACTATTTCGTATATTTTGGTGCGAACATCCATGTCGTCTTCCCTCCATTGTCGTCTCGACCGAGCACACCCTTGAGCACTGGTTGCGACGTACAAAGAATGCCTCAGCCACAGCGTTGAGAACCGCCATCTAATGGGATTTTCGCTGTGTTGTATCGGCATGTTGTGGCGCCACGCGCTGTTAACTAACGCGATGGCGGAGCCGAGCCGCAGAAATCAGCGCAGGTCGAGCAAGGCCCCGATGTCGCGCAATGCCTTGAACCGCCGCACGAGATTCAACGGCTTGCGCTTGAGCGTGCCGAAGTCGCCGCGATGAAACGCGTCCACCGCGTCGAGCACGCGTTCACTCGAACGCCCATCGCGATACGGATGAATGTCGTCGCCGTGAGCGCGGATTGCCGCCATCAGTTCGGGGGGATGAGACAGCGCGCGGTCGATGGCAGCGTCCACGTCTGCAGGTGATGCCACGTCGAGCATGAAAGGCTGCGGCACGCGATTGGCGACCGTGACCACCGGTTTGCCCATCACTGCGAACTCATGCACCACGGAGGACGTATCACAGACCAGCACGTCCGCCGCACGCTCCATCTCGATCAGGTGTTCGGAGGTAAGAAAGCACGCATTCGGTCCTTCGAGTCCGCGGTAGGCGGCGAACAGGTCGTCGGAGCACTTGGGATGGAGTGTGAGCAGCCATTGCCGATCGCCGCGCGCGATCATCGAGCGCAGCGGCTCCACCATGGCCGGCGCGCTGCTCAGTCGATGGCTGAACGTGGAGGCGTACATGACGACGGGCCGCCCATCGCGCGGCAGGTCGATCGTCGATGCCGCCGATGGCGCGAACAGCGGATCCAGTTTGGGCCAACCCGTCTCGCGCACGGCGAAGTAGCCATGCTCGCGCGCCAGCGCCTCGAAGGGCAGCGTCGTGGACGGCCCCTGCGTTACGTAAAGGTCGAAGAAACCGCGAATGGCGAAGTGACCCCGATCCGGCTCCCGCTTCTGCGCATTGAAGCCGTGGAACACCTGCACCTTGGTACCCGGAAGCGCCGGAGAGACCCAGTTGGCGGCGCAGTACACGGCGTCCGGTCGCATGGCTCGCGCCTCGCGCAGGCTGCGTACGCGACGCTCGTCGGGCGTGAGCTGCGCGGCCATCGCTGCCGGCACGACCCAGGCCACGTCGATGCCCCGCGCGCGCGCCGCTGCGGCCAGCGGACGCAGGATAGGCAACGCATACGACTCGGTGGCAAACATCAGGCACGCGCTCAAGGCCGGCACTCCGCGCTGGACGACATGGCATTATGACGGCTGCCTACCCGACCCCGCACCTGGTGACGTTCCCGATGACCGCACGGCCCCTTTCCCTTTGTGTGATCACCCAGAACGAGGCCGATCGCATTCGGGACTGCCTGGCCTCAGCCGCACCGTTCTGCGACGACATGGTCGTGGTGGACGGCAGGTCCACCGACGACACTGTGGCCATCGCACGCGCGGCGGGGGCACGCGTGATCGAGCGCCCCTTCGACGGCTTCCGCAGTCAGAAGGCCTTCGCGGTGGCGCAGGCAAAGAACGACTGGGTGCTCTGCCTGGACGCCGACGAACGCATCGGCCCGGAACTTCGCGCCGCCATCGAGAAGGCCTGCGACAGCGGGTTCGATGCTGCGGGCTACCGGTTCTATCGCCGCAACGATTTCTTCGGCCATTTCATGCGCCACGGCAACGCGGGAGCGGACAAGGTGCTGCGCCTGTTCGACCGCCGCCGCGGCGGTTGGCGCGGGCCCCGCGAGATCCACGAGTCCGTGACGGTGGATGGCGAGGTGCGCATGCTGCCTGGCTTTCTCGACCACTATCCCTATCGATCGCTGTCGGAGCTGATGGCCAAGCAGGAACGCTACGCGCACATGATGGCGACGGAAGAATTCGCTGCGGGCAAGCGAGCCACCATGACGCAGATCGTCGTGAGCCCGGCATGGCGGTTCTTCCGCGGCTATGTGCTGCGCGCGGGCTTTCTCGATGGCTGGCGCGGCATCGTGTATGCCTTGCTGCGCGTGGAGTACGTACGCCGCAAGTACGTGAAGCTCTGGCTGCTGCAGCACGGCCAGAAGCCATAGCGCCTTACAGCCGCAGCAGCCTTGCTGCGTGTTCCACGATGTCTCGCACGATAGCGTCCGCCGCGCTCTCGCGTGCGAGCGCTGCCGCCTGCCCCGCCCATAGCGGCTGAAAATCGCCGATGCCGCGCGCTTCGGCCGACGTACGCAGCGGCGCAAGCGGCCCTCCTGCCAGCGGGAATGGCAGCACATCGGCGGACAACGGGCCCAGTTCACGCATGATCCGATTCACTACACCGCGCGCCGGACGCCCGGTCAGCACATTGGTGATTGCCGTGTTGTCGTCGTGCGCCATGCGCACGGCCTGCCGGTGGACCGGCACGCTGGTGGCTTCGTCGGCCAGCAGGAACGCACTGCCGATCTGTACGGCCGAGGCTCCGAGACACAGGGCCGCCGCCATACTCCGACCGTCGGCGATGCCGCCCGCTGCAACGATCGGCACGTGCAGGGCATCGACCAATTGCGGCACCAACGCGAGCGTGCCCGGTTGCGTCGACATGTCGTCGGTCAGGAAATTGCCACGGTGCCCGCCCGCTTCGTACCCCTGCGCGATGACCGCGTCGCAACCCCGCTCGGCGAGCCAGCGGCCCTCCGCCACGGTGGTGGCCGACGACAATATGACCGCGCCGGTCGCCTTCACCCGGGCGAGCAAGTCCTCGTCGGGCAAGCCGAAGTGGAAGCTCACGACTTCGGGGCGAAGCGCTTCGACCATAGCGCACTGGGTGGCGCCGAACGGCGCCCTGCCCCCGGCCGGTGGTAAGCCACGCGGATCGACACCGAACTCCTCGAAGTACGGCGCCAGTCGCGTCAGCCAGCGCGCCTCGGCCTCCGGCGTCGCAAGCTGGGGACGGTGCGCGAAGAAATTGAGGTTGAGCGGACCGTCCACGGCTGCACGGAAGGCCTCCACCTCCGCGGTTGCTTTCTCCACGGTGATCGACGAACACGGAATGGCACCGAGTCCGCCGGATCGCGCAACGGCCATCGCCAGCGCGGAAAGTCCCGACCCGGCCATTGGGGCGAGCAGCACAGGATGTTCGATCGAAAGAAGATCCAGCAGGCGGCGGTCGGTCCAGGCGGGCATGAGGTCATCGGAAGCAGCCGGTACGGCGCAAGGATAATGCCGGACGTGTTGCCCGGGCGTTGCGCCAGCGCGACCGCTAGCCGGCGACGGGTGGCAAACGCCCGATGATCTTGTCCAACGTGATCGGGTAATCCCGCACGCGCACGCCCGTCGCGTTGTAGACCGCGTTCGCTACCGCAGCCGCGACGCCGCAGATGCCCAGCTCGCCCACGCCCTTGGCCTTCATCGGCGAGGAGATGGGATCGGTCTCGTCGAGGAACACCACCTCCTGGTGTGGAATGTCGGCATGCACCGGCACCTCGTAGCCCGCCAGGTCGTGGTTGACGAAGAAGCCGAGGCGCTTGTCCACCACCAGTTCTTCCATCAAGGCAGCGCCAGCTCCCATCGTCATCGCGCCGATGACCTGGCTGCGTGCCGACTTCGGATTCAGGATGCGACCCGCCGCGCATACGGCCAGCATGCGCTGGATACGGATTTCCGCCGTGGCCGTGTCGACGCGAACCTCGACGAAGTGCGCACCGAACGTGGACTGCTGATAACGCTTGTCGAGATCGCCGTATTCCATCGCGTCCTCGGCGACGACGTCGCCGTTTGCCGCGGCTTGGGCGAGTGGCACGCGCCGTCCATCCACGACGACCTGCCCGTCTTCGAAACTCGCCTTCGTCGGATCAAGGCCCAACTTCGTCGCGATGGCCTCGCGAAGTTTCATGCAGGCGGCATAGACACCTGCGGTCGAACTGTTGCCACCCCACTGCCCGCCGGACCCGGCCGAGACCGGAAACGAGGAATCGCCCAGACGCACATCCACGCCGCTCAGCGGCAAGCCGAGCATTTCCGCGGCGGTCTGTCCGATGATCGTGTAGCTGCCGGTGCCGATATCGGTCATATCGGTCTCGACGATCAGGCGTCCGCTGCGCGCGAGACGTACGCGCGCACCCGACTTGGTCACGAGGTTGTTGCGGAACGCAGCAGCCATGCCCATGCCCACCAACCAGCGGCCATCGCGCGTGCCGCCCGGACGCTGCGGTCGGCGATCCCAGCCGAACCGGCTCGCTCCGGTGCGCAGGCACTCCACCAGCTGGCGTTGCGAGAACGGCCGCGTCGGTTTTTCGGGGTCTACCTGGGTGTCGTTACGAATGCGAAACTCGACCGGGTCCATGCCGAGCTTTTCGGCCATCTCGTCGATGGCGATTTCCAGCGCCATCATGCCCGACGCTTCGCCGGGCGCACGCATCGCATTGCCTTCCGGCAGGTCCAGCGTGGCGAGTCGCATCGCCGTCATGCGATGGGCGCCTGCATACAGTAGCCGTGTCTGCTCCACCGCCGTTTCGGGATCGCCCTCAGGCAGGTTGCCCGACCAGCTCTCGTGCGCGATCGCCTCGATCTTTCCGTCCTTCGATGCGCCGATGCGAAGACGCTGGATCGTGGCCGGTCGATGCGTGGTGTTGTTGGCAATGAGTGGTCGTTGCAGGGCCACCGCCACCGGCCGCCCTGCGGCGCGCGCGCCGAGCGCTGCAAGCAGGGCATCGGCACGCAGGAAAAGCTTTCCGCCAAAACCGCCACCGATGTAAGGGGACACCAGGCGGACGTTTTCCTTCGGAATGCCCAGCGTCTTCGCCACGTCGCCGCGACTCCAGTCGATCATTTGATTGGAGGTCCACAGCGTGACCTCGTCGCCATCCCATGCCGCGATGGTGGCGTGAGGTTCCATCATCGCGTGCGAGTGATCGGGCGTCGTATAGGTCTGGTCCAGCGTCACCGCCGATGCGGCAAAGGCTGCGTCGAAATTGCCCACGGCGGTATCGGGCTTGCCGCCATCTGGCTTCTTTGCCGTGGCTTTTGCCGCGGCAAGATCGAACTGGCCCTTGCTGCGCATGTAATCCACACGTACGAGCTGTGCCGCGGCGCGCGCCTGTTCAAAGGTTTCAGCGACCACGACGGCCACGGCCTGATGGTAGTGCTCGACGTCCGGACCGCCGAGAAGACGCGCGGTGTTGAATTTGCCCTTGCCGAGCTTGCCGGCATTCTGAGCCGTTACCACGGCGAGCACCCCAGGTGCACGCTTGGCGCGTGAGGTGTCGATCGAGGTAATGCGCCCCTTGGCGATGGCCGATCCGACAACGTAACCGTACGCGTGATCGGGTACCGCATCGTGCCGTTCGTAGGCGTAGTGGGCCGTACCCGTGGTCTTCAACGGGCCTTCGATGCGGTCCGTGGGCTGGCCCACGACCTTGAGGCGGTCGATGGGATTGGTCGTGGCGGGCGTGTCGAATTTCATGCGGCGCGCCCCTTTGCCTCGACCAATGCCGCCGCAAGCGTGCGCTCTGCGAGCGTGATCTTGTATGCGTTCTGTTCCGTAGGCTGGGCAGCGTCGAAAAGACGCTTCGCCACAGCCGCGGCGCCCTCCGGCAATGCCGCGTCAGCCGCCTCCGTCCGCCATGGCTTGTGTGCCACGCCACCCAGTGCCACGCAGCCTTTGCCGTCCTTCTGCACGATCAACGCCACCGATACGAGTGCGAAGGCATAGGACGCGCGATCGCGCACCTTGTGATAAAGCTGCGCGCCGCCCACGGGGCGAGGCAACGTGACCGCGGTGATCAATTCGCCCGGTACCAAAACGTGCTCGATGTGCGGCGTGCTTCCCGGCAAGGTATGGAATTGCGCTATCGGGATGCGGCGCGTTGCACCATCGGGCTTTACGGTTTCCACGGTCGCATCGAGTGCGCGCATGGCGACGGCCATGTCACTCGGATGCGTCGCGATGCAGGCCTCGCTTGCACCGACGACGGCGTGTTGCCGGCTGTAGCCACCGATGGCACCGCAACCGCTACCCGGCAAGCGCTTGTTGCAAGGCTGGTTGGTGTCGTAGAAATACGGGCAACGCGTGCGTTGGAGCAGGTTGCCGGCCGTGGTCGCCTTGTTGCGCAGCTGACCCGATGCGCCAGACAGCAAGGCGCGGGACAACAACGGGTAGTCGCGACGCACGCGCGCATCCGCGGCCAGATCGGTGTTGCGGACCAGTGCCCCCACGCGCAGGCCGCCATCCTCTGTCGGCTCGATCCTGTCGAGATCGAGGCCATTGACGTCGATGAGGTGCGCCGGCTCCTCGACCCCTATCTTCATGAGGTCGAGCAAGTTGGTACCACCCGCAATGAAGCGAGCGCCCGGCGTACGCGCCGCTGCAGCCGCCGCGGCCTTCGGCGAATCAGCGCGCTCGTAGCTGAAAGGCTTCATGCGACACCCCCTGCGACGTCGGCGATGGCATCGTGGATGTTGGAATACGCGCCGCAGCGGCAGATATTGCCGCTCATGCGCTCGCGCACTTCCATCCGGCTTACCTGTGCCTTCGCGGACAGGTCTTCCGTTACATGGCTGGGAATATCGCGTTGGATTTCGTCGAGCACCGCCACCGCTGAGCAGATCTGCCC
This sequence comes from Luteibacter sp. UNCMF366Tsu5.1, assembly GCF_900119235.1. Lineage (NCBI taxonomy): Bacteria > Pseudomonadati > Pseudomonadota > Gammaproteobacteria > Lysobacterales > Rhodanobacteraceae > Luteibacter > Luteibacter sp. UNCMF366Tsu5.1. The sequence goes on along the minus strand of NZ_FPIS01000003.1, from coordinate 277,038 downwards.
CGGCGTGCAGTAGCCACACTGGTAGCCATCATGCTTTACGAAGGCCGCCTGCATGGGATGCAGCTTGTCCGGTGTGCCGAGGCCTTCGATGGTGGTTACCTTGGCATCCTGGTGCATGACGGCGAGCGTCAGGCAGCTGTTGATGCGACGCCCATCCACGAGCACCGTGCATGCTCCGCACTGACCGTGATCACAGCCTTTCTTGGTGCCGGTCAGGTGCAGGTGCTCACGCAGCGCATCGAGGAGCGTGGTACGCGTATCGAGCGACAGTTCCTGCGCCTTGCCGTTGACCTCGAGCGCCACCTTGGCTTTCACCGGCTGTCGCGGCGTCTCGCCAGCGGCCTGCGCGGCGACGAGCCGCGGCACCGCCATGGCCGTCATCGACATGGCGCCCATCTTGAGGACGTCGCGTCGGGTGAATTTCCATTCGTTGGATGAATTCATGATCGGCCTCCGGAGCGGCCAACCATCGCGGGAGCCCCGTGAAGCGCCAGCGAAGACCTTGCGAATCACCCGTTGGGGCGAGCGGATGCCCGCGCCTACATGCGCTTGGGTATCGCTATGCCAAGGAGGTACAGCGCTCGCGACAGCACGTGTCGCGCGAGCATGCACAGCGTCAGCCGCGAGGCTCGTACCTTCGCGTCATCGCTCCCCAGGACAGGGCATTCGCCGTAGAAGCGGCTGAAGGCCTGGGCCAGCGCGAAGGCCATTTCGGCGAGTTCGTTCGGTGCGTAATTCGAGGCCGCCGACCCAGCCACCTCGGGCAGTCATGCGCAAAGCAGTACCAACGAGCGCTCGGCGGGTTCGACGACAAACACGGGTCCGGGCGATATCCCCTGCGCGTCGGCCTTCTCCAGAATCGAACCGATCCGGACGCAGGCATATTGCACATACGGACCGGTGCGCCCCTCGAACGAAACCATCCGCTCCGGATCGAACACGTAGCCCGAAGTGCGGTAGGTCGAAAGATCGGCAAACTTCACCGCACCGACGCCGATGGCTTCGGCGGCGTCCTCACCAGTATCGTCACCGCGCCGTTCCCGGGCACGTTCGACTGCATCGGCCAGCAGCTCGCCGAGACGGGCCACGCCGCCATCGCGTGTCTTATACGGTTTGCCGTCAGGACCATTGACGGTACCGAAGCCGACATGCACCAGCGCCATGCCGTCCGCATAACCTGCCTTCCTGGCAGCACGGAAGACCTGCTCGAAGTGCAGCGACTGACGTTGGTCCACGACGTAGACAATGCGCTGCGGCGCAAGGCGCCTTTGCCGATCGAGGATCGTGGCGAGATCGGTCGTCGCATACAGCGCCGCGCCATCCGACTTCGCGAGCAGCAGAGGCGGCACGGCTGCGTCGTCGCCCGGCTCGGCAACCTCCACCACAAGCGCCCCCTCGCTGGGCTTGGCGATCCCGCGCGCCAGCAAGTCGTCGATCATCGGCGGAATCAACGGCTGCACGAGGCTTTCGCCATGGAGTTCGTCGAAATGCGCATCGAGCAAGGCGAAATCGCGACGCTGGGCATCCAACGACACCCGCCGGATGACTTCCCACAACGCCACCGATGCGGTATCGCCCGCCTGCAACCGCGCCGTAGCCGCCCGTGCCAGCGCCATGCGCTCCGCATCGGCCTTGCAGGCAGCGGCCACCCGCGGATAGATCGATTGCAACTGGTCCATGTCGAACGGTGGCGCATCGCGCCACGCGCTGGGTACCGCAAGCTCAGGCCAGAGCAGCGGCAGCTCGGAAATCAGCATGCCCATCTGCAAGCCCCAATCGCCGAGGTGCACGTCGGAGATCACGTCGTGACCGAGCGCTACCAGGATGCGCCGAAGGCTCTCGCCGATCACGAGCGAACGCAGATGGCCGACATGCAGCGGCTTGGCGACGTTCGGACCACCGAAGTCGATGACGATGCGTTCGCGTGGTTGGGCGACGAGTCCCGCACCGGCATCCGCAAGTTGTCGCTGCGCGGCTTCGGCAAGCAGGCGCGCCGAAAGCCGGAGGTTGATGAATCCTGGTCCGGCGATGTCCACGCTGGCGAAGGCCGGTTGACGCCGCAGTCGTGCTGCAACCTCTTCCGCCAGCTCGCGCGGCGGGCGCTTCAGTGAGGCCGCCAACGGCATGATCGCGTTGCATTGCAGGTCGGCCAGGTCCGGTCGCTGGGCGGGCACGGCGCGCACGCCATGGGTATCCAGCCCGGCGTCGGCGAAGGCGCTTACGAGCCATTGCTCGACCTGGGATATCAGCGTGGTGGGCCCGTTGGGCATCGTCATCCATGTCCTTCATTCGCACCGTCGGTGCGCATCGATGCACGTTACGGGTTGGCACGAGACAAGGCAATTGGCGCGCCTATTCGAGCAGGCGATTGATCTCCTGCACGTCCTGCAGCGACGCGGCGCCCACCGTGCGTTTGAGCAGCAGCTTGTTGAGGATGAACTGGTGGCGCAGCGCGGTGTACTGGCTGCGGATCTCCGCCAGCGTGCGGATCGCAACGACCACGTTGGTGAGGCTCTGCGTACCGATGTCGTAGCCCGCGCGCATCGATGCCAGCGCCTTCCTCGCGGCATCCACCGCCTTGCGCGCATCGTTGACCTGTTCGATGCCGGCTACCACGAGGTTGAAATAGTTGAAGGCATCGCGCGCCGTCTGCCGGCGAACCGTTTCCAGTTCGCCCTGGTCCGCGTCACGTTGATGGATAGCCTGGCGAACCTGCGATTGCGTCAGGCCGCCACTGAACAAGGGCACGGCCAGCACGAGGCCGACGGTCGTGCTCCCGGGTCCGTAGCTCGCGCTACCCGGCACCCGGTTCGACCATGCGCCTGCCTTGTCGTAACCCACGGCGAGATTGAGGGTGGGCAGGTGGCCGGCCCGTGCGGCGGTGAGCGAATGCTCGTCCGCGCTGACCAGACGGCTCGCGGCCAGCACGGAAGGGTTCTGATGCATCGCCTGATCCACCCACGCGTTGGCGTCCCCCGGCGACGGCAGCTCCATCGGGAGGTCTTCGCGCAGCACCTTGAGCGTGCCCGGTTCCTTTCCCGTCAGTTGTTGCAGCGCGCGGCGCGCGTCCTTCAATGCGTTTTCCGCATCCACACGGGACGACTTGATGTACAGGTAGTACGCCTGCGACTGGGTCAGATCGGCCTCGGGTGCCAGACCCTGCTGAAACAAGGTGGTCGCCTGGTCGTACTGCTGCTTGTACGCGTCTTCATAAGACCGGAACACTTCGACCTGGTCCTGAGCGACGAGCACGTTGAAGTACGCGCTGGTGGTACGGACATAGAGGTTCTGCAATTCGCCTTCGTACGTGGCGTCCTGCGCCTCGGCCGTGAGTTTGGCCTGCCGTTCGCGCGCGAACTTGGACAGGTCGAGCACCGTCTGGTCGAGGGTCAGGGTGAGATCGCGCTGGCGACTGTGCCCCGGACCGTTCGTCGTCGATGACGACGTGCCGTCGTTGACCACACCCGTGTTGCCCGGATGGAACTGCTGCAGGCTCAGCCCGGCCGACAACTGCGGAAGCAGCGATGCACGCGCCTGCGGCACGCCTTCGGCCACCACCAGGCGCTGCGCATCGGCGGTGGCGAGCACCGGATCGTTCGCTACCGCGAGGCGATAGATGTCCATGAGGTCTTCTGCGGTGGCGATGCCCGGGACGCATACGACTGCCGCAAAACACCATGCCAGACGACCCGCCAACTTCCCCTTTTGCATGTCCGCCCCTGCGTACGGTGATGATGATGCAGGGCGGATCAGCAAGAAGCATGCCGTGTCAGCGGCTCCATGGAGCCGCCTGTTTTGCGGGGCCTGGGCTCAGCGGCGCGGTGATCCGATGTTCGCGGACGGAGGCCATGGCGTGTCCGCGGACGGTCGGGCCGGACACCCGCGGTCACGCCTTGGGAAGGCGATCGATCGCGTAGTAGAGGAGATTTCCCAGCCCCGTGGCGGCGAGCAGGATGGCGATCACCCCCGGCGTTACGTTGTCCACTCCCATCCATTGGATGATCCCGAAGCCACCGCCGAGGATCGCCAGCACGCAGCCCCAGTGCAACGAAGCGTTACGTCGGCGCATGGTCTCGCCTTCGAGCAGCGACCGCACCATGTCCTCCGAGCCGCGCGATTCAACGATCTTTCGGCGCGCATAGGCGTCGACGACGACTTTCAGGCTATAGGCAATGCAGATGAAAAGACTGATAGGAACGAGGACTTCGGGATGCATGACGGAACTCCGGTGGTTTGAGCATGGAGATACGCTGCCGGGCGAACCGGTTGCAGGACGTCGTTGCAACCGTTTCTCGCCCGCCCGTATCTTCAGGAGACATGGCCACTCCGCTCGACTCCCTCGATGCGCTTGAAGCGGACCGGGCACTCGTCTCCGCCGTGCTCGCCCGCGAGCCATGGGCGTTCAACCAGCTCGTGCGCCAGTACCAGGGACTGGTCTGGCACGTGGTGGATCGCATGGTGCGCCACCCGGACGACACCCGGGAACTGTGCCAGGACGTGTTTCTTCGCATCCATCGCTCCGTCCACCAGTACCGTGGCGAGAGTGCGTTGAAATCATGGATCGCACAGGTGGCGTACTCGGTGGCGCTGCGTCATCTGGAGCGGAAACGCATCCCGATCATGGAAGAGGTGGGCGACGACGATGCGGGCCCAATGGCCGAGCGCGTGGCGGACGGATTCGACCTGGAGGCCACGATGGCGAACGACGAGTCCGTCCGCCATCTCCACGCAGCCATGGCGGCGTTGCCACCGCTGCAGCGCACGTTGCTCACGCTGTATCATCTCGAAGAGATGCCGATCGGCGATATGGCCCACGTGACGGGCCTTGCCGAAGGCACTATCAAGAGCCATCTTTTCCGCAGCCGCAAGCGTTTGCGTGCCATCCTCGAAACGCGCATGGGAGTGCCGGCATGAACCACCGCCGCGAGCCACCGATCGACGAGACCGAATGGGCCGCGCAGGAACGTGGCCTGCGTGCCGCACGTACCGGCACGCATCACGCCATGGATCCCAGCAGCGAGAGCTATCGCGCGCTTGCCGATGCCCTGGCGTCTGCACCCATCGCCGAGCCGCCCGCAGGCTTTGCTGCCAGCGTGGCGGCGCGCATCGCTCATGACGATGCGCGCTTCGAACGGGGCCTATCGCGCTTGCTCGCAGGCCTATTCATCAGCGCACTCGTCGTGGTCGCCTCGATCTACGGCGAGGAATGCCTCGATCTGCTGGCAGGTCGGTGGGGTAGCGGTGCGACCGGTCTGGTCATGGCCGGCCTGAGCTGCCTCGCGCTTACCTGGACCATGGCACGCCTGTGGGAGCGCACTCGTCCCGGTTGATGGTGCACCTCGGTGGCGTCGCAGAGGATGGCCCTCTATTTCCGTCATCGAAAGAAGGTAGCCAATTTCGACAAGACGACTAGACCAGGCATCGGTGGTATGTCTCATCTGCCGTGCTGCCGTCAGCAGCGCCGGCTATGAGACTATGAAGCACGTCACCGACGTACGCGACACGAGGCCCTGCCATGACCGATTCCAAACCTGTCCTTGTCGAAACCACCGGCACCGAGGGCTACCAGGTGCGCATTGCCGCGCAGGGACCGAGCTTCTTCGCCGATGAACCGATCGACCTCGGTGGATCGGCAAGCGGACCCACGCCGTATGAATTGCTGAGTGGCGCCCTGGGTGCATGCACTGCGATGACCATGCAGATGTATGCACGCAGAAAGAAGTTGCCCGTGTCGGGAATCCACGTCGCCGTTTCACATAGCCGGGATGCAAGCACGGGGCGAGATCGCTTCGATCGACAGGTCTATGTGGACGGCACACTCGATGCGGACCAATGGGCGCGCTTGATGGCCATCGCCGATCGCTGCCCCGTGGGCAAGACGCTCGCCGCGGGCGCCGAGATCACTACGCAACGCGTGGCATCGATACCGGGGCATGCACACGAACCACCGCGGGATCGCATCCATGAACCTGCCATGGCGAAGGTGTGCGACGAGTTCGACCAGACAGGCTGATCGTTACATCGCTACCGACAGCCGAACATCCAAGCGGGAGACCACGCGTGGAACCACGAATGCGATATGTCCTGATGGCCGCCGCGTTGGCTGCGGCTGCGTCAACGACGACACAGGCGCAGAGCGACCCCAAAGCCACTGAGCAATGGCAGCCGGTGCCGAAGGTCGTCACGCCGGGACACACCAACGATGCACCGCCGTCGGACGCGACCGTCCTATTTGACGGCCGCAATCTCGACCCATGGGAATCGTCTAAGGATCACTCGCCCGCGCGATGGAACGTGCATGACGGCGTTGTGACCGTGGACAAGACCGCGGGCAACATCCAGACGAAGGAACACTTCCGGAACTACCAGCTCCATCTGGAGTGGCGCGTGCCGAGGAACATTACAGGCGAAGGCCAGGAACGCGGCAACAGCGGCGTGTTCCTCGCCTCTACGGGCCCTGGGGACGAAGGTTACGAGATCCAGATCATGGATTCATGGAAGAACGACACCTACGTCAACGGGCAAGCGGCCAGCGTGTACAAACAGGCCGCCCCCTTGGTGAACGCCATGCGTCCGCCCGGCGAATGGCAGACCTACGACATCCTCTGGACCGCACCCGTTTTCTCGACCGACGGCAAGCTCATCTCACCCGCCTACGTGACGCTCCTGCACAACGGCATCGTGGTGCAGAACCACACGCAACTCGTCGGTGAGACACTCCACGTCGGCAAACCTTCTTATGCGCCGTACACGGACGCACCCATCAAGCTACAGGCCCACGGCGATCGATCGGCGCCGATCAGCTTTCGCAATATCTGGGTGAGGCGGTTGGATTGAAGGGACCGCATAAAAGCCCTTGGTCCGTAAGTAGACGTTGGCGCTGCCTGCAATGACAACTGCGTGGCGAACTAATGTGGACCCTTACGGACAGCGAGCTGATGGTCGCGTCGATCACCGGCGATCCATTCATCGAAAGGGTGACATAGATGATTGCACCATCAGGCAACCTGCGAAGCCAACGAGACAGAAACAACAGCTCTAGATCAGCGGGGCGCAGCGCATCAGTGTGACAGCGAGACGTCTCTTTCCGAGCATCGAATCGCTAACGTGCCTTTGCGAGGAACTCTTTCTTGATCATATAAATTGGCACCTGGCGCCTATACAGTGCGCCTTGGCGAGCATCGCGCATACGAGCGGTCGGCGTATCCTGGCAAAAATCGTTCTGAAGGCTTCACACGGCCTTGGTTTCGCACTCGGCGGCTGCCAGCCCTGTTCATCAGGACAGCAGTCCTTGCAGAGGAGGCAGGCGCTCCAGTCTGAACGCCGTGTGTTCACCCGTGTGCATCTCATTGAACCTGTTGACCGCCAGATGCGCGCGCATCCGCGTGGAGTCCAGCGCTTAACATCACTGCGAAGATGCGAGCCTAACTCGTTCCCATATGTCATCTGGAATGTTGTTCTTCCACACCATTCCTAGCATGTACTTGAAGCGCTCATCGGTTTTAGCGAGCGACTCGCACCTATCGATGAATGCGGATCCCGAGCTGGACAGCAGATCCTCAAGCGGACCCGCCGCCAGATTTGACAGCATATAGTTCGAATCGTCCATACGCCTTATCGCATTGATAATTTCCCAATATCTTTCCAAGTCACGATCGCGAACTTCGTCGAGGGCCATGTACGCCCAGAAGTTGGCGTGTTGGGCGTCAGAGCCTTCGGCTGCGCGATGCATCTCAATCCAACCTCTGGCGATATCAGCGTCTTTGAAGTCATTCATCGGTCTTCTCTCTAATTTTTCTGGCCACCTATTTTTTTGGAGACCTTTACTTACTCTGCGAAGCACGGCCGGATTCAAAGTAGCTCTGACGCCGTGTTTACGATAACAAATATGACTCTCGCGGCCACGACACCTGCTGCAGTCAGCGGAGCAATGTTGTCAGACTTAGGGGCGGGACCGCGTCCCCGCGATGGCGAAGGCGCATCCTTTGTGGCCCAGTCCCAAGAGTCAGACGGTATTCCACCCTTGCAGCCAAGTGCCTCAAATTCGCTTAGGAGGCGGCGCAACTGTGTTTGTTTGTTCGCAAACTGCTGCTCATGCCCCCCGATAGACATCGGTCCGGTAAGGGGTAGGCCCAAGGTATCGGCCTGCAGATCCCCGTATCTCTTCGCTAGCTCGTTTCTTAGCCGGGTAATTTTTTCTCGCAGTTGATCGCACCGATCCTCGTCGCACAAGCCCAAAGAATCTGAATATATCAATGGAGTATTGCTTACGTACGCGTAAGTCGATACACCAGCAGCTAGACCCATGGGGTCACTCTGCATGTATCGCCCCGTCGCCGGCTCATAGTCCCGGTTGACGTTGTAGCTAAGCCCAATCTCGGCATCGAAGTACTGCCCAGGGAACCGCATGTTCAACACGTAGCCCGCAGCCGAGACTGGTGTCACTTCTCCGAACGGGTTCCCCGGGTAGGGCCACTGCCACAGCAGGTTTCCCGCAGCGTTAGTTACCGCCCGTGGCGATCCAAGTGAGTCGGAATGTACAAATGCGATCGACGACGCTGTGCCGGCTCGATCCACCACGCCTATCGGCAGATTGTCCATCCATATGTAATCGCGCGTTGTCGATCCTGTGGCCTCACTGAGCAAGGTATTAGCTTCGTCGTAGTCAAAGCGGGTTGCAGATGCGCCGATAGCCTTCTGAACTCGCTGACCCAGCGCATTCAATAGATAGCTTGCAACGGTGGCTCCATCCTTTTGTACCGACGTCATCCGGTTCCGCTGGTCATAAACGTATGTCCATGCTCCGGACGCCAGAACGCTGCTGGTGGTGCTACCGCGGGCATCAATGGTTCTAGACGTTGTGCCAACGGTCGTTAGATGATGTGTTCCTGACGCGTAGCCGTAGGTGCCTGTAAGCACTCCTGCGCCCGTCTTACTCAATCGGTCGCCCGTCTTGTTATAGGTGTAGGCCTCGACGGCAGTGCCCGATGGGTCATTGACCGCCGCCAAGCGATAAAGCGGGTCGTACGCGTACGACTCCTTGGCTGTGGGTACGCCCGCCGAGTCGCCGATCGCTATGAGATTACCCATCGCGTCGCGCTTCATATGCAGCGTAAAGGCTGCACTCACGATATCGGTGAGCGCTCCGGTTAAATCATACGTATACGCTACGGTCTGGCCGTCTCCGAGCGTCAACGACGCTATAGGGCCGAAAGCCGTATAGCTCACGTTGCTGGCCATCGTCGTTGCCACGCCACCGGCTGGCGTGGCCGTCACCTTGGCGGTATGGCCGCGATTGTCACGGCTGTAGGCAACATGCGTGCCATTGGGTGTCGTCACTGAGGCGAGCCGATTCCCCGGTGTCCAGCTGTAGATTGTCGTGCGGGTATCGGCACCGATGGTCTGCCGCTTGCTCAGTACGTTGCCGCGTCCGTCGTAGCACCAGGTAATCCCTCCGCTGGCTTCCACGACCCGCGTGCGATGCCCTGCTCCGTGGTTACCTGTGCAGCCCGTCACCGCGTCCGCTTCGTCGTACTTGTACTGGATGTTAGAAGAGGGATTGGCAAACGACACCGTCAGCAAACGGTCGCTGGCGTCATAAGTCATCGTGCGCGTATTGTTCAACGCGTCCGTACTGGTCAACACATTGCCGGCGACATCGAACGTTCGTGCTGTAAGCCCGGTATCAGGGCTATCGGTTGCTTTTCCGTTTCCGAGGCCATCGATGTCGTATGAGGTGTTGAGGCCATCCGGATCGCTGAATCCTGTAACGCGATCCAAGGCGTCGAGTGACGTAACCGATTGGGAATTTTTTGTGCCGGGGTCCGTTCCCTGGTAGTTCTGAATGGTGCTTACCAGCCGATCGAGTCCGTCAAATACCCGTTTGTTCTGGTATCCGAGACCATCGCGGCTGAATACGAGATTGCCGTTTCCGTCATAGCTGTCGGTACTCGCCGCAGAGAACACCGTGCGACCCAGACCATCCGTAAGCGACGTGAGCTGTCCCAAGTTATTGAAGAACTTGGACACAGATGTCACAAGCGTGCCGGCGCTTGTGTATATCTCCCGTTTCGTCTGGTTGCCGGAAGCATCCAGTGTGTAATGTTGGCGATTGCCGTCGCCGTCCGTGATGTCGGTCAATCTGTGGGCCGCGTCATAGGTGTACGTCGTCGTCACACCGTCCGGGTCAATCACTTCGTGGACCGTGCCGTCCGCGTTGTAATTCAACGTGGTGATGGCATCGGTTTCGCTGTGGGTCGTGCGGCGATTAAGCCAACCACGACCGGTGTAGGACAGATCAGTGAGCGTTCCGTCCGGGGCGCGAACACGAGTTACCCGCCCTGCCTTGTCGTAGCTCACATAGGTGGTCACCAAGCCATTGGCATCCGTGACTGATTTGAGGTCACCTTGGCGATGGCAGACGCCTCCTATCGAAGCGCATCCTGATTCATCCGTCGTCATGTACCACGCGTAATTCACGATGTCGGACACGTCGCTACGCGGGCCGTCAGACGCCAGCAAGAGCCCGACCAATGGGCAAGCAACGGCGTCGACCGATGAGCAATAGGTGTTTACCGTGCGGCGCACTCCTGGGGGCGGCGTTCCGGTAGCCGAGCAGACGTACGAGGACGCTTGGCCAGGATCGATAAGGCATGAAGCCGTCGTTTGGCCATTCGCGTTGTATGCCCACCCTTTCTGGCTTACAACCTTCCCGCTGCTGTCCTTCACGGTCCGAACGAGTGGCTTTCTAAGAGGCACGTTCCAGGTTGTTTTCGTGAGACGCTGGTCCGTGGTACCCGATGCCTCGACCTGTTGGGTCAATAGGCCGTTGGCGTCGTAAGTGACTTGGCTAATGTTTCCGTTGAAATCGGTGTAACCGGACGGTCGCGCGTTGGCGTCGTAAGTGCGCGATGCAAAGGATTGGCCACAGCTACCACAGGGCTTATCGAGCGCAGCTATGCGCACCAATCCCTGGACCTTGGCATAACTCTGGTGGGATACCGCGCCCAAAGAAAACGTTACATCCGACGTTCCGTCTGCGTTGTACGCTACGGAGACCTTATCGGCACCACCGGCGGACTCGGTAGACGTGGATCGAGCGGAGCTGTCGTAATACGTCGTCTCGAGACGGCTGCCATTTTCGTCGACAAGGCCGGTCATCGCATGGAGAAGATTCGCTCCGCCGGTGAAGGCCTGCTCGCCATAAAGATATTGGCGCTTGTTTTGGTCGGGATACGTGACTGAGATCAGGTTACCTGTTGAGTCGTAGGCATACGTAAATACGTGACCGTCGGGCACCGTCATCTGGTGAACTTTGGAACTGTTGTCGTACGTAAACGTGAGCGACCTGCCATTTGGCGCGGTTACCGACAGCAATAGGTTGGGCTGCGGTGCGATCGCATAGGGCGTCGTGCTGTCGCTGTAAGACAAGGTAGCCGTCTGGCCCGTGTCATCTTGGATGGTGAGGAGGCGTCCATCGACGGTATAGGTTTCTGTGTGCCGTAAAGCGGCAAGCCACAGTGAGTAGCCCGTGACATTCCCGGCTGCATCGTCGATTTCAGTCAGCGTATCCGGGTTGTCGGGCGAGGTGGTCCAGGCCGAACTTCCTGTTTTGTGAAACAGCTCGCGTAAGCCGTTGGGGCGGTACACGGTTACGGTAAACGAGCCGTTCCACAGCGTTGCCCGATCCAATCGCCGATTGAATGAATGGCTCCATCGCAGGCCCATGCTGCTCGATGACGCGCTGGGATCGCTGTTGTAGAAACGACGAAACGTGAGCCAATCGATGTCGCCGAAGTCGGTCTCCTCGACATATTTGTTTCCGGTCGCCGTGTTGATGGGGTCGCCCGCCGTTGGCGCGCCGGAACTGGCGCCACCTGCGGTGCACCCGCCTTCGCCTCCATCGCAACCGCCTGCGGAACCCAGGTTTTTTCCTGCGGGGTCGTCGTCGATGCCGTAGCAAGCGGTGGTGATTGCCGCGTCCGTTCCGTAGACCCCCTCATCGGGTATGTCGTAGTGTCCCCATAACGTGTAGCAACCAAGGTAATCGGGGTATGGCTGCGTATACGGTCCATCCTTGCACGACCCATAGAACACCCAGTCGGCATTCTTATTTTCCTCTTCCCAAGCAATGCCTGACTCACAGTAGGCGAGAGCCTCTGACCGTGTCGTCGAAACGTAAGCTTTTACGAGTGGCGGAAAAATAGCGGCGCAGAGAAACACCGCCAGGCTGACGACGCCGACATAGAACCACTTCATCGTACTTCCCCTGTTGCCGACTTCAGTCGGCTGCTTGCCGGAACCTAAACCAAGGTGGCGGCTAAGTCTGTAGGGGAAAACCGACAAAGCGCGAATTGAGTCATGTTTTGTCGATCAGTCGTCATTGGCTCTGAAGAGCGCCGGTTACGTCGCTGGAATACCGTGCGCTCAAGTCGGATTTCCCCGGTTAACAGCGACGGATTGCCAACCAGTGCTCATCTGCGCCTTGACCTAGGGTTCCGAGGTCTTGAACAGGGCGAGGTTGCTCGACCCAAGCCACGTGACCGTTCCGTCCTGTACTTCCTCAAGCTGCGAGAAAACCGCTGCTGCTACACGGATGGCCAGCACCAGCGATTGGTATGCATCGGCGCCAGATATCCATCGAGTCTTGGTATTCGATAGGCCGACAAACTGATATGGGCATTGCCATTCGTCTTCACATAAGCGGATCGGCGTCCCGATCAGAAGACATGCGCTCTTTCCATACTTATGATCGAACTCGAATGCGATGCTCGTTTTGTTGAAGGTATTGGTCATGCTGACGTCCACGGCATGGCGAGAATGGCTCTCATTCGGACGGGCGCGTAAGCATGCTTGCAATACGTGCGCTACATGGTGCGGCGATTTGCTGCACAAGCCACGTGTCGTCAGGATGGCAACGATACCGTTCGCGTACTGCCAAGCGAATGATTTTATCCGATCGTTGGCGTTCTTACCCGCGCCTAACCAACACCAGATCATGCTCGGGTTCGATGTAATGAATCAGTCCGTAGCTTTCAAATTCGATCATGACGCCTTCGCCGAGGTATGCCCACTGTTCCGCCGAATGCTCCGGCGCGGTTCCGTAGTGGCCACCATCGATGTCGCTAACTACGGTGCCGAGCTGTCCACCCAGCGAAACGATGTCGCCCAGTTGGCTGATTTGACCGTCGGGGTATCTCATCGATGTAAACCGGGAAATTCTCTATTCAGACGGACCCGAGCGCACATCGCTCGCAACGGGCGAGAAGAAGGCACCTACCGCTACACCGAGTACCGTTCTGAGAAGCATGCGAAGCATCATCGTTCCCCGTGGATTCCCGTCAAGGTTGGCGAGCGGCTCGATCGGCCTTTAAGACTCGTCTTCTGCAGAAGCCGCCATCACGGAGCTCCCGCCTTGCCAGGCCGCTTCTGGCAATACGCGTACGCCATATCACGCAGCTTCATCTCCCCGTCGGACCGCGGGGGCATATCTGCGTTCAGGCGAAGCTTGGCACGCGCGATCAGGTCACTTTCCTCAGGGGTGCACTCGCTATATCGCGCTACACCCGCCAAGCCGAGCACAGCGTTGTACAGCAGCTTCGTCGTTCCCTTGCGGAGTTCGGCGGGGTCGTTGCTATCGAGGGCGCGCAGCGCGATGCGAATGCGGCCCAGGTTTTCCTGCCGTTGGTTCGTCATCGACACGGTTCCCAAGGTTCCACCGGACCAGCGCATGCCGAGCAGTATCCCTGCCATGAACAGGGTCATCGCCAGCAGCGCCCAGCCGACGTGGACAAGCCAGCGCCTCGGCTTTGGCGGCGACGGGTTGCGAATGGGCGTGGTCATGCATGTCTTCCCTGTGCGAATCGCACGGCATGGTACCAGCGTTGGTGGGGCGACCACGCGCGATGCCCGTTCCCGTATCAATCCTCCGGACTGGTGCAAGCCGCGTAGCGATCCCCTTCTGCCTTCGTGATCTCGCCGCGGCCTTCGACCGTAACGCTACCGGTGTAGTGCTTTGCGTTGTCGAAGTCTACGTGCGCCGAAGCTGCCGGCGCCGCCTTGCAGGTGAGTTTCCAGGCCAGAGAGGTGGTGCGGCGTTGCTGGTCTGTGGCGGTGCATTCGCCGTCTGCCGGTGTCCATGCGGCGAAGGTGGTCCAGGGATCGGCGCCTTCGTCCACGCAATGCCATTGCACTTCCTGTGCGCCTGCCTTGCCGTGGATCACGCGCCGCACCTGAATCTTCCACAGTCCGGGCATGGCGCCGAAGTCACCGGCATCGGCGTGAACAGGCAGCGCAACCGTCAAGGTGGCGGCACATAGGGCGGTCGCGACCAGCGAGCTAGGGCTCATGGCCCTGGCCCGCCATGTGGCCGCTAAGAACTTCATCATCATCCGACTCCTTGCAAACACGAGAACCCTGCCCGCTTTCGCGGGCAGGGCCGGTATCGAGGCTTAACTTTGGCGATCAGTCATCGATCGCAGTGGTCTCGCTGACATCGTTCCGGTTGAAGTTGAACATGTCCATGAGGTTGCCGATGGCCGGCGCATTCACCGGTACGTACGGGTTCCCTCTGAACGACACCGGATTCGGCAGGTTGTCGCGACTGCGGGGTGAGATGCGGTCCTTGAGCATCCAATTGGCCTCCACGAATTTGTCGAACGAGACATGGTCGTAGTAGGTATGCACGACCTTGCCACCCGTGGAGAACTTCGACACCACCAGCAGCGGGATGCGCGTGCCGTCGCCGAAGAAGTCGATCGGTTGGATGTAGCCCGAGTCGTAATAGCCGCCACCTTCATCGAAGGTCACCATGATCACGGTGTCGTCCCACACCTTCGGGTTGGCCTTTGCCATTTCTACAATCTTGCGCACGTAGCCTTCGAACAGATCCAGCTTCGAGGAGGCCGGGTGGCCATCGAGGATGCCGTCGGGCTTGGCGATGGAGACAGCCGGCAGCGTGTCGTTCTGGATGTCGTTGTACAGGTCGTTGAGATCCTGGTTCTTCGCACGCAGTTCCGGGTTGGTCATGATCTGCGTGGAGTACAGGAACGGGTTGCAGATATTGCAGAACGTACCGCCCTCGCCGTCTTCCTTGCCGTCATCGAAACCCTCGCCGTAGTACTTCCACGACACATGGTGCTTCTCCAGCAGCAGTGCCAGGTTGTCCTGCATGGTTGGCGGGATCGTGAACTGATCGGCGCCCAACGGCGCTGGCGTGCCGTCGCCCAGATAGCCCGGGTTGTAGTTGTTCACGAGGTAGTAGGCGTGCGGTTTGCAATCCGAGCCCTTGAACGTCTCATACGGAAGCGAGTGCAGATAGTTCCTGATCTCTTTCACGCCGGGCTGGCTTTCGTCGGAGCAATTGACGTACGAACCGCCGGAGTATCCGTCCTGCTTCCACCAGTTGTCCGTACCGAACTGCGTATCCGGATTCTCGATCTGGTTTTCCGGGGGGGTAGCCGGCTGGCCGTTGGCGTCGGCGTAGTAGATCAAGTTGCCGTAGCCCAGCATGATGTGGTTGGCACCCGTTCCGCCCATCACCGACTGGTGGAAGTTGTCACTCAGCGCGTACGTCTGCGCCAGCTCCTTGAAGTAAGGCGCATCGCCTTGAGCCATATTGAGGAACTGCATGGCGGTGGCACCTTCACCGGTGCTCTGGTCGGTGAAGTTCGCCGGGAGCGGATTGCCGTTGGTGCCCGCGCCGATCGTGGTTTCCACCCAGGGAAACAGGTCGTTGCGACAACCGCTGGGGTTGGCCGGCGTGGACGCCTTCGCGTCGCAGTCGAGCTGCTGCCACATCTGGAAGAAGCGGTGTACAGGGCTGTTGGCGTAAGCGTCGTAGCTGATGGATGCGTGCATGTCGACCGGCGCGTTGGGAAGCTTGGCCGGGAACCGCGTATCGACCACGTGCTTTGGCAAGCCCGTGCCGCCGCTCGCGAGCATGTCGTAGGTGCCATCGGGCAATGCCGGTTCGATCGCCTGTGCCTGCGTTGCAGAAGCAAAAGGTGCCGCGGTGGGCGCACCACCGGTGTTCATCTGCGGGAGCGTCTTGTACTTGCCGACTTTCCGCGGCGACATGTCGAACGGGCCGGTGCTCGTGGCCACGTACTGCGCAGCGCGTTCCACGTTCGGACCCGGTGTGCCATCGGCATTGACGATGCCCTTCGACAGCAGGTTGTCCACCGACTGTCCCTTCGGCGGCGTGTAAGTGCCATACACGTGATCGAAGGTTCGGTTCTCGCCAATCAGCAGAATCACGTGCTTGATCGGGGTGACGGTGCGATCGCTGTTGTCCTCGCTGCGGGGCGGCTTGTGCAGCGTCACGACACCGCCGGGAAGGCCACCCGGGTTCTTGAACGGTGCCACGGGTACATTCTGGCGAAACGGCGCATCGTGATCGGGTGGCGTGGTGTCCTGGGCACTGACGACGCCGGCGAGGCCGGCGGAAAGCGTGCCCATCAACAGCGGCAGAAGCCGCGTGTGGCGCAGCCATGTAACCATGGTGAACTCTCCCTACGTGAAGTCTTCCCCCTGATTGGTGTCGAGCGCGGTGGTGGGTGACCTGTCGACGGCGGTGAGCATCGGCTTCGGATATGACCGATCGTTGGCATGCGCGCGACAATGAGTGAGGTCGTGATGGCAATCACGTGTCAACGCAAGATGTTGCGAACAATTGCTGTTATTGCGGCAAGAACTTGGCAGCGCTTCACACCACTTCGTAAGGACGCATCATCTCGTTGTCCTCGTGCTCTAGGTAATGGCAATGCCAGACGTACTTGCCTGGTTCGCCGTCGAAGCTCGCGATGATGCGGGTGATCATGCCGGGATCGCAGCGCACGGTGTCCTTCCATCCGGCCTCGTGCGCGGGTGGAGCTACCGCTGGTCCGGTGAATTTCAGTTCCCTGCGGGCGTTCCACGCGTAGAGGTCGAAGGGACGGCGCTCCAGTACCTGGAACCGCACGAGATGCAAATGGATGGGATGCGCATCGCCCGTCACGTTGACGAACGTCCAGGTTTCGACCGTGCCCTTCTTGGGCTTTTCGCTGATGGGATCGCTCCACATCTTTCCATCGAGCAGCATCGTCATCGGATTGCCGCCCGCGTCGTCCTGCTCGCCCAAGCCGAGCACGCGATCCTGCACCGCCGTGGCCGGATCGATGCGCTGCACCGGCCGCAAGGTGGATGGCACCACCGAGGTATCGCGGCGTCCCTTGGCGCGAACGCGGAACTCGACGATGCCATCGGCCTGGTGGCGTAGCTGCACCGCCTGGCCCGCATAGGCACTGAAGTCGACGATCACCTCGGCACGCTCGGCGGGATAGAGTTCGATGGCCTGGCGATCAACGGGCGCTGCCAGCAGACCCTGATCGCTGCCGATCTGTTGAAACGGTTTGCCATGCGACAGCGAGAGATTGAAGAAGCTGGTGTTGGCAACGTTGATCAGCCGGAAGCGGTAGCGGCGCGGCTCCACTTCCAGATAGGGATACAGCTTGCCGTTGCATAGCAAGGCATCGCCGTGGCACTCGGACACCCAGGGTGCGTTGGGATCGTCCGACACCGGGTAGTAGAGCTCGCCGCTCTTCGCGAGTAGACGATCGTAGAGCATCAGCGGTATGTCGAATTCACCCGACGGCAAACCCAGCGCTTGCTCGTCGTCGTCGTGTACAAGGAAGCTTCCGAACAGTCCCGCGTAGATGTTCAGTCGCGTAATGCCCATGGCGTGATCGTGGTACCACAGGGTGGTGGCATCCTGGTTCCCTGGATAAAGAGCGGTCGACGATTTGCCCGGCACGTACCAGTCTTCGGGCCAACCATCGTTCGGCGCGGAAACACGCGCACCGTGCACGTGAGTGACGGTGCGGACGTCGGGTTTGGATTTCTCCGCACCGTGAATGCCGTGATCGATGGGAAGGAAGTGTCGGGTAGGAAGCTCGTTGACCCATTCCACCAGCACCGGCTCGCCTCGGCGCGTCACGATCGTGGGACCTGGCGTGGAGCCTGCATAACCCCATTGCGGCGTGGGAGGCAGATCCCGGTGCACCTTTGCACGGAACGCCCGCATCGGCATGCGATAGAGCGGCAGCTGCTGGCCGCCGTACGCGGGATGTGTGCGCTTGCCGATCGGTGAGGCAATCGGCGGCACCGGTAGCGCATCGACGAATCTCGCCATGGTCAACGGATTCACCAATGGAACATTCGGCGCGGCCAGCCCCGGCATGACCATGCGCTGCGTCATCGGCATGGGCATTGACGAATCCATCGCCTGCGCCACGCGCCATGCATCGATGAACGCTGACGCGCCGACCAAGCCACCAGCGACGCTCAGGAAATGACGTCGGGAAGTATCCATGGGAAACCATCGTCGATTGGCTGTCGAGCAAATCACCGTAGGTCGCCTGAATGACAGAGACGTTTCACGCGTATCAGCCGTGTTGCACGAGAGGCAACCGACCACGCGAAACACAAAACATCGTTTCGCCATACCCCATTTCGGACGAAGCACGATCGACGTGCTGGCGATCACAAAACCGAAAATTTCGCAGGTTCATGCGATCGATTTGCGCAAGACAGAAACATGACGCGCCTAGACTCGCGGCACAACATCACTGGGGAAACAACACATGAATCGTCTGAGCGGTTGGCTTTTCGTCGCGTTCTTCGTCGTGTCCGGCTCGTGCTATGCGGGTACCGCGTGTCCGGATCTGTTCACCGGCGGCGTAGAGCCGGCCATCGATACGTCGTTGACCGCGCGCACCACCGAGGTGTGTCATACCGAATACGCGCTGCTGGCCTCGGGCGTCACCAAGGGCCCGCTGTACTCGGCCGAACATCTCACCGCCAGCCAGATCGCCGGCTCGGAATCCATCGGCCGTACCGGCACGTGGCACGCGGAAACCGGCATCCCGGTCGCTGATCGCTCGCAGTCGTCCGACTACACCAACAGCGGCTACGATCGCGGCCACATGTCTCCGGCCGGCGATGCCTCAACGCTGTCGAACGAGAAGGAAACCTTCTCGATGGCCAACGTGGTGCCGCAGTTCCATTCGCTCAATGCGGGCCAGTGGGAGCGCATCGAAAACTACGTGCGCTCGGTGGCGACGGACCAGGGCGAAGTCTACGTGGTGACCGGTCCGGCGTTCGAACCGGGTTCGAGCACCACCATCGGGGCCGATAACGTCAAGGTGCCCGACTATACGTGGAAGGCCATCTACGAGCCGGGCGTCGGCACGGGCGCCTACCTCTGCACCAACCTCCAGCAGTACACCTGCACGGTGGTGTCGGTGAGCGACATCACCACCATGTCGGGCGTGGATCCATTCCCCAGCCTGTCGGCCACGATGAAGTCGCATTCGATCAGCCTGCCGCTGCCGTAAGCCGTCGATGGGAGCCAGCCTCACGGCTACACCACTTCGTTGGCTTATCGCCAGCAGGCTGGCTCCCACCCGTCATTCCGCCATTCGAAGCTCGCTCGCTGCCGATGGACCAACTTCAGCACGGGTGAGCTGACGGCTGGCCGCAATCTCCTGGGCATTGCGGCAGGGCGGTTCAGTCGCTTTTTGCTGGCGTGCCAGCGTCAGGAGAAGTCTGTGCTGGGCAATCGTTCACAACGGTCGCGTCACTTGCCTTGACCGAAGTGTCGATCGACGCCGGATCAGTTACGCCCTTGCGACTTGCCCAGTCAACGAGATTCTTGGGACGATACGTTGCATCAGCGCGCCAGCGGTCAAACACGGTCGCATCAATCGACTCGTTGATTGTATGCGTTCGCCCATTATCGCCATCGACAGGATCCGCGCCGATAGGCCGATAGTAGTGCTTGCCTAACGTCAGAATCTCATAAATTCCGTGCGCCATTTCTGCAAGAGAATCATGAATGGGGCAACTATTGGCTCCGTCATCAAGATCGACGGTATCTTTAAATAAGAGGTTGTGCTCTTCGGCCTTTTGCTTCATCCACTTTAGCGGTGCTTGAGCCAAGAGGTCATTCTCGTAGCCACCGCCAACATTGGCGTGCGCACCTACAAACCAGCGCTGCTCCACGTGCGGGAAGTCTCGCTCTCCTGGCGCGCTCCCCGTGCTTGGCACAGTTTTGGTCCACAGGGTTGGCGTGAATGCCTCACGATGCTCATCGATCGCCAATGCGTGATAAGCGTGGGTATCGTTGATTCGAAGGTCGGTTTCCAGGAAGTCGAAGTCATGCCTGCTTACATGTGGCACGCAAGGAAGCGGTACGCCTAAACTCCCGACCGTGTCCCAAACCCCCTGAAACCAGATGGGCACGGGACGACTATATTTCTTCAACCACCGATCTTCGTTGGAGAGTGCTTGATCAGTGTGCTGCAGCGAAAGAATGGATGTGGCCGTTCCTTTGCGATACCTTTCATAAAGCTGCTTCAGAGACAGAGGGGATCCTGGCTTTAAGAGGCCGCACTTCGAGATGAAGCCAGCCAGGCTGCGTGCCGTGAATGCACCGCGACTGAAACCGAAGATAAAAATTTGCGCGTTTTCGACGTAGTGCTCGACTAGCCATTCATACGCGGCTTCAACTTCTTCGTTGATGCCGATGCCGAATGCGCCGCCCGTGATCTTCTCGCCCTTGGCAGTTCCGACGCCAGCACTGTAGTAAACCTGCTGATGACTGTCTTGAACGCAAAGCGATTTCAACCGCCAGACATTCGTATTGTCGTTAAGCGTGTTCCAAGTGCCGTCCAGAAATAGGGCGATGCGAGGCCGACCAAGGTCTGTCATGTGCGTCACTCCGTGCGGAGGTGAGCGACTTATAGCGAGGTAGCTGTCGACGGTCAACGCTTCGATGCTTCTTCAAACGGGGGCAAGCGCTCTCGCCTGGCGCTCCTCTGACGACTTGCCGGAATCGCACATCTTTACCTCGGAGGCATTTGTTTCGTCAGGTTGGACGCCTCTTTTGCGCCGGTTGTTCGTCTATGTAACAAATGCATTACATAAGAATTTTCACCGATATGCACGTGATCAAAATGGATGTATATGCCAGATCGTATTAGCGGCAGCATCGTCCACCAAACGATTCGGTGTCTTTATGGCAGGCGAAGCAAAAGTCGAAAAAATTCGTAAAGAGCTCAAGCCTATTTATCGAATCTCCATGATCGCACTTGGAGTTGCGTTTGTAGGGGGTCTGCTTGCGCTCGTGACAGACCCCGCACGTTTCATCGGCTTGGTAATTGTCTGGCTAGTGTCCGGCGTTGCCTGCGGTGCCTTTCTTGGTCTTCTCTTTGGTGTACCTAAGAGGAATCGCGAAGGCAAGGGCGTTGTAGTTGCAGAACTAAAGCCCAGCCCAAATCCCCAGCGATCCAATGAAGCCGGCCGTGCTTCGTTGGCCTATGCCGGCAACTCGAACTTCGAGGAAATTTCCGATTGGCTCACCAAGGTCATCGTCGGTGCCACGCTGGTCGGTTTGCAAGGCGCGCTCAGGGCAGTGTGGCATCTAGCAAAGAGCCTTCTTCCTTTTGGTCAGACCAACCAAGCTGCCGGAGCGAGCTTAGTCGTTGGAGCAGCTGCCACCGGGCTGGTTGGAGGCTTCATATCTATGTACCTCTGGGCGCGCGCCGAGCTTCCGAAGCTTCTGAACGACGCTGAAAATGGTGGTGGCACAGACGATTCGAAAGAGCAAATTAATGGGCCTCGGACCGATGCCCCAGTCGACGGCACGCCCACGCAAAAGGTTCCGGCACAGGACCGTCCACTCAACTCTAGAGGATTAGCTGATATCGCCACATTCCGCCCGATTGGTCAGGCGCCTTGGCTGACCGAAATGGCAGGAATGACTGCCGCCCAGGTGTGGGATACAGACTTCAATAAGGGGAAGTTTGGTGGTGCCAGCACCACTGCAACGAGAGTCTTGTCCGCCGTCGTTAAAAGAATATCGAAACGATACGTTGATGTGGTCCTCGCCGTACGAAGCACAGATCCACTCAATGACCCCTTGAAGGGGAAAGTTACTTTCTACCTTCATCCAACGTTTTTTGAGCCAGTTATCAAGGTCGAAGCAGTCAATTCAAAAGCGCAAACAGAAATCCGCACGGCCGACGCCTTCGTCGTCGGCGTCGAGTGCGATGACGGCCGCACCGTTCTGGAGCTGGACCTCTCCGTTATCGATGGCTTTCCGTCCGAGCTTGCTTAGCCATCCAAATGTTCGGAAAGCACGGATGGAACAGCGGCGCTCACTTTCTCTTTCGACCTGGGTTCGGGTTGTATGCTTCTTGCGCTAAATCCGCGCGGCGGCGTCAAGGTATTCAAAACAACTGCCCCTGCGGCGAATGCACCCGTGGCGGCACGAACTGCGACGTATCCAACACCGTATCCCAGGCGCGATGCAGCCCCGCTTTGCGAGCGGCCACATGCACCCGCTTGCGGATGATGTCCGCGAAGACACCCTGCCCGCGCATGCGCGTGGCGAAGTTGCTGTCGTAGTCTTTGCCGCCATTCATTTGCTGGATGAGGCTCATGATGTGGGCGGCACGGTCGGGATAATGTTGGTCAAGCCATTCGCGGAAGAGTTGCTTTAGTTCATGCGGGAGGCGTATGCAGGTGTAGCCAATCGCGTTCGCGCCGTTGACACCGGCCTGTTCGATGATTCCTTCGAGGTCTTTCTCGTTGAGCGCTGGGATGATGGGCGCGACGAGCACGCCGACGGGTACCCCTGCGTCGTGCAGATTGCGCACGGCCTGCATGCGGCGATGCGGTGCTGACGCGCGTGGTTCGAGCTTCGCGGCGAGCTTGTTGTCCAGCGAGTTGATGGACACGAACACCTGCACCAGGTTGCGCTCTGCCATCGGTGCGAGGATATCGAGATCGCGCTCGATCAGCGCGTTCTTGGTGACGATCGTGCAGGGGTGATTGCATGCGTTGAGCAACCCCAGCGCAGCGCGGGTGAGACGCCATTCCTTTTCGATCGGTTGATACGGATCGGTGTTGCTGCCGATGTTGATCGGCTTGCACACGTAGCTACGCTTGGAGATCTCGCTGCGGAGAATTTCTTCGAGGTTACTCTTTGCGAACAGCTTCGTCTCGAAGTCGAGGCCGGGGGAGAGGTTGAGGTATGCATGCGATGGACGTGCGTAACAGTAGATGCAGCCGTGCTCGCATCCGCGGAAGGGGTTCAGCGCCCGGTCGAAGCCGACGTCGGGGGAATCGTTTTTGCTGATGACCGAGCGGGCCAGCTCCTCCCGGATCTCCGTACGCGGTCGTATGACCTCGTCCTCCCGGTACCAGCCATCGTCCTCGGCCGTAGCGCGCGTGGTTTCGAAGCGCCCTTCCGGGTTGGAAAGGGCGCCGCGGCCCTTGTGCGGGCGGATGGGGGAGATGGGATGCGACATCGTACAAATGTACGATGTCGCAGTCTCAGCCGCCGCGATCCTACGTCGGTCCTTGTCGGACTTGTCCCCGCGCTGAGCCAATAAGCAGCAAACGACAAGAAGCGTAGGTGATCGAGTGCTCCAATCGGATCCACCTTGGCGACGCCCGAGGAGCGCGATGCCCCAGGGGCCCCGCTGCCTCGCGCCCGACCCATTCGTTAGACCCCTGCCCTTACCTGCCCATCGGGAGACTTGCTCATGCGTCGTTCGCTACTTCGCGCCGCCCTGTTCGCCACCGCTGCACTAAGCACAGCCGCGGCCTTCGCTGCGGACAAACCCACGGTCGTTCTTGTGCATGGCGCCTTTGCGGATGCCTCCAGCTGGAATGGCGTGATCGAGCAACTGCACAAGGACGGCTTCACCGTCGTCGCCCCAGCCAATCCCTTGCGCAGCGTGAAAACCGATGCCGCCTATATCGCGGACCTTTTGGCCAGCATCAAGGCGCCGGTCGTGCTTGTCGGTCACTCTTACGGCGGCTCGGTGATCACCGAAGCGGCCGAAGGCAGGGACAACGTGAAGGCACTCGTCTACGTCTCTGCGCTCTCGCCTGATGTGGGTGAGACGGCGGGTCAGTTGGTAGGCAAGTTTCCCGGCAGCACGCTCGGTCCCGCGCTCGCACCGCCCGTGACGTTATCGAACGGCGACAAGGATCTTTACGTACAGCAGGACAAGTACCCCGCTCTGTTCCCTGACGTGCCGCTCAAGCGGGCCACGGTGATGGCGGCAGAGCAGCGCCCGATCGCCGCCGCTGCGTTCGACGAAGCCGAAACGGCCGCGGCCTGGAAGCACATTCCCTCGTGGCACATCTACGGCACCGCCGACCAGGGCATTCCGCCTGAGTCATTGAAGTTCATGGCTGATCGCGCCAAGTCAAAGAAGACCGTCGTGATCAAGGGCGCTTCGCACCTCGTGATGATCTCGCACCCAAAGGAAGTGGCGAGCCTGATCGAGGTCGCCGCGAAGGGCGACTGACGTACCGTCCAGCCCGTCTCCCTACCCGCGCGGTAGGGAGACGCGGCGGCTAACCTTTGCGTTCGATGTTCGTGCCGATGCGCCAGAGCACACCGGTGGGATCGGTGATTACGAAATCGCGAATGGCCCAGGGACGGTCTTCCGGGGCTGACGCCTTGACTGCGTATTTCGCAGGAAGGCCAACCTCTTCGACACGACGCCACCAGGCGTCGACGTCTGCCACGAGCATGTGCATCATGAAGTTTTCAGCGTGCTCCTTGACGTAGAAGCGCTGGAGCAAAAAGGCGCACTCGCCTGCCTTGAGGTACGCCAGGCTGTCGTCGGAGAATGCGACTTCGAAGCCCAGATCGACGTAGAAGGCCTTCGAAAGCTCGAAGTCCCGGGACGGAACAAACGCCTTTATTTCCACCGTTTCTAGCGTCACGCGTGCATGCCCCCGTAAGGCGACCGTGCAGCCGCGACGCGACGCACTTCGCGCACGGAGCGTAGTCGCCACGCCAACGTCGTGCAAGGACGGGGAGCATGGCGCGCCTATCGCGTGATGCGCATCGACTGACAACACGAAAGCCGGCGCTCGTTCGAGTCGCCGGCTTCCGAGGTTTCAATGTTCCTTCGGATCAATGCTCCAGCGGCAGATCCTTCGTCTCCTTCACGAAGAACAGGCCGATGACGAAGGTCATCAGTGCCACAGCCACCGGATACCAGAGTCCGTAGTAGATGTCGCCCTTCCAGGCCACGAGCATGAAGCCAATGGTCGGAACGAAGCCACCGAACCAGCCGTTGCCGATGTGGTACGGCAGGCTCATCGACGTGTAGCGGATGCGGGTGGGGAACATTTCCACCAGCCAGGCTGCGATCGGGCCATAGACCATCGTTACGTAGAGCACGAGGATCGCCAGCAGCACGATAAGCATCGGGTAGTTCGATTGTGACGGGTCGGCTTTCTCGGGATAGCCCGCTGCCTTCACCTGCGCACCGACCTTTGCCACGAACGCCTTGTTCTGCTCGGTAAACGTGGCCTTGTCGAGTGTAGTGCCCTCGAAAGACTCGATGACCTCGTCGCCGATCTTCACCGTGGCGACGGTGCCTGCGGGTGCCGCGGCATTGCTGTATGGAATGCCTTTCTTCGCCAACACGCTCTTCGCCACGTCGCACGAACTGGTGAAGGTCTTCTTGCCTACCGGATCGAACTGGAACGTACAAGCCTTCGGGTCCGCCGTGACGACCACCGGTGCCGAAGCGGCCGCGGCTTCGACGGCAGGATTGCCGAAATGCGTGAGGCCCTTGAAGATCGGGAACATCGTCAGCGCGGCGATCAGGCAACCGGCAAGGACAACCGTCTTGCGACCGATACGATCCGAGAGCCAGCCGAAGAAGACGAAGAACGGCGTGCCGATGAGCAATGCGGCAGCGATCAGCAGGTTTGCCGTGGTGCCATCGATCTTGAGGCTCTGGGTAAGGAAGTAGAGCGCGTAGAACTGCCCGGTGTACCAGACCACCGCTTGGCCCGCCGTAGCGCCGAGCAACGCGAGGATCACCAGCTTCAGGTTCTTCCATTGGCCGAAGGCTTCGGTGAGCGGCGCCTTCGAGTGCTTGCCTTCCGCCTTCATCTGGCGGAACACCGGCGACTCCTGCAGCTGCATGCGGATATAGACCGACACACCGACCAGCACGGCCGAGATCAGGAACGGAATGCGCCAGCCCCATGCCTCGAAGGTTTCGGTGCCGAGGCCGAGGCGCGTGCCGAGAATCACCAGCAGCGAGAGGAACAGTCCGAACGTCGCCGTGATCTGGATGAAGCTGGTGTACAAACCACGCTTGCCCTGCGGCGCATGCTCGGCCACGTAGGTTGCCGCGCCACCGTACTCGCCACCGAGCGCAAGGCCTTGCAGCAGGCGAAGCAGAATCAGCAGGGCCGGTGCTGCCACACCAAGTGTCGAATACCCCGGCAGCACACCCACGAGGAACGTGGACGTACCCATGATGACGATGGTGACCAGGAACGTGTACTTGCGGCCGATCAAGTCACCGATGCGACCGAACACGATCGCGCCGAACGGACGCACCGCGAAGCCGGCAGCAAACGCGAGCAGTGCGAAGATGAACTGACTGGTCTCGTTGAGTCCGGTGAAAAACTGCTTGCCGATGATCGCGGCGAGCGAGCCATAAAGGTAGAAGTCGTACCACTCGAAAACGGTGCCCAGGCTGGATGCGAAGATCACGCGCTTGTGGCTGGTTCCGATGGTGCCATCGGCACGGAGGCCGCCTGCAGTTGTCGCCATGTCGGTCTCCGATCAGAAACGGTAGTTGCCGTTGAGCGTGAACTCGTTGGCAGAGGTTTTCTGGCGCCCGAGACCGTTGGTGGTGCTCGAGTCGAGGTTGCTGTGGATCCATTCCACGCTGAAGTCGTAGGCACCCGCGGTGTACTGCAGGCTCAGCGCGTTCTGCCGGTTCTTCAATAGACCCGCGGTATTGGCGGCGCGCCAGCGGAGCACGTCGCGGTCATCCGGGTTGCTTGCCGCGTAGGTGCCGTACACGCTCCAGTTCGGCGTGAACTTGTAGCCCACCTGCAGGTAGCCGCCCTTGTCCTTGATGTCGCCGAACTGCGAGAGGTCGCCGAAGAGCTGCCCGATCGCCGTGCCGGTATACACGGCGCTCTTGAGGATGAAGTTGCCGGGCGTCCACATGCCGCCCACTTCCACGGCCGTGCTCTTGATGTTGCTCTTGATCGGCGTGATCACCGTGCCGTCGACGCCATGGAGGTCCATCTTGCTGTAGTGCGCGGCAGCGAAAGCCTGCCAGTTGCCGCCCTTTGCCGTCAGCCTGGCTTCCACCTGCGGCTTGAAGCCCGCATTGCCTGCGGTGAGGTAGTTGGTCGTCTGACCCGGGCCGTTCCAGCTACCCTCGAATGCGGCCAGGTCGAAGCGCCACTTGGTGCCTTCGGAGCCGTGGTTGAGCTCCTGCATCCACATCACACCCGGGTAGCGCCAGCCGATCACGCCGGTGCCGTAGCCCAGCGGGAACGCGATGTGCGAGAGCGACTGAGGAATGTATTCGAGCGGGAACATGAGATCCCACATCTGGCCGATGCGGAACGTGGTGCCCGTGGAGGCGTTGGTCAGGTCCATATAGGCCTGACGCAGGCGCGGCGTGGGCTGCTGCTGGCTGTACGGGCCCGTGCCATTGAAGCCGCCGAAGAAGTCCATCTCGATGCGACCGCTGCCGGCCCAGCTCTCGGTGAACTTCGCGCCGGTGAAATCGAGCCAGAAACGCGTATTGCGAATATCCACGCCGCTCAGCGAATCGTTCACCCGGCCGCCCTGGCCCGGGATCGGATACTCGGCGTTGGCACCGTTACCGAAGGTGTAACCCTTGCTTTGCGAGAACGCGTTGGCGTTGATGAAACCGTGCAGCGCCACCGAGACGCCCGGTGCCGAGCTGAAGGTGGGCTTGGCGGGCGCGGAGGCCACGACCTTCTCCACCTTGGCGACCTTGTCGTCGGTCTGCTGCGCCTGCGTCTGGGCGGCCTGCGCCGTGGCGGTCGCCTGGCTGGTCTCGGCCTTTTGCTCCTGGATCATCGCTTTCAGCTCGGCAAGCTGTTGCTCAAGCTGATTGACGCGGGACTCCAGTTCCGCCTCGCGGCTGGACGTCTTCTTCGACTTCGACTGGGCGTGAGCCAAGTCAGGCACTACGGCCATCGGCAACATCAGCGCACAGGCGACACTCAGGGCGATGGCCTTGCGGCCACCGGAACGGATCGTCTTCATCATGGTCTCCCCAACCATTGGCAGGCCGAGCATGTGACACGGCCCGTAGCCGTGCCATTCGCCAAAGGTCGAACCTCGACCAAAGTCGTAGCGAGGTCGCAGCTTTATGCTGCGCCGCAGAGATAAACTTCCTCGCAAAGCCCCACGCACTCTTTCGGCAGCGCCGAAGCCCACGTATCGCAGGAGCCAGCATGTCCGATCTACACCCGGTCGATCCCGCCTTTGCCGCCAGGGCGCGCGTCCGCAAGGACGACTACCAGCGCATGTACGCGCGCTCCATCCAGGATCCCGACGGCTTCTGGAAGGAGATGGCCGAACGGATCGACTGGATCGTGCCGCCGACGAAGATCAAGAACGTGTCGTTCGACCCGAGCGACCTCTACATCCGTTGGTACGAAGATGGGCAGCTCAACGTCTCGGCCAATTGCCTGGATCGGCATCTCGAAACGCGCGGCGACAAGACCGCCATCATCTTCGAGGGCGACGACCCGAACGAAACGCGGAGCCTTACCTATCGCGAACTGCACACGGAAGTGTGCAAGTTCGCCAACACGCTGAAGAACCTCGGTGTGGTCAAGGGCGACCGCGTGGTGATCTACCTGCCCATGATTCCGGAAGCCGCCGTAGCGATGCTTGCGTGTGCGCGCATCGGCGCCGTGCATTCCGTGGTCTTCGGCGGTTTCTCGCCGGATTCGCTCGCCAGCCGCATCGCCGATTCGGGCGCGAAGCTGATCGTCACCGCCGACGAAGGCTGCCGCGGCGGTAAGAAGATTCCGTTGAAGGCCAACGTGGACGAGTCGCTGACCCGTCCCCGCACCAACAGTGTGGAGACGGTGATCGTGGTTCGCCGCACGGGTGGCGCCATCCAGTTCCAGTCGCCGCGCGATCGCTGGTATCACACGTTGATGGAAGGGCAGTCGACCACCTGCGAGCCCGAACCGATGGGCGCGGAAGACCCGTTGTTCACGCTGTACACCTCGGGTTCGACCGGCCAGCCCAAGGGCGTGCTGCACACGAGCGGCGGTTACCTAGTCTATACCAGCCTCACGCACGAGCTGACCTTCGACCTGCGCGAAGACGACATCTACTGGTGCACGGCCGACGTGGGCTGGATCACCGGTCATAGCTACGTCGTCTACGGTCCGCTGGCAAACGGGGCCACGGTGGTCATGTTCGACGGCGTGCCCAATTACCCGGACTTCAGCCGGTTCTGGCAGGTAGTGGACAAGCACAAGGTCACGCTGTTCTATACGGCGCCCACGGCCATCCGTGCGCTCATGCGCGAAGGCGAGGGTCCGGTGAAGAAGACCTCGCGCAAGAGCCTGCGCGTGCTCGGTACCGTCGGCGAGCCGATCAATCCGGAAGCATGGAACTGGTATTGGCGCGTGGTCGGCGACGAGCGCTGCCCTGTGGTGGACACCTGGTGGCAGACCGAAACGGGTGGCTTCATGATCACGCCGCTGCCTGGTGCAACGGATCTCAAGCCCGGATCGGCGACGCTGCCGTTCTTCGGCATCCAGCCGGCGATCGTGGACGCCAACGGCGCGCAGCAGGAAGGCACGTGCAGCGGCAACCTCATCATTACCGACTCGTGGCCGGGCCAGATGCGCACGGTGTATGGCGATCACCAGCGCTTCGTCGACACGTATTTCAAGACCTACCCCGGCAACTACTTCACCGGCGACGGCGCGCGACGCGACGAAGACGGTTATTACTGGATCACCGGTCGCGTGGACGACGTCATCAACGTCTCCGGTCACCGCATCGGTACCGCGGAAGTGGAGAGCGCCCTGGTCGCGCATCCGAAGGTGGCCGAGGCGGCCGTGGTGGGCTGTCCCCACGACATCAAGGGCCAGGGCATCTATGCCTTCGTCACCCTCGTGGCCGGCGAATCCGGCAGCGATGCGCTAGGCAAGGAATTGATCGCGGGCGTGCGCAAGGAGATCGGTCCCATCGCGGCACCCGATCATCTGCAGTGGGCACCCGGCCTGCCGAAGACGCGTTCGGGCAAGATCATGCGCCGCATCCTGCGCAAGATCGCGGAAAACCAGCCCGATCAGCTCGGCGACGTGTCCACGCTGGCGGATCCCGGCGTCGTGAAGAACCTCGTTGAAGAGCGGTTGATAAAGTAGTGAAGAGTGAACCGTGAAGCGTAAACCGTAGGTTTCCCCAGACTGCTCGCTACTCACGCTTCACCGTCCACTGTTCACCGTTAACACTCTCTCTCGGTCTACCCCATGTACGTTTTGATCGCCGATGACCATCCGCTGTTCCGCGATGCCTTGCAGCGCGCGGTGTTGGCGGCCGTGCCGGATGCCACCGTGCACACGGCGGACAGCGTGCCTGCGCTGTTCGCCTTGATCGAATCGTTGCCGGACGCCGACCTGCTGTTGATGGACCTGCACATGCCTGGTGCGCGTGGCTATTCCGCGCTTGCGCATATCCGCGGCCAGTATCCAGGCCTTCCGACCATCGTCGTCTCCGGCCACGAGGAGGCGCAGGTAGCCCGTCGTGCGCTTGCACATGGCGCATCGGCGTACATACCCAAGTCGGCGGCCGTGGAACAGATCGTGGAAGCAGTACGCGCGGTACTCGATGGCGACGTGTGGCTCCCACACCAACTGGTGGGCGGCAGCGTCGAATTGAAAGCCGACGAGGCCGACGTCGCAGCACGTGTTGCGACGTTGACGCCGCAGCAGTTCCGCGTGTTGACCATGATTGCGGAAGGTCTGCTCAACAAGCAGATTGCCTATGATCTCGGTGTCTCGGAGGCCACGGTGAAAGCGCATATGACGGCGATCATGCGCAAGCTCGGCGTTTCCAATCGAACGCAGGTGGCGCTCGCTGCGAGCCATCTCGATGTGGAGCAGGAAGCCCTGCCGAGCGTTCCCGAAGAGGGATGAGGCCTTCCGGCGGCTCGCGTCGCCGGTCGTGACACGTCAGGCGGCGTTCGTCCCGGTCCGCTTCGCCAGCGCGACGAGCAAAGCACGCAAGGCAGCAGGCCGTACCGGTTTGTGCAACACCGGATAGCCCAGTGCGCGCGCGCGTTGCTTCAACTCCGTGCTGCCGTCCGCCGTGACCATCGCCGCCGGAGGCATCGGCGCGATCTTCGTGCCCAGGAGGTGCAAGGCCTCGAGGCCGTCCATGCCCTCACCGAGGTGATAGTCCGCGAGGATCAGGTCGACATGCGTTTCTGCCAGCACAGCGCAAGCCGCGTCGATATCGATAGCCACTCGGCAGTCCACGCCCCAGCGACCCAGGAGCGCGCGCATGCCATCGAGGATGGTCTCGTCGTTGTCGAGGCACAGCACCGTCAGCGGTAGCTGTTCGCCGCCGCCGGGGCGCACGACGGCGGGCGGACGTTTGCGCGACACCGCGGCTGCTCGTGGAACCGTGATGCTGAAACAACTGCCGCGGCCGATACGCGAACGCAACGACAGCGGGTGGCAGAGAATGCCGGCCAGTCGATCACAGATGGATAGTCCGAGCCCAAGGCCTTTCTCACCCCACGGCGAAGGACGTTCGAGACGTTGGAATTCGCCGAAGATGCGCGCCTGTTGCTCGTCGGCAATACCGGGGCCGGTATCCCATACTTCGATGCGTACTTGATCGCCCTTGCGGCGCACGCCAAGTACGACGCCTCCGGCACGGGTGTAGCGCAAGGCATTGGAAAGAAAGTTGGCGACGATGCGGCGAAGAAGCTGCGCATCCGAGCGCACGGATAGCGAACTCGGTACGACGTGCAAGGTCAGTCCGCGCTGCTCCGCGATCACGGCGAATTGCTGCTTCAACGAATCGAACAGGTCGGCCAATGCAAACGGCGCGATCTCCGGCCGATAGCTGCCTGCGTCAAGACGGGATACGTCGAGCAAGGCGTCAAGCAAGTCTTCCGCGGCACGGAACGACGCGTCGATCCGCTCGGCCAGTTGCGCCACCTCGCCATCGAGACCGGGATGCTGCCGCAGCGCGGACGTGAAGAGTCTCGCTGCGTTCAGCGGTTGAAGCAGATCGTGGCTGGCCGCCGCGAGGAAACGTGTCTTTGACGCATTTGCCGCTTCGGCTTCGCGTCGTGCAATCGCCGTCGCGTTCAATGCTTCGGACAGTTCGGCCGTACGATCTTCGACACGCTGTTCCAGCGTTTCGTTGGCATCGATGAGCGCCTGTTCCACGTGCTTGTAGGCCGTGACATCCGTGAATGTAGTAACGAAGCCGCCGCCAGGCAGAGCGCGTCCGCGCATTTCGATCACCGTGCCGTCGGGACGCACGCGCTGGAAGACGTGTGGTGAGCCGGCGCGCATGTAGCGAATGCGCTTCGCAACGTGTTCATCGACTTCACCGGGCCCGCATTCGCCATGCTCCGCGTTCCAGCGAATCAGGTCGGCAACGGGCAGGCCGACATAGACCATACCGTCGGGGTAATCGAACAACTCGAGGTAACGGCGATTCCACGCGACCAGTCGCATCTCACCATCCACCACGCTGATGCCTTGCGATACGTTTTCCAGTGTCGTGGACAACAGCTCACGATTGAAGCGCAGCTCCTGCGACGCTTCGTCCATCAGCGCCATCGCCTCGGCGATGTCCAGACCGGTTCCCGACAGCGCGCCCATGAGAATGCGCCGTGCGCTCGCGGCGCCGACGGCGCTCGCAAGCAACCGCTCGGTGAACTGGATGAGAGGGCGATCGGCGGCATCGCTCGGTGCCAGTGTCACGCCATGCCGTTGGCCATACTCGTTGAACGCGCGCGCGGTCACACGGTCACCGACGATGCGTCCGGCAATGGTACCGAGATCGCGAACCGTCACGCGTCCGCGCCAGTCGCCCGCACCCGTCGCACTGCGCACGAACGGATCGACGAACAATGCCGCGTGCAGTCGCTCTGCGACGCTGGGTCTAAAGCGAAGGGAGATGAAGACCAGGCAGCCGACGTTGAACAGCAACGACCAGAACGTGCCGTGCGTGACCGACTCCCACCCCGTGACGTGAAACAGTTCAGTCGGCTTCAACCAGCCGATGCCGAACGGACCGTCTTCGACCCATTGGCTCTGCAGCCATCCCGCGCGGGTCATCGCCGGCAACAGCAGCGTGTATCCCCAGACGACAAAACCTGCCAGCAAGCCCACTTGCACACCGATGCGACTGGCGCCTCGCCAGTACAGCGCGGAGACGATGGCCGGGGCGAATTGCGCGACGGCAGCGAAGGAGAGCAGACCCGTGGCTGCGAGGTTTTCGGCGTTGGCGATGATCCGGTAATAGATATACGCAAGCGCTGCGAGCACCACGATCGCCACACGACGCACGAGCAGGACGACGTGCGAGAGATCGCCACGTCGTTCCAGGTCGAATCGTTTCACACGCAGCAGTGCCGGCATCACCAAGTCGTTGCTTATCATCGTGGCAAGCGCCACGGCGGCGACGATCACCATACCGGTCGCCGCCGAGAATCCTCCGACGAAGCCAACCAACGCAACGCCGCTGTCGCCAAGGGCGAGCGGTAGATTCAGCACCCACGCGTCAACGTGTCCTTGCGTGACCTGGGGCAAACGCAGTCCCGCACTGACGATCGGCAGCACGGCCAAGGATATGAGCACCATGTACGCGGGAAAGAACCAGCGCGCGCGGCGCAGATCGCGCGGGTCTTCGCATTCCACGACGCCGATCTGGAACTGTCGCGGCAGGCAGAACATGGCGCAGAACGCGAGCAGCGTCTGCGCAACGAAGCCGGGTGGCATGCTGCCTTTCTCGACCTGCGTCAGCGGCGTACGCAGCGTCTCGGCGATGCCGGGGCCATGCATATAGGCATAGACGCCGATGCCAACGAAGGCGAGTAGCTTCACCAGTGACTCGACGGCGACAGCGAGCATCATGCCGTGATGATGTTCGGTCGCGTCGATATTACGGGTGCCGAACAGGATGGCGAACACGGCAAGAAGGGCAGCGCACCACAAGGCCGTATCACCGAACCACCAGGCGGAGTTGTCGGCGCCGAGTACAGCGAACGACATAGCCACGGCCTTGAACTGCAGCGCGATGTACGGAATGACAGCGACGACGGCAATAACAGCAACGAGCGCAGCGAGGCCGTGCGATTTGCCGAAGCGCGCCGCGATGAAGTCGGCGATGGACGTGATGTTGCGTTCGCGCGCCACGAGCACGAGTCGCTCGAACAGACCGAACCCGAGCACGAACAGCAGCAGGGGGCCGAGGTAGATCGGCAGATACGCGAGGCCGGACACGGCCGCTGTGCCCACCGCCCCATAGAAGGTCCATGACGAGCAGTACACGGCCAGCGCAAGGCTGTACACGAGCGGGCGCAGCTTGGGCTGACGAGGATAAAGCGGCCGGCGATCGCCCACGTAGGCGATGCCAAAGAGCAAGCCTACGTAGAGCAACGACACCAGAAGCAGCAGCCAGCCTGCCATCACGATTGGGCTCCCCTTGCGAACGTCCCCATTCTAGGGCGTGCGCGGTCGCTCGACACCCGTTGGCCCAAGCGGATGACGCCTGCCGGCGCCGCGCTGAGCGTAGAGGTTCTCACATCACTGAGAATGCAGGCTCCATGGTGCGGGTCAAGACGGTAGCATCGCGGCATGGACCTTGATGCCATCCACGTATCACCCCTCGCCGACGACGAAATTCATCTCTGGCAAACCGCCTGGTCGGGCGGTGCTGGCGAGGACGTCTTCGCGCGCTTGTTGGGCGCTTATACCGGTGCGACCGAGTCACCGGCCATCGTCCGTGGGGAGCACGGAAAACCTACGTTCCCGCCACCACTGGACACCCTCGGCTTCAACTGGTCGCACAGCGGAGACGTCGCGCTTCTTGCTGTCGGCAAGGGGCCGTCAGGATTCGCTATCGGCGTTGACGTGGAGGTGGTTCGGCCCCGGCCGAGGGCGCTGGAGCTGGCACGGCGGTTCTTTGCACCGGACGAGGCTGCCGAGCTGAACACGCTCCCCGAGGCCGACCACTTGGGCGGATTTCTGGCCCTATGGACGGCCAAGGAAGCGGTACTCAAGGCGCACGGTGGTGGGCTGTCGTACGGCTTGCACCGCGTGTCGTTCAGGCTCGCTCCCGGGGGTGCCGTGCCGTGGCAGTTCGAAGGCGACGTTGGCCCGGCGTCCGAATGGCAGGTAAGACCGGTCGCCCTGGGCGACGAACGGGTCGCGGCGCTGGCGTGGCGCGGTGGCGAGCGCCGCGTTCGCGTCTTCACATCTTCGGTTTGAACCTTTCCGCATCGAGGTGTGTCTTACCTGATGTGTGTGTGAGCCGTGGAGTGCGCCACAGGGACGTGGCGAGTTATGCTGAGATGACAGTCATTACGCACGTCGCAATGGTGGCGTGCGTTTTTTTATGGACCGTCGATGACCCTACTCAGCGTTAACCTGAACAAGATCGCCGTTTTGCGCAATTCGCGCGGCGGCACCGAGCCAAGCATCGCTACCGCTGCCAATACCTGCATTGAAGCGGGCTGCGGCGGGCTCACCGTTCACCCTCGTCCCGATATGCGACATGTCACGCCCGACGACGTACGCACGTTGGCCGGATTGTTGCGCGGTCGTGTGGAATACAACATCGAAGGCAATCCGTTCGCGGGTCCACGCGGTGCGTATCCCGGTTTGTTGGCGCTCTGCCGCGAAGTGAAGCCGACGCAGGTGACGTTGGTTCCCGACGGCGACGGTCAGATCACTTCTGACCACGGCTTCGACCTGACCAAGGACATCGAGACGTTGAAGCCGATCGTGGCGGCGTTTCGTGAGATCGGCTGCCGAGTCAGTGTCTTTGTCGACGCGGGCGGTGCGGGTTTCGAAGAAGCGAAAGCCATTGGCGTGCAGCGCATCGAGCTTTACACCGGCCCGTACGCGGAAGCGTTCCACGAGGGCGACGCGCGAGCCGAACTGGAATCGTTTGCCGACACGGCGCGACGCGCACAGCAGGCAGGGTTGGCGGTGAATGCCGGGCATGATCTGAGCCAGGCGAACCTTGGCACGTTCAAGGCCGCGATTCCTGGCCTGGCCGAAGTATCGATTGGGCACGCGTTGATCGGCGAGGCGTTGTATCAAGGCTTGGCGAATACCGTCCGCGCTTACCTGGACATCCTGAAATAAAAAAACCCCGCCGTGAGGCGGGGTTTTCGGTATTACCGGACGATCGATCGATTACTGCGCGTTGACGAAACCGATCTTGGTCAGGCCCTGGCCCTTAGCGTCGGAAAGCACGCGTGCCACGACCTCGTACTGAACCGCGTCATCCGCGTCGATCTGCAGTTCCGGCTGGTTCGACTGCTGGGCAATCACCGCGATCTGGGCACGAAGACCCAGTTCATCGACAGGCGTGTCGTTCCAGTACAGCGAGCCATCCTGGCGAATCTGCAGCCGGACGGGATCCGGCGGATTCTCTGGGTTGACGATGTTCGGATTCGGCTGCGGCAGATCGATCTTGATCTTATGCGACAGCATCGGAGCCGTGATCATGAAGATGATCAGGAGCACCAGCATCACGTCGACGAGCGGCGTGACGTTGATGTCCGACATCGGGCCACCGGAGTTGCCTGAACTGAATGCCATGTTCGTTACTCCTTGCCAGTCGACATGAAGCCGACGTGGACCATGCCGGCGTCCTTGGCATCGCCAAGGATCTTCTTGACCACCTTATATTCGGTGGTGCGGTCCGCACGGATCTGGAGTTCCGGCTGCGGCGACTTGGCCGCCGCAACCGCAAACTGAGCCTTCAGTTCAGCCTCGCTGACTTCACCGTCATTGAGGAAGTACGTACCGTCCGGCTTGACCGCGAGATCCATCGGCTCGACCGGGGTGTCATCCTTAACGTTCGGATTCGCCTTCGGCAGATCGATCTGGACCTTGTGGGACATCAGGGGCGCCGTGATCATGAAGATGATCAGCAGAACCAGCATCACGTCGACGAGCGGCGTGACGTTGATTTCCGACATCGGACCGCCGCTGTTGCCACCGCTGGACATAGCCATGGGTCAGCTCCTTACTTCTTGACGACGACCGGCGCCGTACCTTCGACGCGAGCGCCGGTGGCGAAGAAGTCGTGCAGGTCATGCGCGAATTCGTCGAACTGGGCGTAGGTCAGGCGGTTCGAGCGCATGAAGAAGTTGTACGCGAGCACGGCCGGGATAGCGGTGAACAGACCGAACGCGGTCATGATCAGCGCCTCACCGACGGGGCCGGCCACCTTGTCCATCGACGCGGAACCCGAAGCGGCGATACCGATCAGCGCGTGGTAGATACCCCACACCGTACCGAGAAGACCGATGAACGGAGCCGACGAACCGACCGTGGCGAGCAGGGTCAGGCCGCCTTCCAGACGCAGGCTCTCACGAGCGACGGCCTGGCGCAGGGCGCGATCGATGAATTCCGAACGCGACAGCGTCTCGGCGAGGCGACCGCCAGCAGCCTGCTGGTGGTGAGCGACGGCCGAAGCGGCGTCGAGCGCGATCTTCGAGAACGGTTCGC
This sequence comes from Luteibacter sp. UNCMF366Tsu5.1, assembly GCF_900119235.1. Classification (NCBI taxonomy): domain Bacteria; kingdom Pseudomonadati; phylum Pseudomonadota; class Gammaproteobacteria; order Lysobacterales; family Rhodanobacteraceae; genus Luteibacter; species Luteibacter sp. UNCMF366Tsu5.1. The sequence goes on along the minus strand of NZ_FPIS01000003.1, from coordinate 239,430 downwards.
CCTTCGGCTGCTCTTCGAGCATACGAATGGCTTCCTGCGTCGACGAGGTGTTCCAGAAGCCCTGGATGACCTTGTCGGCGCGCGAACGCACCATGCTGTTACGGATGAAGTTGGCGACGATGAAGTACCACGAGAGCACGGACATCGCGACCAGCACCACGAACACGATCCAACCGAGGAAGTCGAAGTTGTGGATCAGGTGGTCGAAGCCCATCTGCTTGAGGGCGTCGGCGTTGGAGTTTTGACCTGGATTAGCAGGCTGAGCGGAGGTGTCTTGCAACATAACGCTACCCTTGGGAAGTCAAGCGTGAACTTAATAGCTGTAAGTGAGGAATTACAGCTGGTTTAGGTTGAACGTAACGGGGACACGTGCATAGCCTTCGACGGCCTGACCGCCTCGCTTGCCCGGGTTGAATCGCCAGTTCCTTGCCGCATCCTGCGCTGCCTTGTCCAGTTCGCGGAAACCGCTGGACTGATCGACCTGAATGTCTTTCGGCGCACCGTCGACACCCACGAGGACCAGAAGTACCACCGTACCTTCATGCCGCTGGCGAACCGCCTGCGGCGGATACTTTGGCGGGTTGCGCTGACGGTACGACAGATTCTCGCTCGGCGCGATGTCGGCCGGCGGTGCAGGCGGCGCGGGAGGCGCCGGCGGCGGTGCCGGAACGGCATTCGTGCTTGCCTCCTCGACAGCCGGCGGCGGCGGGGCCGGCGGCGGCGGTGTCGGCGGCGGCTTCACCTGCTGAATGATCTTCGGCGGCGGCTGCTTGGGGGGTTCCGGCGGCGGCGGCGGAGGAGGCGGGGGCGGCGGCGGCGGTTCGATGAAATCGACCTGTACCACCTTCTCTTTCTGCTTTTCCTGCGTCTTGGGCGGCGCCATGGGCGCGACCAGCAGCAGGAAAGCGAACGAGTGCAGCGCGATGGCTACTGCCAACGCACTTGTGCGCCCCCAACTGAACGGCGCTTGGCCGGTTGATTCGTTACTTGAGGCCATCAGTCACTATCAAGAGCTAATCAAGCGGAAGTGAGCCCGCACTGCTTTCCGGCGCTCGGCGGGTTGACATTGCCGAAAACGCAGGTTTCTGCAAGCGGAAAGGTATGCAAGTTACACCAGCATATGGCGTTTGTATAGCTCCTGAAGGGAAGGTTTATGACCATCCACAAGCCCCCCTTCCGGCCCTTTACAAAGCCTTACTTACCGGTACCTGCGGTTTTCAACCAGGCGTTGGCCTTGGCAGACGTTTCAGGGTCCTGCGCCGCGAGCTTCATGTCCGCGATAGCACCCTGCTTGTTCTTCTGACCACGCTTGGCTTCCGCACGCACCATATAGGCCTGGCCTTTATGCTGCACACCCTTGCTGATGGCATCCGTCGCGGACTTCTCGGCCGCGGCGTACTGATTCTTCTGGAGCTGGAGACGCGCCACGCTCAGCATGACCTCGCCGTCTTTCGCGAGCGGCGCAGCCTTCTGATAGGCAGCCAGCGCCGCGTCTTCCTTGCCGGCGGTGATGGCAGCGTCGCCCTGGAGCTTGTAGACCTCCGCGCTGGGCTTGACCACGCCCTTCGCGAGACCGTCGTCGAGCACGGCCGCAGCCTTCGCCGCGTTGGCTTCCTGGCGGTCCGTGTGGTCCTGGCCGTCGATCAGGTAGACCTTGGCGAGGTTGATGTACTGCTTCTCGTCCTTGAAGGCACCCGCCGCGCGGCCCTTCTCCATCAGCGCGATCGCGTCCGGATACTTCTGCGCCTGGATCAGGGCGGACGCGGCGTTGTTGAGCGCGGTCGGATCGTTGGGATTCTTCTGCAGTTCGGCGGCGGCGAGCTCGGCGGCCTTGTCGCCCTGGCCGGTCTCGGCGTAGCTGGCGGCGAGGATCTGATCCCACGAGCCCTGCGGCTTCGCGTCCGGCAGCGACTTCGCCTTGGTGATGGCAGCGATCGCTTCCGGGAACTTGCCCAGGCGATAGTCGATGTTGCCTTCGAGGCCGTAGGAGTCGGCGGTTTCCTTCTTGCCCTCGGCGCGCCATTCCTGGAGCGACTTCAGCGCGGCGTCGTACTGCTCGTCCGCGACGAGGAACTGCGTGTACATGTACTTGAGCTGGAAGTAGGTGTCGTTCGGCATTACACCGATATCGAGCGCCTGCTTCAGCGTGGTGATGGCGCCCTTCACGTCGCCATCGTTGTACTTCATGTTCGCGATGCCCTGGAGGGCGAGCGCCTGAGCGTACTTGCTGCTGGTGGCCGAACCGTCGGCCAGCGGCTGCAGAAGCTGCAGAGCCTTGTCCTTCTCGCCGTTGTTCGCGGCATCGAGACCTTCGTTGAGCGCCTTCTGGTCCTTCTCGCTCTTGAGATCGAGCTTGGGTTCCGTGCGAGTGGCATTCGGATACAGCGCTTCTTTCTTGTCCTTGGGAGCCGTGTCGCGCGCGACGGCGGCACCGCTGGCCAGGGAAAGTGCGATCGCGGTAGCGAGCGCCAACTTGATGAAGGAACCCTGTTTCATTGACAGACCTCTGTTGAAGGAGTCGGCGCACAAGGCGGCTCTCCGGGGGACTACAGAGGTTAACCCGATTCGATTCCTAAGAACAAGTCGCAGTGCAAGAAAAAAGCAGAGTCAAAACAATGACTTGTTAGAAGAATGTTGGCGCTTACCGATTTGTAGGCCAAAGGTTGCCTTGAAAACGCCATTTTCATCCACGTCACTTCGGGCTGTGACGTGGAACACGAAAACGCCCGGCCGTCGCCAGCCGGGCGTCTATTTCGTGGTTCAACCGTCGGGGCGATGGATCACACGTCCAGATTGGCCACCTTCAGTGCGTTGGATTCGATGAATTCACGACGCGGTTCCACCGCTTCGCCCATCAGCATCGAGAACATCTGGTCGGCCGCCACGGCGTCCTCGATACCCACCTGCAGCATGCGCCGGGTCTCCGGGTTCACCGTGGTTTCCCAGAGCTGCTCGGGGTTCATTTCGCCCAAGCCCTTGAAGCGCTGGATCGTACGACCCTTCTTGGCTTCGTCGAGCAACCAGTTGCGCACATCGGCAAAGTTGAGCACGCCACGCGAGGCGTTACCGCGACGAACCACCGCCCCAGGCTGCAGGCCCAGTTCCGCCAGCTGCTGCGAAATGGACTGGATAGCGCGGAATTCCAGACCGCCGAAGAACGCCTGCGGCATGATCCAGGTGTGGCTGAGGCCGTGCTGCTTGCGCTCCACTTCGATCGCAGCGCCCTGCTCGTTCAGTGCCGGGCGGAAGCGCAGCGTATAGCTCGGCTTGCCCAGGCCGCTGGCGGTGAGGCGCGTAGCGATGCCGTCCAGCCAGGCCTGCATACGTGCTTCGTCGGTCCAGAGATCCTCGCCGAGCGGCGTGTGTTCGATCAGCGCAGTGAGCACCGCCGTGTCGAAGCGGTGGCTGAGGCGCTCGATCTGGTCCAGGGCAACCTGGTAATCGCGCAGCAGCTTCTCCAGTGCCACGCCGTCGATGGCGGGTGCGCTCTCTTCCGGCACCAAGGACGCGTTATCCACGGCGCTGGCGATCAGGTACTCGTTCAGGACGTTGTCGTCCTTGATGTACATCTCCTGCTTGCCCTGCTTCACCTTGTACAGCGGCGGCAGGCCAATGTAGACGTGCCCGCGCTCGATCAGCTCGGGCATCTGGCGGTAGAAGAAGGTCAGCAGCAGCGTACGGATGTGCGAGCCGTCCACGTCCGCGTCGGTCATGATGATGATGCGGTGGTAGCGCAGCTTGTCCGGGTTGTATTCCTCCTTGCCGATGCCCGTGCCCAGCGCGGTAATCAGCGTGCCAACCTCGGCAGAGGAAATCATCTTGTCGAAGCGGGCCTTCTCCACGTTGAGGATCTTGCCCTTCAACGGCAGCACTGCCTGGGTACGGCGATTGCGGCCCTGCTTGGCGGAGCCGCCTGCGGAGTCACCCTCGACCAGGAACAGTTCGGAAAGCGCGGGATCCTTCTCCTGGCAGTCCGCCAGCTTGCCCGGCAGCCCGGCGATATCGAGCGCGCCCTTGCGGCGGGTCATTTCGCGGGCCTTACGGGCGGCCTCGCGGGCACGGGCGGCGTCCACGGCCTTGGAAGCGATGGCCTTGCTTTCCGCCGGATGCTCCAACAGGAATTCGGCGAGCTTGTCGTTGACGACCTGCTCCACCGCTGTTTTCACCTCGCTGGAAACGAGCTTGTCCTTGGTCTGCGACGAGAACTTCGGATCCGGCACCTTTACCGAGAGGACCGCGATCATGCCTTCGCGCATGTCGTCGCCCGACAGCCCGACCTTGGCGTTCTTGGCCAGGCCTTCCTTCTCGATGTAGTTCTGCAGCGTACGCGTCAGCGCCGCGCGGAAACCCGTGAGATGGGTGCCGCCGTCACGCTGGGGAATGTTGTTGGTGAAGCAGAACATCGTTTCCTGGTACGCATCCGTCCACTGCATGGCCAGTTCGACAGTGATGCCCTCGGACTGCGAGCTGAAGCTGATGACCGTGGGGTGCAGCGCCGTCTTCAACTCGGCCAGGTGCTGCACGAAGGACTTGATGCCGCCCTCGTAAGCGAAGATGTCCTTTCGCTCATTTCGCTCGTCGACCAGTTCGATGGTGACGCCCGAATTCAGGAAGGCCAGCTCACGCAGGCGCTTCGCCAGGATGTCGTAATGGAAATCGATGTTGTTGGTGAACGTGGCCGGGCTGGGCAGGAACCGCACCATGGTGCCGCGGCGGTTGGTGTCTCCCGTCACGGCAATGGGCGCCACAGGCTCGCCATGGGCGTATTCCTGGCGGTGTTCCTTGCCTTCGCGCCAGATGGTCAGCCAGAGCTTCTCGCTCAGGGCGTTGACCACGGACACACCCACGCCGTGCAGGCCGCCGGACACCTTGTATGAATTGGCGTCGAACTTACCGCCGGCATGGAGCACCGTCATCACGACTTCGGCCGTGGAGCGGCCCTCCTCCGGGTGGATATCTACCGGAATGCCGCGGCCGTTGTCGGCCACGCTGGCCGAACCGTCCTGATGGATGGTGACCGTCACGTAGTCGCAGTAACCGGCAAGGGCTTCGTCGATGGCGTTATCGACAACCTCGAAGACCATGTGGTGCAGGCCCGTACCATCGTCAGTGTCGCCGATGTACATGCCCGGACGCTTGCGGACGGCTTCCAGGCCCTTGAGGACCTTGATGCTGCCCGAGTCGTAGGTATTCGAGTTCGTCGGATCGAGAGGTTCGTTCATGCGATGCCCGGTGATGGCGCCAGAATGCGGTCCCGAGGCGGCGCGTAAAGGCGTCGGGACAGTCGGTCGATTATAGCAAAGCCGTGACGGCACCCTGTTCCACGTGGAACACCGTCACAGGACGTTCCACGAGGGCGGAGGGGATTTCGGTGCCGGTAACGAAGACCTGGACGTCGCGCCCCAGAAGTTGGGCTACGACCCACTCTTGATGGGTGCGATCCAGCTCGGATGCAAGGTCGTCGAGGCAGACGACAGGCCACTCGCCGCGGATCTCAGCGTGCAGGGAGGCCTGCCCCAGCAGGCACGCGAGAGCACATAGTTTCTCCTGGCCTCGGGAGAGATGCTCACGTAACGGAGCATGCTCGAAGGCGATGGAAAAGTCGGCACGATGTGGGCCTACCGTAGTATGACCACGTGCCATATCCCGCAGCCGCCGGGATACCAAGGTGGCCGCCAAATCCTCCGTCTCGTCCCAGCCTGGACGGTAGCGGAGGGAAAACACGCCTAGCTCCGGCAGCACGTTGTTCATGAAACTGCGCACGTGAGGAAGTAGTCGATCCAGGTAGTTCCGGCGGTACGCGGTTATGTCTTCACCCGCGCTGGCTAGCTCGGCCTCCCAGGGCGCTAGAGACGCATCATCCACCGCTGCCCCGCCGGCACGCAGCAGCGAGTTCCGCTGCTTGAGAGCCCGCTGGTAGCGACGCCATCGCCCCATGAACTCATGTTCCACGTGGAACAGACCCCAATCGATGAAACGCCGCCGCTCGTCAGACGCGCCGGCGATCAGATCATGCGATCCGGGCTCAAAGCAGACGACGGCGCACTCCTGTACCAAAGCACCCAAGGATGCGGCTTGATCGCCATCGATCCGGGCCTGCCACCGCGAACCATCGCGGCCCAGCCCGATCCGGCGCATGCGGCCATCTGCCGTTCGGACCTCGGCAAACACCGAAAGCGACGTAGCGCCGCGCTTCAAGAGGACATCGCGCGATCCGGCTCGGAACGATCGCCCGTGGGAGAGCAGATATGCCGCTTCCAGCACGCTGGTTTTCCCAGCGCCATTGGAACCGACGAAAACGTTGATGCCCGGCGATGGGGTAACAGCGACGCCGTCCAGACAGCGCAGTCCGGCGATCCGCAACGATTCGAACTTCATCCCACGCCATCCCCTTCCAAAACGAAAAGCGCCGGGGTGTCGAAGACATCCCCGGCGCCTTGGCCGACCGCCACGCGACTTGGCGTAAAAACGGTCAGAGACGAAGCGGCATCACCACGTGCCGCGCCTCGTCGTTGCCCTCTTCCTGCAAGAGGCAGCTCGACTGCGCATCGCGCAGGTTGATCCGCACCTTGTCGCCACGAAGCGCACCTAGCGCATCGAGCAGATAGCCCACGTTGAAGCCGACCGCCAGATCATCGACAACCGTCTCGGCTTCCACTTCTTCTTGAGCTTCTTCCTGCTCCGGGTTGTGCGCCACGATCTTGATCCGCCCCGGGGTCAGTTCGAGCTTTACGCCGCGGTACTTCTCGTTGGACAGGATGGCGGCGCGCTGCAGCGCGCTGCGCAGCACGTCGCGCTCGATCGTCGCCGACTTGTCCGCCCCGAGCGGAATGACCGCCTCGTAATCCGGGAACCGGCCATCGATCAGCTTGGACGTGAATACGACACCGCCGCGGCGTACGCGCAGGTGATTACGGCCGAATTCCAGTTCGACCGAGCCCTCGCCCGATTCGAACAGGCCAATCAGTTCGTTGACGCCCTTGCGCGGGATGATGATCTGCCGCCGTGCGGAAACCGAGCTTTCCAGCTTCGTTTCCTTGAGCGCGAGGCGATGGCCGTCAGTAGCGACGCAACGGAGCGTGTGCTCCTGCAGATCCAGCAACATGCCGTTGAGGTAGTAGCGCACGTCCTGGTTCGCCATGGCGAATGCCGTGCGGTCCATCAGGTCGCGCAGTACTTCCTCGGGAAGCGTGACGCGTTCGACCAGCTCGATTTCGTCGATGGTCGGAAATTCACTGGATGGGAGCGTGGCAAGCGTGAAACGGCTGCGACCGGCATTCAGCGCAATGCGCTCTCCGTTCAACTTGATGTCGATGCGTGCGCCATCGGGAAGCGCGCGAACGATGTCGAACAGTTTGCGCGCCGGAATCGTGATCTCGCCTTCCTGCACGCCCTCGGCGGCGGTCGTGGCGATCATCTCTACTTCGAGATCGGTACCGGTAAACGAAACCTCGCTACCGGAGGCGCGAACCAGGAGGTTGGCCAGCACGGGCAGCGTCTGGCGGCGTTCCACGACGCCCACCACCTGCTGCAGGGGTTTGAGCAGTACTTCCCTCTGGATGCTGAATTGCATGCGTCCCCTACTCCTGCTTTTAAGTTTTTAAGATTTTATAGTGGTAGTTGTTGGGCCGGTGGATATCTTGAAAAGCCCGAAAACTTTTATTTGTTCAACGAGTTATAACTAGATATCGACTGGCTTGAACATGCGGATTCGTGTGGGTGCCTTGTGGATAACTTCAGGCGTCGAAACCGTCCTCCATCCATCCACCTATTATCCACAGGTTCTCAGCCCGTCAATATGCGGATGAGCTGCTCCCAGTCCTGGCGCATGCGTACGTCTTTCTCGCAGAAACCGCGGATGGTGCGGCAGGCGTGGAGCACCGTCGTGTGGTCACGGCCGCCGAACGCCTCACCGATCTCAGGAAGGCTGTGCTCGGTCAGTTCCTTGGACAGGGCCATGGCGACCTGCCGGGGGCGCGCCAGCGAGCGTACGCGGCGCTTGGAGAGCAGGTCGGACAGGCGCACCTGGTAGTAGTCGGCCACGGTCTTCTGGATGTTCGGCACGGTCACCGCTTGCGCATGCGTGTTCAGCAGGTCGCGCAGCGTTTCCTCGGCGAAGTCCGTCGTGATCGGCTTGCGGTAGAAGTTGGCGCGCGCTGCGAGCGTATTGAGCGCTCCTTCGAGATCGCGGACGTTCGAGCGGATGCGCTTGGCAAGCAACATCGCCACATCCTCCGACACCTCCATGTCCTTTTCGGCCGCTTTGGACAGCAGGATCGCTGCGCGTGTCTCGAAGTCCGGCGGCTCGATCGCCACGGAGAGACCCCAGCCCAGGCGCGACTTCAGCCGCGGCTCGAGCTTGTCCAGTTCCTTCGGATAGCGGTCGCAGGTCAGGATGATCTGCTGCTTCGCCTCGAACAGCGCATTGAACGTGTGGAAGAACTCTTCTTGGGTCGTGTCCTTACCGGCGAAGAACTGGATGTCGTCGATCAGCAGCGCATCCACCGAGCGGAAGCGTCGCTTGAAGTCGTCCATGTTCTTCTGCTGCAGGGCTTTCACCATGCCGCTGACGAACTGCTCCGAGCGCAGGTAGAGCACCTTCGCGCCGGGGTTGTTCTGCATCAGAAGGTTGCCGGCCGCATGCATCAAGTGGGTCTTGCCCAAGCCGGTGCCGCCGTACAGCAGCAGCGGGTTGTAGGCCCGACCGGGATTCATGGCGACCTGCATGGCCGCCGCCTTGCCCAGTTGGTTCGATTTGCCTTCCACGAAGGTCTCGAACGTGTAGTGCGGATCGAGGTTGTGCACGTGCGGCGGCTCGTGCGCGGGCTCCGGTGCGCGCGGCGCCGCATGGGCTGGCGCGCTGGACGGAGCCGACGCAGGCCGGCCCGGCGCCGGACGGCCGCCGGAGGAACCGACTTCCAGCCGCACGGGCATGGCCCGGCCGCTGATGTGCTCGACGATCGTGCGGATCTTGTCCAGGTACTGCTCGCGTACCGTATCCAGCGAATACGGGTTCGGCGCGTAGAGGAACAGGCCGTGGCCGTCCTCCCTGGCCTGCAACGGCATAAGCCAGGTATGGACGTCCTCTGACGTCAATTCGCCTTCAAGACGCTCGAGGCAGCGTCTCCACAGTTCACTCATCGGGTATTCTTGCCACAGAAGGGGCGCATGCGCGCGGGGTGGACGTCGAAGTCTAACAGCGTTCCGCCTGCTCCTCGGCCTGTGCGTCACCGGGCCACCACCGTCGCCCTGCATCCAAGCGGTTGACAGTCTTACGGAATGTCCCGCATACTTTCAGGCCTTTTTCCATCTTCACCCGGATGTAAGCGCCATGAAGCGTACTTACCAGCCCAGCAAGCTCAAGCGTGCCCGCACGCACGGCTTCCGTGCCCGCATGGCCACGGCCGACGGCCGCAAGATCATCAACGCCCGTCGCGCCAAGGGTCGTAAGCGCCTGATCCCGTAAGCGGTTCGCCTGTCGTGCGTGCCGCCGCCCTGCCGCGCGATGCGCGGCTACGCAGCGCCGCCGACTTCGCAGCGTTGCGAACTGTCAGCGGTCGCCTCGGCGGCCGCTGTTTTCTTTTGCGCTTCGGAAACAACACCGCTGGTACGGCGCGCCTCGGGCTCGCCATTTCCAAGCGTTGTTCGAAACGCGCCGTCGATCGCAACCGCATCAAGCGCCTCGCTCGCGAGGCGTTTCGTCGCGCGCGTCCGGATCTCCCCCAGGTCGACATCCTGGTCATGGCGCGTGATACCGCCCTTAAAGAGACCGGCGCCACCCTCCTGGCGGAACTCGACGGGCTCTTCCGCCGTATCCGGCCGTTGAAGCCTGAGGGTGCCGACGGCACAATCGCGCGTTGACCTCACGTCCACCCCGCCCCTTCCGGCCAGTCGGCCGTGGCGCCATTCGGATCTGGCCTAAGCAATGAATCAAACGCGCACGCTTCTCTTCTTCGCGCTCATGTTCGTGGCGTACCTGCTGTGGACGGAATGGGAAAAGGACTATGGTCCCCACCCGGTCGCTCCCACGCCTGCGGCTCAGACCGATAGCGGCAAGCCGGCCGCCGATGGCAGCATTCCTGGCGCAGCTGCCCCGGCCAATGTGCCAAGCGAGGCCGCGGCGCCCGCCGATGGCAAGGGCCAGCTCATTACGCTGTCGAACGACGTGCTGCGTCTTACCATCGACACGCGTGGCGGCAGCATCGTCCGTTCGGAGCTGCTTGCATATCCGGACGAGCCGGTCACCAAGAAGAACCCGAGTCCGCCGCCGGCACGTCTGCTCGACGATCAGCCGGAGCACTTCTTCGCCGCGCAGGATGGCCTGGTCAGCAACAATGGCCCGGCGCCCGACCACCGCGCGCTGTTCCACAGCGAGACCTCGGAAGCCAAGCTCGCCGATGGCCAGAAGACCGTCAGCGTGGATCTCACCTGGACCGATCCTTCGGGCCTCAAGGTCGTCAAGCGCTATACGTTGAAGCGCACCGACTACGTCGTCGAGCTCGATCAGCGCGTGGAGAACGGCACGGGCACCCCGTGGACGGGTAACGCGTACCAGCAGTTGCAGCGCGTGCCCGCCGCCAAGGTGAACTGGTTCAAGGCCTACACGGACCCCGCGCAGCACAGTTTCTTCGGCGCCGCGTGGTACAGCCCGGAAAACAAGTTCGAATCGCTGCCCTTCCTCGACTTTGCGAAGAAGCCGCTGAACCGCCAGATCACCGGCGGCTGGATCAGCATGCTGCAGCATTACTTCTTTGTGGCCTGGATTCCGCCGGCCGACCAGAGCGTGACTTACAGCAGCACCATCGTCGATCCGAACTCCGCGACGCCGCGCTATCTCGTGCGCGCGTTCGGTCCCGCGATCCAGGTAGCGCCGGGTCAGGCTGCCGACAGCGTTGCTCGACTCTACGTCGGTCCGAAGCTGCAAGGCACACTGGACGTCATCGCGCCTGGCCTCGAACTCACCAGCAACTACGGCTGGCTCACGATCATCGCCCAGCCGCTGCACTGGCTGCTTTCACAGTTGCACGCGATCAGTGGTAACTGGGGTGTGGCGATCATCCTGCTCGTGCTGCTCATCAAGGCCGCTCTGTTCAAGCTCACCGATGCGCAGTTCCGCTCGGGTGCGCGCATGCGCAAGCTGCAGCCGCGGGTCGCCGCGCTCAAGGAGCGTTACGGCGACGACCGCATGAAGATGCAGCAGGCGATGATGGAGCTGTACAAGAAGGAGAAGGTGAATCCGATGGCGGGCTGCCTGCCCATCCTCATCACCTTCCCCATCTTCATCGGCCTACTTCGCGTGCTCTCCGAATCGATCGAACTGCGCCATGCGCCGTTCTTCGGCTGGATCCACGATCTGTCGGCGCCCGATCCGTTCTATGTGCTGCCGGTGCTCTACTTCCTCGTGACGCTGCTCACGCAGCGCATGATGCCTACGGCAGGTATGGATCCGACCCAGGCCAAGATGATGAAGGTGATGCCGCTGATCTTCGGTGTCTTCTTCGCCTTCTTCCCGTCGGGCCTCGTGCTCTACTGGACGGTGAACGGTGCGACCAGCCTGCTGCAGCAGTGGTGGATCAACCGCAGCGTCGATCGCGCCGACATCAAGGCAAAGACGGCTTAAACCCCCAAGCGGCGCGTCGAACGACGCGCCGCTTCGCCATAGCAGGTTCACCATGACCCACGGCGACGACACCATCGCGGCCATCGCCACCGGCGCCGGCGCAGCTGGCGTCGGCGCCGTTCGCGTCTCCGGGTCACTGGCGCCACAGATAGCGCGTGCGGTTCTTGGGCGCGAACCGACGCCCCGGCATGCGCACTTCACGGCATTCCGCGACGCGCATGGCGATCTGATCGATCGCGGCATCCTGCTCTACTTTCCTGGGCCTGCGTCGTACACCGGCGAACATGTGCTGGAGCTGCAAGGCCACGGTAGTCCGGTATTGCTCGATGCCTTGCTTCGTCGCTGTATCGCACTCGGTGCGCGGCTCGCGCGGCCTGGCGAATTCACCGAGCGCGCCTTCCTCAACGGCAAACTCGATCTCGCGCAGGCCGAAGCCGTTGCCGATGTCGTGGCCGCCACGTCGGAAGCCGGTGCGCGAGCCGCGCTGCGTTCGATGGAAGGTGTGTTCTCCGCGCGCGTCGACGATCTGCTCGCTGAACTGATCGCACTGCGCGTGCATATCGAAGCCGCGATCGATTTTCCGGAAGAAGAAATCGACTTCCTCGCCGATCCGGTCATCGGTGAACAGCTCACGGCGTTGCGCGCCCATCTCGACGCATTGCTCATCGAAACACGGCGCGGTGTTCGCCTCAACGATGGGATCTCCGTCGCCATTGTCGGCCGTCCAAACGCCGGCAAGTCGAGCCTGTTGAATGCGCTCGCCGGTCAGGAGCGCGCCATCGTCACGGACATTCCGGGCACCACACGCGATGTATTGCGCGAGTCCGTCCTCATCGACGGCGCCACCCTGGAACTGGCCGACACCGCAGGATTGCGCGATAGCGACGACGTGGTCGAACGCGAAGGCATCCGACGTGCGCGCGCGCAGCTCGAACGCTGCGACGTCGCTCTCCTGGTCACCGATGAAACCCACGCCGACGCCGATCTCGCCTTCTTCGAAGGCGCTCCAATGCATGCCACGCGACTCGTCGTCATCAACAAGATCGACCTATCGCATGCCGACGCACGCAGCGAACGGCGCGACGGCAATGACACGCTATGGCTCTCGGCGAAAACGGGCGAAGGGCTGAATACGCTGCGCGAGATGCTGCGCAAACTCGCGACAGCCGGCGCTGGCGACGGCGCATTCAGTGCGCGTCGTCGTCACGTCATCGCGCTGGAAGCCGTGCGCGATCACCTGACCCGCACAGACGCCGCATTACGCGACAGCCGAGCCGGCGAACTCGCCGCGGAAGAACTGCGTCACGCGCAGCATGCCCTCGGCGAAATTACGGGCACCTATTCCTCGGACGATCTGCTCGGCGCGATCTTCGGGTCGTTTTGCATCGGGAAGTGAGACGGAATCATGGCGTCCGAGCATGGACAGTTATGCTGAGAGATCACCTGCGAGCTACATGTTCGTGGACAACACAAGCACTACTGATCCGTTTTCTTCAACTGCTTCTTCTTGGCCAACTCAAGTTGCCGGATGCTGCTGTCTGGCACAGGCAGTCTTTCCGGCATGTTTCCACCCGCTCTTCAATAGTCTGGCGGACTTTTCTGCCCACATCGAAGTGCGTCTTGTTGGCCTGCGCTTTACCGCGCACCTGATCACGGCGCAATTTTTCTTCCGCCTGGGTGGCGCGGAACAGGTTGGCCGCTAACTCAGTGCTGCCCATGTGGTCGAGAATTTTCTGGCTCTTCTTCAGTTTCTTGCGAGCGTGAATATCCTTGGCGCCGAGCCCACCATACAGGCCCTTGTAGCCATGGTCTTGAAAGATGGCATAGTCCTGAGGGCTGTCCACACCTGAATCCTTTGCGGCAGCGGCAAGGTATTTGTTATGTGCGGCTAGCTCGTTGCGGATGGCGAGGCGTTTCTCGTCTTCAGATAGCCGAGCAAAGTTATGGTCGTCAGCCAGTTCTTGCCGGCGCGTCTGGAGGGCAAAGTAGGTCTGACCGTTGGCAATAACAGGCTTGGATGGATCACCATTCTGCACGATCAGGTAACAGGCGTAGCGCGATATGCGCACGTCTTCCACTTCGCGATGGGCTCCTGATCCAATCTCCACCATTTTGCGCATGTCCGCAAAATGGTCTTCCACCAACTGACCGCTGGCGCGGCAGGCCGAGCGGGCTCTTTCCAGCACCGTCAGAAAGTTGCGCCACTGTGGGTACTCCAGTAGTGGCGATAGTTCGCGCGCCAGCCAGTACTCGCTGCCCGCTTCGTCGAGATGACGGATACCTTCGAAGGTGGCGTGGTGCTGTGCTTCGATCTTTCTTCCACTCATGTCACGTCTCCTTGTGGGCGAATGCTCGTGCCAACGGTGTCTTTGGCACCTATTGCGTAGCGCCGCTAGCAACCTCGCACAATTTCTTCCGTGAGCCAATAAGGGCGTGTGTTAGCGGAGCTTTCAGGCGATGGGGCACTTTGAGCGGGTTAGATGGCGAAGGTAGCCGAACAGCCCCCAGGCCACCGCAGAATGCTTTCCTATCAGCAGGCCTCTGCAGCGGCCACCCTGCTGCGGTCGCCAGCGACTGACGTAGCCCAGATTGCCAGTCCGGCCAGAGCAAGCAAGCTCCCGACCCACCCCGGCGACGTCCAGCCGTAGCCATGCGCGATCGCTAGCCCTCCGAGAAACGGGCCGAGTGCGTTCGCCGTATTGAAGGCGGAGTGATTCAGTGCGGCGGCGAGACCTTGGGCGTCGCCCGCGACGTCCATCAAACGCGTTTGCAAGATCGTGCCCAACGCACCACCGATGCCGATGAAGAACACGTCGATGCTGAGCGTCCATACGTTGCCCGCAGCGAACGGGAAGAGCGCGAGCATGACGATGCTCCACACCAGCAGACCGCCGGCCGTGCGCATCAGTGCGCGATCGGCGAATGCGGGCACGATCATGTTGCCGGCGGTGAGCCCGATGCCGAAGACGCCGATGATCCAAGGCACCGTGTGTAGCGGCATCTGCGTGACCTGGACGAGAATGTCCGCGAGATAGGTATAGACGGCAAACAGACCGCCAAAGCCGATAGCGCCGATGGCGAGCGTGAGCCAGACCTGCGGGCGCTTCAGCGCACCCAGTTCGCGCAGCGGGCTCGCATCGCGATCCGGGGCCACTTCAGGCGCGAATACGGCGATCGCCGAGATTGTCGCGATTCCCAGCATCGCGACGAGCGCGAAGGCCCAGCGCCAACCCACAGCCTGACCCAGCCAGCTCGCCAACGGCACGCCCACGACGGTAGCAACGGTCAGGCCGAGGAACATCTGGCCGACCGCGCGCGTGCGGCGATCTGCCGGTACGAGCGACGAGGCGACCAATGCAGCGACACCGAAATAAGCACCATGCGGCAGTCCGGCAAGGAACCGGAACACAAGCATCCAGTGATAGTTCGGCGACAAGCCGGTCAATCCGTTGAACAGCGTGAACATCGCCATGAGGATGAGCAGGAGGCGACGACGAGGCACGCGCGCACCCAGCACCGTCATGATCGGCGCACCGACGACCACACCCAGCGCATAGGCGCTGATGACGTGCCCGGCCGTCGGTGCGTCGATGCCCAGCCCCTGCGCAAACAGGGGCAGCATGCTCATCGAGGCGAACTCGGTTGTACCAATGGCAAAGCCGCCCACTGCGAGGGCGAGGATCACCAGGCCCACATGGCGAGAACGAGGGGGCGGCGCGCCTGGCGCGCGCGCGTGGGATGGCTGGCTCATGGGATTGGCTCGGTAACGGGGATGCGGGGATGCGGGCATGCTGCGTCGCAGCAACCGGTAGCATACGACGCAGGCAGATCATCGAGCTACCCGGTCACGTCGGGGGCAACCCAGCGGTGCTCGCGCACGAATTCGACGAAGGCCCGCAGCGCCGAGGTCACCCGTCGTTGCCGCGGGTAATACAGCATGAAGCCCGGATACGGTGGACACCAGTCTTCAAGCACTTTCACCAGTCGCCCTTCTGCAACGAGCGAGCGCACCTGGTCATCCAGCACCAGCGTGAAGCCCATGCCGGCGAGCGATGCATCGAGCGCCAGGCGAAGATCGCCCAGGGTAAGCCGGCCGCGCACATCGAGTTCGAGTTTCTTGGCGCCTTGCTCGAACTCCCACTTGTAAAGCCGGCCGCTGGGAAAACGAAAGCGGATGCAGTCGTGCTGGAAGAGATCGTTCGGATGCAGTGGTACGCCGTGTCTTGCCACGTACTCGGGTGACGCGACACAGGCACCGCGTTGTTGTCCGCTGATCGGCACAGCGATCATGTCCTCGGGTACCTGCTCCAGGAAGCGGATACCCGCGTCGAAGCCCGAGGCGACGATGTCGATGAGACCATCGTTGTCTACCGCCTCGAACTGGATGTCGGGATAGCGCTCGAGGAACTGGGGCAGCAACGCCGGCAGCAGCAACTGCGCGGTGACGCGTGGCATGTTGATGCGCAACGTACCCGCGGGCGTGGCGCGGAAGTTGTTCATTTCCTCCAGCGCTTCACTGACGTCGAACAACGCCGGTTCCAGTCGCTCCAGCAGTCGCTGCCCCGCTTCGGTGAGCGACACGCTGCGTGTCGTTCGGTGGAACAGCATCACGCCGAGGCGTTCTTCCAGGTTGCGGATGGCGTAGCTGATGGCCGAGGTCGTCAGGGTCAGCTCCGCCCCCGCCTTGCGGAAGCTGGCGTGCCGTGCAACCGCGGCGAAGGCGGCGAGATGGGAGAGGTTGTCGGGGCGCATGATTATCAAGAATAACTCAACGATTCATCAGATAATCCGCGCTGGCGCGTCGAATTGTTGAGCACTTATCGTTACCGGCCAACGAATGCCCCCCATGAAGAGGATGCTCCCATGTTCGAAGTCCGCGGATTCGCCGCCCATGACGCCACGACGCCCCTCGTCCCCTTCACCGTGCCCCGCCGCGATGTTGGCGCGCACGATATCCATATCGAGATCCTGTACAGCGGCGTCTGCCATTCCGACCTGCACCAGGCCCAGAACGACTGGGGCAACGCCATCTACCCGATGGTCCCCGGCCATGAAATCGTCGGGCGTGTGAAGGCCGTCGGTTCGGCCGTGAAGAAGTTCAAGGTCGGCGATTATGCCGGCGTCGGCTGCATGGTGGACTCCTGCCGCGAGTGCGAGTCGTGCAAGCGCGATCTGGAACAGTACTGCCTCACCCACACCAGCTTCACCTACAACGGCACGGAGCAGGACAAGGCGACGCCCACCTATGGCGGCTACTCGACCGACATCGTGGTGCAGGAGCGCTTCGCGGTGAAGATTTCCGACAAGCTCGACCTCAAGGCCACCGCGCCGCTGCTGTGCGCCGGCATCACCACCTACTCGCCGCTGCGTCACTGGAACGTGGGACCGGGTCAGAAGGTTGGCGTGATCGGCCTCGGCGGCCTCGGCCACATGGGCGTGAAGTTCGCCAAGGCGATGGGCGCGCACGTCACCATGATCACCACATCCGCCTCGAAGGGCGAGGACGCCAAGCGTCTCGGTGCCGACGCTGTGCTGCTCTCCACCGATGCGGAAGCGATGAAGGCGCAGGCGGCCAGCTTCGACTTCCTGCTCAACACGGTGCCGGTGTCGCATGACCTGAACCCGTACATCAACCTGCTGAAGCTCGACGGCACGATGGTGCTGGTGGGTGTGCTCACGCCGATCGACGGCATGATCGGTGGTGCGCTGATGCTTCCCCGCCGCACGATCGCCGGTTCCGCCATCGGCGGCATGGCTGAGACGCAGGAGATGATGGATTTCTGCGCCGAGCACGGCATCGTGTCCGACATCGAACTGGTCGACATGGCTTCGATCAACGAGACGTACAAGCGTCTGGTGAAGAACGACGTGCGCTATCGCTTCGTCATCGATATGGCGACGATGCCCGCGGCTTAAATGCTCCGCGAGGCCTTTCCCGTGTCGAACGGGAAGGGCCATCGGCGAAAACGAAACGGGCGCTCCCAAAGGAGCGCCCGTTTGCGTTACGGCTCGTGTAACGCCGGAAGCGTATTTAGCCTGGCGCCGCCTCGGGCATGACCAGCTGTAGCGCCACTTCATGCAAGGGCCGCCCGCTGTTCTCATCCACGACGAGTGCTCGCACGGGTTTCCCGGTCTCGCGATCGACGAGTTCCGATAGCGGCGAGCCCCCACCGTTGTAACGACGACCCCATTCCGCCATGGCGGCAAGAATCGGCACGAAATCGCGGCCCGCCTGGGTCAGCATGTATTCGTCTCGCGGCGGGCGCTCGCTGTAGCGCCGCTTCTCCAGCACGCCGGCTTCCGTCAACGCCTTCAGTCGGCGCGACAGGATGTTCGGCGCAATGCCGAGACTGGTGCGGAACTGATCGAACTGAGTCATGCCCCTGCTGGCATCGCGCAGGATCAAGGCACTCCACGCGTCCCCGACGAAAGCGAGGCTCCGCGAGATCGCGCAGGTGCCGGAAGAAAGTTTGTCGGTGTCCATTGCATTATGATAGCAACGTCACTATCGTATGGCAACGCACTAACTATCACTTTGCAACCCACCCATACGGAGTAACGACATGAGCACTGATTTCAAAGGTACGGCCCTGGTCACGGGCGCTTCCTCGGGCATTGGCGAGGTCTATGCCGAGCGTCTGGCCGACCGCGGCTACGACCTGATCCTGGCCGCCCGCCGCGTGGATCGCCTGGAGGCGCTTGCCCAGAAGATCACGGCACGTACCGGCCGCAAGGTCGAAGTGCTGCGTGCCGACCTCAGCGATCGCAAGGACATTGCTGCCGTCGAACGCCGGTTGGCGGACGACGCCTCCATCACCCTGCTCGTAAACAACGCCGGTATCTCGCTCGAAGGCAGCATCCTGGAAAACGGCAGCGAGAACATCGAGCGGATCGTCACCGTGAACGTGCTGGCGCCGACGCTCCTGGCGGCTGCCGCGGCGCAGGCCTTCGTTGCCCGCGACAAGGGCGGCATCATCAACATTGCCTCGGTGCTCGCGTTCGCGCCGGAAATGATGGACGGCATCTACAGCGGCACGAAGGCGCATCTGGTCGGCATTACCCAGGGACTGGCCGCTAAGCTCCAAGGCACGCAGGTCCGCGTGCAGGCCGTGCTGCCAGGCGCCACCCGTTCCGAGATCTGGGAGAAGTCGGGCAAGGACGTGGATGCCATGATGCCCGGCATGGTGATGGATACCGCAGACCTCGTGGACGCCGCGCTGGTCGGCTTCGACCGTGGCGAAGTGATCACCATCCCGCCGCTGCAGGACGAGGCGCAGTACAAGGCGTTCGAAGCCGCACGCATGGCTATGGCTCCGAACCTGTCGCGCAAAGAGGTCGCGCCGCGCTACCGCCAGCACGCCTAACCCTCACTTCCAGCGAGAACAGGGCTTTATCGCCTATTCTCGTATAGCGCCGCACGAAGGCGCGCTAAACTATCGAACTGGCTAGGTTCTCGCGGTTCGGCATGCTCTCCTTCGTGTTCGGCGCCTTCGGGCTGTCCACCCTCTGGTTGCTTCCCCTGATCTGGCGATTCGTCGCCGCGATGGTGCGCCGTCGTCGCCCGCCGACGACGGGTCCTGGCGCGATACGCTTCTGGACCGGCCTCGTCCTGGTGTTGCTCGCCAGCGCCATGCTCGAAGGGCTGGTGGTGGCGCATTACACCGACGATCCGAGCGCCGGTGGCGTGGTTTGCCGCTGGCTCGCATCGGGCGCCACCAGCGTGCCGGGCGCGTTCCCCAGTGTTGTTCTCTGCCTCGTCGCGCTGGTTATCGCACTGCCGTGGTACCTCGGCGTGCCGTGGTCGGCGTTTCTTGCGCGCACTACCACCTTGTTGGAGCCGATGGGCGTAGGCGCGATTGCCGCGGCACGGCACCTCATGTCGCGCGGCGCCTCGCGTCGTAGCGAGCGCCGCAGCGCGGGCGCCACACGCCGCCCCGGTCGAGCGCCCGCGCGCCGGACGTCGCGACCGGAGCCAATGCGCCAACGTCCTACGGCACCCGCACGTACGACGACGGCAGCGCCTACCGTTGCTCCCGTATCGGTTCGCCCCTCGGTCACCACACCCGTGCCGCCGCGACGCCATGCTCGTGCTGAGACCGTGATCCGGGAACCCTGGCTGGCGCCGAAGACCCTGGCCGCCGAGAGCGAGACGACCGCCCCGCTGCTTTCGCGCCCTGTACCGCCCGTACCGCCCGAGCCGCTTCCCCTCGTCGAACCGGAGCCCGTCGTCGAAGCAGCGCCGAACGCGATCGTCGACGCGATTCCCGTTCCGCCGCCGGTCAAGCCGGTGTCACGTTTCGCCATTGCCGCGAACGACGAGTTGCCCGAGGCGTCGCCGCGCGCCGTCACGCTCACACCGACCCGCCCGTTACGCACGACTACGTCGTCGAGCGTTTCTCTTCCGCCGCTGACGTTGCTTGCTGCCCCGCGCCACGATGCATGGGCCGTCTCGGACGCAGAACTCGCCGAAACCGGTGAACTGATCGAACAGCGCCTGCGCGAGTTCAAGGTACCTGTGCAAGTCGTCGGCGCCTCAGCCGGGCCGGTCATCACGCGCTATGAAGTCGAGCCCGCCGTCGGCGTGCGCGGCAACCAGATCGTCGCGCTGATGAAGGATCTGGCACGTGGTCTCGGTCGCACATCGATCCGCGTGGTCGAAACCATTCCGGGCAAGACCTGCATGGGTCTCGAACTGCCGAACGAACAGCGGCAGATGATCGCGCTCTCGGAAATCCTCGATTCCGCCGAATACAGAAACTCCGATTCGCTGCTAACGCTCGCGATGGGCAAAGGCATTACCGGCGAGCCGGTGGTGGCCGACCTCGCCAAGGCACCACACATGCTCGTCGCTGGTACGACGGGCTCGGGCAAGTCGGTCGCGGTGAACGCGATGATCCTGTCGATGCTCTACAAGGCCACGCCTGAAGACGTCCGCATGATCATGATCGACCCGAAGATGCTGGAACTCTCGGTCTACGAGGGAATCCCGCACCTGCTGGCGCCCGTGGTGACCGACATGAAGCTCGCCGCGAACGCGCTGAACTGGTGCGTGGCGGAAATGGAAAACCGCTACAGGGTCATGTCGGATCTGCGCGTGCGCAATCTCGCCGGTTACAACCAGAAGGTGCGCGAGGCGCGTGCCGCGGGCAAACCGTTGTTCAACCCGTTCCCCGCGCATCCCGAAGTACCGGAGCATCTCGACACGCTGCCGATGATCGTCGTGGTGATCGACGAGCTGGCCGATTTGATGATGGTGGCCGGCAAGAAGATCGAGGAACTGATCGCACGACTGGCGCAGAAGGCACGCGCCGCAGGTATCCACTTGATCCTCGCGACGCAGCGTCCTTCGGTCGACGTGATTACCGGCCTCATCAAGGCGAATATTCCCACCCGCGTCGCGTTCCAGGTTTCGTCGAAAATCGACTCGCGCACCATCCTCGATCAGATGGGTGCTGAAAGCCTGCTGGGCCAGGGCGACATGTTGTTCCTTCCTCCGGGTACGGGCTATCCGCAGCGCATCCATGGCGCGTTCGTTGCCGACGAGGAAGTGCATCGCATCGTGGCGTGGCTCAAACAGTTCGGCGAGCCCGACTACAAGGAAGAAATCCTCGCTGGTCCCGCGAGTGACGCAACCGAAGGCGAACCAGGCGAAGAAGGTATGGACGCCGAACTGGACCCGCTCTACGACGAAGCGGCAGCATTCGTGCTTCGCTCGCGCCGCGCATCGATCTCGTTCGTGCAACGCCAATTCCGCATCGGCTACAACCGCGCGGCGCGCCTGGTCGAAGCCATGGAAGCCGCTGGCCTCGTCTCGTCGATGGGCATCAACGGCCAGCGCGAGGTGATTGCACCCGGGCCGCAGGACTGATTCCTCTGAGGCCACGCGACCTTGCTACTGAAAGTCTCCGTGTATGGCATTGCGCTTGAGCTCCACGCTTACACATTGCCGACAGGTTAAAGGGAGTCGAGAGTTTCCATCCAAGCTAATCAACGTGGCGTTCTCGGCGCCAAATGCTATACCGGAGTGCTGGCTCGGCGGCATTCTAGGTGCGCAGCTTCGTCCCTCGCCGTTCTCGCTGGCCGTTAAGTTCACTCCTTGACCTAGTTTCTTAGCGGTGCTCTGATCAGCCAGTTGCTTCAAGTGACAAGGAAGGGGGTAAATCGAATGACTTTCTTTAGGTGTGGGCTCGCGCGTCTAAGCTTTTTGTCATTCTTATCGTTGGCGGTCACGTCGCATTGGGTGGAGGCATCTGCGCAAGAGCAGGTAACGTACTATTACACCGACGCTCAAGGCACGGTTCTTGCGGAGGCCGATGCTCAAGGAAATCTCACTCGACAGAGCGATTACAAGCCTTATGGCCAAGAGATAATCGGAGCATCAACATCGGCTAAACCCGGGTACACGGGCCACATGACTGATCCCGATACAGGATTGGTATATATGAAGGCGCGCTACTACGATCCGGATATAGGCAGGTTTCTAAGTGTCGACGTGTTCAAAGCGTCGGCCGGCGATCCATTCTCGACCAACCTTTATGTCTACGCCCACGCGGCCCCATCTATGCTGACTGACCCTGATGGGAGGCAGGCAAGAGGCGGGCAAGATATGGATATCTGCAACGGACCGGTTCCGTGCGATTTGAATATCAGTTACGGCACAAACGGAAACATCTCAGGACCATACGAGAAAATAGTAGATCGAGTATTTCAGAACTATCAATTAACGCCTAATAGAACAGCCGTGCTCGCATCCAGTATGCCAGCGGAGATACGCACTGCTCTTATCTACATTATCGCGTCTCCTTTAGGAAAGGGACTCGTGCGTGCGGCACTTAAAGAAGGCGATCCGATTAAACTACTCGACATGACTTCGTCGCCACTTGGTCCAAATTTCCAGTATATGGCGGATGTCGACATGGTCGCCTATACAACGAATCTAGCTGACTATAAGGCTCGATTTTCAGGCAGCCCTGGATATGCCGAGATTAAGGACCAAACCCTCGATGTTATCCTCATGCATGAAATTGGGCACACGTCCTTGGGACGAACAACATTTGGTATAGGGGCTCAACCCCATACTTACGAAGATGAATTTGAGGACGTCCGAAAAGTAGAGAACCCATACCGGTCGTACTATGGTGTACCTCAACGATCTTCATATAGTGGAATCCCGCTGCCATGAGATGGATCACGGGATTAAAAGGTACAGCAGGCGTGATGCTGAGTATTCTCGCTTTCGGTTCTGCGTGTGCCACCGACTGCGGAGCAGCAGCGAGTGCCCGTTCCATTGAGGAAACAAGGGGACTCGTACAGAAAGCATCTCCGGTGGTTCTTCCGGTCAGTGAGTTCACTACCCCAACAGGAACGCGACAGTGCGTGCGCTTCACGTTCTTCGTCAGCCCCTGGGGCAAGCCTTACGACATTTCCGTGGCGGAATCGAGTGGTGACGCATCGTTGGAGTTTGTCGCAGCCAGCGCACTTCGCCGATACCAGTTCAGGGGTTCCGTTTTCTCATTTCTGAAAACGAGAACACTGGTTTTCAGCGAAGTCATGGACATGAGTCCGAGCCGGAGGTGACATGCCGGTGGTTCCGGTCTCTTGAGCGATTCTATGGTATCCCCCGCACGGACCACGTATAGCGGTGTAGCAATCCCGTGAGGTTGGCGATGAATAAGCGATGGTATGGTCTTTGCTGCTTGATCGGCATCGCTTGGCAGAGCGCCCTGGCTGCCGCTCCTGACTGTGGAGAAAAGAGATTCGCCCAGCAGATCTCGGACACCGCAGCGAAGGTGCTCAAAGCCGCGCCGGTGGAGCCAACGGTCGGCGAGTTCCCCACTGCGGAAGGAACTCCGGAGTGTATTAGAGTCGAGTTTCGACTTAGTCCGGATGGATCGCCATGGAACATCAGGACACCCGAATCCTCGGGAAGCTTCGCCTTTAATCTTTCGGCTATGCGGGCCTTCGAAAAGTATCGATTCAGGGGTTCATGGTGGAGTTTCTGGAAGGTACACGTGCTGGTTCTGCGTGGCAAAGACAACAAGCAACCGCCGGGGTGGGACTCGCAATAAACAAAAAAACACCGTCATTGCGAGGGGCGGTTCGCTTGGAAGTCGAAGCCCAAGGTGAAGTCCCGCGGCTGGGGGTGCGAGACCGGACGAGTCAGAGTGACATCGTAGATGTAGCTAGGTCATCGGCTGGAGATGTCCACGACCTCGAACGAGATCGAGATGGCAATGCCGCAGAAGAATTCGCTGCTCGAAGTGTCGTTGTACCTAAAGGGTACAGAGCTTGATGTCGAGGGCGTCTCGCGTCGGCTGGGCGTCACGCCAACCAAGGTGAATCGGCGCGGCGAACCCAAGGTTCGCGCCCAGGAGTCACCGACTTACGCGACGACGACATGGAAGTTCTCACGGAAGGCCGAATCGCGGGACGTCAACGGCACGCTCATCGAATTGCTCGATAGTATCAACATGACAACGCGACCGATGGATATGGAAGGCGTGGACGACGCGTTCATCGATGTGTTCCTCGCGCAGACCGTAGAACCGGGGGAGCTTGGTTCGTCGATCGAGTGGACCTTGAGCGCTGAGGCCCTGGTCGCGCTACAGCGCATTGGGCTATCCGTGCGCTTCTCCGTGTGTAACGTCGAACCCTAGGAAGACATAAAAACCCTCGGAAATGGGATGGATATCCAACCTCCGAGGGTCCATTCATTCAACCTGCTTGTTGCTCTTATTCCTTGGTCAGCAGCTTCAACGGCACTGCGATCGACTTCTCGACCGGCTGCTTGTCGATGAGCTTCTTCGCCGTTTCGACGCCGAGCTTGCCGATCTCATCCGGCTGCTGTGCGACGGTGGCGGCCATGGCGCCGCTCTGCACGGCGTTCTTGCCGTCCGGTGTGCCGTCGAAGCCGACGACCAATACCTTCTTGTTCTTGCCTGCCAGCGCCTGCACGGCGCCGAGGGCCATTTCGTCGTTCTGCGCGAAGATCGCCTGCACGTCCGGATTGCCCTGCAGCAGGTTCTCGCTCACCGAGAGGCCTTGCGCGCGATCGAAGTTGGCAGGCTGGCTGGCGACGATCTTCATGCCGGTGGTGGCGACCTCGTCGTCGAAGCCCTTGCCGCGCTCGCGAGCGGCCGAGGTGCCGGCCACGCCCTGCAGTTCGATGATGTTGCCCTTGCCGCCCAGCGCCTTGGCCAGATAATCGGCAGCCATCTTGCCGCCTGCCACGTTGTCGGAAGCGATGTGCGACGCAACCTCGGCGCCATCGACGCCGCGGTCGAGCGTGACGACGGGAATGTTCGCGCGCTGCGCGGACTGCACGGCGCCAGCGAGCGCAGAGGAATCGGTCGGGTTGAGCAGGATCACCGAGACACGCTTCTGGATCAGATCCTCAACGCTCGAGATCTGCCGCGCCGGATCGTCCTGCGCATCGACGACGACGAGCTGCACGCCCGCCTCTTTCGCGGCCTTCTGCGCGCCGTCCTTCAGCTCGACGAAGAACGGATTGTTCTGAGTGGAAAGAGCAAGGCCGACGACCGGCGTGCCCGAGGCAGCGCTACCGCCCGCCGTGCCGGCGGTGGCAGGAGCGGATTCGCCCGGACCCTGTTGCGAACAAGCCGAGAGAAGCGTCGCCGCGGCCGCGGCAAGGAAAGTGAGTTTGCGCATGGTGTGTTCCTCGTTGGTATTACTGCCGCCTGTCGAGCAGGACGGCGATCAGGATGACGATGCCCTTCACCACCTGCTGGTAGAACGAGCTTACGCTGAGCAGGTTGAGACCGTTGTTCAGAAAACCGATGAGCAGCGCACCGACGAGCGTGCCGAACAGCCAACCGCGGCCGCCCGACAAACTGGTGCCACCCAGCACCACGGCGGCGATCGCGTCGAGTTCGTAGCCGGCACCCGCCGTGGCCTGCGCCGAGTAGAGGCGCGACGTGAGCACGATGCCCGCGAACGCCGAGAGCAGACCCGACAAGCCGTAGATCGCCAGCTTCATCGGCGACAGGCGCACGCCGGACAGTCGCGCCGCTTCCTCGTTGCCACCGATCGCCACGACGTGACGACCGAACACGGTGCCGCGCAACAGGAAAGCACACAGCGCGAAGGCGACGAACATCCAGATCACCGGCAGCGGGATCAGGTTGGCGACATAACCGCCGCCCAGCAGGGCGAAGCTCGGATTCGTCACGGGAATGGGGCTGCCCTGCGTGTACGACAGCGTGACGCCGCGCAGAAGCGTCATCGTGCCGAGGGTAGCGATGAACGGCGCCACCTTGCCCCACGACACCAGCGCGCCGTTGACCATGCCGAGCACGAGACCCAGCAGCAGACCGGCACCTGCGGAAAGCACCATCCCATGACCCGCCGCCATCAGGCCTGCGGTGACTGCACCGGTGAGCGCGAGAATCGCGCCGACCGAAAGATCGATACCACCCGCCAGGATCACGAAGGTCATGCCGAACGCGATCAGTGCGTTGATCGACACCTGGCGAAGCACCGTGAGCAGATTCCCTGTGGTGAGGAAGTCCGGGCTCATGATCGAGAGCACGATGAAGAGAAGCACCAGGCCGATCACCGAGCCGAGGCGCTGGAGGAGCGGCGCCATGCGGCTCCAGGTCATTTGCAGCGTCATGTCACTTGCCTCCGGTCGCGGCAGTCATCACGGCTTCCTGCGTGGCACCGTGTCCGTCCAGCAGGGCTGTTGCACGACCCTCGTGCATGACGAGGATGCGGTCGCTCATCGCGAGCACCTCCGGCAGTTCCGAGGAAATCATGAGGATGGCCACGCCCTGCTCCGCGAGTTGGTTGATGATGTGGTAGATCTCGGCCTTGCCGCCGACGTCGACGCCGCGTGTGGGCTCGTCGAGAATGAGTACGCGCGGCTTCAAGGCCAGCCATTTCGCCAGCACGACCTTCTGCTGGTTCCCGCCGGATAGCGCACGTACGTTGAGTTCCATGTCGCGCGCGCGGATCTTCAACGCCTCGATGAGGCCGCGCGTCTGCTTCTTTTCGCTGGCGCGATCGACGAGGCCTGCATGCGCGGGCACGCGCGGCAGGCTCACGTTTTCGCGCAGGCTGAGGTCGAGCACGAGTCCCTGCGCCTTGCGGTCCTCCGTGACGAAGCCGAAGCCGGACTGGATCGCATCGTTCGGCGACGTGGGCGTCACGACCTTGCCGTCGAGGGTGATCGTGCCTTCACTGGGCTTGTCGAGGCCGAACAACAGGCGCGCCAGCTCGGTACGGCCCGCGCCAAGCAGCCCGGCCACACCGAGCACTTCGCCCGCATGCAGGTCGAAGCTCACGTCGCGCACCATGCCGCCGCTGATGTGTTCCACCTTGAGGCGCACGTCGCCGATGTTCGGCGTTCGTGTGGGGAAGCGTGCATCGAGCGTGCGGCCCACCATCATCTTCACGACTTCGTCGAAAGCGAGACCCGGCACCGGGCGGGTGCCGACGAAATGACCGTCGCGCAGCACCGAGATGCGATCGCACAGCGCAAAGATTTCTTCCATGCGGTGGGACACGTAGACGATGCCGGTGCCCTGCGCGCGCAGGTCGCGGATGAGCTTGAACAGCGTGTTGGTCTCGTGCTCGGTCAAAGCCGCCGTGGGCTCGTCCATGATGAGCACGCGCGCGTTCTGGCCGAGCGCGCGTGCGATCTCCACCATCTGCTGCTGACCCACGGAGAGGCGTTCGACGAGTGTGGCGGGATCGAGGCGCTCCATGCCCACGCGAGCAAGCCATTCCATCGCGCGCCGGGTCATGGCGCGATGATCGAGCAGGCCGAAGCGCTGGATCTCGCGGCCGAGGAAGAGATTGTCCGCCACGCTGAGCGCGGGAATGAGGTTCAGTTCCTGATGGATGATGGCGATGCCGTGCTTCTCGGCATCGGCAGGCGTGGCGATCGACGCCGGCTGACCATCGACTTCGAGGGTGCCGGCATCGGGCGCGTAGATCCCCGTGAGGATCTTCATCAGCGTGGATTTGCCGGCGCCGTTCTCGCCCATCAGAGCGTGCACTTCTCCAGCAAGCAGTTCGAAGTCCACACCTTCCAGCACTTTCACAGGGCCGAACGACTTATGGATGCCTCGCATCCGGATGAGCGGTGCGGCACTCATCAGAAGGTCACGCCCGCGTGCAGGATCACGTTCGCATAGGCTGAGGTCTCGCCCGTGCGTACGACGGCAACGGCGCGCGCGGTCGCGCGTTTGAAGTCCTCATGCGCGACGTCATCGACTGCCACGCCCTCTTTCGTCAGCCGTGCGGCCAGCGCCACCAAGGCGCTGTTGCGTTCGTGAATCTCACTGGCGAAGGTCGCGCGCTCGACCGCCAGTTCCGCGAAGACGGCCTCGAACACGACGGAGAATGACGGCGTGCCGGGAAGCACGGCGAGATCGATGCAGGGCACGCCAGGGGGCACCGGCAGGCCCACGTCGGCGATCACCAGCGTATCGGTGTGCCCCATGGCGGCGATCACACGATTCAGCTCGGCATGCAGCAGGCCGGCGCGCCTCACGAGTGAGCCTCCAGAAACGCGTTCACCTCGTCGGCCCGCGGCATGCCTGCCTGCGCGCCCAGCCGGGAGACGGCGATCGCTGCGGCGGCACAGGCTTTACGCACCGCAACGTCCAGGCCATCGTGGAGATACACCGCGAGTGCCGCGTTGAAGGTGTCGCCTGCGCCCGTGCTGTCCACGGCCTCGACCTTGAAGCCACTCTGATGGCGAGGCTCGTCGTCGCCGTCGCGGAACCACGCGCCGTCTTCGCCGCGCGTCAGCACCACCGGACACGGGGCGCGCCGCATCAGTTCGCGGAAGTCGGAAGTGGATTCCGCACCGAGCACCGTCGTAAGTTCGTGTTGGTTCGGCGTAAGGAAGCGCACGTGCGCGAGCCACTCCACGGGGAGGCGTTGCGCGGGCGCCGGATTGAGAATGACCGGAACGCCCTCTTCCCGCGCCACACGCAGCGTGGCTTCCACGGCATCGAGTGGAATTTCCAACTGGACGAGCAGCGCATCGGCGCCGCGAATGACGGCGCGAGCCGCCTCGACCTGAGCGGGCGTGACGCGACCATTGGCGGCGGGCACCACCACGATGTTGTTCTCGCCACCCGCCACGGTGATGGACGCGGTACCGCTGCCGATGCCTTCGAGGCGTGCCACGTGAGTGACGTCGACGCCCTCTGCCACAAGGCCGTCGTAGAGCTGCCGGCCGAACGCGTCGTCACCGACGGCGCCGACCATGCTGACGCGGGCACCGAGGCGCGCGGCAGCGACGGCCTGGTTGGCGCCCTTGCCGCCCGGCACGGTGAGAAAGCGATCTCCCGTCAGCGTTTCGCCCGGCTCGGGGAAGCGCGGTGCGAGAGTGACCAGGTCCATATTGATGCTGCCGACGACGACGATTCGCGTCATGCCGAGTGCTCCGGGGACAGTGCGCGGAACATCCGATGTTCACGGGTAGGGTTCAAGCTAGCGGCGCAATATACGCCTTTGCATGCGCAAGTTGCTTTCATGCGCATGCTTTCGACTAGCGAGACAGTCCGCGGGACTCGAGTTGCGCAAGATAGGCGGGCCACGCGGTGTCGTAGGCGCGGCCGAGATCGTAGAGCGTGTCCCAACCGAAGATGCCGCTTGCGTGGCCATCGTCGAAGCGGATCAGCACGCCGTAGTGGCCGGTCGGTTCGAGTGCCACGATGCCGACGTCGCGCTTGCCATGCACGAGCACCTTCTGGCCCGGGCCGTGGCCTTGCACCTCGGCGCTGGGCGAATTCACTCTCAGGTATTCGTAGGGAAGGCGGAACCGCTCGTCGTTGTCGAACGCCACCTCGAGAAGGTGAGAGGCCTGATGCAGGGTAATTTCGACGGGACGGGGATGCGACATGGCAGGTCTTTCTGTGGGAGCCGCCCCAGTGTCTCTACTGTAGGAGCCACTCGTCTACGTGTGGGAGCCGCTATAGCGGCGAGGGGAACCTGCCTCACCGCTCCATCTTCGCGTGCCTGAGTGGTTCGGCTACACCGCTTCGTGGGCTTCTCGCCGC
The DNA here is from genome assembly GCF_900119235.1 of Luteibacter sp. UNCMF366Tsu5.1. Taxonomy (NCBI): domain Bacteria; kingdom Pseudomonadati; phylum Pseudomonadota; class Gammaproteobacteria; order Lysobacterales; family Rhodanobacteraceae; genus Luteibacter; species Luteibacter sp. UNCMF366Tsu5.1. The sequence goes on along the minus strand of NZ_FPIS01000003.1, from coordinate 209,775 downwards.
CATGGCGGCTCCCACAACACACCACATCACACCAATGGGGCGGTCAGTGGGCCCGACCTACGCCGTCGCCGGTGCCTTGTTCGAGCGGTGGCGGATCGCCCGCCACGGCCAGCAGGGCGGTAGCGTAGGCGTCTTCCATGCTCACGGTCGAGACTTCATCCCACGCGAAGAACGACGGCTCGCGCAGCCATTCCGCATCGGGCGTGATCTCCTGCATGTTGAAGCCGTCTTCTTCCACGCTGACGACGCGCCCGATGTAGCAGACCTCGGACTCGTCTTCGCTGTCCACGTGCACACCGATGACCGGCGCATGCAGCGCGGCGGCCTGGACGACCTGAGTGATGTCGTCGAGCGGGAAGTCCGCGGGCGGCGTCGGGCGGATGCCCTTCAGCGCGAGTGCCTTCTCTAGGAAGCCGGCGTGCTTGTCTGGCGCTTCGAATTCCGAGATGTCGCGATGCCGCATGATGTACATGCCGTCATAGCTGACACCGTCGCCGATGACCCACAGCAGGAAGAACTCGCGGCCGACGCCGCCGACGTAGCCGCAGAAACTGCCGTGCTCGAGTTCATCGCGCCACAGACGTACCAGTTGGCCACTGTCCTGCGCTTCGCGCAGCGTGGCCCGCTGACCGTTGGTTTTGAGTTGAATTACCTTGCCCATATACGTCAATAGTTTAGCAGAGGGGGTGGCCCTCGGTGTTCAGAGGATGTAACGGCTCAAATCCTCGTCCTTGACGAGCGAAGCAAGGTTTTTATCGACATATTCGGCGTCGATCTCATATTTTTCGCCGGACTTGTCCGCGGCTTCGAAGGAGATGCGCTCCAGAAGCCGTTCCATCACCGTATGCAGGCGCCGAGCCCCGATGTTTTCGGTGCGCTCGTTGACCTGGAATGCCACGTCGGCAAGCCGGTCGATGCCCGACTCGGTGAAGTCCAGCGTCACGCCTTCCGTATTGAGCAGCGCAACATATTGCTTCGTGAGCGCGTTGTTCGGCTCCCGCAGGATGCGTTTGAAGTCGTCCACCGACAGGGCGCTCAGCTCGACGCGAATCGGCAGTCGGCCCTGCAGTTCGGGAATCAGGTCCGAAGGCTTGGCGAGGGAGAACGCACCCGAGGCGATGAACAGGATGTGGTCCGTCTTGATCGAGCCGTACTTGGTGGAGACGGTGGAGCCCTCCACCAGTGGCAGCAGGTCGCGCTGCACGCCTTCACGACTCACACCGGCACCGCCCCACTCGGAGCGCTGAGCGACCTTGTCGATCTCGTCGATGAAGACGATGCCGTTCTGCTCGGCGATATCCACCGCGCGGCTGCGCAGTTCCTCGTCGTTGAGCAGCTTACCGGCCTCTTCCTCCACGAGCAGCGGGCGGGCCTGGCGGATGGTCATCTTGCGCTTCTGCGACTTCTGGCCGCCGAGGTTCTGGAACATCTTGCCCAGCTGCTGGCTCATTTCCTCCATGCCCGGCGGGGTCATGATTTCCACGCCGACGTTCATGGCGATATCGAGCTCGATCTCACGGTCGTCCAGGGCACCTTCGCGGAGCTGCTTGCGCAGCTTCTGCCGGGTGTCGCTATCGATGGCGGGCGCCGCGCTGCCGGTATCGTCCCAGCCACTGGGCTGGCGCCGCGGCAGCAAGGCGTCGAGCAGCCGATCCTCGGCGGCATCTTCGGCCTGGCTGCGCACGCGGCCCTTCGCCTGGTCGCGCACCAGCTTGTAGGACACGTCGGCAAGATCGCGGATGATCGATTCCACGTCCTTGCCCACGTAGCCGACCTCGGTGAACTTGGTGGCTTCCACCTTCACGAAAGGCGCGTTGGCCAGCGTCGCCAGGCGGCGGGCGATCTCTGTCTTGCCGACGCCGGTCGGGCCGATCATCAGAATGTTCTTTGGCGTGACCTCGTCGCGCATGCTCGGGTCCAGCTGCATGCGGCGCCAGCGATTACGCAGCGCGATGGCGACGGCGCGCTTGGCGTCGTGCTGGCCGATGATGTAGCGGTCGAGTTCGTTGACGATCTCGCGGGGAGTCAGTTCGGACATCGGCTCAGAGCTCTTCGATCGAATAGTTGTGATTGGTGTAGATGCAGATATCGCCGGCGATCTTGAGCGCTTTTTCGACGATCGCGCGTGCATCCAACTCGGTATTTTCCATCAGCGCCAAGGCCGCGGACTGCGCGTACGGGCCACCCGAGCCGATGGCGATGAGCCCATGCTCCGGTTCGAGCACGTCGCCGTTACCCGAAATCAGCAGAGAGGCCTCCTTGTCGGCCACGGCCAGCATGGCTTCGAGGCGGCCCAGGCGGCGGTCGGTACGCCATTCCTTGGCCATTTCCACGGCGGAGCGGGTGAGGTTGCCGCCGTGCTTCACCAGCTTTTCCTCGAACAGCTCGAAAAGGGTGAAGGCATCGGCCGTGGCGCCCGCGAAGCCGGCGAGCACGTCGCCCTTGCCCAACCGGCGCACCTTGCGCGCGTTGGCCTTCATCACGGTATTGCCGAGGGTGACCTGTCCGTCACTGCCGATGACGACCTTGCCGTCGCGGCGGACGCAGACGATGGTCGTGGCATGCATCGGTTCCATAGTGCGTTCCTTGGGGGAGACCGGAGAGGTGGGGGCCCCCAGGGGAGGTCGCAAGCCTCGGGACGTGCCGCACCGACGGTCCGTCCCCCGCCTGGGCGCCGGCTGCCGGGGCTCAGCCCTTCCGTTTCGCCCGCGGATGCGCCGCGTCGTACACCTTGGCGAGGTGCTGGAAATCCAGGTGCGTATAGATCTGGGTGGTGGCGATGTCCGCGTGGCCCAGCAGCTCCTGCACCGAGCGTAAGTCGCCGGAGGATTCCAGCATGTGGCTGGCGAACGTGTGCCGAAGCATGTGTGGGTGTACGCGCTTGGACTGGCCGCTGGACAGCTTCGCGAGGCGTTGCTGCACCGCCCTTTGGCCGAGCGGCGCGCCCCCGCGGCCCTTGAACACCGGCTTTTCGGGTGTGGCCCCGCCGAGGGCCGCCAGCGCGCGCAAGGCCGCGATGGCATGGCGCCCCACCGGCAGGATGCGCGTCTTGTTGCCCTTGCCGAGCACGCGCACCTGGCCGTCGTCGAGATCGAGGTCGCCCCAGTGCAGGCCGCACAGCTCCGAAAGGCGCAGGCCGCTGGAATAGAACAGTTCCATCATGGCTGTGTCGCGCGGCGCGAGCGTGCCGCCCAGATCGGTCTCGACCAGCGCCTTGGCCTCGTCGACGTCCAGCACCTGGGGCAGTTTGCGCCTTACCTTGGGGCCGCGTACGCCAGCGACCGGGTCGTGGGCGAGACGCCCTTCGCGGCTGAGATAGCGAAACAACGTACGGCAGGCGGAGAGCAAACGCTGAATGCTGTTGGGCTCCAGGCCGGGCGTGCCCTTGCCGGGCCCGAACGGTGGCGGCCGGTGCAGGCGGGCGATCATCGTGCGCATGCGCTCCGGGGTCAGCCGGTCGAAGCTGTCGAGGCCTTCCGCCTCCATGAACGCGAGCAGCTTGTCCAGGTCGCGCCGGTACGCCGCGAGGGTGTGCGCGGACGGCGCGCGCTCGGCGGCAAAGTGGCCGAGAAAGGCGTCGACGGCCTGCGCCGGGGTCACGCCACCTTCCGGGCTCGTTCGATGGCGGAGCCGACGGTCGTGGAGATCATGTCCAGGAACAGCGTGCCCATGCCGGGGTGGAAGCGGTCGGGGTCGGCACTGCCGATGGCAAGCAGTGCGTCGTTGCCGATGCGCATCAAGGCGGCGGAGCGGACCTCGGGGGCTTCCGAACCGAACAGGCGGTGAAGCTTATCTGCCGCCAATCGTCCCGCCACAGGGTCGCCATGCGCCAGGAACGACGAGAACTCCGGCAGCCCGGACGTGCCTTGCGGCTCGCGCAGCAGCCACGGCTCGTCGGGAAGCCCGGAGAGATCCCCGAAGAAGACCAGGCGCACGCGTTCGGACTGGAAGTCGTCGGTGAGGCGGCGGACCACCTGGCGCACCGTGTCTTCGATGCCGCCTGCGCCGAGCAGCGCCAGCATGAGGCCATGCACGCGCCGCATCAGCTTCTCGTTGTCGGCCGCGACGGCGGTCAGCTCCTTGAGCCGGCCTTCCAGTTCCGCGTTCTTCTCGCGCAGGCCACGAAGCTGATGCACGGCGAGCGACGCGGCCGGGCCGTTGGCGCTTGGCAATACGAGTTCGTTCGCCAGATCGGGGTACGCGGTGAGGAAGTCCGGGTGCCGGCGCAGGTAGGACGCCACCGTGGCTGGCTTGATATCGCCGTCGATCGCGGTGTCGGTCATGCGTACGTCCTCGGGGATGGTGCGTGTGCGGTGTGTACGCAGTGTGCCGGGTTCGCGGCCGTACGTCACACCTCGCCTTCGAAGACGAAGGCGGCGGGGCCGGTCATCCACAGCGTGTGCCCCGGACCCTGCCATTCAATGGTAAGGGTGCCGCCGGGCAGTTCGACGTCCACGATGGAAGCGGCAAGTCCGAGCGCGTGGGCCACCGCGGCGGCGGCGCATGCGCCGGTACCGCAGGCGCGCGTCCACCCGCTGCCACGTTCGTGAACACGCAGACGGATGTGATGGGGGCCGAGCCGCTGGGCGAAGCCCACGTTGACGCCTTCGGGGAAGACGGGATGGACCGTGAGCAGCGGCCCGAGCCGATCGACGCGCGGATCGGCAAGATCGTCGACGAAGACGACCGCATGCGGATTCCCCATGGAAACGGCGCCGAAACTCACGTCTTCGCCTCCCACCGGCGCGGTGTAGATCGCGTGCAGCGGACGGTCCAGCGGAATGGCGGCGGGCGTGAAGTCCGGTTCGCCCATGTCGACGACCACCCTACCCTCGCCGAGTACGCGCACGGTAACGGGGCCCGAGGGGCTCTCGAGGCGCACGTCCGTATCCCGTTCGATCGCGCCGTCCCGATACAGCCATGCCGCCACGCAGCGCACGCCGTTACCGCACTGACCCGATGGCGAGCCGTCGGCATTCCAGATGCCGTAGTAGAAGGCGCAGGACGGATCGCGCGGCGGCTCGATGCTGATGAGCTGGTCGAAGCCGATGCCGGTGTGGCGATCGGCCAGGGCAGCGACGCGTTCGGCGTTCGGCACGCGCGGTGCGTCCTCGCGCCAGTCCACGATCACGAAATCGTTGCCGATCCCATGCATCTTGGTGAAACGCGAGGGCATGGCGGCTTACTGGTGGATCAGTGGATTGAACGGCGAGCGCGACGTGCTGACCGACGCAGGCGCCACCGAGCTGGCGCTGGGCGCCGGATGCGCGCCAGCTTGCGGCGTGGCGGTGGCCGTCGCAGCGGGCGGCGGCGGCATGAACAGCGGGCCCTTGTTGCCGCAACCGGAGAGCGTGGCGACGGCGGTGGCAAGGGCGATCGGCAGGATGAGTCGGCGCATGGGCTTCTTCCCGGAAACGAAGCTCAGTATAGCCTCGTCGTCAGAGCCGTTTCTCGAACCGGAACGCGTCCGAGCCGTCGGCATAGTACTTGGCGTATTCGCCGATCCGTTCATAGCCGAGCCGCTCGTAGAGCCGGATGGCAACGGCATTGTCCTTGCGCACTTCGAGCCGCAGCGAGTGGCATCCGCGCGCACGCGCGGCTTCCTCGGAGGCTTCGATCAGCGCGGAGCCCACGCCCTTTCCCTGTGCCTGCGGTTTCGTCGCGAGCGAATACAACCGCGCGACGGTCGTACCCTTGCGGAAGAACACCACCGCGGTACCGAGAAACCGCCGATGGTTGGCGCTGGCGACGAGCACCAGCGCGCTCTCGCTGTCCAGATGCTTGCGGTACTGGGCGCGGCTCAGTCGATCCTGGGCGAAGCTCGATTCCTCGAGCGCGACGAGATCGTCGAGATCGCTCACTTCGGCGCGACGAACGCGCACCGCAGCGGTAACCGGGGGTGGACGCATGCGCTTTGGGAACTCCGGCGCGGGGGAAGGAAAGGAAGCCGAGCGGGCTTGGGCAAGCGCGGCACTGTAGACCTCGCGCCGGCCCGGATCAATGACTTTTTCATGAACCCGGCGGGCACTTCGGCGACACCGTGGCTTGTGCGTCGCGCCATCGGAAGCACACACTTCGGCCTTGGCGAAACCAACGACCCCGGGCGGGGTCGACTGCGTGCCTTTCGCCGTCTGTCGAGGTCACATGAGCCGGCTCGTCATCGTCGTGGAGAAAGCCTCGGACTGGGGCTCGTATTACCCGTCCGCCGATGTCGTCACCGCCATGGATTACCTCCGTCAGCCGGTGGGCGGCGACGACGAACGCACGCACGTCATCAATCTCTGCCGCAGCTACAAATACCTCGGCACGGGCTACTACGTCTCCTTGCTGGCCGAGGCGCGCGGACACAAGGTCATCCCTTCCGTGCGCACGGTGAACGACCTGCGCCGTCGTTCCCTCTACGGTCTGGATGTCGACGACCTCAACCAGAAGCTCGCCAACTTCCTGCCGGCCGGTGGCCGCGATACCACCGATTTCGGCGTGCTGGTGTATTTCGGTGAGACCGCCTATCCGGATCTGCAGGATCTTGCGAGGCAGTTGTTCGACATGTTCCCTTGCCCGCTCATGCGCATCGAGTTCGAGCGCGATCGTGTGTGGCAGGTGGCGTCGATCAAGGCCGTAGGCCTGCACACGCTCGACGATGCGCAGGAGGACGCCTTCGCCCAGGCGCTGGACAAGTTCTCGCGCAAGATCTGGCGCAAGCCGCGCGCGCGTCGGCGGTTCCGTTACGACATCGCGATGCTGGTCGATCCCAACGAGAAGATGCCGCCGTCGAACAAGAAGGCGCTTAAGCACTTCATCGAAGCGGGCAAGCACCTCGGCATCGAGGTCGATCCCATCGGCCGAAACGATTACCAGCGTCTCGCCGAGTACGACGGCCTGTTCATCCGCGAGACCACCGCCAGCGACAACCACACCTATCGCTTCGCTCACCGCGCCGAAAAGGAAGGCATGGTCGTGATGGACGATCCCACGTCCATCCTTCGCTGCACGAACAAGATCTTCCTGAACGACCTGATGGTGGCGCGCAAGCTCGCCACGCCGACGACGGAGATCCTCTACCGCGACGACACCCGGCGCCTGCGCGACCTGCCCGAGCGCCTGGGCTTGCCGATCGTGCTGAAGATTCCCGATGGATCGTTCTCGCGCGGCGTTGTGAAGGTGGAAACACCTGAGGCCCTGGAGAAGGCCGCCGCCGAGCTCTTCTCGCATAGCGCCTTGCTCATCGCGCAGGAGTACCTCTATACGGAATTCGACTGGCGCATCGGCGTGCTCAACCACGAGGCGCTGTATGCCTGCCAGTACTTCATGTCGCGCGGCCACTGGCAGATCTACAACCACGGCGCCAAGGGCACGGCGAAATCCGGCGGGTTCCGCACGGTGCCGGTGCGCGACGCGCCAGCCGAGGTGGTGAAGCTGGCGCTCAAGGCCACACAGACCATCGGCGACGGCCTGTACGGCGTCGACTTGAAACAGGTCGGCGACCGCCCGGTGGTCATCGAAGTGAACGACAATCCATCCATCGACGCAGGCGTCGAGGATGCCTACCTGGGCGAAGACCTGTACCTGCGGATCATGCAGGAGTTCCTGCGCCGGCTCGAACTGAAGCGGCTGGGCATCTCGGGCTGACGCTGGCGTTCAGCGCCGCAGCAAGGCGGCCAGCAGCGACATCGGCAGGCTCGGCTTCATGGCGACCAATACGCTGGCCGGCGCCAGCAGCAGCCAGAACGCAGGCGTCCAGCCCCAGGTCTCGCTATGCCCCGACAACGGGGTAAGCAGGAGCAGCAGCGCCCCGGCGGCCAGCCAGGCGAGGGCGATGAGGGCGCGAAGGCGGCGTGGCGAGAGCGAGTCGTGCATGGCGTATCCGGCATCGGGTGGCGGTGAGGTGAGGCTAGGTGGCGCGGGTCTCACGGATCGCGACGGGGGCGCGGGTTGCTAGAATCCACGCGCCGGGCGGCGTGCCCGGGACCGTGCCAGGAGATTCCATGAGCGCTGAAGCGCACCGTTACGCCGTGTTCGGGCACCCGATCGCGCATTCGCTGTCCCCGGAGATCCACCAGGCCTTCGCCGCGCAACTGGGTATCCACTTGCGTTACGAGACCATCGACGTGCCCCCGGGGGAGTTCGAGGAAGCGGTTCGCCGGTTCTTCGCCGAGGGGGGCCTGGGCGCCAACGTGACGTTGCCGCACAAGGAAGCGGCCTTCGCCATGGCCGACGAACGCAGTGAAGCGGCACAGCGAGCCGGCGCGGCCAACACGCTCACCGCTCTGGTCGGCGGAAAGATCCAGGCGCACAACACCGACGGCAGCGGCTTCGTTCGTGACATCACCGAGCGTCACTCGCTCGACCTGCGCGGTCACGACGCCTTGCTGCTGGGTGCCGGCGGCGCCGCGAAGGCCGTCGCCTGGGCGCTGCTCGATGCCGGTGTGCAGACGCTGACCATCGTCAATCGCACGCCGGAACGTGCAGATGCGCTGGCCGATGCCATCGGCGAGCCTGCGCGCTGCCATACGCGTTACTGGGACGGGCTCGAGGGGGAATGCTTCGATCTCGTGGTCAATGCCACGTCCATCGGCATCCACGGCGGCACGTTCGATTTGCCGATGTCGCTCCTGCAGGACCACTCCACCTGCTACGACCTGTCCTACGGCGCGGCAGCGGCCAGCTTCAAGGGTTGGGCGACGGCGGCGGGTACGCGTTACTTCCGTGACGGCCTGGGCATGCTCGTGGAGCAGGCGGCCGATGCCTTCGAGCATTGGCATGGTCAGCGTCCCGACACCGATCCCGTCTACCAGACGCTGCGCCAGCGCCTCGGATGACCCTCGACTGCCGCGCCGGCTGCGGTGCCTGCTGTATCGCCCCATCGATCAGTTCACCGATCCCGGGCATGCCGCACGGCAAACCGGCCGGCGTGCGCTGCGTGCAACTCACGCACGACAACCGCTGCGCGATCTTCGGCCGGCCAGACCGGCCGAAGGTCTGCACCGGATTGAAACCCGAGGTGGCCATGTGCGGCGACGATCGCGACCATGCACTGGCCTGGCTCACCGCATTGGAGCGAGCCACGGTCGCGTAGTCTGCGTGGACCAGGAACACACGAACTACAAGGGGAGTGGACGATGTTCGTCTGGCGATTCTGGATATTCCTGTGGCTGGGACTGTCTTTCGCGACGCTTGGGCATGCTCGGGATCATGTGCCCATGGCAGGCGGCATCGACTGCCTGAGAGAGCAATACGACCCTTCCGTCCCGTCCAGTGGTTCGTTCCTTACGCTTCCGTTCTATCAACCCTCGGTCGATAGCTACACCATCGATGAGGTTGTCACCGATACGCCGATTCCTATCAGCAACAGCTTTACGCTGCACGACTCCTGGCGCACGCCTTCCGGCTCTCCCGTCATCCCCATAAAACACTGGCGCATGTCCGAATACACGGGACTGGCCATGGACGATCTCGAGGGCGGTCAACGGGGTCATATCGATCTTTACGCTAAATCGGGAGAGCAGATCATCGGCCGGCAGGCGGGTTGGTGGATGAACACGCAGAATGACGACACCGTTCTGGCGAATGGGTCATTGTCGACCAACCTCGGTTGCTGGTATCAGGGGCCGCCATATGCAAGGCTCTTTGCGAATCTTTCGCAGGTATTGGACGTGTCGTTCGATACCGGCGTGCATTACGTCACGGCGAGCGGTGGTGCCCATTCACAGGCTTACTTCCAATTGATCGTGAGTGATACGAGTGGCGGATGCGGCCAGAACTGCGCCTTCAGCATTTCCGTGGGGTATTTCGGACCGGACAAGGATGGAGCGACGCGCCAACTTACCATTCCTGACGATACCGGGACTACGAATTTACCTCTGACGGGCGCAGGCCTGGATGCACCCGACTGGGTAACCCGCATGCCTGACTCGATCCATTTCCAGGTAGGTACTTTCTCGCCGGACCACGTGCATTTCCGCATATCGCCCGATCAATTGATCATGATGCGTAACGATGTCGCCGGGACATTCGACGTTTACCGACAACTGTCGACGAACCCGCTGGACTACGCGATCACCCTCATCAACGTCAATGGTGAAGTCTACGACCCATGTAAAGCGGGCGTGCCCACGTGTACTGGATCATCCCCCAGCCAGCTTGGGATGACTGTCGGCAACCTGAGGGCGACGGCGACCGTACCGCACGAGGCGGTGGGCACGCCCAGCGCCATGGGCGGACCGTCGCCTTTACTCGTATTCCGTCACCCTGCCGGCGATCTGTTCGGGCTTTCGACGGATCTTGGGCCATCAGGCCCTTGGCGGGGTTCGATAGGGACGCAACGTACCGTGGACGATCCGGCGGCGACGGTGGGACAAGGCGCGCAAAGGGTCTACTTTCTCGATGCCGGGCACCACATCAACGAGACCTTTCGCGCGGGCGGTGCTTGGCAGACATGGGACATGACGACGGGCCTTAGCTTACCCGATGCATTCACTCCACCGCATGCATATACCGCTTCCGATGGGTCCGTGCGAATGTATTTCCGCGACGTCGTCGGTCACGTCCATGAAGTGCGACTAGGTTCTTCGGGTTGGATCGCTTCCGATCTCACCGCGCTGGCGGGCGCGGAAAATCTTCCTCCGGCCATCGGTAGCGCAGTGGGGTATCAGGCGGGCAATGCCGATCGGGTGGTGTATCGCGGAGTCGGCAACCAGCTCGTCGAGCTCTTCTTCTGGGATGGGCGTTGGCAGGCGTGGAACATGACGACGACGCCGGGCGCGGTTCCGGCGGCGACGGATCCACGCGCCTTCACGGACCCGCAGGGTGCGGCGAGGGTGCTCTACCGCGATATCAATGGAGCGCTTCACCAGTTACGCACGGAAACAACGGGCTGGCAGGACACCAACCTGACGAGCGTGGTGGGAGCGGTACCCGCATTGGGCTCGCCGATGGGACTGGGTGTAGGCAGCGGAATGGACGTGTTCTACGAAGGTATCGATCATCATCTGCACGTGCTGGCATGGTCCGATGGTCGATGGAGCCAGCAGGACATGAACGCCTTGGATGGAGCCGTGCCGATCGTCTCCGACCCCATCGGCTACGTAGGCGCGGACGGCGTGGCGCGAATCGACTACTTAGGTAGCGATAACCAGCTTCACGAATATTTCCGGCAAGGAAACTGGAAACACCGGGATTTCTAGAACAGACAGCGAGACGCCCTTTGGCTTGGGCCGACTCCTTCAGTTGATTGATAAAAACTATCACTCGTGGTGCATCAATCGATTTGTCATTCCCTCCGGTGACGTGGACACTGCTCGCATCACGAACAGGAATCCATCATGTCATCCATCTACGACCACCAGGTTCGCACCATCGACGGCAATGTCCTTTCGATGGATGCCTATCGCGGCAAGACCCTGCTGATCGTCAACGTCGCCTCGCGCTGCCAGTTCACCCCGCAGTACCAGGGACTCGAAGCGATGTACCAGCGCATGCGCGGGCAGGGACTGGAGATCCTCGGCTTTCCGTGCGACCAGTTCGGCAACCAGGAGCCGGGTGCCGAGGCCGAGATCAAGTCGTTCTGCGACCTCACCTATGGCGTGACCTTTCCGCTGTTCTCGAAAATCGAGGTCAACGGCGAAGGAACGCATCCGCTGTACGCCGCTCTGAAGCATGCTGCGCCAGGGATGCTCGGTGCCGAGGACATCAAGTGGAACTTCACCAAGTTCCTCGTCGACCGCTCGGGCGTGGTAATGAAGCGTTACGCGCCGGCATTCACGCCCGACTTCATTGAGCGGGACATCGCGGGTCAAGCCGTGATGGCGTGAGGCATCCGGGGCGGATGATGCAGCGTCAGCGGGTGCATGCGAAGAGCAGGAATAAGCCACTCTGTATTGATACGAGGTGACTGTGTGCTGGTACGCGCTCAGGATTTAGCGAACCGTATCACGCAAAGGATGGCGGTAAGACGCATGTCATGCGGAAGTAAGGGCGGTTACACGGGAATAGACGAACGTACGCGGCTAATCCTCCAGCAAGGTCCACCCGATGCCGTTCGCTCGCACCGCCCTCGCCACCGCTCTTGCCCTTTCGTTGTATGCCGGCCATGCGCTGGCGGATGAAGACATCGCTGCCGCCACGCCGGCCGCCACTGCGGACGGCCGCGACGCGAAACAGCTCGACGCCATTTCCGTTATTGCTCCGGGCGAGACGCGCCAGGTTCAGAGCATCGGCGTGGATGAGATCACGCGTCAGCAGACGCCGGGCAGCAGCGCGCTGAAGGCGCTGGACAAGCTGCCGGGCGTGCAATTCCAGGCGGCCGACCCGTGGGGCGCCTATGAATGGTCCACGCAGATCACGCTGCACGGCTTCGACCAGTCGCGCCTGGGCTTCACGCTCGACGGCATTCCGCTCGGCACGATGGGTTATGGCGTGACCAACGGTCTGCAAGTGACCCGCGCCATCACCTCGGAAAATATTGCGACCGTGGAACTCGCGCAGGGCGCGGGTGCGCTCGGCACGGCGTCGAATACCAATCTCGGCGGCACGGTGCAGTTCTACTCTGCCGATCCGGACATGAAGCCCGGCGTGCGCTTCAACCAGGTCATCGGTTCGGACTCCACGCAGCGCACCTTCGTGCGTGCCGATACGGGCGACCACGGTGGCTTTTCCATGTACGTGTCCTTCGCCCACGCCGATACGGACAAATGGAAAGGCTACGGCGACCAGAAGTCGAACCAGGCCAACCTCAAGGCCGTGTACCAGTGGGGCGACGGCAATCGCATCAGCCTCTTCGCGGATGGCAGCAAGCGCAAGGAATACGACTATATGGATCTCTCCCTGACCAGCCAGCGCGCGCTGGGCTGGGACTGGGATTACCTGCAGCCGGACTGGAACACGGCGGTCGGCATCGCCAATGCGCTCAACGGCAACGGTGCGTATCCCGCGGTACTGAACGCCCTGCCGGCCGACTACGGCAAGGGCGACGCGACCTACTACGCCGGCGGCGGCATTCGTCGTGACGGACTGGCGGGTCTGTCCGGTTCGTTCAACCTCGGCGGTGCGACGCTCGATGCCACTGGTTACTACCATGGTGACCGCGGCGAAGGTCAGTGGGCCACGCCGTACCAGGCGTCGTCGCCGACGGTGCCGCTGTCGATGCGCACCACCGACTATGGCCTGGATCGTGACGGCCTGACCTCCGCCCTGAAATTCCAGCTCGGCAACCATGACCTGGAAGTGGGCGTGTGGGGCGAGAATGCGAACAACCGCCAGGAGCGTAACTTCTTCACTCTGGACGGCCAGTACACCTCGCTGTACACGTTCTATAACGATCAGACGCCGTTCCTGCGCGCATTCCTGCAACACTACGAAACCAAGACGCGCATGGCGTATGCGGAGGACACGATCCATCTCCTCGACGATCAGCTCACCGTCAACTTCGGCGCGAAGTCGCTTCGCGTCACCACCGATGCCACGTCGCTGGTGCCGACGACGGCCTTCGCGCAGGGCAGCATGAAGGCGAGTAAGGGATTCCTGCCGCAGGCGGGTGCCGATTACCGCATCGACGCCAATCAGGACGTCTACGTCTCGTACGCCAAGAACATCGCCGCTTATGGCATCACGCCGTTCAGCACCTCGCAGGCGTCCTTCGATGCTGCGAAAAGCCGCCTGAAGCCGGAGGAATCGCAGACCTGGCAGGCTGGCTATCGCGCGCACGGTGAAACGTTCGAGGCGTCGGTCGGCGTGTTCTACACGCGCTTCGAGAATCGCCTGCTCGTGACGACGCCGTGCCCCGCCGTGGTCACCTGCGCGTCGTCGCTCAACAACGTCGGCGACGTAAAGAGTCGCGGTGCCGATCTTGCCTTCATCTGGAAACCGGTACGCGGTTTCAGCTGGCTCAACTCGTTCTCGTACAATCGTTCGCAGTACCAGGACGATTACCAGAACGCCGGTACGGTGCACACGGCGGACAAGGAAGTGGTGGGCGTGCCGAAGACGATGTTCTCCAGCTCGCTCAACTACGAGGTGGATGGTTGGCGCGCCAACCTCGAAGGCAAGTACACGGGTCGTCGCTACATCACCTATACCAACGACTCGTCGGTGCCATCGTATTGGGTCGTGGATGCCGGCCTCGCCTACGACTTCGGCGACATGTCCGGGTTCAAGGGAGTGAGCATCGGCTTCAACGTGACCAATCTGTTCGACAAGCGCTACTTCGCCTCGACCGGCACCAATGGCTACGTCGCCTCCGATCCGCTGGGCTACAACCAGACGCTCATGGCCGGCGCCCCGCGGCAGTATTTCGTGAACCTCAACGCCAAGTTCTGAGCAACTCGGTGGGAACTTGCTGGTGGGAGCCAGCCTGCTGGCGATAGGGGCTTGCTTCGCGGCTACACCGCTTCGTTGGCTCTTCGCCAGCAGGCTGGCTCCCACCAGTGCTCTGATTTTCGCCGCCACGGACTTGCAACAATCGAACGTCAAGATGGCGCGCCCGCCGGGGCCGCGCCGACAGGGGGCCGGCCTGGTCGCGGGCGCTCCCCCGGATATCCCCATGTCCAAGTTCGCTCTAACCGCGCGCTCCCGTCGCGTGATCGTTTCCCTTGCCGCCGTCGTTGTCGTTGCGTCGGCACTCACCGCCTATGCCTCGTTGCGCGTCCATCACGCCGACGCGCAATCATCGCCGTCAGGCACCTCTTCCGTCACACACACGGCTGACGACGGCGCGTCGAGCGGCGTGGATATCCTGCTCGGGCTCGCTCGCGACGCGACGCGTGAGGGCCGATTGGTCTCGCCTCAAGGCAATAACGCCTATGAGTACTATCTCAGCGTCATGCAGCTCGACCCGAGCAATGTGACCGCACAGGATGCGCTGCGCGAAACCTTGCCGTTCGCTTCGCAAGAGATCGAACGCCTGATCAACCGCCGCGATCTGGAAGAGGCGCGGCGCGAGATTGCACTGTTGCGCGACTATGACCCGACGAACTACACGCTGATCATCCTCGGCGCGAAGCTGGATGCGCAGCAACAGGTGGTCACGGTGGAAGACGAGGCGAAGGCTGACGCGATGCGTCAGCGAAACGGAAGCTCGGATTCACGTACCGGTAGGTGATTGCGGTAGATCCTTCGAGCAGGCATCCGACTGCGGCGCGCAGCCGGGGCCTGACCCCCAAGGAGTAATGGATGATGGACAAAAGGATTAGCGCGGTTCTTCTCACCCTCCTCGTGGCAGCACCGCTTGCTGCCAGCGCCCAGACCGGACGCCAGGGCGACAATGGATGGACGCCGCCAGGTGATTCGTCGGGAACGGTCATCGGTGCCGCCGGTGGCTGCGGCATCACCGACATGCCTGCGTTTGCGGCCGTGATTGCAACGAAGCCGACGCCCGCTCACTTCAGTGCCCTGTATAGCTGCGTGCAGCTCGTGCTGCCGGGCGACAAGGCAAGCATGGAAATGCGCCTCGACAACAGTCGCTACTTCGCCGAGCTCGATTCCGTCGGCCGCATCGTGGGTGGCTCGTTCCGCTGAGCCCCATCGCCGGCCGACGAAGGCCGGCGTCAACATCAAAAGGATATTGATCATGCGCAAGACGCTTTGCACGCTCGCTCTTACCCTGCTCGTCGCCACGCCGTTCGCTGCCAGCGCCACTACCGGCAACGGGTTCGCTTCCGCCCAGTCCACCACCGCCAGTTGCAGTGTCGTCAATCTGTTCGCATTCCAGGTGTTCATCGCCTTGAAGCCGACCGTCGCGATGTTCCGCCACGTCTACCCTTGTGTGGCGCTCGTCCTGCCCGGCGACGTGTCGACCCGGGAGATGCGTTCGGACAACAGCCGCTACTTCGCCGAGCTCGACGCATACGGCCGGATCGTCGGCGGCTCGTTCCACTAAACCGACGAAGCGCCGGGCAGGGCGCTTCTTTCCGCAAGGCCATGCCTGGGGTGCGAATAGGCGATAATGCCGTTCGCAGTCCCAGGCAAGGAGCCTTCCATGAATCGTTTCCATCCCCTCGTCTTCGTCGCCGTCCTCGGCGCGGCGCTCGCAAGCGCCTGCCAGACGGCGCCACCCGCCGCGCCGAAGCCCGTGGCCGGGTTCGTCACCGACATGAAGGCGTTCGATGCCTTCATCGCGACCAGGCCGACGCCCGAGCAGTTCCGCGCCACCTACCCCGACGTCATGCTGGTCACGCCTGACATGATGACCACGAGGGAAATGCGCCAGAACAACAGCCGTTACTTTCCCAAGTTCGACGCCGAAGGCCGTATCGTCGGCGGCTCGTTCATGTAGGCCGTCACCGCCATGTCCAACCCCATCCGGCCCTTCAAGGGCATCGTTCCGCGCCTCGGTGCGCGCGTCTATGTCGATCCCGCCGCCACCGTGATCGGCGACGTCGAGCTGGGCGACGACGTGTCCGTGTGGCCCGGCGCGGTGCTGCGCGGCGACGTTCACCACATTCGCATCGGGGCGCGCAGCAATGTGCAGGATGGGGCCATCGTCCACGTCACCCACGACGGCCCGTACACGCCCGGCGGCTTTCCCACGCTCATCGGTGCCGATGTCACCATCGGCCACGGCGCAGTGATCCACGCCTGCACGATCGAGGACGCCTGCTTGATCGGTATGCATGCCACCGTGCTGGACGGCGCAGTGGTGCGGAAGCATGGCTTCGTCGGCGCGGGCGCTCTCGTGCCCCCAGGCAAGATCGTGGGTGAACGGGAGCTGTGGCTGGGCAATCCCGCGACCCTGGTGCGTACGCTGTCCGACCGACAGGTCGAGCAGCTTTTCTACTCCGCCGCGAACTACGTGCGGCTCAAGGGCGACTACCTCGCCTGACGGCGAGCGCCCGTGCTGCACCCCGGCTTGATTTGCCCTCGCCGGGGCACCACGCTGATCGCCTGACAGGAGATCGACGATGGACACCACGACCAACCCCCTTCTCGACACGGGCGACCTGCCGGCGTTCTCGGCAATCCGGCCCGAGCACGTCGAACCGGCTATCGACACGCTGATCGCCAGCCAGCGGGAAGGCATTGCGCGGATCGCCGCGCCCGGCGCGGAGCGCGACTTCGAGCACGTCATGCTTGCCCAGGAGCGACTGGATCAGGCGCTCTCCCGGAGCTGGTCGCCCGTGAGCCACCTGCATTCGGTGGCCGACTCGGAAGCCTTGCGCAAGGCGCACGGCAATGCGGAAGAGAAGCTCACGGATCTCGGCATCGAGATCGGCCAGAACCGCGACCTCTATGCCGCCGTGCAGGCCGTAGCCGACCGTCCGGACTTCGCCGCCATGCCCGCCGCTGCCCGTGCCGCCGTGGAGCATGCGCTGCGTGACTTCCGCCTCTCCGGCGTGGCGCTGGAGGAGCCGGCGCGGAGCCGCTTCCGCGAAATCGGCGTCGAGCTGTCCCGATTGACCACCGAATTTTCCAACGCGGTGCTCGACGCCACCGAGGCGTGGCACAAGCACATCACCGACGAGCGCGATCTCGTCGGTATCCCCGTGTCGGGGCGCGCCGTGCTGCGAGAATACGCACGCGAGGAAAAGCTCGACGGTTACCTCGTGACCTTGAAGCAGCCCAGCGTGCAGGCCGTGCTCACGTATGCGGAGAACCGCGATCTGCGCGAAGCCGTGTACTACGCCTATCAAACCCGCGCCTCCGACCAGGGCCCCGACAAGGGCAAGTTCGACAACTCCGAGCGCATCGAAAAGATCGTGGCCCTGCGCCATGAGGCGGCGCAGTTGCTCGGTTTCCGCAACGCGGCCGAGGAATCGCTGGCGACGAAGATGGCGGGGTCGCCCGATACCGTGCTGGCGTTCCTGCGCGATCTCGCTTCTCGGGCCAAGCCGGTCGCACGCAAGGAACTGGAGGAGCTGCGCCGGTTCGCGACGGAAGAACTGAAAATCGACAATCTGGAACCGTGGGACGTGGCCTTCGCCGCGGAGCGCCTGCGCCAGCAGCGCTATGCGATCGACGAGGAGCAGATCAAGCCGTACTTCCCCGCGTCCGCCGCCATCGATGGCCTGTTCATGGTTGTGGAGCGCCTCTACGGCATCCATTTCTCGCCGCGCGACGACGTCGATACCTGGCACAAGGACGTCACCTATTACGACCTGAAAAATGCCGACGGCACCGTCTTCGCAGGCGCCTACCTCGACCTGTACGCCCGTTCCGGCAAGCGCGGCGGCGCGTGGATGGACGTGTGCGCCGACCGTTTCCGCGATGGCGACCACCTGCAGCGCCCGGTGGCTTTCCTGACCTGCAATTTCCCGCCGCCGACCGATGGCGTGCCGGCGTTGCTCACCCATGACGACGTACTGACCCTGTTCCACGAATTCGGCCACGGCCTGCACCACATGCTGACGGAGGTGGACATTCCGTCCGTCGGCGGGATCGATGGCGTGGAATGGGACGCAGTGGAGCTGCCCAGCCAGTTCATGGAGAACTTCGCCTGGGACCGCGACGCCTTGCGCTCGTTTGCCCGTCATCACGAGACCGGCGAGCCCCTGCCCGACGAGCTCTATCAGCGCATGCTCGACGCCCGCCATTTCCATGCCGGGCTGTTCCTCGTACGCCAGCTCGAATTCGCCCTGTTCGATTTCCGGCTGCATCTCGAGTACGACCCGGCGCAGGGTGCCCGTGCGCTGGATGTGCTGGAACGGGTTCGCCACGAGGTCGCGGTGCTCCACCCGCCAGCATGGCAGCGCTTCCCGCACGCATTCACTCATATCTTCGCGGGCGGCTACTCGGCGGGCTACTACAGCTACCTCTGGGCCGAGGTGCTGTCGGCGGACGCGTTCGAGGCATTCGAGGAAGCCGGCGTACTCGACCGCACCACGGGCGAGCGTTTCCGGCGCGAAGTGCTGGCCGTGGGCGCGACCCGCCCGGCGCTGGAGTCGTTCAAGGCGTTCCGCGGCCGTGAGCCGCGCCCGGATGCCTTGCTGAAGAGCTACGGCCTCGCCTGACACGAGACCGGCCGCGCGGCGACGGACGCCGCGCGGCGTCCTTTAGTGTCCTTTACAATGGCGCGATGAAGATCGCGTCGTGGAACGTCAATTCGCTCAAGGTCCGTCTGCCCCACCTCCAGCAATGGCTGGGCGAGGCGCAGCCGGACATCCTCGCGCTGCAGGAAACCAAGCTCACCGACGACAAGTTCCCCGTCGACGAAATCGCCGCCATGGGTTACCGGTCCGTGTTCTCCGGGCAGAAGACCTACAATGGCGTTGCCATTCTCGCTCGCGAGCAGCCGGCAGACACGGTGACCGACATCGACGGCCTCGACGATCCGCAGCGACGCATTCTGGCCGCCACGGTCGGCGACGTGCGTGTGGTGAATCTCTACGTCGTCAACGGCAAGGCGCTGGGCGACGAGAAGTACGCCTATAAGCTGCATTGGCTGTCGAAGGTGCGCGACTTCCTGGCGAACGAGATGGCGCGGCATCCGAAGCTCGTGGTGCTCGGCGATTTCAACATCTGCCGTGACGATCGCGATGTCTACGATCCCGTCGGATGGGGCGAGGACATCTTCTGTTCGCCGCCTGAACGTGCGGCCCTGCAGTCGATGCTGGATCTCGGGCTTCACGACAGTTTTCGTCTTTTCACCGAAGATGCAGGCCATTTCAGCTGGTGGGATTACCGCCAGGCGGCGTTCCGCCGCAACATGGGCCTGCGGATCGACCTCATCTTGATCAGCGATGCGCTCAAATCGGTCGCAACCTCGTCGATCATCGACAAGGCGCCGCGCAAGTGGGAGCAGCCGTCCGACCACGCGCCAGTCGCGCTGGAGTTGAACCTTTGAATACACCCAAGTCCGAATGGCCGAGTTCCCTCGACGACAAGGAACTCGAAGAACTCGATACCTATCTCCGCGCACACAGCGGCGAGGGTGACCTCATGCTCGATGGCGTGCATGGCCTGCTCTCGGCCGTGGCCATCGGGCCGCTCGAAGTGAAGCCGGAGGAATGGTTGCACGAGGTGCTTCACGACGCGTTCGGCGACGAAGACGAGGGCAATCGCGTCCTTGCGCTGCTCGCCAAGCTCAACGATTCCATCAGTGCCGAACTCGACGTGGACGCCTACGAGCCGATCCTCGGCGAAGTGGACACCGAGGAAGGCCCGCTGCTTTCGGCGGCGGGCTGGTGCGAAGGCTTCAGCCGCGGCATCGACATGCGCGCGCAGCTTTGGGAAACCCGGCTCGCCGAAGATCCGACGCTGATGCAGTTGCTCGGCCCGATCATGGCCTTGGCGGTCGACGAAGGCGTGCTCCAGGCGGATGCCGAGTTCGAGAAGCTCACCGATGAGGAATACGACGAATGCCTGGGCCAGTTGCCCGAGGTGCTCAATGCGGTCGGCGACTACTGGCGTGAAAACCCGCCCACGGAAGACGAGCTGAAGGCGCTCGCCCGCCGCCCGCGCAGCGAAGGCGAGGAAGGGCCGCCGCGGCAGCGTTCCGGCCACTGGGTGCATTGATTCGGTAAGCGCGTCGCGCGGCGACGCCGCACCGACAGCGGCGCCAGCGCACGAACGAAACAGATCGTTCTCGCCGCGGGCCTTGGCTGGCGCCTGGCAAGACGGCATCGTGTGGGCATCAAAGGAGCCCACCATGACCACTCAACGCCACATCACCCGCCGCGTTCGCGGCATGGACACCGCCGACGGCGCCGGGGTGAAGCTCAAGCGCGTCATCGGCCAGCCGGCATTGGACATGCTGGACCCGTTCCTCCTGTTGGATGAATTCCGTTCCGACCAGCCCGGCGATTACATCGAAGGGTTTCCCGAGCATCCGCATCGCGGCTTCGAGACCGTGACCTACATGCTCGCCGGTCGCATGCAGCATGGCGACAACCACGGCAATCGCGGCGACCTGGGCCCAGGCAGCGTGCAATGGATGACCGCTGGCCGCGGCATTCTCCATTCGGAAATGCCGCAGCAGGAAGCCGGCCTCATGTGGGGCTTCCAGTTGTGGGTGAACCTGCCCGCCGCCGACAAGATGGTCGCGCCGCGCTACCAGGACATTCCGCCGACGGACATCCCGGTCGTGCAGCCTGCCGAGGGCGTCATGGTGCGTGTCATCGCCGGTGAGCTGGCCGGGGCAACCGGCCCCGTCGCCGGCATCAGCACCGCGCCGGTGTATCTCGATGTGTCCTTGGACGCGGGCGCCAGCGTCGAACTCGACCTGCCGGAAGGCCACAGCGCGTTCGCCTACGTGTTCGACGGCGAAGCGGCTACGGTCGGCGGAGAAACGCTGGCGCGCAGCGAACTGGGCGTGCTGTCGAAAGGCGAGACACTGCGCCTTTCGGCAGACACGCCTGCCCGTGTCCTCGTCGTCGCAGGTCGGCCGTTGTCCGAACCGGTGGCGCGCTACGGCCCGTTCGTGATGAACACGCCCGCGCAGATCCACGAAGCCATCGCCGACTTCCGCGCCGGCAAGTTCTGACGTTCGAACGCTGAGGCGAGCGGTGCGCCTTGTCAGTGCCTCCCCGCTCGCCGTAGGCTCCACGGATGTCCCGACAAAAGCATGCGTTTCTCTTCGATCTCGACGGCACGCTCGTCGACAGCGTCTATCAGCACGTCCTTGCCTGGAAAGAATCGCTCGACATGGAGGGCATCGACCTCTCCGTCTGGCGCATCCATCGCAAGATCGGCATGAGCGGCGGGTTGTTTACGGACATCCTGCTGCGCGAGACGGGGACCGAGATCACGCCGGACCGGATCGATCGCCTGCGCCAGAACCACGCCGCGGCCTACGGTCGACTGGCCCAGGCCGGTGCGGTGAAGCCCTTGCCCGGTGCGGTCGAACTGCTCGCCTGGCTGACCGATGCCCGGATTCCCTGGGCCATCGCCACGTCGGGGCGGATGGAAACGGCGTCGCACAATATCGCCGCGCTCGGCGTGGACCCGAACAAGGTGCCCGTGGTCACCCGCGACCAGGTACGCCATGCCAAGCCCGATCCCGACCTGTTCGTGACCGCCGCGGAGCGGCTGGGCACGGATATCCGCGATGCCATGGTCATCGGCGACGCGATCTGGGACATGCTCGCTGCCCAGCGGGCCCGTGCGCTCGGGATCGGCCTGCTGTCAGGCGGCTATGGGGAAAACGAGCTGGAACGCGCGGGCGCCTATCGCGTGTTCGAGGACCCGGCCGACCTGCTCCGCCATATCGACGAAGTCGCGGCGCGAAGCTGAACGGATTCAACAAGTTCCCGTCGGCGTTTAGCTGCCGGACGGGTCGGGGTCCGTAGGATCGGTGCCCTAAGCTTCGCCAGGATTTCACTTGCCATGCGCTTTCTGCTCACTGTTGTCCCGCTGACCACGGCCTTCATCATCGCGGCCTGCACTCACTCTGAGCCGTCCGCCCCGCCCAGCGAACCCGCGGCCGCCTCGACGGCAGCCTCCCCCGCGCCCGGCAAGACGGCGCCCGCCAATCCCACCCTCGGTTCGCCCGAATGGTTCGCCTGGGTGGACAAGACGCTGGCGGTCAGCGACGACGGGCACGGCCCGCGTCCGGGTACCGATGAGTGGAATCAGGCCGTGAATCGGAAGCTCGGCGAGGAGGCGCCGCAAGCGGCGCCCGGCTCGGCCGAATGGCAGCAGGCGGTGGACGCCCTGCTGCGTACACGCGTCGCGACGCACTGACGATCGCGACGCGCGCGCCTACTTAACCGGTGCGTTGATCTGGGTACGGTCCTTCGCCAGCTTGATCTCGCCCGAGGGTAGCGACAGGACGAGTCCACCCGGCGGCGACACCGGCTGGGTGATGGTGAGGGTGGCCACGCCGTTTCGGGCCTTCAACGTGTAACCCAGGCGACCGTACGGCGTGCGCAGATCGCGAATCGCGATACCGTCGCCGTCCAGCCACTCGGGCTGCACGCCAGCGGCCAGCACCATGGCGCCATCCGCCGCGCGATCGTAGGCAAACATGTCGAGCGCCGAACGCACGTAGTCGGAGGCGATCCAGGCGTGCGGCATGTCGCCGACGAAACGCGGCTCGCGAGGATCGCGTCCCACCACTTCTGCCCACTGGTTCCAGGCGGCGGGTCGCCGGTCCGCGAAGAAGAACTCCACGAGCTGACCGAGGCGGTCGCGCCAGCCCAGGCGGATGAAGCTCGCGATGGTCCGCACCTCGTAGGGCGTGTAGTCCTTCCACGCCGTCTTGCCATCGCGGCGTGCGACGAAACCTTTCCAATACGTCTCGAACGTGCGGTCGAGCAGCGCCTTGGGCAGCCGTGCCTGCTCGCCGCCCGGCGACAATGCGATCGTGGTGGACGTGGCATCGAAGTCGCCGAGCTCGGCCGAGCCCGGAATGAAATCGATGCCCTTGTTCTTCACCGCGGCGGTGATGGACGCGTGCAGATCGTGCCGGAACGTGTCGCGCGATGCGGCGAAGCGTGTGGCGTCGTCGGTCTCTTCGAGCGCTTGCGCGAGCAGCACGGCATCGTCGTAGCCCTTGAGCGCCCAGAAATCGTCCCAGTACGAATGCATCGGCTTCGCGGAATAGCCTTCGTGGCTGATCGATGCCGGCATCAGGCCATAGAGCGCGCTATCCGGTCCACTCAAGCGCGAAGGCTGGCGCTCGCTTGCGCGCAACGTGTCCATATACGCCACGGCCTTGCGCACGTGTGGATAGAGCGACGCGAGCGTGGCGCGGTCGTGCGTATAACGCCAAAGCTCTGCCACGCTGAAGACGAGGTCGCCTTGGCTGTCGTTTTCGGGCACGGGATCGGAGCCGCGCGCATCCACGCAGCACGGTACCTTGCCGTTGGAGAACTGGTGCGGCGCGTACCAGCGGATGAAGTCGCCCGCGACGTCTTCGTGTCCGGTACGCAGCAAGCCCTCGAGCATCATCGCGCCGTCGCGCACCCAGGTGCGCGAATACGAGCGAGTACCTGGCTGCAAGGCCGGACCGTCACGCGAGATGAGGATGTGCGCGATGCCGCTCTTCATCGTGTCCACGATGGGCTGCGCCACGGTGGGCACGCGCACCGTCACGCGATCGAGCTTGTCGCGCCAGACCGCGGCTACGGCGTCCTCGTGCGCGGAAAGCCATGCGGCCGCCTTGGGCGGCATCGCGATCTCGTCGGTCCGCTCCACGGGCACCACGACCCCCAGCTCTACGTGCCCGTGCGCCGGTACGTGGAGGTCGTAAAGCAACGCGCCCTGCGCGTAGCCTGCGCCATCGTGCAGCGTCGTCGCGGTTGGACGCTCGCCTGCATCCAGTCGCTCGGCCAAGGCGGTCGGACGGTCAGCGCTTGCGACGAAGGCACTGGTGCGTTGCAAGGGAATGATCTGCCGCGCGCCATTGACCGTCAGCGCCTTGCCGTCCCAGGCAAGATCGTCGATACGGCTTGTTCCCCCGGGCGCGTTGAGGAACTGCGTGGGCGGATTCACCTGGAACGGACGCGCCGCGAGTGCAAGCGTGACGTCGCGGGATGCATCGCTATCGTTATCGACGCGGTAGCGGATTACGAGACGCGACTTGCCCGGATAGCCTTCGGCGAACGCAGTCGATGTCAGCGAGATCCCGTCGGTGCGCCACTGCACGGAAGGTATCGGCAGGTAACGCTCGCGCAGGGTCTGCGTCGTGCGGACGTCGGCCCAGGTCACCAGTTTGCCGCGATCGATGAGGAACGGCTCGATCGAGAACTGGCCGCGCGACACCTCCACGGCGCCGTCCTCTGAGATGAGCGCGGAGTCGCGGCTGCCGCCATCGACGCCGACAATCGTCCAATAGGATTGCTCACCTGAGAAACCCCGCGGATAGAGTCCGCGTCGCACTTGTTTCGCTCGGGTCTCGAACACGGCATTGGGTGTCGGCGGTGGCGTAGGCACTGCCTCGGGTTTGCGGGACACAAGACGCAGATTGTCGAAGCACACGTCGCCCTGGTTCGCGGGCATCGGCTGGTCGGCCGTCGTGACGGCGGAGCGACCGGCCGGCGCTTCCTTGTAGATCACGAACTCCACCTCGCGCGTATGGCGCAAGTGGCGGTCGTGCGTCGGTCCCCAGGCGAATTCCACTTGCCGGCTGGTGGCTTCGATCGTGCGCCACGCGTCGGTCGGTACGAACGACGGCTGCTGGTACCACCACACGTTGTCGCCCGTGTCGTCGATCAATTTCACCTGCAACGTATTCGGCGGCATGTGGCCACGCACGTCGAAGCTGAGCGCGAAGCCGTCGGGAAAATCGATGGGCAGCGTACGACGCAGGGCCGCCGCGCCGGACACGCCGTTGAAGTCGTAGCGGAGGCAGACGGCCTGACCCGAGGTGCCGGGCGCCATGTGCAGCGTGGCCACCACGTCGTCGGTGTGCGTGGCCTGCCAGCCTTCGGAGGCGTCGAAGGTGTCGAGCACGGTAGCGCAAGCGGGGCCGGCGATGCCGAGCAGCACGAGGCAGGCAGCGCGCAAGCGCGCGACGGGAAATCGATTCATGGGTTCAACCCTTCACGCTGCCGAGCAGCAGGCCTTCGAGGTAGTAGCGCTGCAAGGCGAGGAACAACACCAGCACGGGAAGAATCGTTACCACCGAGCCGGCCATCATCAGCTCGCTGTCCTGCACGTGCTCGCGCGCGAGCGACGCCAGAGCGATCGGCAGCGTGTAATGCTCCTGGCCCGTCAATGCGATCAGCGGCCACATGAAGTCGTTCCACGCGGCGAGGAAGGTAAAGATCGCCAGCGTGACCATGATCGGTTTCAGCAGCGGCATCACGATGGTGGCGAAGATGCGGAATTCGCCAGCGCCGTCGATGCGTGCCGCTTCCATCAGATCGTCGGGAATCCCGCTGGCGTATTGCCGCACGAGGAAGATGCCGAAGATCGTCGCAAGCGCCGGCACGATCACTGCGCCGTACGTGTTCACCAGGCCCATGTATTTCAGCAGCAGGAACAGCGGCAGCATGGCAACCTGCGCCGGTATCACCAGCGCGCCCAGCAGTACCTGAAAGAGGCGCTGGCGCCCCTTGAACTCCAGCTTCGCGAACGCGTAGCCGGCCATGAGGTTGAAGGCGAGCGAGATGAGCGTGATCGCAGTGGAGATGAGCAGGCTGTTGAACAGATAGCGGCCCATGCCCGCATTCATGAACAACTGGCGGTAGTTGTCGAGCGTGGGATGCGTCGGCAATACGGGTGGCGGCAACGCGCTCGCCTGGCCCTGCGGCATGAACGACACCGAGACCATGTACAGGAGCGGCGCGATCGCAATGGCCGCGCCACCGATGAGAAGGCCGTTGATGAGTGCCTTGGCGATGCGCGGGCTCATGCGGGCGCTCCCTGCTTCGAGAGTCGAAGCATGGTCGCGGTCACGGCGAACATGATCACGAAGAGGATGAACGCCACGGCCGACGCCGAGCCGAGGTTCCACCACTTGAAGCCTTCTTCGTACATCAGATACAGCACCGACGTCGTGCTTTGTAGCGGACCGCCTTCGGTCATCACATAGGGCTCGGCGAACAATTGGAAATACCCCGAGACCGTGAGGATGCTCACCATCACCATCGTCGGCTTCAGCATCGGCAGCGTGATGTGACGGAACTGCGCAATCGCGGATGCACCGTCGATGCGCGCGGCTTCGTATAGATCTCCCGGAATGGCCTGCAGGCCAGCCATGAAGATGATCATGTTGTAGCCGAAGTTCTTCCACACAGCGAAGAGAATGATCGTCGGCATCGCCCAGTGCGGATCGCCCAGCCAGTCCACCGTCGGGATACCGATGGCGTCGAAGGCGTAGTTGATGAGGCCGTATTTCGTGTTGAACAGATAGCGCCAGATCACCGCGACCGCGACCACCGTGGTCACGACGGGCGCGAACAGTGCGGTACGGAAGAACGGCTTGAAGCGGGCCAGCGGCGAGTTGAGCAGCATCGCGGCGCCCAACGACGTGATCAGCGACAGCGGCACACCCACCACCACGAAATACACCGTGTGCCCGAGCGCCGACCAGAACAGCGGCCGCTGCAGCAACGACCAATAATTCTCCAACGCGACGAAACGCAGGTTGCGGATGTCCGCCAGCGCGTAGAGGTCATAGTCGGTGACCGAAAGCACCAGCGCCGCCACGACCGGCAACAGAAAGAACAAGCCAAGAATGATCATGGCAGGCGTGATGAACAGCCAGGCGGCGCGCGATGTGGTCATGGGGAACCCTTGTGGCCGTGGTCGAGCATCCAGCGGCGTTTTTCCAGAAGACGATCCGCGCGCCGATCGATTTCGGCGGCGGCCTGGTCGATGGTGAGATCGCCATGCGCGGCTTGCGCCGCGACCAGTTGCATCTCGGTGACGATGCGTTCCCACTCCGCCACCGGTGGCGTGGGTCTCACGCGCTCCAGTTGCTCGCGGAACGCCGTGGCCTTGTCGTCATTCTTCAGGGCGGGTGCTTCCCACGACGAGCGGCGCGGCGGCATGTCGCCCAGGATCTCGTAGAAACGTGCTTGGATATCGGGACGCGAAAGGTATTCGATCAGTGCCCAGGCGTCGTCCTTGTGCTTGGAGCTGCGATAGATCACAAGGCTAGAACCGCCGGCATTCGACGCGCCGGGACCGTTCGGGCCGGGCAACGGCGTCGTGCCCCAGTCCGCCTGCTGTTCCGGAGGCAGACGCTTGCGGAACTCGCCGATGTTCCACGGACCGGACAGATAGAACGCATAGAAGCCCTGTCCGAACGCGGCCCAGGGATTGCCGATGCCGACGTTGGTCATCATCGGCGCCTGCTGGTCCTTGAACAGGGATACGTAGAACGCGAGTGCCTTCTTGAAGCCGGGACTGCGGAAGTTGCCGTAGCGCCCGCCATCACGCAGCAGTGGATCGTCCTGCTGCAACGCCAGCGACAGCAATTGCTCGAACTCGTTGGTCGGCAGCAGCACGCCGTACGCCTTGCCCTGCGGCTGCGCGAGCTTCGCCATCATCGCTTTCCATTCCTGCCAGTCGCGCGGCGGATGGTCGTAGCCGGCCTTTGCCAGCAGATCCTTGCGATAGAACAGCAGGCGCGTATCCACGTACCAGGGCACGCCATACAGCGCGCCGTCCACCACATTGGTGGACCAGATGGCCGGGAAATAGTCGTCGCGCTTGATCACCGACGACGCGGCGACACGCGCATCGAGCGGTTCCAAGGCGTCGAGCGCCACCATCTCCGGTATCCACGTGTTGCCCAGCTGGGTGATGTCCGGCGACGAGTTACCGGCATAGGCCGTGAGCAGCTTCTGATGTGCGGCCGTCAGGGGCAGTTGCTGCACTTCCACGTGCAGGCCGGGGTGCTCGCGCTCGAACGCCGGCAGCAGCTTCTCTACCGCTTCGCCCTCGCGACCGATGGTCCAGAACTGGAGGGTACGCGTACCCTCCTCGCGCTTCGCGCAACCGGCTACGCCGACGAGCGCCACGATCAGCGCCAGTGTCATCCGAAGCGGATGGGTCACGCACTTCACCACAGGTTGGCCGCCGTGTCGGCGTCGAGCCAGCCGCCCGAGAAGCCGGCGCGCTCCAGCCCCTTGCGGATGTACGGATTCTTCTTCATCACGTTCCAGACGAACTCGCTGCGGTAGTTCTCGATCATCAACACGATCGGCCCTTGGTCAATGCCCAGGTGCACGGTATCCGCCCAGCCGAAGCCCGGAATCAGGCGGCCGGTGCGCAGGTCGGTCTTGGTGTCGAAGGTAAGGTTGAAGGCATCGACGAAGCCGTACTTCGTGTAGATGTACTGGCCGTACTTCTTCTTCATTTCTTCCAGCGCGGGAATGACGATCTCCGGCGCGAACGCAATGGAACCGCCCGCCGCCGTCGGCACGATGGTGCCGTCGTCGGAGATGTAGTCGAGCCCCGCACCGCGAGCCGTGTAGCCGGCGTACGTACGTTCCTTGTCGCCCTGCTTGATGATCAGGCCACCGGGGCCGTTGCTGGCCGTGAGGCCCCACATGTTCTTTCCGTAACCCTTCCAGCCACCCGGATTGGCGACGGCGTAAGCCTGCTGGGAATATGCGGCGCGGCGGCTGTTCTCGAAATAATCGATGCCCGACTTCTTGTTCCAGGCATCGTGGATGCCGCGGAAGTCCACCCACGTATGGCTGTACTGATGGCCGAACAGCGGTGCGAAATTGAGGAACGTCTGGCCGTGGAACTCGCCCCAGGTCTTGTCGTAGGTCTTCGTCCAGGCCTGCCAGGCGTCGTCACCGACCGGGTGCGTGGGCGAGCCGAGCGCGAGGATGTAGACGAGCATGCCCTCGTTATAGCCCTGCCAGTCGTGCGGAATCTGCTTGCCGCCCGGCGTCCAGCCCATGCTGATGAGCGGCGCATGGTTCTGCGCCCAGGTCCATTCCACACGACGGTAGATATCGTCGGCGAGCTGGCGGATCTCCTTTTCCTTTGCATCGTCGCGGTCGTAGTAACTCTGCGCGAACAGCACGCCGCCAAGTAGCAGCGTGGTATCCACGGTGGAGACCTCGACCCAACGCGCTTCGCGCTTGCCGGTCTGCATGTTGAGGAAGTGGTAGAAGAAACCGTGGTAGCCGGTCGCGTCGTCCTCGGAATCGTTCTGCGGCGCATCGTGGAAGAAGCGCAGCGTGGCGAGCGTACGTTCCACCGCCTGGTCGCGCGTGATGTAGCCGCGCTCCACGCCGACGCCGTAAGCGGTCAGGCCGAAGCCGACGGAGGCAATGGAGGCGAACGACTGCGTCGGATAATGATCCGGGATCAGCCCGTTGCTGGGATTGGCGCTGTCCCAGAACCACTGGAACGTACGCTTCTCGAGGTCGGCGATCATCGGCGGTACTGGATGCAGATCCTTCAGCGATGCGGCGGCCGGTGCGTGCTTCGCCTTCGCCGCACCTTGCTGGGCCATGGCGAGGGGAGCCGCCAGACCGAGCAGGAGACCGACGGCGAGCGAGAGACGCTTGATCGTATTGACGTGCATGAGGCGGATCCTTCGGGCTTGCGGAGGCGGGCGGAACGATGGGGATGCGTTCGCCGTGCCTGTGGAAAGGGACGCCCGCCGCTCCTGACAGGCCAGTAAACGTTTACGTGAAGTGACCGGAGAAAGGCCCCGAAGGGCCTGACCGGAACCATACGGCGCACGCGGCGCCCTTTCAATCGCCGTGGCAATCACACGGCCACCGTGGGCGCGCGGCACTCGCGATCGATGAACTGCTGGTGGGTCGGCAGCAGGTCCACGTTGCGTGAGACGACGTCGCGAATGCTGGCGAGGAACTTCGGCAGTTCCTCGTCGGGCAGTTGATCGGCGAGCGGATCGTAACCCGCGGGCAGGATGCCCTGGCCGATCATCACTTGCACCCAGCTCACCACACCGAACAT
Source organism: Luteibacter sp. UNCMF366Tsu5.1 (assembly GCF_900119235.1). Taxonomy (NCBI): domain Bacteria; kingdom Pseudomonadati; phylum Pseudomonadota; class Gammaproteobacteria; order Lysobacterales; family Rhodanobacteraceae; genus Luteibacter; species Luteibacter sp. UNCMF366Tsu5.1. The sequence goes on along the minus strand of NZ_FPIS01000003.1, from coordinate 179,511 downwards.
CTCGTCGCCGTTGCGGAAGAAGCGACCGCTCTGGCGGAACAGATCGATGTTCTCCTGCAACGATGCCGGAATCGCCATGGTGCGGCAGTAGTCCCAGAACGGCGAATCCGCGCGCTCCGTGGCGTGATAGTGCAGCACGAGAAAATCGCGAATGCGTTCGGACTCGAAGCGCGTCTGCGCGTTGTAGCGGTCGATGAGCAGCGGGTCCATCACGCCATCGGCGGGGAAAAGCTGCAGCAGCTTCGAAATGCCGGCCTGGATCATGTGGATGCTCGTCGATTCGAGCGGTTCCATGAACCCGCTGGCAAGACCGAGCGCCACGACGTTCTTGTTCCACGCCTTCTTGCGCATGCCCGTCACGAAACGCAGCGGGCGCGGATCGCCCAGCGCCGGGCCGTCGAGATTCGCGAGCAACGTCGCGGCGGCCTCGTCGTCGCTGATGTAGCGGCTGCAATACACGTAGCCGTTGCCGGTGCGGTGCTGCAACGGAATGCGCCATTGCCATCCCGCCGGTCGCGCTGTGGAGCGCGTATACGGCGTCGGCTCGGCCACTTTGGCGCACGGCACGGCAAGCGCGCGGTCGCAGGGAAGCCACTGGCTCCAGTCCTCGTAGCCGGACTGCAACGCGCCCTCGATGAGTAGGCCACGAAAGCCGGAGCAATCGACGAAGAGCGCGCCTTCGATGCGCTCGCCGTCTTCCATCACGATGGCAGCGACGTGGCCGGACTCGGGATGCAGTTCGACGTTACGTACCTTGCCTTCAGTGCGCTGCACGCCGCGCGCTTCGCTGTACTCGCGCAGGTAGCGGGCGTAGAGCGAGGCGTCGAAATGATAGGCATAAGCCATGCCGCTCAGTGGATTGCTGGCGGGCACGTCGGTCGGCGCGGGCAAAAACTTGCCCCGGGTCGCCGCGACGGTGTTGACGGAATAATCGTGCAGGTCGGCAGCGAGACCCGCCAGCCGCCCTTTGATCCAGAACTGATGAAACGGCGTCAGGCCAAGATCGTGGCCCATCGTGCCGAAGCCATGGACGTACGAGTCGCCCGGCCGCGTCCAGTCGTTGAACTGAATGCCGAGCTTGAAGGTGCCCTGCGTGCGCATCACGAAGTCCGCTTCGTTGATGCCCAACAGGTTGTTGAATGCCTTGATGTGCGGGACGGTGGCTTCGCCGACGCCGACGGTTCCGATGTCCTCGGATTCCACCAGACGAACGGTAGCCCGCTTGCCCAGCACGCGTGCCAGCGCCGCGGCCGCCATCCAGCCCGCGGTTCCGCCACCGACGATGACGATTGGGGTGATGCCGTAGCTCATGGCAACTCACGCATGGATCAAAGAGAAAAGGCGCCCGCGGGGAGACGCACGGGCGCTAAAAATGACGGCGTATCCGGCGAGGTCGCCGGATACGCCGGTGGAACGCTTAGAACTTGAAGCCCGCCGTGAAGCGCGCAGTGCGCGGCACGAACTGGATGTTGCCCTTCTTGTTGAAGACGACCGGGTTGTTCGTGTTAGGTGCGCCGTTCACCACGAAGTTCGTGTTGTAGTCCACGAGGTTCTTCCAGTTGAACACGTTCAGGATATCGAAGCGGATGTAGAACTTCGTCTGATCGTTGTCGTTGATCGGGAAATCCTTGGTGGCCTGTAGGTCGATGTCGCGATAACCCCAGATCTTGCCGCCCACGAGGAACTTGGAACCCGGCGGCGTATAGGCCATCGGACGCGCGCTCTCGCCGGTCGGGAAGATGTAGCCGTTGCCATAGCCCACCGCACCGTTCCAGGGCAGCGGCGTCGCCAGCGTCAGCTTTGCCGAGAAGGTGAAGCCCCACGGACCGTCGAGCGAGCCGGTTGCCACGAAACGATGCTTGGACGCAGCGTTCGAGGTGATGAACGGGTAGGCACCGATGGTCGGCTCGTCGAATGAGTAATGCTCACCGATATCGCGGTTCTGCTTCGCGCGGGTATAGGTGTACGCGAAGTTGGCGCTCCAGCCCGACTCACGCGAGTACGGCTTGTCGGCCGACAGCAGCACCTGCGTGGTGCGCGTGCGGATGCCGTTGTTGCCGACGATCATCGAGCCGAAGCCCGGGATGCCGTTGCCCCACGGCTGCGAACCGTTCTGGAAGAACGAACCGTCCGGATAGCGATTGCCCAGCGTGAAGGCAAAGCCGTCATACGACAGCACGCGGGTAATGGTCGCGTCCGTGTTCCAGTCGCCGAGCTTGTTCGACATACCAATGCTGAACTGGTCCGAGTACGGCGCTTTCAGATTGTTGTTGAGCATGTCGACTTCCTGGCCCTTATTGGTGCCAGCGACGAGCCCCTGCAGATTCTGAAGGCCGTTCAAGTAAGCCGGATCCCAGTTCACGCAGTTCGTGTTCGGACCGACCGTGCAGGGTCGATCGGGAAGGTTGAACAGGATTTCCTGGTAAGGCAGGGCCGACTTGGTCTGCTCCAGCTGCAGGTAGTCATACAGATTGCGGTCGTAGGAACGACCGGCACCACCATGGATCACGTGCTCTTCGTCCGCGAACAAGTCATACGAAAAACCGAGGCGCGGGGCCCACTGGTTCTGCGCGTGGCGGTTGTGGCCGTTGCTGATGTAGTCCTGGTAGTTGATGCCGCCCTTTGCCAGCGTCTGCGCATAGGTCTGGCCGGGGAACTGGGCCTGCGCGTTCTCGTCCAGCGAGTTGAAGCCGTCGATCACGTTCTGCGGCGTCACATAGTCGAGATACGACGGGGTCTTTTCCTTGTCCCAGCGCACGCCGAGGTTCAGCGTGAGGTGGTCGTTCAACGACCAGTCGTCCTGAATGTACGCGCCGTACTGCTTGCTGTTCGTTTCCGCGATCGGATTCAGGCCCGGCACCGGATTGGAGAACTGCGCGCGATAAGGCACCGCTTCCGTGCCGCCGTCCGGCGTGACGTTGTAGAAGAACTGCGGATTGGTGTTCTGCGCATCCTGGGCGTGCAGCGTCACGTCCTTGTACTTGTAGCCGACCTTGACGATGTGATCGCCGTGCCAGGTGAGGTCGTTGAAGGTGAAGTCGTCCGAGATCATCGGACCTTCCTGGCCCTTGATCTGCGTCGCCAGCGCCGAGGCCGCACCGGTGCCGATGATCGTTGCGTCGTTGAGCGGACGCCACGTGTAGTTATAGCCGTTGCCGTAGTTGAGCGGCAGCGGATCGTTCGACGAGTTCTCGTACGAGGCCTTGAACTCGTTGAAGTACCAGTCACCGCTGTGCTGCCAACGGAAGGTGCCGCGGGTGTCGTGGTTTTCCGTGGTGATGGACTGCGAACGCGACTGGCCCGCACCGATGTTGTCGGCCTGGGTCTCGCGGCGGACCTGTGTGCTGATCTCGATGCGATCGCGGTCGGAGAATTCCCAGTCGATCTTGCCGAAGTACAACTTTTCATCGAACGGCAGGTTCGCCGGGCCAAGCTCGGCCTGGGCAGCGGCGGGCAGCAGGCCGATCGCGCTGGCGGGCACGTCGGAACCGGGGGTGACCGTGATCGGCGTGTCGAACTTCTTCTGCTCGAAGGTCACGAAGAAGTGCATCTGGTCCTTGATGATCGGACCGCCGAGCGCAAAGCCGTATTCCTTCTCGAACGAACGCGTCTTGTCGCCGTCTTCTTCCGAAGGCGTGCGGCTGCGGTACTTGTCCGAGGTGTAGGTGTAGAAGGTCTCGCCGTGGAACTCGTTGGTACCCGACTTGGTTTCCGCCGTGATCGCGGCGGACGACACCTGGTCGTACTCGGCCTTGTAGTTCGAGGTGATGACCTTGTACTCGCCGATGGCGAGCTGCGGGAACGGGTTGCCTTGGCTGTTCACCTGGCCCGAGACACCGCCTGCCTTCACGTAGCTCTTCTGGCCCACGCCGTCGATGAAGACGTTGACCGAGCTGTCGTTCTGCGCACCGCCGCGCAGCGACGTGTGGCCCTGCGCGTCGACGCTGAAGACCATGCCGGGCACGGTGTCGGCGAATTCGAGGAAGTTGCGCGAGACCTGCGGAATCGTCTGGATCTGGCGCAGCGAGATCGTCTTCGCGACTTCCGGCGTGCGCACTTCGGTCAGCGTGGTGGCATTCACCGTCACGCCTTCCATCGAGGTGGCGGCGCTGGCATCGGCCGGTGCGGCGGCTGCAGGGGCCGCGAGGTTCAGCGTGGCGGTCGAGGCCACGGTGAGCGTCACGCTCTGCTGCGTGCCCGGGCCGGCATCCACCTGGTAGGTGGCCGGCGGCAGGCCGTTGATCACGTAGCTACCGTCGGCGCCGGCAACGGCCTTGCGGCTCAGGCCGGTCTGCGAATTGAACGCAGTAACGGTGGCGCCGGGCTTGGCCTTGCCGCGCAAGGTGGCGATGGCCGACTGCGCGTACGCGGTAGGTGCCATCACGCCGGCGGCAACCGTCGCGGTGATGACGCCGGCTAGCATCTTTTTCTTCAACTGCATCGAGGCTTTCATTGTTCCCCTCTCCCGAAATGTCTTCTGTGTGTGTTCCGGCCCGTGGGCGTGATGCACGGTGATCGGCGTTGCCGTCGATTCGCGGGTGGTCGAGCCACTCTTGGAAGCGTTATGTCCCCGTGTATCTGCCCGTTCCGCAGGTGCGGACCGATGTTTCTAGCGGTGTCCTGAAGTGACGCCGTCCTGGGATTCCCATCCACGGCCCGGCAAGCCGTGTCCTACGACGAAGCGTCAGGCTCGTCGTCGTGCCATGTCGCTACCGCCGCACGAGGCGCGGACGACGAGTTCGGTACCGACGACGGCGCGCGGTCGCGGCGCTTCGTCCTCGGGGGTTTCAATCATCTGGACCAGCCGTTCCAGCGCGGCCTCGCCCAGTTCGGCGATGCGGATGCGTACGGTGGTGAGCGACGGCGTGACGTAGCGCGCCATCGGAATGTCGTCGAAACCGACCACAGCGATGTCCTGCGGCGTACGCACCTGCGCTTCGGACAAGGCCGAAAGGCAGCCGATGGCCATCATGTCGTTGGCGGCGAAGATCGCATCCGGTCGCGGCACCATCGCCAGCGCCTGCTTGCCCGCTTGGTAGCCCGATTCCTCGGTGAAGTCGCCCGGCAGTACGGCGGCACGGTCGCCCATGCCCGCAGCGTTGAGCGCCTCGCGATAGCCGCGGATGCGCTCCTGCACGTCGTGGTTCACTTCCGGACCGGCGATGAAGACGATGCGCTTACGGCCCAGTCCGATCAGATGCTCGGTCATGGCGTGAGCACCACCGAAGTCGTCGACGTCGAGCGAGGCGTGGCGATCGGAGCGCACGTGGCTGTTGATCAGCACCGTGGGCAGGGAGGTCGGCAGGTTCTCGTCGAGGAAGGCCTCGTCGGCGTGCGGCGACATCACCAGCAGGCCGTCCACGCGACCCTGCATCGCGCGCAGGGCGACCGCCGCCTCGGTGGCGTCGCCGTGCGAGCTGGAGACCAGCAGGTACAGGCCACGCGAACGGGCGGCGAGATCGATGCCGCGGATCAATTCGGAGAAGAAGGCGCCATGCAGATCGGGCAGCAAGGCGCCGATCGTGTTCGTACGCCGGGTGATGAGGCTACGCGCGGCATTGTGCGGCACGTAATGCAGCCGTGCGGCAGCCTCGCGAATGCGTGCCTGGGTCTCCGGCGTGACACCGCCATTGCCGTTCAAGGCGCGCGATACCGACGCTACCGAGACATTGGCCATGCGGGCAACATCTTTGATGGTTACGGCCATGCGTGTGCTTTGCCTCTGGATCGTCTAGGGCGCCCTGGTGGCGAAACGTAAACGTTTTCATCAAACGCTGTAAAGGGTCGCTTAAGGCCTTTCGTCGCTGCACTGCCGCATTATTTGCGCCCTGAAAATGCGGGAAAAAGCCGCTGTTGCAGCGTCGCAAGCTTCTGCGGTGTCATGCTGCACTGCGCAAACGATCGTTCGTCGCAGTCCGCATGGCTCATAACAAAGAGGCGGCCTTTCGGCCGCCTCTTCAGATCAATCGTGAAGGTTTAACGCGATCAACCGGCTGGCATCAGGGCGAAGGCCACCGGCTCTCCGGCAGTCGAGGACGGCGCGATCCACGCGTCGAACCAGCCCGGCTCGGCGTCGAACGCGCCGTCGGCGCGGCAGAACGCCAGCATGGCCCGGTCGATCCGGAACGAAACCCTGGCCGACTCTCCCGCATCGAGGCGGATCTTCTGAAAGCCTTTCAGTTCACGGATCGGGCGCACGCGGCTTCCGACCCGATCGCGGATGTAGAGCTGCACCACTTCCTCGCCCGCGACGCTGCCCTCGTTGGTGATGTCCACCTCGACCACCACCTGGCCGTCCCAGGGCATGGACGCCGTGTCGATCCGCGGCGTGCTGTAGCGGATCGGGGCGTAGCCCAGGCCATGGCCGAATGGGAAGCGCGCTTCGTTGGGGGTTTCGCGCCAGCGCGTGCGGAACGCTTCGGGGCCGCCCGCGCGGTACGGTCGCCCGGAGGCGAGGTGGTTGTAATAGAACGGCTGCTGCCCGGCGTCGCGCGGAAAACTGATCGGCAGGCGACCGGACGGGCTGTAGTCGCCGAACACGATGTCGGCAATGGCGTGGCCCGTCTGCGTGCCAAGGAACCAGGTGAGCAGGATGGCGTTGGATGCGCAGGCCTCGTCATCGAGTGCCAGTGCGCGACCCGTGCGCAGCAGCAGCACCACCGGCGTGCCCGTGGCACGTACCGCGGCAATGAGGCGGCGCTGGGCATCCGGCAGCACGATCTGCGTGCGCGATTGCGCCTCGCCCGAATAGCTGGCCGGCTCGCCGACCGCCAGCAGCACCACATCAGCTGACGAGGCGGCAGCCACCGCCGCATCGATGCCGCCGTCCAGATCGGTGTCGATGCCCGAGCCCTGCACGATGTCGAGCCGGCTACCGTCACCCATGGCGGCGCGCAGGCCCGTCACCAGATCGATGCTGCGCGAGCGGTCGCTGAAGATGCTCCAGCAGCCGTCGAGGTTTTCGGTGTCCTCGGCAAAGGGGCCGATCAGCGCGATGCGGGAGGTGTCGCGCGACAGGGGAAGCACGCCATCGTTACGCAGCATGACCACCGAACGCCGGGCGGCATCGCGGGCGAGTTCATCGTGTTCCGCGATCCACGGCGGTGGCTGATCGCTTTCGCGCAGCGAGCGGTAGGGATTCTCGAAAAGCCCCATGCGCTGCTTGACCGTCAGAACGCGGCGAACGGCTTCGTCGATGGTCGCCATGGAGACGCTGCCATCGGCAACGCAATCGGCAAGATGCTTCATGAACACGCCGCTCTGCATGCTCATGTCGAGGCCGGCATTGAGGCTCAGTTGCGCCGCGTGTTTTTCGTCTTCCGCAAAGCCGTGATCGATCAGCTCGAAATCCGACGTGTAATCGGACACCACGAAACCTTCGAAGCCCCACTCGTCGCGCAGCACGGTGGTCAACAGATGGCGATTTGCCGTGGCGGGCACGCCGTTGACGTCGTTGAAGGCGCTCATGATCGACAACGCGCCTGCGTCGATCGCGGCGCGGAACGGCGGCAGGTGCACTTCACGCAGCGTCTGCTCGGAAATGTCCGCGCCGCTGTAGTCGAGCCCGGCCGCGGCCGCGCCATACGCCGCGAAATGCTTGGGCGTGGCGAGCATCGAGTCGTCGGCGTCCAGATGCGGGCCCTGGAAGCCGCGCACGCGCGCGGCAGCGAAGACGCTGCACAGGTGCGTGTCCTCACCGGCCGTTTCGGCAACGCGACCCCAGCGCTGATCGCGCGCGATGTCGACCATGGGCGCGTACGTCCAATGCAGCCCTTCTGCCGTTGCTTCCACCGCCGCGGCGCGCGCGGTGCGTTCCGCCAGGGCCGGTTCGAAGCTGGCGGCCTCGCCGAGCGGGATCGGGAACATCGTACGCATGCCGTGGATCACGTCGGCACCCAGCAGCAGTGGAATACCGTGAGGGCTTTCCTCGACGGCCATGCGCTGCAGGTCGTAACCCTCGCGAGCGCCGACACCGTTGAACAGTGCGCCGATTTCCCCCTTACGGATCATGTCGCTCACGACATCCGGCGGCCACGGGAACGTGTCCGGATTCACGTCGAAGGCGAACGGCCTGAGCGCGTCGGCAAGTACCGTCAACTGCCCCAGTTTCTGGGGAAGGGACATCTTGGCAATCAACGAGTCGATGTCCACTTTTTTTGAGCTCATGCAACGCGCTCCAGGCGATTTGCGCGCATGCTACGTAAACGATTACATTCGGTCAAATACGCGCGCAGACGCAGAGAATCGGGCCACTTGAGCCCGTCGTGACGACTCAGCGCGCGGGTTCGGGAGCGCGGGGCCAGGCCCAGATGCTGCAGGGATCGCCTTCGCGTCCACGACGTCGTGTCGCCACGCCGAGCCAGGCGAAGCCTACACCCATGGCGATCGCAACGAGATCGGTGCCGATCACGGCATAGCGTCCTTCGGCCAGGCTGCGCAGGAGTCGGTCGCTGTGGAGCGCTACGTCAAGCAGGCCTACGGCCGCGCTGGCGATGGCCGTGGCGAACAGCAGATCGACGGCCGCGCGAGCCGGTTGGCGCCACAGCGTCCAGCCGATGGCCGCGGCGACCACGGCGAAGAACGTCGGCTTCACCACGGCGTTGGGTTCCGCCCCCGCCAACGGTCCCAGCAGGTTGGCGAGAAACGCGACCGAGACGCCAAGGCAGGTGCCGAGGCAGATACCCACGGTGGCGATCGCCATCGCACGCACCTTTCGCGGCTGATCCGCATGCCGGCGTTTGCGCCGGGTTTCGACGTAGAGCAAGTTGCCCGAATAGAACAGGAAGGCGCCGGCAAGACCGAGCAGGAAATAGAGCCAGCGCAGCGAGAGACCGCCGAAGGTGCCGAAGTGCAGGCCGAAGATGGCCGAATGCGTCGCGTGGTTCGCGTCGCGCGCACCCGCCAGTTGAAGATTGAGCACGCGCCCGTCGATCGCATCGAGCGCCACGGCACCGTATTCGCCCAGCGCCTTCGTGGACGTTCCGCGGACTTCCGCCGTCGCGCCTTGTCGCCCGTAATGCACGTAACGCATGTAATCCGGCGAGAAGTCGGCAGCACCGGCCGCGAGCGCGGCCTGCCGCGCACGTGCACCCAGCTCGGCCGGGGACAGCATCGTGGCCGTACCGCCTTTGTCTTGCGTGGCGGGCATTGCACTGGTCGCACGGTCGTACGCAGGCATGAGCTTGCCGCCGAACGTCAGCGTGTTGAAAGCCATCAACGTCACCAGCGAGAGACACAGCAGCGCGCCGGTCACCGCGAAAATGATGTGGAAGGGCAGGCTGAGGATGCCGATCACGTTGTGCGCGTCCTGCCACAGCCGCTTCAGGTTGTGGCCGGGGCGAAGCGCGAACAGATCGCGCAGCAGGTGGGGCAGGTGGATCAACAGGCCGGTCACCAAGGCCAGGCCGTAGATCACGCTGACGACACCCATCAAGTAAATGCCGACCTTGGGAATGCCGAGGTCGTAGTGCAGTTCGTAGACGAAGTCGGCCAGACCGTGTTCGTGGTCCTCGGCGTCATGCGGCGCGCCGCTGTCGAGTGTCTGCGTCTTCCAGCCGTCCTTGTCCATCCAGTACGCCGTCACCTCATGGGATGGGTGGTCGGCGGGGAAGGTCACGCCGATCTGCTCGCGTGCCGCGGGATGCTTCGCGACGATGTCGGCCAGCAGCGCATGCGCGCGATCCATGCTGTCGGCCCGCGCTTCCTCCGCATGCGGCATGGCCCAGATGTCGATCTCCTCGTGAAACATCGTCAGCGCGCCGGCATAGAAGGCGACGAACAAGGCGAAGCCGGCGAGCAGACCGGTCCAGGTGTGTACGGTGGTGAAGGTGCGGAGCGTGGACGTCTTCATGGGTTCACAGCCCCGGCATCGTCTGCTTGGCGAGGTAGAGCGCGGCAAACGCGCCGAGATTCGCCACGGCCAGCCACGCCCACGCACGGGCACCGCTGGTAAAGAGAAATGTGGCAGCCATCACGCCGGTCCAGAGCGGGAAGAACGCGACCAGCATCGGTATGACCACGGCCTCGCTCGATCCGGGCCACAGCCAGATCGCCAGGGAAATCAAGGCCATGGATAGCGGGAGGCCGAGCAGGATGCCGGCAAGGGTCTTGGCGAGCATCAGCGCCGACTCCGCTCGGCGGCGGGTCGGACCAGCCAGACCAGATAAGGCAGGGCGACCGCGCCCAGCATCAGCGCGGTCAGCGCCGCGAAGAAGCCCGGCAGCGACGTCGCGCTCGCCACCCAGGCCAGGACGGCGACGACGGCGAGCGCGGCGGCCGCCAAGCGCGCCCCACGCCCTAACGGCTGACGCAGCAGACGCTGCTGGGAAGAGGCGAGATAGAAGAACGCGATAGCGGCGAAGGCCGCCACGCAGCCGAGGACATCCATGGGCGGGACCGTAGGGATTGATTGATAATTATTATCATCTGCACCCCTGCGGTCAAATTCGCCACTGCTCAAGTTTTGACCAACCCAACCGTTAACTGAATACGGGGTTGCGGTGAAACTAGCGTTAAGTGGCCTCGTTAAATTAGGATTAACACCCCACCGATCATCGCCATGGGCCATCTCGCTCTGCGATGCGACAGGAACATTCGATAACACCTTGATGTAGCAGCCATGTTGACCACCGCCCTCATTGCCACGACCGTCCTTGCCTTCGCCTTCGCGATGGCTTCGGTCCGACGCATTCCCGAGGGTCAGGTCTACAGCGTGCGCCGTCTTGGTCGTGGCCCCGCCCTGCTGACCGCCGGTACCCACGTGGTACTGCCGGTGCTCGATCGCGTCGCCCACAAGATCGATCTCGGTGGTCAGGTGCTGCGCTTCGAGGGCGGCACCGTCTACTGGCAGGTGCTCGAGCCCGAAGTCGCCGACGAAGTGATCGACGAGGCGCCGGAACTGATCCGCACCAACGTGGTGGCCGCCCTGCGCGACGCCAGCACCGCGCACCAGGCCGACCGCCGTGCCGTCGGCACGCAGCTCAAGCACGCCATGAACGGCTCGCTCCGTGCGCGCGGCATGCTCGTGACTCGCGTCGAACTCGACGCCGCCTGATTCCACGCTGGCGCCATCGCGCCGGCGCTTCCATACTTTGCGCCCCCCCCGCCCGATCCCACGACGGCATGACCGCGCGCGAAACCCTCAAAGCTCAACTCGAAAACGGTGTGTCCACGCTGGGCATCGCCTTGCCGGACGGGGCCATCGAGCGTCTGCTCGACTACCGCGAGCTGCTCGAACGCTGGAACGCCGCCTATAACCTGACCGCCGTGCGCGACGATCAGGCGATGATCGCGCGTCACCTGCTCGACTCGCTGGCGATCCTCCCCTATGTGCAAGGCCGATCGCTGGCCGACCTCGGCACGGGTCCGGGGCTCCCGGGTATTCCGCTCGCCATCGCGGAGCCTGCGCGCGAGGTGCTGATGGTGGACTCCAATGGCAAGAAGGTCCGCTTCCTGCGCGAGGCGATCCGCTCGTTGAAGCTCGCGAACGCACGTGCCGAGCAAAGCCGCGTGGAGGACGTGGAAGGCGCGTTCGAGTGCATCACCGCTCGCGCCTTCGCCTCGCTGGCCGACATGCTCGGCTGGGGTGGCCACCTGCTGGCACCGAACGGCATCTGGCTCGCCATGAAGGGCCGTCATCCGGCGGAAGAACTGGACGGCGTGCCCGAAGGGTTCCGCGTGGACGCGATCCACACGCTTGCCGTACCGGGCGTCGATGGCGAACGTCACCTCGTGGTCATTCGCCGCGCCCAAGCGGGATCACATCAACGGTTGATGTAGCTCCGCTTCATTTCAGCGCCGGACGCGTCGAACACATAAGTCACGGCTCGTCCGCGCGTGCCAAGTGGGGAGGGGATGAAAGTGACAGCGATGTCCCCGCTCTCCTGCCCGAAAACTATCGAGTACGTCGGCGCCGCGATTGCATCGTGGACATAAAGCCCGCGTGCCTTGTCGAAAGCCCTGATCTGCGCAGCGCTCACGTTGCAATCGACAGCGTCGCACGACTCCATGCGCGGCCCATAGCCTGTCGCCAGTTCTTTGGGAATGGGGGAAAGGACTGGCATCGACTGGGCTAGGGCGCCCCCGGCCAGCGTTAACTGCACCAACGAGAAAACAAGGCTAAAGCGGGCATGCTTATCCATGGGGCCGATCCCTATCAGGGCTCATCTCTTGGCGAATACGCTCCTTCTCTTCCCATGACTTCTGTTCTGCATCCACAACCTTCTGTAGATCACCTGACGCGCGCGTTGTGGCGTCGAAGAATAGGTAGCTTCTTGCTGGCGTGCCAAGGTATCCCCGATATTGATGACTTAGCATCGAAGCTAAGGCGATATACCGAGCTATGTCTTCTTTTGAAAAGTGCGCGCTATTGACGCTGTCTTTCGAAGGATCATTGGTTCGGACAAGGTTGCCTTTCGTTCCGGTCGTCCAGTCACCATGAGTATGGTAATCGCCGATCGCACCCGGCGGAGTTGCATCAGTACTTCCACCGTCAATCGATAGTCTGACCGGCTCGGTAGCAATAAAGTCGTTCTCGCCAGATACCACTATGTACCCTTGAAACTCAGCATTCTCTGCAATCGACCGATCGTTGATGTACTTCAAGGCGTCCAAAGCCGCCGCTTGAGGTGATCGAAAGTGGTCGCCTGGTCGATCACCATGATCGTCGGAATAGCGAATTGGTGAGTTGTTCGCATAGGCAAATCGGTTGGCGAAGAAAATGTTGCCGACGGCGGCCTGCATGCCCTGTGGATCCAGTGATAAAAACCTGCCCGTACCAGGATCATAAAATCTAGCCTACATGTAAATGAGGTCCGTCTCTTCGTCGGCCACGTGCCCTGTATAGGCGATGCCTCTTTCGCCAACGGTTGCGTTAGATGCATCGGCACCGTAAGGGTGGTAATCAAACACCCCAGTTATGTTTCCTGCCCCATCGGCCTTTGCGAGTGGCGTGCCCTGTGGATCGGAGTAATAGTAAGTGACCGTCTTTGCCGCTTGAGCAGCAGGTGATGAGAATCCGATAGCTACTAATAATGCTATTCCCGACAAGCGCATGCTCTCAGCCCCCTGAAGCACTCGGTGTAAGCCATTTCTTATTGAATGACCATTTTGGATGGTGGCCTTGCCGGCCTAAAAGCAACATCAAAAATTGTCTTGCCGTTACTACAGGTCCCCATTCCCATCGTCAAGGCCTCCCCAGATGGGCCTTCAACGGATTGGAGCATAACCGCCCCTCAAGCGCCCAAGGGCTAGCTCCCTCTAGCTATATTGCAAATCCGCAGAGCTGAATGCGTTGCCGATTATCGCGATGGAGTAGGGACTCAGGTGAGCCGCTAGCCGCCGGTCCCAGGAGTTACGACGCCTTCCGAGTAGCACGAAGTCGACGAGTACTACCAGGCACCGGCGAGCCCTCCGGGCACAAGGGCGCCCGGTCGATGCTAACCTAACGCCCTTTCCGCGCACGGTAGCTACCGGTAACCCATGGCCCGCATCATCGCAGTCGCCAATCAGAAGGGCGGCGTCGGCAAGACCACCACCTCCGTGAACCTCGCTGCGGCGCTGGCCGCTGCGAAGCGCAAGGTGCTGCTCGTCGATTTCGATCCCCAGGGCAATGCCACGATGGCGTCGGGCGTGGACAAGCACGAGACCAAGCCGAACGGCTGCGAAGTGCTGCTGGGCGAAGCCGCGATCGCCGACGTGCTGGTCCGCACGGAGGCGGGCTTTGACCTGCTTCCCGGCAACGGTGACCTGACGGCTGCCGAGTTGAAGCTGATGGACGGCCTCGCCCGCGAGCAGCGCCTGAAGGAACAGCTCGCGAAGGTCGCGGACCGTTACGACACCATCCTGATCGACTGCCCTCCGTCGCTGCACCTGCTCACGCTGAATGCGCTGACGGCCGCCGATGGCGTGCTGATCCCCGTGCAATGCGAGTATTTCGCGCTCGAAGGTCTGTCGAGCCTGCTCGATACCATCGAGGCCGTGCGCCAGCGCCTGAACCCGCGGTTGGAAGTGGAAGGCCTGCTGCGCACGATGTACGACGTGCGCAACAACCTCGGCAACGAGGTGTCGGCCCAGCTCACCCAGCATTTCGGCGACAAGGTGCTGCGCTCGATCATCCCGCGCAACGTGCGTCTGGCCGAGGCGCCCAGCCATGGTCAGCCGATCCATCTGTACGATCGCGGTTCGCGCGGCGCTATCGCCTATATCGGTCTGGCGGGCGAGATCATCCGCCGCGAGCGCGTGCTGAATGCACAGGGCGGCGACACCGCGAGCGAGCTCGATGAAGCCGCACCGGGCGCCGCTCCGACGACTCCTTAAGGAACAGCAATCCATGGCAGCAGCGAAGAAACGTGGACTCGGCCGTGGCCTCGACGCCCTGCTCGGCGGTGGCGCCGGTCCCGCTGCCGCGCCGTCGATCATCGAGCAGGAAGGCGAACTGCGCACCCTGCCGATCCAGCAGATCCAGGCCGGTAAGTACCAGCCGCGCCGCCACTGGAACGACGAGGCGCTCGATGAGCTGGCCGCCTCGATCAAGGCGCAGGGCCTGATCCAGCCCGTGGTGGTCCGCGCCATCGGCAAGAACAGCTACGAACTCATTGCGGGCGAACGTCGCTGGCGCGCGGCGCAGCGCGCGTCGATGAGTGAGATCCCGGCGCTGGTCAAGGACGTGCCCGAGCAGTCCGTGCTCGCCATGGCGCTGATCGAGAACATCCAGCGCCAGGAACTCACCCCGCTGGAAGAAGCGCAGGCCCTCCAGCGCCTGATCGACGAATTCGACCTTACCCACCAGCAGGCCGCCGACGCCGTTGGCCGCTCGCGTGCCGCGGTGTCGAACCTGCTCCGCCTCATGGAGCTTCCGGCGTCGATCAAGCAACTGCTCGACGAGAGCAAGCTGGAAATGGGCCATGCCCGTGCGCTGCTGACCCTTCCGGCCACGGTCGCGGAACCGCTCGCCCTGGAAGCGGCGCGTAACGGTTGGACCGTGCGCGAACTGGAAGAGGCCGCGCGCAAGGCGCAGTTGGCGCCCAAGGGCAAGGCCAAGTCCGCCACCATCGACCCAAACATCGCCAACCTCGAGCGCGAGCTGGCCGAGCGCTTCGCCACCCGTGTCGAAGTGGCCCATGGTCGCGGCGGCAAGGGCAAGCTGGTCATCCACTACCACAGCCTCGACGAGCTGGACGGCATCCTCAGCAAGGTCCGCTGAAACACGCTGTAAGGGAACCACCATGGCTCCGGTCAAAGAGGGTGTGAATCCCAAGCAGCGCCAGTACGAAGCCATGGTGCGCGCCCTGTCGGCGGACCTGTACCGTTACGCCTTCTGGTTGTCGCGTTCCGAGACCGTCGCCCAGGACCTCGTCCAGGAGACGTTCCTGCGCGCGTGGAAGAACCTCGACGCGTTGCGCGACGCGGAGGCGGCCAAGCCGTGGCTGATCACGATCCTGCGCCGCGAACATGCGCGTTTGTACGAGCGCAAGCGCCTGGACACCGTCGAACTGGACGACAACGTGCCCGAGGACACCGCCTTCGCCAGCCCCGAGCGCAGCGGCGACGCGGCGCAGGTGCGCGAGGCCATGCTCAAGTTGCCAGACAAGTACCGCGACCCGCTGGCCATGCAGGTGCTCGGCGGCATGAGCTGCGATGAGATCGCGGAAAGCACCGGTCAGCAGCCCGGCGCGGTCATGACCCAGTTGTTTCGTGCCCGGCAGCGACTCAAGGCGCTACTCGGTGGACGTGCCGCGGCGGAGGGAGCCCGGAAATGAATTGCCTCGATTTCCGCCGCCGGATCGGTGCCGAGCCGCGCTCGCGCGATCCCGAATTGCTCGCCCATCGCGACGCCTGCAAGGACGGCTGCGCCGCTTTCTGGCAGCGCGCTCAGCGCTTCGAGGACGACATCGAGGCGGCCATGGCCGTAGCCATTCCGGAAGGTCTGGCCGATCGAATCCTGCTGGCCCAGGCCACTGGCGAGCGCCGTCGCCAGCTCGTGCGGCGCCGGACCTGGATGGCCCTCGCGGCGTCGGTGCTGATCGGGTTGGCGGGCGGCGGCATGCTGTGGCGTCAGGCCGACCTCAATTCCCTGCCTGCCCTCGCCGTGGCGCACATGCCCGGGGAACTGGACTCACTGGACCTCACCCAGCCGATGACGGACGCCCAGGTCGAGGCCGGTTTCGTCGGCCGCGCCACGCGTTTGAAGGGCCCGGCGCCGGCCGGCGTTACCTACGTGCACGACTGCACCGTGGGCCCGTACCCCGCGGTCCACCTCGTGACGCGGATGAACGACGAGCCCGTGGTGGCGCTCTACATGCCCGGCAAGATGAGTTCGAAGACGACCGATTTCCGCCGCGATGGCTGGGAGGGGCGCCAAGTGGCGCTCAGCGGCGGCACGCTCGTTGTGATGGCGCAAGGCGCCAGCCGCGGCACGATGGACGCGGTGGAACGTGGCTGGCGGGCCGCTATCGAGGGGCCGGCGGCGCCGAGGGTAGGGCAGATCTGAAGGCAGGCTTTCCTCGTCCTTGTGGGAGCCGCCATGGCGGCGAGAAGCCTACGAAGCGATGAAGCCGTGAGGTACATTCCCTCGCCGCTATAGCGATCCCCACATTCGGTGACGGTGTCCCCCGCTGGCGGCTTGGGCGATAATGCCGCCTCAATCCCCCTGCCCCGGAACCGCGATGACCGACCTCGCCGTGGTCGTGCCCGTCTTCAACGAGCGCGACAACATCCCGCCCCTCCTCGCCGAAATTGCATCGGCCCTGCGCGGACGGATCGACTTCGAGATCATCTACGTCGACGACGACAGTACCGACGACAGCGTGGCCGTGCTCACGGCGGCGAAGGCGCAGTACCCGGAACTGCGAATCATCCGCCACGTGACGCGCAGCGGGCAGAGCACTGCCGTGTGGAACGGCGTTCGCGCCGCGCGCGCGCCGTGGATCGCCACGCTCGATGGCGATGGGCAGAACGATCCCGCCGATATTCCCAAGCTGCTCGCGGCGCGTGCCGGCGCTGCGGCCGATCTGAAACTGTTCGCTGGCTGGCGCGTCACGCGCCGCGACAGCTTCAACAAGCGCATTTCCTCGAAGGTCGCCAATGCGGTGCGCTCGCGCATGCTGCGCGACGACACGCCCGATACCGGCTGCGGCTTGAAGCTTTTCGAGCGCGAAACCTTCCTGCGCCTGCCCTACTTCGACCACATGCACCGCTATCTGCCGGCGCTGGTGAAGCGCGCAGGTTTCGCGAGCCAGAGCGTGCCCGTGAGCCATCGGCCGCGCACGGCCGGCAGCTCGAAGTACGGCATGCTCGATCGTCTGTGGGTGGGTCTGGCCGATCTTCGCGGCGTGGCCTGGCTGATGCGTCGCGCCAAGGTGACGCGTACCGAGGAAATCTAGGCTCGGTCGAATACGCTGGTCGCGCGCTCAGCGCAGCGCCAGCGCGCGGGGCTTCCAGGCGTCCAACGCCTGCGTGGTGCGCTCGCGGCCCAGGTCGATGAGTTCGCGCGCGCGATAGAACTCGTACAGCGTGGACACGTTGCGCGGGATCTCGATCAGAAGATCCGGCGGATACGCCGCGAGACGCAGGCGAGACAGATTCGCCTGCATGAGGTCCATCGACTGCGTCATCAGGTCGAACGCACCCGGATCGCGCACCTTCGGCTCGGTGCTCTGCGGCAGCACCTTGCCGAACAATCGGCCGATGCGCGCGGCATAGCCCGTATCGGGCACCGCCATGACGTCGCGCTCCGGTGGTTTCTGCATTTCTGCCGCACCATCCACGCTCACGGCCATCACGTAATCGGCGTCCTCGCGCATCAACGGCAGCACGGGTAGCGGATTGAGCAACGCGCCATCGACGAGCCGACGGCCTTCATGGTTGTACGGACGGAACAGCGTCGGGATGGCGATGGACGCGCGAATGGCGTCGAACAACGGTCCGCGCGTGAGCCATACCTCGCGTTCGCGGTCGATGTCGGTGGCTACCGCGGTAAAGGCCAGCGGCAGTTCCTCGATGTTGACCTCGCCGATCAGCTCGCGCAGCGCGGCCATGATCCGGTCGCCCTTGATGAATCCGCCCCCGGAAAAACTCCAGTCCACGAGCCGCAGCACGTCGAACTTGGCCAGGGTGGACACCCAGTCGCGATAGATGTCCAGCTTGCCCATCGCATAGACACCGCCGATCAGCGCGCCCATGGACGTACCCGCGATGGCGGCGACCTCGTAGCCGCGTTCTTCCAGAACCTCGAGCGCGCCGATGTGCGCCAGCCCCTTGGCGGCTCCCGCGCCGAGCGCGAGCGCTACGCGAGGCCGTCGCGAGGTGCCGGAGGTGGCATCCGCCGTGCCAGGGTCGAGGGTATCCAGGTCGCTCATGTGACGCTCAATGATGGTGGCCGTTCGCCTGATATCCAGACAGCGCCAGTTGCAGCAGGATCTTCATTTCCTCGCGCAGGGGCAGCGGCGAGACGATCTCCGCATCCGGCCCGTACTTGAGCACGTCCATGAGCAGTTCGCGCGAATTGGAATACGGCACCTTCAATTCGTAGCGGCCATCGGACAACCACTCGCCTTTCTGCTGCGAATGCCAGTGCTCGTCGGCGACCCAGCGCGCGGCATGCGACGAAAAGCGGATCGTCGCCCATGCCTTCGGCTTGCCGGCAAAGATGCCGTAGCTGGATGCCAGCAGATCGTTGAGTTCGGCCTCTTCCACGTCGCGCGCCTTGGCGTCGAGCGCCTGCGGCTCGGCGATACGGTCCACGGCGAAGCTGCGCAACGCTTCGCGGTCATGGTCCCACACGTCCAGATACCAGTTGTCGCGGTAATGCGTCAGCCGCTGAGGCGAGACCGTGCGCTTGGTATCGGAATTGGTGGTGCGGGCACGGTAACGGAAGCTGACCTGACGCCGTTCGAGCACGGCACCGGCCACAATGCGGAACACCTGCTGGTCCATCCGGCGGGCGCCCCAGGAGATCACGCGGATGCGATCCACTGGCAGTGCCTTGCCGCTGCCATGGTCGGACAGCAGCCGTTCGATGCGCGCCTTGAACGGCGCCAGCGCGCCCGCGAGCACGCCGGGATCGGAGCGGCCGATCAGTTCGTTGAGCGCCATCAGTGCGGCCAGCTCGTCGCTGGTCAGCCATAGCCCAGGCAGTTCGAAACTGTCGCCCTCGCCCGATTCGTAGCGGAACGACGCCTGCTCGCCGGCCACGCTCTGCACCGGCGCGCCGAGCGCATCGCGCAGGAAGGCCACGTCGCGGTAGAGCGTGGCGCGCGAGCATTCCAGTTCGTCCATGAGCCGCGACAGCGGCACTGGATAGTGCGCGGACTTCAAAAGTCGGTGCAGCGTGAGAATGCGCTCGTAGCGGTCCATGGGTGTCGCCGGCAGATGGAGCTTCGGGAAGTGTGTCCGCGCTGGCGTGACGCCCGTATCTACGCGATCCACGCGCGAAGCATGGCGGCGGCAGGGGCACCGCGCAAGGGCGATCGGCGGCCCGATCCGTCGGCGTGGGGCGCCCGGTTTGCGCCGGAGGCCATAAGGCGCAAAAATGCTGCTTTGCGATTCGCCGAAGGCCTTCCCCGACCATGGCGGAACCGAACGAGGCCCCACCCGTCGCATCGGCCCTCCCGGGCCAGTCCGACGCGGCGGAGCCCGCCCGTGCCCTGTTTTCCCTCCCCACGGTGGTCGTGCAAACGGCCAGTGCGACCGGTTACGGCCTGTGGATGGTGCTCGGTACGGCGCTGGCCCTGGGCACGTATCCCAACGGACGGGGGGACGTACTCGTGCCGTTGTCGATCGGGCTGGTGTTCGTCGGTGCGGGCTTGCTGGCCGCATGCCTGCGCTTACCGTTCGCACCCGACTGGCACGGCTGGAACCCGGTCAAACGCATGATGCCCACGCTCGAAGGCATGATCGCCATGGTCAACTTCCTGCCGATGCTCGCCCTGGCCGGGCTTGCCCGCGGCGGCAACGATTTCTGGGCTACGCGGCTGGCTGGTGCGGCGCTCATGGTCTGCAGCCTCGCCACCTTGATCCACACCACACGCAGCGCCTCGCGCGGGTTGTCCGGCACGGTCGCCTCCGTCGCCTACGGGCTGCCACTGGGGCGGACGATTGCCGCGCTGTTCGCCGGTGGCCTCTGGTTCTGGCTCTGCGTGGCCTTGCAGGATGATGCACCGGCCGATCCGCTCGATCCGTGGCGCCTGGTCCTGCTCGCGGTGGCGCTGGCGCTGGGACTGGTGGAAGGCATGCGCTGGCGCGCGCTGCGGCAGCTGATCGAGGCGGGGCGAACCGAGCGATCGTTCCGTCATGGCGGCTTGCTGGGTTGGCGGCTGGCCGTGGCGACGTTGTCGGTCGGTCTGCCATGCGTCTTTCTGATCGCTCATCCGGCCGGCCCGACGCATCCGCTGGCGGCCGGTCTGGCAGCGTTAAGCTGCGTTGTCGGTCAATGCCTCGAACAGCGACTCTACGGTCGCGCATACGCCAGCCTTACGGCTGGCATGACCTGATTGATCCATGGCGCGGGGGGCGCGCCGCCGGCCATCCATACGGCCGAATACATTGACGGTTTTCCATACACATCCGGGTAGACGATGAAACGACTTCTTATCGCCACGCTCGTCCTTGCCGCCCTGCCGTTCACGGCGGCGGCCCAGGACGCCAACGCCAACGGCAATACCGACGGCAACGCCAATGCGGCCCAGAATGGCGGCTGGACGGGCTCCGGTGAATTCGGTTTTGCCTCGGCCCGCGGCAACTCCCGTTCCGAGAACGCCAACGCCAAGCTTGGCCTCAGCCAGGAAAACGAGGTGTGGAAGAACAACTTCTACCTCAATGGCCTGCGTTCGAAGGGCGAGGTATCGGTCACCGATGCCGACGGCAATACGGTGGACAAGTTCAGCACCACGGCCAACCGCTACGACACGGGCGCCTCGGTCGGCTACAAGTTCGATCCGCGCAGTTACATCGTTACGGCGGCCCGTTATGAGCACGACGACTTCGGTGCCAACCTGTGGCAGGGCATCGTCTCGGTCGGTTACGGCTACATCGCGCTGAAGAACGAGCGCGCGGAGCTGTCGTTCGAAATCGGTCCCGGTTTCAAGCGCTACCAGCCGGCAACGACCACGCGCGCCGTATTGAATCCCGATGGCACGCCGGCGACCGATGCCGAGGGTAATGCGCTCAGCCAGCGCTACACGCCGGATGCCGAGAGCGAAGTGGTCGGCCGTGGCCTGATCAACGCGAAGTACCGCCTCACCGACAACACCGCACTGGAAGACACGCTGCTGGTGGAAGCGGGCTCGAAGAACCAGTACTACCAGAACGACATCGGTCTCTCGGTCAGCATGACGAAGAAGATGGCGCTCAAGGTTGGCTACCAGATCCGTTACAACAGCGACACGCAGCCGGGTACGAAGAGCACCGACAAGCTCACCACGACCAACCTCGTCTACAACTTCTAAGCCGCGCGGCGGCGAAGGGCGCGACGCGAACGTATCGCGCGGCGCCTTCTCGCCGCCCTGCCGCGACGCACCAGGGCGCGATGGACGGCGCTACCGCTGCGGCGTGAGGAAGGTCTCGGCGCCCTGCGCCAGCAACATCGCCGCGACTTCGTGGCCGAGCGCCACCGGCGTATCGCCACGGCTGTCGGCCTGTGCGCGGAGCAACTCGCCGCTCGCCGCGTTGCCGACCATGCCATGCAGCGTGAGGCCGTGCTCGGCAACGACGCACCATGCGCCGATGGCGACGGCGCAGCTCCCCCCGAGCTTTTCGTTCATGGCCCGCTCCGCCTCGACGGCGATCCGGGTTTCCTCGTCGATCAGTGCGGCCACGTAGGCGTTGATGCGGGCGTCAGTCGCGCGCGATTCCACGGCGATGGCGCCCTGCCCGGGCGCCGGGAGCCAGTCCGGGCTGGCGAGTCGAGCGCGGATGCGTCCGCCGAGCCCAAGGCGTTCGACGCCGGCGCAGGCGAGGATGATCGCGTCGTAATGCCCCTCGTCCAGCTTCGCCAGGCGCGTGTTCACATTGCCGCGCAGGTCGAGAAGCTGCAGGTCGGGGCGCAGCGCGCGCAGCTGTGCCTGGCGGCGCAGCGACGACGTGCCGACGCGTGCGCCGTTCGGCAGGTCGATCAGTGTGGCGTAGTCGTTGCTGATGAAGGCGTCCGCGGCGTCGGCGCGCGGCAGGATCGCTGAAAGCACGAACCCCGGCTCCAGCTCGGCTGGCACGTCCTTGAGCGAATGCACGGCGATGTCGGCGCGGTCCTCCAGCATCGCGATCTCCAGTTCCTTGAGGAACAGGCCCTTGCCGCCGATGGTGGCGAGCGACCGGTCGAGGATCTCATCGCCACGCGTCGACAGGGGCACGAGTTCCACCTGCAGGCCCGGATGCGCCTGGCGCAGCAGGCTGGCCACGTGTTCGGCCTGCCAGAGAGCCAGCGCACTCTTGCGGGTGGCGATGCGAAGCGGTGCGGTCATGGTCAATCCGGGCAAGCGTTTGGCGAAGCGTGCGATTGTCCCGCAAACGACGCGCCAGCGCAGCGCCGGATGCAAAGCGATCAGGCGTCGGGTGCGCGGAGCCGCTGGCGAACCGCCGGCAGATTGCGCCGGCTGACCTCGGGAGCGAAGTCGGTGCCAGCAAGGCGGGCCAGCACGCGACCGTCGGGCAAGGTGGTAAGCCCCAACAGACGCTCTCGCGGAACGAGGCAGTTCCGGTGCAGGCGGACCAAGCGCTCGCCGTGCGCGGTCTCCAATTGACGCAGGGACTCGTCGATCAGCCACGTGCCCCCCGCGTGCTGCACGGCGACGTACTTCTCGTCCGCCAGCAGATAGAACACGTCGCTCAATGGCACGCGGACCTCGTTCGCGCCGCTGCGGGCACGCAGCCACGCGCCGCGCTCCACACGCGTCGGTGGCTGCCGCGCGGCGGCGCGATCGAGGGCCTCGTCGAGACGTTCCGCGCGTACCGGTTTCAACAGGTAATCGGTCGCGCCGAGATCGAATGCGCTGAGCGCGTGCTGCTCGTAGGCGGTGCAGAACACGATCTGCGGCGGCGACGGCAAGGTGGCAAGGCGGCGTGCGGTCGCGGTACCGGAAAGGCCGGGCATCTCCACGTCCAGCAGCACGAGGTCGGGCTTCCAGTTGGCGCAGGCCTCCAGCACCGCGTCGCCGTCGGCCACTTCGCCCACCACGGTCACGTCGGTGCGGCGCGCGAGCAGGCCACGCAGGCGCACTCTCGCGAGCGGTTCGTCATCGGCGATCAGGACGCGCATGCGCAGCCTCCGGAAGAAACATGGTCACGACGAAGCGCCCGTCGCTGGCCTGCGCCCGCACCGACGCCCGCTCGCCGAAGTGAAAGCGCACGCGCTCGCGCACGTTGCGCAGGCCATGGCCGTTGCCTGGTACAGCGGGCGCGTCGGCCAGCGGATTGTCGATCACGATCTCCACGCCGCCCGGCACACGCGTGCCGCCGAGCCGGATCGTGCCACCTTCGCGAAGGGGCTGTATGCCATGGCGGATGGCGTTCTCTACCAGCGGCTGCAGCAACAGGTGCGGCAGCGGCAGATCCGCCGGGACGTCGATGTCGCGTTGCACGCGTAAACGGTCGCCGAGTCGCAAGGCCTCGATATCCAGATAGCGATCCACCAGCGCCCATTCCTCACCGAGCGTACTCAGCGCAGCGAGATCGCTGCCGAGTGCGGCGCGGAACAGTTCGGCGAGGTTTTCGACGGTGCGCTCGGCGGCGTCGGGGTCCACACGAATCAGCGCGGCGACGGCGTTCATGCTGTTGAACAGGAAGTGCGGCCGGATGCGTGCCTGCAAGGCTGCGACCTGGGCCTGCGCGGCGGCGGCGACGCGTACCTGCCACTGCGCCACGACATAGAAATAGCGCAGCAGGCCCGCGCCAAGCAGGCCGGTCGCGAGCATGCTGTCGCGCACGAAGCCAAAATGCGATGCCGGGCTGAGCCCGGCACCCAGGTTGTGGTCGATCCAACCGAGAAGCGCGGCGCTGGCGCCCACGGTCGTCACCAGCAGCAGCCAGACGGCGGCATAGGGCCAGAGCGATGGCAGGCGCTGCATCCACGGCCGCAGCTTGCACAGTGCCACGGTGAGCAGCACCGATAGCCAGCTCGTGAACAACACGGCGATGCTGTAGTCGCGCAGGTCGCCGTCATTGCCCGGCGCAAGCCACATCAGCGTGACCGTCAGCGCACCCACCAGCAGCAATGCGAACAGCACCGGCAGGCTGCAGAAATCGGGCAGCGGTGCCGACGGTGGCCGGGGTGTACGGGGCGCGAGGCTGGACATGCGGCGAGTATGCAACAGTCGGTCGAGCGGCCTTCTCGGCCGCGCTGTGTTCCGTGACGCCGGTCCCGTCGGCGGCCCGGCGGACGCACTCACACCGTCGCGAAACGCTCCGTCAGCCAATGTCGGATGTCCTGGATCTCCGTCATGTTCACCTGGTGACCCATCGGGTAGCTATGCCACTCGATGCGATGCCCCAGCGTTTCCAGGAGCTGCCGCGACCGTTCGCCGAGCGCCATGGGGACGATCGGGTCGGCGCTGCCGTGGCCCCAGAAGATCGGCGTGGCGTGATTGGCACCGTGCCGTTCCGCCTCGATGGTCTCGTGCAGCGGCAGGTACGCCGAGAGCACGAGCAGTCCGCCCAAGGTCTCGCGATGCCGCAGCCCCGCGGCCAGCGTCATGGCGCCCCCCTGCGAGAACCCCGCCAGCACGATGTGCGACGGAGGAATGCCGCGTTCGATCTCGCGCGCAATCAATGCCTCCACGTCGGCCACGGAGGCGTGGATGCCTTCGGCGTCCTGTCGATCGGCGATGCCGAGGCTCTTGATGTCGTACCAGGCCCGCATCGGCATGCCATTGTTGACCGTGACGGGTCGCACCGGCGCATGCGGAAAGACGAAGCGAATGCCGGGCCAGGACGGGTCCACCAGCTCGGGCACGATCGGCACGAAGTCGTCGCCGCTGGCGCCGAGGCCATGCAGCCAGATCACCGACCAGGTCGGATCGGCATGAGTCTCGTGTTCGACGGTGGGCAACGGCATGGGGCAACTCCTTCGACAGACCGCGCATGGTACCAGCGCATGAAACCGAGCCGCGGCGGAGCGATCAGCGAAACAGGTGCGGCACGAAGCAACTCGTGTTGCGCGTGATCAGGTCGCCGTCCTCGCGCATGCCGACGCCGACGGGCGTGTCGCCCACGATCCAGGAGCCCACCAGCGCATGCCTGCCATCGAACACCGGCAGCGGCGCGAACGCCTGGTAGATATGACACGGCTTACCGTGTCCTCGCTCGCCAGGAGCCAGCACAGCGATGCCCTCGCCTTCGCGGCCCCAATACGGCTTCACCACCGCAGTGCCAGCGATCGCTTCGCGCGACCGGCTGGCGGGCAGAAGGTTCGGATGCCCGGGAAAGAACTCCCAGAGCAAGGGCAGGATCGCCTTGTTCGACAACAGCATCTTCCAGGGCGGTTCGAGCCAGCGCGTACCACTTGCCGGGATATGCGCGGCGAACGGCTCGCTCATCAGCCATTCCCACGGATACAGCTTGAACAGACGATCGATCGGACGATCGGCCAGGTCGATGAATGCCTTGCCCGACCAGCCGATCTCTTCGATGTCCAGCGCCTGCACATCCAGACCCGCCTGCGCGCAGGTGTCGAGCAGGTAATCCGTGGTCGTGCCGTCCTCCGGGTTGTCGTAGCACGCGGCGAAGTGCATGCGCGCGCCGCCGCCCACGACGCGCCAGTGCTCGATCAGTGCTTCGTGGATCGCATTGAACTGATCGGCATCGGGGGCCACGTCTTCCAGCCAGTACCACTGCACGACCGATGCTTCGAACAGTGAGGTCGGCGTGTCGGCGTTGTATTCGAGCAGCTTCGGTGGCGAGCGTCCATCGAACGACAGATCCATCCGCCCATACAGCGCAGGATCGCGATCGAACCAACTGCGCTCGGCGAGACGCGCCGCGGCGTCGCCGAGACCGAGATCCTCGTAGCGCCCCGCCCGGACGATACGATCCACCGCCTCCATGCACAGGCCGTGCAGTTCCACCGTGGCTGCTTCGAGCGTGTCGATGGCATGTTCGTCGAACACATAGCAGGCGTCTTCGCGCCAGTACGGCTGACCGTCCACGGTGTGGAAGCCGAACCCGATTGCCTCGACGCGGGCTTGCCAGTCCGCTCGAGGTTCGATGCGTTCGCGACGCATCAACTGCCCCGCGCCGAGACGCGTCCGGTAGAGCCGAAGCCGCCGCGACGGCCGAAGTCCAGGCTCGTGGGGCCGTGTCCGGCGAAGCCTGCACTCGCGCCGCTGGCGTAGCTGCGCCCTGGGCCTGGATCGCCGTCCACGCGGCCGTTGCGCCAGTCGCTGCGATACCAAGGGCCGTAGTAGTGATAGCCGCCGGTGCCACCGGACGACACGGGCTTGTCCTGCGTGCATTGGCCCGTGGCGTAGTCGTGCTCGCAGTCTTCCAACGAGGCGTAACCGTTGCGCTGCACGTCCTTGCCACCGAACGCGGCGAAACCGACGGCCGCCATACCCGCCATGCCCACGGCAACGACCAGGGAGCGACGGCGCAGCAGCGGATCGCGTGGCGGATGGAACGACGGATGGCGATAACCGGGCTGCACCGAGAAGCGTGCGTCTTCCTTGGTCGATGCATGGCTGGGTTTGCGGGGCGTTAGCGGCGAATCGTCCTTGCTCATGACCCGGTCCTCAGTAGGTCATCGCAGCGGCGTTGATCGCGCCGATGCAGGCGGCCACGACCGCGACGAAGAGCGCCACCGAGCGCACGTCCTGTTCGATCTTGGCGCGCAGGTCGCGCACGATCACGCGGAGCACGAAATGCGTGAGCAGTTGCACCACCCACGCCACCAGTCCCCATAGCGCTAGATCGAGCAGGTTGACGCTGTGTGCAATAGCGCTGGCAAGCGGTTGGACGAAGCCGATGGCGGCACCGCCGAGGCTGATCGCCGCCGACAGGTTGCCGTCGCGGATCAGCGCCATCTCGCGTTGCGGCGTGATCCAGATATAGGTGACCAGGAAGGCCACGAAATACACCGCGCCCAGGGCCAGATAGGCCACGAAGGCGGGCAGGGTAAACAGGTCCGATACGATCACGCGATGCTTCCTTGGCAACGCGGCCGCGTTGGCCGCGGCGCCAATATAAGCGAAGCGTGCGTCGGTAGGCGTCGGCGACGTTGCGACGCGAGGGACGCCTCAGTCCCCGCGATCGACCTCGGGCTATGGGTGCGCCGAGCTGGGTTTGGCTTGCTTGGCTTCCTTCGCCAGTACCTCGTCCAGCCGTTCGCGAGCGGCCGCGGCGTAGCTGGCGCAGGTTTCTCCCTCGCCTTGCTCGGGGTGCGGTGTGATCAGCGTGTCGCAAGGCAGCGTCGTCACACGCGCGAGGGTCTGCCGGAACTCGGCCACATACGCAGGGTGATCGCTATACCGGTAGCTGCCGGCCGTGAAAGCGTACAGGCTGTCGACGAACGCAATGGTCTTGCAGGACGACCCCTCGCAAGCCTGCCACGTCCAGGCCGTGCCGCCCGGTGTATGGCCGGGGGTGATGTGCGCAGTCAGTGCCAGCGGCCCCACCCTGACCACCGTGCCGTCCACGATGTCGCCCACGGCGTTCACCGCGGGATACCGTGGCCCGCCGCGGACGTATTGCGGATCGGTGGGGTCGGCGCCTCCCAGTCGCATCTCGCGTGCGCCCGCCGCAGTGGCACGCACGGTCGCACCGCTGTCCTTCGCCAGTTGCGCGATGCCACCGGCATGGTCGGAGTGCGCATGCGTGTTGAGGATGAGCTTGATGTCCTCGACGCGAAATCCGAGCTTCCGGATGTTGGCCTCGATGAGCGCGGCGTTTTCGGGGAGCGTCCCGTCGATCAGCACGTGGCCCTGTAGCGAGGTGATGAGGATCGAGGACAACCCCTTGGTGCCCACGTAGTAGCTGTTGCCGTAGATCGCATGGGGCGCCACCGGCTCGGTCCATGCGGCGTTGTCGTCGGCGAGGACGGGCAGGGCGGTGCAGATGGCAAGAGCGAAGACGAGTCGGCGCATGGGATTCCCCTTGATGGACCGGCGCCACGATACGCATCGACCGGGGCAGGCGTCGGCGCTACCTATGGCACTGATATGGCGCGGCTCGCAGAACCCCTCAGCGGCGCCGCTGGCGTGCTCGCCAGAAGAGAAACCCCGTAACCAGCAGGAACATCGGCAGCATGCCGGTGAGGCAGGCCAGTACCCGCCAAGTCGTGCCGCCAACGGCGGCAGAGTGGATCGGGAACAGCGCATTGGCCAGCCGGCCGCCGGGACCCAGCTTCGTCGCATCGTCGCCACCGAGCACCTTCACGGCCACCGGATCCATCCAGAGTGAGCTGCGACCCGCGGGGTTCCACTCGCCGGGCCGACGGATGCGGAGCGTGAGGGTGCCGTTGTCCTTCGAGGGCAACATCAGCCGCGTGAGCTGGGCATCGGGTGCGGCCGCCTGTGCGGCGGCCAACACGGCGGGCCAGTCGATGGACTCGTGCGACGGCGGAGTCTTGGGCGGACGCGCTGGCGCCCGTTCACCGAACGCCGCAGCGAGCCCGGTGCGCACGGCACCGCGGTAGGCCATGGTCGTGCCGGTGCCGATCATCACCACGAGTAGGGGCAGGGCCACCACGCCGACGAAACGATGCAGACTGGCCCAGCGCAGCACGGGCGGCTGCGTGTGCGGCTTCAGGTGCCGGAGCGCGCGTTGCCGCCCCGGCCAATAGAGCCACACGCCGGAGAAGAGCATGAACAATCCAGTGCACGCCACGAAGCCGAGCACCGTCTCGCCCACCTCGCCGCTCAATAGATGCGTATGCCAGTCCATCAAAAGCAGCAGCCCATCGCTGGACTTGGCCCGCTGCAACAACTGCGTTCCGTCCGTCGCATCGAAATAGACGCGATCGCCGCCGCGTTGCTGCGCTTCCCATACCGGCAATTCCGCATCCGGGAAGCTGAGACCCCGCAGCCCCTTGCCCTCAGGAGACGCCAGGATCGCCTGCAGCGAGCGCCCCTGCGTGGCGAGATCGGGCAACGGCCGCGATGTCAGTTCGGGATGGCCCGCCGCGAACAAAGGATCTTCGAACAGCAGCACGCTGCCCGAGAGTGTGACCAGCGCCAGCAACACGCCCAGGCTGAGCCCGAGCCACAGGTGCAAGACTTTCAGTGCATGGCGGAAGCGGCGCGGTCGAAGGGTCATCGATTCAGAAGTCCACGGATGCCTGCACGAAATACGTGCGCGGCATGCCGACATAGATGCCGTCGTTGTTGTCGGTCGATCGGGTGAAATAGCGCCGATCGGTGAGGTTCTTCACGCCGACGCCGAGACGCAGGTTGGACGCCGCGGGGCCGAAAGCGTACTCGGCACGCGCATTCCATGTCGTCCAGCCCGGGATGTCGCCGAGGTCGCCCTCGGGCGTCGGCTGAGTAACGTACTCGGTGGGGTGCGCGGGGTCGAAGCCGGGCGATCCCGGCGAATGCTGGCGCGATTGCGCGAACGCATCGAGATTGAATGTCCACTGCGCGACGCCGTAGCGCAGGCCGACGTTAGCCGTGCGTCGCGAATAGAACGGAAGATCGCGTCCGGCGAACGAGCCGTGCTTGTAGTACGCATGCGTGTACGTCGCCGTGCCCCAGAGCGTGAGGCCTTTGAGTGCGTCGTCGAAGGCACCGAGATCCACGTGTGCGGCCGATTCCACACCCTTGTGCGTGGTGGCACCGAGGCTGGTCCAGCCGTCGTGTGAGTCCGGCACGTTGGGCAGCTTGCCCACCAGTTGCAGCTCGTGGTCGAAATTGATGCGGAACAACGAGACCTCGCCACCCCAGGCGGACGTGTCGTAGCGCGTGCCGATTTCGTAGGTTCGTGCGGTTTCCGGCTTCAGGCCTGTGGCGAACTGGTTGTTCGAATCCTTCTGGCCGATCTGGAAATACTGCAGCGAGCCGAACGAGGTCTCGGCGTTGGCATACAGCTTGAGCGCGTCGCTCAGGTGATAGATCACGTTGAGCGAAGGCAGCGGCTTCGAATACGTCTTCTGCCGCTCGGTCGGCCCCTTCACCACGACGGTCGTGCTGGGATGGGCCTCCCACTCGCTGTCGATGCGCTCGTAACGGATGCCGGGCGTGATGGTCCAGTTACCCGCGTTGATGGCATCGTCGATATAGAGCGCATGCGCCTCGTTGCTGCCGGTGTTGTTGCCCGACAGCACATAGGGTGCGTCATACGGGAAGCTGTCGTACGGCGTATAGGGCAGGTTCGACACGAACTTGGCATTGCGCAGCGTGCGCTCGTGCATGGCTTCGTTCGTGTAGCGATAGCCGATGCCGATCTCGTGGGTGACCTGTCCCCAGTCGAACAACTGCGAATAGCGCGGCTCGATCGCAAACACGTGGTAGTTCCGCGGGTACGCATTCAACTGGTGCGTGTAGCTGCCGTTCGCGTTCTCCGTGATCGTTTCGATGTGGCTGCCCCGAAAACTGTCGGAGTAGTACGACTGCACTTCGAAGCTGCGGCGGTCGTCCACGTGTGCGTACTTCAAAACGTAATCGGTACGCCGGCCGTGGAAGTCATCGAAGGGACGCCGCGATTGAAACGGATTCGCGTCGTAGTCAGCCTGATCGAGACCGCCCGGCATGCCGGCCTGTCCGTCGTAGTGATGCACGCTGCCGGTCAGTGTGTCCTCGGCGGAGAACGCGTACTTGGCCTTGAGCATCACGTCGTCGATGCTTTCGTTGTCCTCGCGCTCGCGGAATCCCGGACCGTGCAGGCCGTTATAAAGCAAGGCAACGCCGAGACCGCTCGCCGTGGTGCCACCCACGAACGCATTGCTGTTCGTGCGGATGCCGCCCTGGCTGCCACCCTGAAACTGCACGCCCGCGCTGCCGCCGAACGTCTCCGGAATGTCGCGGGTCACGAAGTTGATGATGCCGCCGACGTTCTGCGGCCCGTAGCGCACCGAACCGCCGCCGCGCACCACGTCCACGGCCTGGAGATTGCCCAGACCCACCGGCGCCATCGACACCTGCGGCTGGCCATACGGCGCCACGGCGATGGGCACGCCATCGAGCAGGATGGTCGAGCGCGGCGACAGGCGCGAGGTCAACCCGCGCACGCCCACGTTCAACGAGACGTCGCTGCCACCCGTGCCGTTGCTTTCCTGCACCTGCACACCAGGAATGCGGCGAAGCGCATCGCGCAGGTTCGTGGCGCCCGCTTCGCGTAATTCCTCGCGGCGCACGACGGTGCGCGCGCCAGGGTGATTCACCACCGTATTGCGCGCCGCCTCGCCCAGCCAGTCGCCGACGACCTTGACCCCTTCCAACTCGGTTGGCGGTGGCGCGGCCTCCTGCGCGAGCACGGGACGCGCAGCAAGCACGCCCGCGATAGCCAAGGCGAGAACGGTAGGAACACAACGCATGGAGCGACGACCCTGAAACGAACAAAGTTCCTTATCGTAAGTGCGAATGATTCTCAGATCAAATTATAGATGCCGGTGGCGTCAGTCATGTTGGCCGATGACCTCTTTGCATTGACATCGAGTATCGAATAAATCTGAAAAGTGGGCCGAGATTTGGCGCAACCCAATGATTTGCCGACATGTTGCGGCATGCTTTGCAGCCCAAGTGGCGCAAGGAGCGCGATTCATGTCTGGCAAGGCAAAGGTGGCGTTTCTTCTTGTCATCGGCGGCCTCGCAATCGTGACAGGCGAGTACGCGGCGGGTGTCATCACCTTGCGCCTTCTCGGGCTGGGCGACGAGCCGACTGGCTGGGTCACGTATTGGCGGTACTGGCAGGCCATCGACCTCCCGGCGTACGTGCCTTACGCGGGAACCATCAAACTTGGCGGCGCGCTCGGCTTCGGCGGCGCCCTGTCTGCCTGGCTGGGTCTGGCCGTCCTGAGCTTCCGCGCACGCGGCGAAACGACCCATGGCGATGCACGATTCGCAGGGTATGCCGAACTCAGGAAGGCAGGCCTGTTTACCCAGACACCGCAAAGCATCCTGATCGGCAAATACAAGGGGCGCGAGCTGTGGCTCGGTGGCGCACAGCATGTCATCACCATCAGCCCAACGCGCTCCGGCAAGACCACCAGCATCGCCATCCCGGTCCTGCTGTCCTATGAGCACTCGATGGTGGTGCTCGACCTGAAGGGCGAGTTGTACAAGGCCACCAGCGGCTGGCGCGAATCCAAGGGCCAACACGTCCGTATCTGGGCGCCCTACGACGAGCACGGCAAGACGCATCGCTTCAGTCCCATGACGACGCTCGCCGACATGCCACATACCCGGCGGATCGGCGAAATCCAGACCATGGCCGCCATCCTTTATCCGGACGCAGCGGGCCAGGACCCGTTCTGGGTCGCGCAAAGCCGCGCTGCCTTCACGGCGTTCGTCTCGTACATGTTCGAGGCGTGGGACCACGCGATCGCGTCGAGCAAGGGCGTCATGCCCGATCCGAACACGCATCCCGAGTTTCCTTCGTTCGAGCGCGTGCTGCGCTTCTCCAGTGGCGAAGACGGCGGCGGGACGATGGCGATGCTTCAGGCGCTGCTCAAGGATCCCAAGCGCCAGTTCATCAGCACACAGACCCGCACCGTGTTCTCCAATCTCACCGGGCTGGCCGAGCAGACCTTCTCGTCCGTGATGGCATCGATGCACGCGCCGTTGCAGCAATTCCTCAGCCCCATCCTCGCCGCGGCCACCAACGCCACCGACATCGACGTGCGCAGTTTGCGCCGCAAGCTGACCACCCTCTACGTCATCATCCCCACGAACAAGCTGGATGAGAGCGCCAAGCTCCTCAACATCTTCTTCAGCACCGTCATCGGCAACAACCTCGACAAGCAACTGGGCGAGGAACCCGATCTCAAATACCAGATGCTCATGCTGATGGACGAGTTCACGGCCATGGGGCGCGTGGATGTGTGGGCCAAGCGTATTTCCATTGCCGCGAGCTACGGCGTACGCGACCTGTGCATTGTGCAAAGCCGCTCGCAGTTGCGCGCCGCCTATGGCGACCACGACGCGCAGAATTTCATCACCAACCACGGCGCGCAGATCGTCTTCGCGCCGCGCGAGCAGGCGGACGCCAACGAATACAGCGACATGCTCGGCTACAAGACGGTGCGTAAGCAGCAACGCAGCACCAGCCACGGAGGCGGCGGGCGCCAGGTGTCGACCAATCACATCGAAGAACGACGCGCCTTGATGCTCCCGCAGGAGGTCAAGGAACTGCCGGCGGACGAGGAGCTGATCTTCTACGAGGGCTGTAAACCCATCCGGGCGCGCAAGAACTGGTTCTTCAAGGACAAGGCTTTCAAGGCGCGCTCCAGTTTGCCGCCGGTCGCCGTGCACCCTCAGGGGACGCTGAGCGTCGTGGCGGAAAAGCCGAAAGCGATCGCGCCTGCCCAAGGCCGGGCGCTCGCGTGCCTTGGCGAAGCATCGACCCGCACGACACCGCCAATCCTTCCGCAAGTACACGAGGCCACGGAATGACCACGCATGTATCCGACGACGCATTCGATCACGACGAAGGCGCCCGCGCCTCATCGCTGAAATCCGTACACAAGCTCTCGATGCACGATCCAATCTACGAGCAGCAGTTGTTGCGCGATCTTGCCATCATTAACGAGCGTACGAGGGCGGAATTGGGGCCGTCGCCACGCAAGGGCTTGGTCAAGCAGACAAGGCGCAAGCCCAATTTGCCTCAGCCTGCGCAAGCCACGGTGCTGCGCGAGGGGATGTGCGGATTTCCCATCATGGAACTGCAAGCGCATCTGAAACGGCTCGGCTACACCGACGCGCGCGGCAGGCCTCTCGCAGCGGACGGTCGGTTCGGCCCGGTCACCCGCATGGCCCTCCTCGGTTTCCAAGTGGAGCATGGCGTGGAAGCAAACGGCGTCTGCGATCAGGCCACGCGGGCGCTCGTCCAAAATGCAGCGGAGGACCTTGGTCATGTCGAAACGGTCCCATGAGATCTGGAACAGCGGAGACACGGACGTGATCGATACGCGGAGCAAGTCCCTTGGAAATATGCGAATCGTGTGCGCGTTTACCGCCTCACTATTTATGACCAGCATCGGAGCAAGTGCCATGGCTGAGGAACACAGCGAACGCGAAGCGAGAATCGTGAATGGTGAGTTGAAGGTTCCCTTCTCGTCGCACAATTTCTCAGCAAGATGCTACGACACGCTGAAATGCGAGGTTATCTATGGTCGGCGTTACGCAGCAAAGTTCGATAAACCTTCTCCACCGCTAACGGAAGCTATTCGAAGGAGTCTTGATGGCAGCTGGGGCGGCATCGCCAATTTCCCTCCGGCCGCCCGCGTGAGTTGGGTAGCCAAAGATGGAACACCCTTGGAGGCCAACGTCGACGTCGGTGAAATATTCGAGGACCAATACATTTTATATGGCCCGGAGTTAGATGTAAGCGACGTCGCCCTAGATCGACATTTTCCTGATCCCGGCATCATCTTGGTCGTCGATAACCGAACGATCAGTGTGTACATGAGGGCCATGGTTTTTCTGCGCCACCCAATTGTGCCAAGCAACCCGTACAGCGACATGCGCCACGATGTTGTGCTCGCTTTCACCAGGAATTTTTGAGGACATACGGACGTGGTTGAGAAGCATAGGATGGGGCCGAGCGGCCTCTTGCAGGATGGCGTCACGACGGACTCAATGACGCAAATCGACGAAATCTGGTACGCGAGTGCGCGTTCAGAGTTATCGAGAATGAATGTCCCGCGCCTCATTAATGTGGGCAACCCGCACGTAAGGATCTTCTTTGCCAACTTTGACGGCACTGGGAACGATCTTCACGCCGATCCAGAACATTCCACCAATGTCGGCGACCTACACGCACAACTTGAAGTCATTGCAGAAAGAGATGCCCGAATATCGTCCCGCTACCTCCCAGGTCCGGGTACCCAGGGCAACCCGTTCACCCGTGTTTGGGATGGAGCTACCGGCAATACCTACGATGATCGGGTGCAAAGGATGTACGAGTTGCTCGTCAGGGAGGCGAGAGCTTGGAAGCAAGAAGACCCCCAAGCCGACATCCGCATCATCACCACCGGATTCAGCCGCGGCGCCGAGCAAGCCGCTGGCTTCTCGCGCATGGTTCACGAGCGCGGCATTCAGGACATCAAGGGTCTGACATCGAAGACCATTGGCAGCAAAGACATCGCCTGGATTCTTCCGCCACTCGTGCCGCCGGGCCGCACACCCATCAGTGAAGTGCTCTTCGATCCTGTGGGTACCGGTCGCCCGAGGGATCACGATCGCACGCTGCCGTCGTCGGTGGTGTCCGGCTTGCAGATCGTGGCGCGCGACGAGCGTCGCAATTCGTTTCCGTCGACGCAGATCATTCCCCAGGGACATTCCAGCGACGGGCGCTTTCTCGGCGTCACGGTGCCGGGCTCGCATTCGGACATCGGTGGCAGCTATCACCTCGACGGCTTGTCCATTCTCAACTTCAACCTCGCGGCGGATTTCATCAATGCGCATAGCGATGTGCCGTTGGTCGTCAAGCAAGGCGAGCCGAAGGACCCTCGGCGCTACGTGATTCATCATTCCGAGGAACACCTGCCGATCTATCGCACCTCGCGCTTCGATGACGATGGCCTGCGCGACGTCATGGGAGCGCAGGTGTCGCCGCCGAATTGCCGCCTGGTCCAGGTGTGTGCCCTGCCCGAACCTCTCGATCCCGCCTTGCAGGTGCGTATCGGCGAACGCCATCCCGTCACCATTGGACCCGTGCCGCCGTCGGACCCTGCGGACATCGTGGCGGCCATGGAGGCCTCGGCACGTGCGTCTCGTGATGTCGAGACCCAGACGCCGGAGACCACGACACCCGAACGCTCGACACGCGAGCCCTCCCCCGCGCCGCTGCTCCCCGGTCTCGGGGCGCTCAACGAAAGGCCCCAAGTACCCCTCCGTCTCGATCCCATAGATGCCGACCCGGTATCGCCACCTGCCGCGCACATCGAAGCGAGGCCTCTACGGCACGGCATGCAAGGGGCCGACGTCGCCGCGCTGCAAGGTCAGCTCGCTCAGCTGGGTTTCACCGACGCCCGTGCCCGCCCGCTTCCCGCGGACGGTGTCTTTGGCGACTTCACCCAGGCGGCGGTGGAGGTATTTCAGGTCGAACGCGGGCTGCAGGTGGACGGCATCGTCGGCCCTGAGACGCGCACGGCGATCGCCGAGGCCACTCTCGATCAGGCGCGTTCCATGACAGCGCAGCAGCGTGGCGTCGAGCGGCCGCAGCCACACGATGCCGTATCGAACGATCGCACCGACTGGCCCGCCGCATGGCCCGAGCCGACGCTGTTCCCGTCATCGCCCGCTGCATCGTCGCCGTCGTCGCCGCCACCTGCTCGCCAAGAACCCGAGCCGGATACACCACCACTCGCTGCCGGACCGCGGAACGCCAGCGACCCCCGCCATCCCGAAAGCTCGACCCACGTGCTCTACAACGCATTGCGCGAATACATACCGGATGCATCGGAGGATCGTCTGCTGCAGTTCACCGCGGCCTGTCACGAAAGCCAAATCACCGCTCGGAATCTCAGCGACATCCGCCTCGACGAAGACGCCTTGACGATCAGCTTCCGAGGCGACGGTTGGATGGCGCTGCCGGTGACGGTGGACCTCAAGCAGTCACCGCAGCCTGAAGAGGCCATCCAGAAGATCGAGCAGTTCGATCAATGGAAGGTGCAGGCGCACGAGGTGGCGCAGAGCGCGCAGCTAGCGCAGCAGGGTCCGCTGCGCTGAGCCATGGAGTGGCCCGCGCGGGTGCCGGTAGGTGCGTACTTGACCGAGCCGTCACACGCGTTCGACCGCCAGGGCTGAACGATGGGGCTCCGTTCGCCAGAGGAAGCCGCGATGAAGACTCGCCGCGTCTACAGCACGCCTGACATCCAGAGCGCCCGCACTGCCCTTGGCGCCGCCCGCCAGGCGGGCATTCCCGACGACGATCTCTCCCTCGTCGCCCGCCACGACATCGAGCTCGACGTCATCCCAGAAGACCGCAAGGATGATCATTCGGATTTCATGCCAGCCGCCGTGCGGGGTCTGGCGCAAGGCGGCGCCACCGGTCTGCTGGCCGGTCTCGTGGCCCTGGCCATCCCGCCCCTGGGCGTGACCTTGGCAGGCGCGGTGGCGGTCGGTGCGGCAGGTGCGGCCGTTGGCGCCTGGTCGGGCGCGTTGATGGGCTCGGCGGTACCCGATCCGGTACGACGCAAGTTCGAGGACGAGATCGAAGGAGGACGCATCCTGTTGGTCGTCGATGGCGACGGAGAGGTGGGCGAACGCGCGGATATGGCCGTGGTTGCCACCGGCGCCACGCCACTGCCGTTCGAGCAACCGACCGCGCTCAGTTGAGCGTGGCCCTCACAGTTCGATGATGCCGCGCCGGAGCGCGATCGCGACAGCGTGAGTACGGTCGTTGGCCTGAAGCTTCGCCAGGATGCTCTTCATGTGCGCCTTGACGGTTTCCTCGGCGATGCCGAGGGCGCCTGCCACGTCGCGGTTGGCTTCGCCGCGGGCCACATGCGTGAGCACCTGGGTCTCGCGCGGTGTCAGCTCGTCGTCTTCCGCGTGCCCGGCCATTTCCTGGGCGATCTCGTCAGGTACGCGCCGCTTGCCTTCCATGATCTGGTGGATCGTGGCGAGCATGTCCTTGCGCAGTTCGCTCTTCAGCAGGTAGCCCTGCGCGCCCGCGCGGAACGCGCGGAGCGCCTGGACGTCGCCGCGGTAGGTCGTCAGCACGAGGATCCGCGCGTCCGGGAATTCGGCGCGAATGGCTTCGATGGCCGCGATGCCACCCATGCCTGGCATTTGCAGGTCCATGAGCGTGAGATCAGGCCGGTGCTCGCGGTAGCGCTCGATCGCTTCCTCACCGGTGCTGGCCTCGGCGATCAGTTCCAGCGACTCGTGGCCTTCGATAACGGCGGCGATGCCCTCGCGCAACAGGGGGTGGTCGTCAACGGTCAGGATGCGGATGGACGGCATGGGACGCACGCGGGAAACTCGGGAGGATCGAGTATCGCGCAAAGCCATCCGTGCCCGCTTGCACGGAAACCCGAAGACACATCCTCCACTTCTTCCCTGGGAGCATCGCTGGCATGGCGACGAACAAGGCTCGGGCAAAGGCATCCGCGGCGGGCGCGATCCGCACCGGCATGGGCGGCTGGGTGTTTCCGCCGTGGCGCGGCGTGTTCTACCCCGAAGGCCTGGTGCAGAAGCGCGAGCTTGAATACGCCAGCCGTCAGGTGCGAGCCATCGAGATCAACGGCACCTACTATCGGGCGCCGGACCCCTCCACCTACGAAAAGTGGGCCGCGGAGACGCCGGACGGCTTCGTCTTCTCCGTGAAGGCGCCCCGCCACATCGTGCAGACACGCGTTTTGGCCGGCACGGGACGACGCATCGCCGACTTTATCGATGGCGCGGTGGCGCTCGGCGATCGTCTGGGTCCGCTGCTCTGGCAGTTTCTGCCCACGCGCCGGTTCGACCCTGACGACATCGCAGCTTTTCTCGATCTGCTCCCCGAAAAGCATGCGGGCGTGCCACTGCGTCACGCGGTGGAAGTGCGCCATGAAAGTTTCATCGACCCACGCTGGATCGAGCTGGCGCGCGAGCGTGGTGTCGCCACGGTCTTCACCGATTCGCCGAAGTACCCGTCGCTCGCCGATCTCACGGGCCCGTTCGTGTACGCGCGCCTGATGCGCAGCGAATCCGACGAGAAGGCCGGCTATCCGACCCGTGCGTTGAAAGGTTGGGCCAAGCGTGCCATGGCGTGGGCAGGCGGCGACGACCCCGAAGATCTTCCGCACGTGGGCGCTGCCACAGCCGACGGTACGCGTCGCGACGTCTTTGTCTATTTCATCTCGGCGGCCAAGGAACGCAACCCGGCCGCCGCGGTCGCGCTCGCCAAGCTCGTCCGCGGCGCATAATCTCACCCTTTCCTCGACCGGATACCCCATGGATCGTCTTATCCAGAACACCCTGATCGATCTCTTTGCCGATCACGGCATCCAGCTCGAAGCCGACGAAGACTGGCTGCTGACCGAAGGCGAGGACTTCCCTGCGATTCGCGGCATCTGGCACGAAGGCAAAGACGGCGGCATGGGTCGCCTGGACATCGACATCGTGCTGGACGAGGAACGCACCATCGAGGAAAGCTTCGGCGGTGTGGGTGGGGGCAAGGCTGGTTGCCGCGACGCCCTCGACGCCTTTGCGCGCAACGACTTCCACGTGGTGCTCGCCGCGTGCTGGCATACGGTGAATGCAGAAAAAGTGGCCGTGCGCGAGCTGGCTGTCGGCATGCATCGTTTCACCGTCTACGTGGGCGACTTCACCCTGCGCGGCGACGAAGGTGCGCCGATGGACATACCCGAGGACGCGCTGTCGGCACTGGATGCTGCCATTACCACGGCACCGCTCAGCGAAGACGTGCATTGGATACGCGTGTTCTACGGCAACGTCGGTGACGGCCGCACGCAGGTGGAAGTGCTGCTGGACAACGAGCCCTGGACCGCGGGTCTCAAGGCCATCGTCTCGGCCGACTGGCCGCAGCACGAGCGCTACTACAGCCTGCGCAACCTCATCGCGCTGGTCCCTGCGGACTGAACCAGCGTTTCCGGCGCGGTGATTACGCGCGCGCCGATCCTTCCCACGCTTCCGGCACCATGATCGCGAACAGGCCGTCTCGCTGCGCCCGGCGACCGAGGCGCAGCACCTCCGCGTCGCGCGAAAACAGCGTGCCTGCGCCCGATGTTGCGGCGAGTTCGAGAAACTTCTGATCGTCGGGATCGCGACAACGTGGCAGACCCACCGGTGCCGGCAACGTGGGTAGCATGAGGGTCTGCGCGTCGTAACGGGCCAGTGCCTCCGCGCGCCGCGCGTCGTCCAGTTTCAGCGTCGGATAGCCGAGCACGGCAATCCATTCGTCACGGCAGTCGGCGCGGGTGACGGCGCCGACCTCGCCCGAGGCCAACGCCGCGGCCAGCGCCGCGGCTCGTGGGTCGGCGAACACGAAGACGTCCAGACAGACGTTGGTGTCGAGAACGACGCGCACCAGGTCAGGCAGCTTCGCGCTGCGCCAGCTCCGCGTGCTGCTCCGCCACGATGGTGTAGGAGCGCTTGCGTGCTTCGTGATCGAAGATCTGCGCAGTGATGATGAGTTCGTTCGCGCCAGTGCGCTCGATGAACGCCGCGAGGCCGTCGCGTACCGTATCGGCCGAGCCGACCACGGCGCACGACAATGCGTGATCCACCTGCGCCTTCTCCATGGGCGTCCACACGCCATCCATCGAATTCACGGGCGGCGGCAACTGCCCCGGCGCACCGCGTCGCAGGTTCCAGAACGCCTGCTGCTGTGACGTAAACAGGCGCCGTGCTTCGTCGTCGGTGTCCGCGGCCACCACGTTGATACCCAGCATGGCGTACGGCGCGGCCAGTGCTTCCGACGGACGGAACATCGTGCGATACACCTCCAGCGCCTTCATCATCAAATCCGGCGCGAAGTGCGAGGCAAAGGCAAACGGCAGGCCCAGCTCCGCTGCCAGTCGCGCGCTGAACAAGCTGGAGCCGAGCAGCCAGATCGGTACGTTGGTATCCATGCCCGGCACCGCGCGCACGGTCTGTCCGGGTTGTTGCGGTCCGAGGAAGAATTGCAGTTCCTGCACGTCATCGGGGAAACGGTCGTCGCTCGGCCCTAGCGCGCGGCGCAAGGCGCGCGCGGTGCCCTGGTCCGTGCCCGGTGCGCGGCCCAGCCCCAGATCGATGCGCCCCGGATACAACGAGGCCAGCGTGCCGAACTGCTCGGCGATCACCAGCGGCGCGTGGTTGGGCAACATGATGCCGCCCGACCCGACACGGATGGTCTTCGTCGCTTCGGCCACGTAGCCGATCACGATGGACGTGGCGGCGCTGGCGATGCCCGTCATGTTGTGGTGCTCGGCCAGCCAGTAGCGATGAAAGCCAAGAGCTTCCGCGTGAATGGCGAGATCGCGCGTATTACGCAACGCGTCGCCAGGCGTGGCGCCACGAACGACGGGGGACAGGTCGAGCACGGAGAACGGAATCATCCGGAAACACCTCGAAGGGAGCGGCGGACGTTCCGCCAATGCGTTTCACATGGGCGCAGGGGGCGGCATTGCAACCCCAAAGGGTGCGTGGAGGAAACAATCCGTTCCGTGGAGCGATGCGCCACAGCCGATGGGGAGGAGGAAAATACACCCATCCACTCATCCAGTCCGGTAATCCCGGGGGAGCACCACATGATCGACGTCCGCCATTTCGACAGCCTGGGCGGTGCCAACCACGGTTGGCTCGACGCGAAGCATCATTTCTCGTTCGCCTCGTATCACGATCCGAAGCGCATGGGCTGGGGCGCCCTGCGGGTGTGGAACGACGACACCATCGCTCCGGGCACCGGTTTCCCGCCGCACCCCCATGCGGACATGGAGATCATCACCTACGTTCGTGAAGGCGCGATCACCCACGAGGACAGCCTTGGCAACAAGGGGCGTACCGAAGCGGGCGACGTGCAGGTGATGAGCGCCGGCACCGGCATCCGCCATGCCGAGTACAACGCCGAGCCGGGCACCACGCGCATCTTCCAGATCTGGATCATTCCGGATGGTGAGCGCAAGGCGCCGTCGTGGGGCACCCGCCCGTTCCCGAAGGGCGAGCGCTCGGGTCGCTTCGTGACCCTGGCCAGTGGCGTGGAAGGCGACGGCGACGCATTGCCGATCCGCACTGACGCGCGCGTGCTGGGCGCCAGCGTGAAGGCCGGCGAGACCGTGGAATACACACTCGCCCCGGGTCGCTATGCGTATCTCGTGCCGGCCACCGGCCACGTGGAAGTCAACGGCGTGGCACTGAACGCCCGGGACGGCGCCGCAATCCGCGACGAAGCGACGTTGCGCATCACGGCCAGCGAGAACGCGGAGCTGGTGCTGGTCGACACCGTCGCCTGATGAGCGTCGGCGGTGAGGGGCGCTGAGGGTATGCTGTGGGTCATGACGACCCACAGCGTTTCCTACCTCGACAACCCGATCCTCGATACCGATAGCTACAAGGCGAGCCACTGGCTGCAG
The DNA here is from genome assembly GCF_900119235.1 of Luteibacter sp. UNCMF366Tsu5.1. Lineage (NCBI taxonomy): Bacteria > Pseudomonadati > Pseudomonadota > Gammaproteobacteria > Lysobacterales > Rhodanobacteraceae > Luteibacter > Luteibacter sp. UNCMF366Tsu5.1. The sequence continues at coordinate 137,372 of NZ_FPIS01000003.1, read as the reverse complement.
TACCCGCCGAATACGGACGCCACGTTTTTCTATGTGGAGTCGCGCGGCGGTACCTATGACCGCACGCTGTTCTTCGGTCTACAGGCCGTGTTGAAAGCGCGCCTCGAACGCCCCGTGACCCATGCGGACGTGGACGAGGCGCGCGACTTCTTCGCCGCACACGGCGAACCGTTCAACGACGAAGGCTGGCGATACATTGTCGATACGCATGGCGGTCGGCTGCCGGTGCGCGTGCGCGCGGTGCCGGAAGGCAGCGTCGTGCCCACGCATCAGGCGCTGGTGACCATCGAATCCACCGATCCGCGCACCTACTGGTTGCCTTCGTATCTCGAGACACGACTGCTGCGCCTCTGGTATCCGGTCACGGTCGCCACCACGAGCTGGCACGCGCGGCAGACCATTGCGCATTACCTCGACACGACCTCCGACGATCCCGCCGCACAGATCCCATTCAAGCTGCACGACTTCGGTGCGCGTGGCGTATCGAGTGCGGAATCCGCCGGGCTTGGCGGCATGGCCCATCTGGTCAATTTCCTGGGTACCGATACCGTGTCCGGCGTGCTCGCGGCGCGTGCCTATTACGGTGAACCGATGGCGGGCTTCTCGATTCCCGCCGCCGAGCACAGCACGATCACGAGCTGGGGCCGCGACCACGAAGTGGACGCGTACCGGAACATGCTTCGGCACTTCGCGAAGCCCGGCTCGCTGGTGGCCGTGGTTTCCGACAGCTACGACATCTATCACGCGATCAAGGAACACTGGGGCAAGACCTTGCGCGACGAGGTGATCGCTTCGGGCGCTACCGTGGTCGTACGACCGGATTCCGGCGATCCCGTGGAGGTGGTGCACCGCTGCGTCAGCCTGCTCGACGAGGCCTTCGGCAGTACCGTCAACGGCAAGGGTTACCGCGTGTTGAACCACGTGCGCGTGATCCAGGGCGACGGGGTGAATCCGGACAGCATTCGAGCGATTCTCGAACGCATCACCACGGCCGGCTACTCGGCCGACAACCTCGCCTTCGGCATGGGCGGCGCGTTGCTACAGAAACTCACCCGCGACACGCAGAAGTTTGCGTTGAAGTGTTCTGCGGCGCGCGTGGATGGCGCATGGCGCGACGTCTGGAAAGATCCGGTCACCGACCAGGGCAAGCTTTCCAAGCGCGGGCGCATGACGCTGCTGCATCACCGCGAAAGCGGTACCTATCGCACCGTGCCCCTGCCGGGCGATGCGATCGCTATGCCGCCCGAGGCCATCGAACCGGGCTGGGAGGAAGCGATGGTCACGGTGTGGGAGAACGGTGAGCCGGTTCGCGAGTGGTCGTTCGCGGACGTGCGCGAACGCGCTGCGGCGGGCGGCTGACACGCCACCTTGGAGGCAATGAATATTGACCCGCCGGTGGGAACTTGCCGGTGGGAGCCAGCCTGCTGGCGAAAAGCCAACGAAGCGTTGTAGCAGCAAGGCAAGTCCCAATCGCCAGCAGGCTGGCTCCCACCGTGCTTTGATATTCACCAGCAGGCTGGCTCCCACCCGTGCCCCGATTTTTGCCGGCGCGTTCAGTGGGCCGGAGCGGTTCGCTTCATCAGGCCGTGGGTGAACAGATACGCGGCGGTCTGGTAGTAAGTGATGGCGTCCTTCGCATCTACCGGGTCCATCTTCTCCACCGGCACCGCGTCGCCCGTGCTCTTCTGCGGCAGCATTTCCTTCACCGGCTGGCGCGGTACGAGCGAGGTCAGGCGGTCGCCGTGCAGGTAGCCCAGTTCCTGGTAGGTGCTGAGGAAGGCACGTTCGCGACCCGGTTCCAGTCGGAACAGGTCGTAACCGTAGAAGCGCGACGTGTAGCTGAAGCCGAGCATGCCCAGCAGGGTCGGCGGGATGTCGATCTGACTCATCAGGCGATCCACACGGCCTGCGGGCACGTGCTTGGGCGAGTAGATCAACAGGGGAATGTGATACCGGTCGACCGGCAGGCTGGTCTTGCCGGCGCTGGTGGCGCAGTGATCGGCCGTGATGACGAAGATCGTGTCGTCGAACCAGGGCTTGGTCGCAGCGCGCTTCAGGAAATCGGCAATCGCCCAATCGGTGTACTGCACGGCAGCCCGACGCGAGCCCTGCGGCAGCGACACCCGCCCTTCCGGGAACGTGAACGGCCGATGGTTCGAGGTGGTCATCACGTGCGCGAAATACGGCTTACCCTTCGCGTACGCATCGTCCATGCGCTTCATCACGAGGGTGTAGAGATCCTCGTCCGCCACGCCCCACACGTTTTCCGCATGGATGTCCTTGTCGTCGATGGCGCCGCGATCGACCGCGTTGTAGCCATTGGTCGAGAAGAAGTGATTCATGTTGTCGAAGTAGCCGTAGCCGCCGTAGACGAACTCCGACTCGTAGCCCTTCGCGTTGAACACGTCAGCAAGCGACCAGAGGTTCTCGTTGTCCGGCCGCTTCACGATCGATTCGCCCGGCGTCGGTGGCACCGACAAAGCCAACGCTTCCAGGCCGCGCACCGTGCGCGTGCCGTTGGCGTAGAGCTGGGTGAAGAACAGACTCTTGGACGCCAGCGCGTCGAGGTTCGGCATCAGGTGCTTGTGCTTGCTGACGTCGAGCCCTTCCACGTAGTCGCCGGACAGGCTCTCCACGCTGATGAGCACGACGTTGAGCTTGCGCTCCGGCCGATCCGCGACGATGTTGCGGGTGAGGTTCATCGGGTCGTCGCTGGTGTACGTCGCATCCGGCGTCTTCAGCAGGCTGCGCAGGTTCGCGAACGCCTCCTTGTCCGGCAGCGTGGGGTAGTACTTCGCATAGTCCAGCTCGTTCTCGCGGAACGCGGCGAAGAATTGGTAGATGCCGTTGCCCGCCAGCTCGTTCACGTAGTTGTTGCTGGAGCGGTCCTTCATCGACCCGGTGACCGCAAAGCTCACGGCTACGGTCAGCACCAGCCATACGCCCACCACACCCATGCGGGCGAGGAAGCGCGAGCCGTCGTCGCGCGCGGCGAGCACGCGGCGGCTGAGGAACATCACCAGCAGGGTGCCCGCGAGCAGCAGGGTGCTCCAGGTACCGATCGGGTAAGACTCGCGGATGTTGCCGACCACCTCATGGGTGTAGACGAGGTAATCCACCGCGATAAAGTTGAAGCGGGCGCTGAACTCGCCCCAGAAAACCAGCTCGGCCGCGCCGAGGTAAAGCACGGCGAAGGCCAGCACGAAACACAGACCCAGGAAGATCCGATGCCCCCAGCGCGACAGGTAGGCGCGGCGCGGCAGCAGCCATAACGCCAGCAGCAGCGGCCAGGCGAAGTAGATGTACGTGACCAGGTCGTAGCCGAAGCCGACCAGGAACAGGTAGAGGTACTGGCCCAGGTCGGGCGGTACGTCGTGGCGGGTCTTGATCAGCAGGATGAGCCTGACCAGGAACGCGACGCTGACGAACAGCACGCCGAACCACACGAGCGGCCGGAAACGCTGGCGCAGCGCGCCGGGAACCGAAGAAGCAGGACGCATGGACCCTCACGAGACGAAAACCGGCCAGAAGCGGGCACGGGGTGCCGAGGAGAGTAAGAACCAGTGCTTACGTCAAGCTTTCCCTAGCCTGAGGACAGGCTTAGTAGACGCGTTGTCGGGGAGCGAAACCAGGGGTTTCGGCGTCCCGGCGGCGTCCCTTCAAGGCCTCGACCGACCACCGCCCCCTCCACACGCGCGCCCCCAAACGGACGACAGCGGACCGGTTCCATGGGCCTGCGCTACACCGCTTGGTTTGATCCTTTCCGTAGATCACCGGGTACGGTGCGACGATACGCGCCAGCCCGCCGCGGTGCGCCACGGTGCGCGCCGGGATGCCCAGTAGGGCCACTAATGTGGCAACCTACACGACCTTACGATTGACCACCCGGAGCCACGGCGCACGTGGAGCACGAGACCAGGACGGAGCTCCCGTCGACCGATCAGACCCAGGCCCGGCGAGCGCTCCACATCGCCTTGCTGCGTCGCGCGGGTGGCCCCCTGCTGTCCGCCGTCCTGCTGTGCCTCGCCTTGTGGGCGCTGCACGCGATGGCCAGCGAAGTCACCTACCGGCAGATCGCCGGATACGTGCACACGCTGCCGAATACGGACATCGGTCTCGCGGTGCTGCTGACCGCCGCCGGCTACGCGGTGATGACTCTCTACGACTGGTTCGGCCTCGCCAGTATCGGGCGTCGCCTGCCGCCGAGACGGGTGGGGCTGATCTCGTTCATCAGCTACGCCTTCTCCAATGCGCTGGGCATGTCGCTGCTGATTTCCGGGTCGATCCGCTACCGCTTCTACGTGCAGGCGGGGCTGAGCACGGGTGAGATCGGCCGCGTCGTCCTCTACACCACGCTGAGCTTCTGGCTCGGGCTGGCCGCCATCACGGGCTGCACGCTGCTGTTGGTCCCCATTCCGCCCGACGTGCCGTTGTCGGGCTTGCGTATTCCCTTGGCGATCGTGCTCGTGCTCGTACCGCTGGCCTGGTTTGCCGTATCCCTGACGGTGCGTCGGCCGCTGAGAGTGTGGCGCTGGACCGTGAGTGCACCGACGCCGATCGTGGCGGCGCGGCAGATCCTCATTGGCGCGCTCGACTGGGGTCTCGCCGCTGGCGTGCTCTACGTGCTCATGCCCGAGGCCATCGCCGGGGGCTTCGGCCATTTCCTGGCGATCTTCGTCGTCGCGCAGATGGCGGGACTCATCAGTCACGTGCCGGGTGGCCTGGGCGTCTTCGAGGCAGTGATGCTGGCGGGCTTCGGCGCCACCGGAAACCAGGGTCTCGAAGCGCCGATCCTCGGTTCGCTCGCCGCATACCGCCTCGTCTATTACCTGCTGCCGCTGTGTGTGGCGACGGTCATGGTGATCTGGCGCGAGGTGCGTGCGTTGCGCCACGCCGCCATGGTCTCGCCGTGGTTCAGCAGCCTGTTGCCTCCGTTCTTCGCCGGCCTGACGCTGGTCTGTGGCGCCGTGCTCCTGTTCTCCGGCGCGACGCTGGCGATTCCCGGCCGCATGGAGATCCTGCGCGGCTTCGTGCCGCTGCCGCTGGTGGAGGTCTCGCATTTCCTTTCCAGCGTGGTCGGCATGCTGTTGCTGATCCTGGCGCGAGGACTGCAACGTCGCCTCGATGCAGCCTACGTGCTGACGCTGGTGCTGTTGATCCTTGGTGCGATTTTCTCGCTGCTCAAGGGCATCGATTACGAAGAGGCCACCCTGCTTTCGCTGCTGGCCTTGGCGCTCGCGCCGGCTCACCGGTATTTCCATCGCCGCGCGTCGTTGTTCCGCGCGAGCTTCTCGCCGGGCTGGATGCTGGCGATCGGTGCCGTGCTCGCCTGTTCCACGTGGCTGGTGTTCTTCAGCTTCAAGCACGTGGAATACAGCAACAACCTCTGGTGGGAATTCAGCTTTCACCACGGCGGCGCACCGCGCGCGTTGCGTGCTCTCGTGGGTGCCACGGCCGTGGTGATGCTGGTAGCGCTCGCCAACCTGATCCGCCCCGCTCGTCCGCGCCGCGCCATGCCGGGCGAGGCCGAGTTCGCCAGGGCCATGCCGCTCATCAAGCAGTTCGACTCCGCGCAGGCGCACCTGGCGCTGGTCGGCGACAAGATGCTCATGTTCGCCCCCGGCGACAGCGCCTTCATCATGTATGACATCGAGGGGCGCAGCTGGGTCGCGATGGGCGATCCCGTCGGCAACGACGAAGACGCGCGGCGCGAGTTGGTGTGGACCTTCCGCGAGAACTGCGAGCGTGCCGGCGGCTGGCCGCTCTTCTACCAGGTGCGTCCGCAGGACCTCGACCTGTATCTCGATGTCGGCATGAACCTGCTCAAGATCGGCGAAGAGGCGCGCGTGCGCCTCGACCAGTTCAATCTCGAGGGCAAGTCGAAGAAGACCTTGCGCGGCACGGTCAACAAGCTGTCGCGCGACGGCCTGCGCATGGAAATCGTGCCGATCGAACGCGTGCCGGCGCTGCTGCCGCGTCTCAAGGCGATTTCCGATGCCTGGATGCGCGACAAGAAAGTGCGCGAAAAGCGCTTCTCGCTCGGTCTGTTCGACGAGCGCTACCTCTGCCGCACGCCGATGGCAGTGGTCTGGCAGGGTGAGGAGCCTGTTGCCTTCGCCAATGTCTTCGTGACCGAGACCAAGGAAGAAGCCTCGGTCGATCTGATGCGCCACCTTCCCGAAGGCCCCTCCGGCATCATGGATTTTCTGTTCATCGAATTGATGGTCTGGGCGAAGGCCGAAGGCTATCGCTGGTTCAATCTCGGCATGGCGCCGCTTTCCGGTCTGCAGAACCGGCGTACGGCGCCGTTGTGGAGTCGCTTCGGTGCGATGGTCTTCGGACGCGGCGAGCGCTTCTACAATTTCCGCGGCCTGCATCGCTACAAGGACAAGTTCGATCCGGAATGGGAGCCGCGCTACATCGCGGTGCCGGGGGGTATCGCTTTGCCGCTGGCACTGGCGAACGTCGCGAGCCTCATTTCCGGCGGACTCGGCGGCGTGGTGCGTCGATGAAGGCCTCGTCGCGGAAAATCGTTCGCCGCGGGCTGCTCGGCCTCGCCGCGCTGCTCGTGCTGGGCTTGCTGGCATGGCATCCGTGGACGCGTGCGTCGATGGAGAAGTCCACCGTCGAGTTGCCGGCATTGAAGGAACCGCCGACCGGCGAGGAAGACCTGCTCGTGGTGATCTACTCGGGCGACGGCGGCTGGTGGGATCTCGATCAACGTCTCGGTGCCGTGTTCACGCAGCGCGGTATTCCGGTCGCGGGCGTCAGCACGTTCAAGTACTTCTGGCGTTACCGCTCGCCCGACGAATCCGCCCACGATCTCGATGGTCTGCTGGATCGATACACCCGCCAGTGGAACAAGCGTCGTGTGCTCCTCATCGGTTACTCGTTCGGCGCCGACGTGCTGCCCACTATCGTCGGCAAGCTGCGTCCGGACAATCGCGACCGGTTGAGCCAGCTCGTGTTGCTTTCCGCCAGCCGCGACGTGAACTTCGAGATCGAGCTGGAGGGGTACATGCAGCAAGGCTGGTGGACCACCCACACGCACAACTTCCTGCAGTGGCTGAATCCGGTGGTGCATACCGACGCCATGCCGCCCATTGCCGCGCTGGCGGGTCGTCCACCCATGGCGTGCTACTACGGCGCCGAGGATGCGGACGACAGCGGCTGCACCGATCCGAAGCTGCCGTCGTTCGTTACGGTTTATCGCAAGCCGGGTTCGCACCACTTCGACGAGGACTACGAGAAGCTGGCGACGGAACTGATCCAGCGGATGCCCGGACATCACGCGGATACCGCATCGCCCTAACTCGGAAGACCGTCGCGTCTTCGCGAATGTGAAGAGGTGTCACAGAACGTTCACTGCTGCGCCACCGAAAATTTCGGTTCGCAGGCCCAACCTGTCCTTCCGGGCGGGAGCGCGGCAGGAGACGAGTGATGCAGAACGACACGAAGAAACGGGATTACGGCTCATCTGATGCCGCGCAGTTGCGCAGCCTGGCGAGCCGCGGCGTCAACGTCCCGCAGCCGACCCGACCGCCGTTACGCGAGAGCCGTCGCGAGCGCCCCGCTTCGCGCGGCCCCGGACGGAGCCGCTCAGCCGAAGGTGCGCCTTCTCCCACGCGGTGAAGGTAAATCGGCACTAATTTTAAGAATTCTCCTATATCCGTCGGCACCTGACCTACGCAAGATTAGGTCCGTGCCCCGCCTGGATGCCCAGGCGAGGCAAACGAATCGCCGATGACCGATCCGACGGCAGGATGCCGTCCGTCCCTAGCGCAAGGATCGATCCCCCCCTTCATCGGCGATAACGCCGCGCCGGCTATGCCGGGCCGCGTTGGGGCGGCTCAAGCCGCCGGACCCAGGGACGGTCACCATGGCCCCCCGCGTGAGCGTGGGGGCCATGTTTTTTCTGGCCAAGCCGAGCGACCTCGCGGGCTTCGCCTCGAACCCGGTTAATTCTTGGGGTTGCCAAAGAAGACGGACAGTCCCAAGCCGGCCCTCACCGACGGGCCGTGTCGCCCGACGCGGTGCAGGGCATACGCGTCCAATTGCATGTGATCGCCCAGCGTGTAGGCCATGCCGCCGCCGAGCTGAAGTTCGTTGCCATCTTCGGCGTCGTGGATGGCGTCCGCTTCCACGTAGGCAACCACGTTCTCGCCGAATTTGCGCCCGAACGTCGGCGCCAGCGTCCACGTGTTGCGTCCCTTGAGTCGGTCGACGTTTGCGTAAAGCGTGTTCTGGATGACCTTGTCCGGCTGCCACTGCATGGTCGCGCCCAGGCTCACCTGGCGCGCGCCGTTGCCGAAGTCGCTGTCGCCGTTGGCGAAGGTCACCTGGCCCAGGGCGGCCCAACTGAAAGCGCCTGCATCGCCCGAGCCGCCCGGCGCCCACTTCACGCCCACGCTGCTGTCACCGTGGCCAACCGCGTGGCGGCGCGATCCCTGGCCCCGCTCTTCCAGGCGGTTCCACGCCGACCCGCCCACCTGCAGCTCGACAGGGCCACCGAGACCCACGCGAATGAGGCTATCCGCGGTGTACGTGCGATCCAGGTAACCGTCGTCGCGCTGCCGCTCGTAGGTCGGCAGGCCCTGCTCCAGCGCCACGGTGCCCACTGGTAGCACCGTCGTGGCAAAGCCCGCGCCGGGACGATCGAAGTCCGGAGGGTCGGCATGGGCGCCCGTCGCGACGAGGACGGTGGCGACGGCGACGAAGACGACGAGAGCATGGCGAAAGGTCATGCCGCGCATTGTGGCGATGCGCTGTCGCCATGGCGTGCAGATAACCACAGTGGTAGCCGCCGGTGGGAGCCAGCCTGCTGGCGATAAGCCAACGAAGCGGTGTAGCGGTGAGGCAAGTTCTCATCGCCAGCAGGCTGGCTCCCACCGGCAAGTCTTCCTCTCCGCCATGGCGTCTCCCACAAACAGCTCCCCCAATCGGCTACCACACGCCGCTACCGCAAGCGGGTGCGAGCCCCCGTCAGGGGGCCTTCGCCGTCGGGAAGCTTTCGGGAAGGGTCAGCGACGTTTCCGTGGCGACATCGGTGGCGGAGCGGGCCAGCTTGACGCTGTAGCTGCCTGCCGCGACCTGCCAGCGCTTCGCCTTGTCGTCGTAGCGGGCCAGCGCCAGCGGTTCCAGCGGAATGTCCACGCGCTGGCTGGCGCCCGGCTTCAGCGATACCTTGCTCCAGCCCGCCAGGCGCCGCGTGCTGGCGCCGGGTGCCGTGACGTAGATCTGCGGGACGTCGGCGCCGGCGACCTTGCCCGTGTTCTTCACCGTAACGTGCGCGACCGGGTGACCGCTCGCATCCTTGTCCACCGAGAACTCGCTGTAGGCGAAGCTCGTGTACGTCAGGCCGTACCCGAAGGCGAACAGCGGCTCGCGCTTGGTCTTCTCGAACCAGCGGTAGCCCACATCCGCGCCTTCGATGTTGTAGTCGACGTTGTCCGCAGGCTTTTCCTTGGAATACAGCCCCGCGCCCGCGATGGTCGTGCGAGGCAATTGCGACTCGTCCTTCGGCCAGGTTAGCGGCAGGCGGCCAGATGGCGCGCTTACGCCGTAGAGCAGGCGTGCGATGGCCTCACCGCCACCCGCCCCCGGGTACCACGCCTGCATGACCGCGCCCACGTGATCCAGCCACGGCATCGCCACCGGCCCGTTGGTTTCCAGCACGACGATGGTCTTCGGGTTGGCCTTTGCCACGGCTTCCACCAGGGCGTCCTGCCCGTCCGGCAGGGCGAGGTTCGGGGTGTCGAACGATTCGGCGGCCCACTTCGTGACGAAAACGACCGCGACGTCCGCGTTGGCTGCGGCCTTCGCGGCGGCCGCAGGGTCGGTGCCCTCGTCGAAGCTCACCTTGCCGCCCAGCTTGCGCATGAACGTGAGGGGCGCGGACGCGTGGTATTTGACCGGGCCCGGCCACGCCTTCGGTTCCAGCCCTGGCACGGGATCGCCAGCGACGTCGGACACGGCCGACGACCCGCCACCGGCGAGCACGCCCTTGTCGGCGCGGCCACCGATGACGACGACGGACTGTCCCTTGCGAGCCAGCGGCAGCAACGCGTCCTGGTTGCGCAGCAGCACTGCGCCTGCTTCCAGCGCATCGCGCGCCACGATGCGATCGGCCTCGTAAGGCACCTTGGTCGGCTTCATCGGTTGATCGATGACGCCGTGGGCGAACAGGCTGCGCATGATCCGCTTGACCATGTCGTCCAGACGCGTCTTCGGGAACTGGCCCGCGGCATAGGCCTCGCGCAGGGGCTTGTCGAAGAACACTTCCTTGTCGAAGACCTCGCCGGCCGATTCCTGGTCCAGGCCGGCGAGCGCAGCCTTGGCGCCGCTGTGCACGCCGCCCCAGTCCGACATGACCCAGCCCTTGAACCCCCATTCCTGCTTGAGCACCTGATTGAGCAACCAGTCGTGCTCGCCCGCGTAGGTGCCGTTGACCTTGTTGTACGAGGACATCACCGAGCCCGGATCGCCCTTGGCGATCGCAAGCTGGAAGGCGAGCAGGTCCGACTCGCGCAGCGCGACCGGGTCAATGTCGGCGCTGAGCGTATTGCGGCCGGATTCCAGGTCGTTGATGGCGAAGTGCTTCACCGTGGCGACCACCTTCTGCTCCTGCACGCCCCTCACCGCCGCGCCCGCCATCGTGCCCGCCAGCACCGGGTCTTCGCCCGCGTATTCGAAGTTGCGGCCATTGCGCGGATCGCGAACGAGGTTCACGCCGCCCGCGAGCAGTACGCCGTAGCCCTTGCCGCGCGCTTCGCCGCCGATCATGCGTCCGCCTGCATGCGCTACCGCGGGATCGAAGCTCGCGGCGGTCGCAAGACCGGCCGGCAGCGAGATCGCGCCGAGCCCATCGTTGCCCGGACGGGTAACGCCGAGCCCGGCATCGGTCTCGTTCAGTGCGGCCAGACCGAGGCGAGGTATGGACGGAACGAAGCCCGCGCCCTCCAGGGATTCGGGCGAGTGCGGCGCCTTGTCGTTCTTCTGGCCGAAGTCCGCGCGGATCATCCGGAACTTCTCGTCGTCCGTCATGGCCGCCACGATCAGCTCGGCGCGGCGGTCGGGCGACAGCGAGCGGTCCATCCACGGACGGTCGGCAGGGACGGCGGCGTGGGCCGAGCCGGCAAGGCCGGCGGCGAGGGCAAGAGCGAGAGCGGAGCGGCGCGCGAGGTCGGTCATGGTCACGATTCGTGGCAAGGAATGCCCCACCATCGCGAAGTAACGTTTTCATCGCAACCCGTGAGACGCCGAAGCGTACGCTGGTCGCTTGCCCCGGGGTCGTGCGGACCCCACTTAAGTGATTCAATGAATTCACAAAAGTCGACAACGCTCAGCGCCTTCCATCCCGCCGTCGCCGCGTGGTTCGCGAAGACGTTTCCCGAGCCCACCGCCGCGCAGGTCGCGGCGTGGCCGGCGATCCGCTCGGGCCGCCATACGCTGGTCGCGGCGCCCACCGGCTCGGGCAAGACGCTCACCGCATTCCTTTCCGCCATCGACGATCTCGTGCGTGAGGGCGTGGACGAAGGCGGGCTGCGCGATCGCACCACGATCCTCTACGTGTCGCCGCTGAAAGCGCTGTCGAACGACATTCGCATCAACCTCGAGGCGCCCCTGGCCGGCATCCGCGAAGAACTGCGCGCGCGTGGTCTGCCGGATCTGGAAATCCGCACCGCCGTGCGTACGGGCGACACACCCTCGTCCGATCGCGAGCGGATGAAGCGTCGTCCGCCGCACATCCTGGTCACGACGCCGGAATCGCTTTACGTACTGCTCGGCTCCGAGTCCGGACGCACCATGCTGCGGAACATCCGCGAGGTGATCGTCGACGAAATCCATGCCGTCGCGGGAAGCAAGCGCGGCAGCCATCTCGCGGTCTCGCTGGAACGGCTGGAATGCGTGGCGCAGCGGCGCATCACGCGCATCGGTCTCTCCGCCACACAGAAGCCCATCGAGCGCGTGGCGGCTTTCCTCACCGGCAACGAGCGCGAAGACTGCGCCCTCATCGATATCGGCCACAGCCGCGCGCGCGATCTGGCGCTGGAAGTACCGCCGGTACCGCTCGAAGCGGTGATGTCGAACGACATGTGGCAGTTGGTCTACAACCGGCTCGCCAATCTCGTCGAGCAGCACCGCACCACGCTCGTCTTCGTCAATACGCGCCGCATGGCCGAGCGCATGGCGCGGCATCTTTCCGAACGCCTGGGTAACGATGCGGTGGCCGCGCACCACGGCAGCCTCTCGCGCGAGCAGCGCCTCGACGCGGAGCAACGCCTCAAGCGCGGCGAGCTGCGCGCGCTCGTCGCCACGGCGTCGCTGGAGCTGGGCATCGACATCGGCGATGTGGACCTGGTGTGCCAGATTGCCTCGCCCCGCTCCATCGCGGCGTTCCTGCAGCGTGCCGGTCGTGCCGGCCATGCGGTCGGCGGCACGCCGAAGGCGCGCCTCTTTGCGACCTCGCGTGACGACCTCGTGGAATGCGCCGCCCTGCTCGACTGCGTGCGGCGTGGCGAACTCGACACGCTGATCATCCCGCACGAACCGCTGGACGTACTGGCTCAGCAGATCGTGGCGGAAGTGGCCTGCCAGGAATGGGACGAGGACGCGCTCTACGACCTCGTACGTCGCGCCTATCCGTTCCGCGCACTGAAACGCGAGACCTTCGACGAAACCGTAAGGATGCTGGCCGACGGATTCACCACGCGCGTCGGTCCGCGGGGCTCGTACATTCATCGCGATGCGGTGAACCGACGTCTGCGCGAACGCCGCGGTGCGCGGCTGACGGCGGTCACCTCGGGCGGCACCATTCCCGACACCGGCGACTACAACGTCCTGCTCGAACCGCAGGCGACCGTCGTCGGCACGGTGAACGAAGACTTTGCGGTGGAAAGCCTCGCGGGCGACATCTTCCAGCTCGGTAATCGTTCGTACCGCATCCTGCGCGTGGAGATGGGGCGTCTTCGTGTGGAGGACGCTCAGGGCGCGCCGCCGAACATCCCGTTCTGGCTCGGTGAAGCGCCGGGACGAACGAACGAGCTGTCGCTCGGCGTGTCGCGCCTGCGCGAAGCCCTGTCGGCCGCGTTCGACGAAGGCGGTCGCGAGGCGGCGCTGGCGTGGCTCACGGGCGAGCTGGCCCTGACCAAGGCCGCGGCAGAGCAGATCGTGGATTACCTGTTCCGCGCACGCGCGGCGCTCGGTGCGTTGCCGACGCTCGACACGCTGGTGATGGAGCGCTTCTTCGACGAATCCGGCGGCACCCAGCTCATCATCCATACGCCGTACGGCAGCCGGATCAACCGTGCCTGGGGTCTCGCACTGCGCAAGCGCTTCTGTCGCAAGTTCAACTTCGAGCTACAGGCCGCGGCGACGGAAGACGCCATCGTGCTCTCGCTGTCCACCAGCCACAGTTTCCCGCTCGATGAAGTGGCGCGCTATCTGCACTCGCAGTCCGCCGAGCACGTGCTCGTGCAGGCATTGCTCGATGCGCCGCTGTTCGGGGTGCGCTGGCGCTGGAATGCGACCACGGCGCTGGCGCTGCCGCGCTTTACGGGTGGCAAGAAAGTGGCGCCGCAACTGCAGCGGATGAAGAGTGAGGACCTGCTCGCGACCGTGTTTCCCGATCAGGTGGCTTGCGCGGAAAACCTGGCGGGTGAGCGCGAGGTACCCGATCATCCGCTGGTGAAGCAGACGCTGGACGATTGCCTGCACGAAGCGATGGATTGCGAGGGTCTGCTGGCGATCCTGCGTGGCCTCGAAAGCGGGCGCATTCGCATGGTGGCCCGCGATCTCGCCACGCCGTCGCCGCTCGCTGCCGAAGTGTTGAGCGCGGCACCGTACGCGTTCCTCGACGATGCGCCGCTGGAAGAGCGCCGCACGCAGGCCGTGCAGTCACGGCGCTGGAACGATGCGGAAAGCGCCGACGACCTCGGACGTCTCGATCCGGAAGCCATTGCCTCCGTGCGCGAAGAAGCGTGGCCCGAGGCGCGCAGTGCGGATGAGATGCACGAGGCCCTGGTCCAGCTCGGTGCGGTCACGCTCGACGAAGTGCGCGACAACGCGGGCTGGGCGGCGTTGCTGTCCGCCTTGGCGACGGACGCGCGCGCCACCTTGTTGCGCGCAGGCAATACCTCGCTCTGGGTGGCTGCCGAACGCCTGCCCATCTGGCGCACGATCCATCCGGAAGCGACGCTCACGCCATCCATTGCCGCGCCCGCGGAGTTCGAGGCGCAGGCATGGACGCCGGAGTCGGCACGCGTGGACATCGTGCGTGGACGCCTCGGCGGCCTGGGGCCGGTCTCTGCCGAATCGCTGGCCGCGTCCTTGGGCGTGGCATCGATGGACGTGAATGCAGCGCTCGTGTCGCTCGAAAGCGAGGGTTACGTCATGCGCGGTCCGTTCTCGCCGGGCGCGACGGACACCGAATGGTGCGAGCGGCACCTGCTCGCGCGTATTCATCGCTACACGTTGGGCCGCCTGCGTCGCGAGATCGAACCGGTCGCGCCGCGCGACTTCCTGCGCTTCCTGCTCGACTGGCAGCACGTCACGCGCACCACGCAAGTCGCCGGTCCCGATGCCCTGGCAGGCGTTATCGGTCAGTTGGAAGGTTTCGAGGCGGCCGCCGGCGCGTGGGAATCCGAGCTGCTTCCTGCGCGCGTCACCGACTACAGCATCGGCTGGCTCGACGACCTATGCCGCGCTGGCCGCGTCGTCTGGAGCCGGTTGCGGCTCGGGTCGGGTAGCGGTGGCCCGGTTCGCTCGACGCCCATCGTGCTCTTGCCGAGGCGGCAACTCCCCATCTGGTCCGCTGCCGCCCCCGTGTCTGCCGACGAGGTGTCGCTCTCGTCACGGGCGCAGGCGGTGGTCGATGCACTTCGCGACGAAGGCGCGTTGTTCTTCGACGAGCTGGCGTCCACCACGCGTCTCCTGCGCACGGAGCTGGAAGACGCGCTGGGCGAACTGGTCGCCGCGGGTCGCGTCACGGCCGACAGCTTCGCCGGCCTGCGCGCCTTGCTGCTGCCCGCATCCAAGCGCAACGGCAGCCGGCATCGGCGCACGCGCAGGCATATGCTGAGCGGTATCGAAGATGCGGGGCGCTGGGCGCTCGCGCGTCGCGCGAACGAAACGCGCACCGATGCGGATGGTCTCGAACACATCGCACGCACACTGCTTCGTCGCTACGGTGTGGTGAGCTGGCGCATCCTCGAACGCGAAGCCGCATGGCTGCCGCCATGGCGAGAACTGCGTCGTGTGTATCACCGACTCGAAGCCCGCGGCGAAATCCGTGGCGGTCGCTTTGTCGACGGTCTCGTTGGCGAACAGTTCGCGCTACCCGAAGCGTTGCCTGCGCTCAGGCAGATTCGTCACCGAGTGCACGATGGCGAGATCGTCTGTATTGCGGGCACGGACCCGCTCAATCTCGTTGGCACCATCGTCGTAGGCACCAAGGTACCCGCGACGATAGGCAACCGCATCGCCATTCGCGACGGCATGCCGCTGGCAGCGATGATCGCGGGCAAGTTCGTGACGCTGATGCCGCTGGAAGGCGACGAAGAACGCGAAGCGCGTACCGCCTTGCAACGCAAGGCGGACATGCGGACGCCGATACCATTGTTCTGATATCGGCATACGTGACGTACGCGCGATCCGCTTAGCGAAGCTGCACGTCGCCCAGCACCCAGAGCTTCGGACCGGGTTTGCCGGTGATGACGAAGCAGAGATCGTGCGTGCCCTCGCGCTTGGGCAGAATGCCATCGAGCGTGGCGCGTCCGTCCTTGGCCTTGGCGAGCGGAATGCTCGTCAGCTTCGGGCCGTCGCAGGTGTCTTGATGGACTTCCAGTTCGCCCGCGGCCGAACGTGACTTGCGCGACACGATCCCCTTGGTGTCCTTCCACAGCGCGTAGTTGTACGGCAGACGATCCACGGTCACCGCGACGCCGTAGCGACCGTCCAGCTTCACGCCCTTCCACATCCAGCACGTGTCCATGATGTCAACCTTGTAGACGGGACGGCGACCGTCCACGGCTTCCGGCGATTCGAGGCGAAGGACGAGCTTGTCGCTGCATGTGGCGAGTTCGTCGCTGCTCCGGCGCAGCAGCGAGGCGGCATCGATCTCGCGATCGCGCGGACCGGCAAGTCCGAAGTTTCCGGCGAAGGCATTCGCACGCACGGTGGTCGGCAACGCTACGTCGAACGGACCGGCATAGGCCGTGGACTGTGCCGTGGGCGCCGAACCATCCGTGGTATAGCGCAGCGTGCCGTAACCGCTCTGGTTCGACAGCGTGACCGTCGCCTTGCCATCCGCGGCAGGCGCCACGGCGATGGCCGCGGCGTAGGCGCCGTCGGAGGGCACGATGCCGGCCGCGCGATACCGCGACATCTGCGCCGGCAAGCGCGCGATGAATCCGCTCCAGTCCGCCTTCTGCGACCAGGTGCGCTCGGCGAGCGCCGCCATGCGCGGGAAGATCGCATGCTGCGTGCGGTACCAGTTGGGCAGGTACTCGCTGAACACCGTGACCTCGGCGCCGAGCACGTGCTTCGCCTTGTCGGCGGTGATGTCCGTAGGCACCGGCTCGAAGTCGTAAAAGGTCTTGAGTGTCTGGCCTGAGGGGCGCCCTGCTTGTTCGTCGGGCAGCGTCGATTGCAACTGGTCGAGGTACAGCGTCGGGGACGGCGCGAGTACCACGTCATGTCCCGCATTCGCCGCCTTGATCGCGCCCTTCGTACCGCGCCACGACATAACGGTAGCACTAGCGGGCACCTTGCCGTCCAGGATCTCGTCCCAGCCGATGAGATGGCGATTGTGCTTTTCGAGGTAATCGCCAATGCGCGCGATAAACCACCCCTGCATCTGTTCCTCGTCATCGATGCCCAGCGCCTTCATCTTCGCCTGCACCGTCTTCGAGCGCTCCCACTCATCCTTGGCCGCCTCGTCGCCACCCACGTGGATATACGTGGACGGGAAGATCGCCATCACTTCATCCAGCACGTCCTGCAGGAAGGTGAACGTGCCATCGTCGACGTTGTAAAGCGCGGTGTTGACGCCCCAGTCGGTCGACACCGCGAGCTTCTTCCCGCCTGCACCCACCTTCGGATACGACGCCACGGCGGCCTGTGCATGGCCTGGCATTTCGATCTCGGGCACGACGGTAATGTGCCGCTCGGCGGCATAGGCGACGATCTGCTTGGCTTCTTCCTGTGTGTAGAAACCGCAGTAAGGCGTGTCGGCACCGCCGGTGAGTGCGACGTCCGGTCCCACCGGCTTGCGGCAAGCGCCTGTCTCGGTGAGCTTCGGGTATTTTTCAATCTGCAACCGCCAACCCTGATCGTCCGTGAGGTGCCAGTGGAAGGTGTTGAGCTTGTGCATCGCCATCTGGTCGAGCAGATGCTGAATCTCTGCGACCGACTGGAAATGGCGACTGGAATCGAGCATCAGGCCGCGCCACTCGAAACGCGGCGCATCGACGATGTGCACGGCGGGAACGCCGCTGTGCGCGGCGGGATCGGTCAGCAGCTGCCAATAGGTCACCGCGCCGTAGAACAACCCGGTTTCGTCGTTGGCGGCGATGCGTACGCCGCTGGCATCGACGTCGAGCGTATAAGCCTCGCGTCCTTTGACACTGGCCGTGGTCGCGAGGGCGATGCCGCCCTTTCCTTTGCCTTCGACGATGGCGGGCGCGATGCCACGCGCCTGTCGAATCCAGCCTTGCAACTGATTCGCCACGCGCTTCGCCTGCACGTCGCCCTTGGCCACGTTGATGGTCGTCGACGCGTCGAGGCGGAAGTGGCCAGGCAGCCGCTGGAGCTGCGCCGGCATGGGAATGAGCGACAGCGGCGTTTGATCGACGGGACCGGATTCTTGCCTCGGCTGGCTGGCACACGCACTGAGGCCGGCGGCCAGGGCGAGGAAAAGGAATCGGCGCATCGAGGGCTCCTGTCGTGGTGAGGCGATCGGGCGATTGTGGCGCCTTCCGCGTGGGGGCCGCTATAGCGGCGGAGGGGAAACCTGCCGGTGGGAGCCAGCCTGCTGGCGATGGGGGCGTGCGTTGCCGCTACACCGCTTCGTTGGCTTTTCGCCACCAGGGGTGGCTCCCACCTTTGCTTTGTAGGTTTCGCATCGCTACATAGCGGCTCCCACAATCACAAAAAAAAACGGGCCCTGTCGAGGAGTTGACGGGCCCGAGGGGAATGGAGCTTGGATCGGCGCGGCCGTCCTTGGCCGCGTCGCATGTCGCTTGTCAGAGTTCGAAATGCACCGAGGCCATGTAGCGGCGGCCCGTGGTGTACTTCGCGACCGGCATGGCCGTGATGCCGAGGTACTGCTTGTACTTCTCGTTGGTGAGGTTCATGCCCGCGAGGGTGAACGAGACCTGTTGGTTGAGCTTCCAGCCCAGCGTGGCACCGAGGTCGCCGTAGTCGGCGGTGGTGGCCGGCGGCGCGCCGGCGATGTAGCCACCAGCGAGGTACTTGCTACGCCAGTTGTACGTGAGGCGGGCACTGAACGGACCCATCTCGTAGTACGGGCTAACCGAGTACGAGTTCTTCGAGTTGTACGGCAGCGAACCGCCGGAATCGAGCGTGCCCTTGGCGTACGTGTAGTTCGCCGTGACACCGAAGCCGGTATCCCAGAACGCCTGCTGGTAGCTCAGGCTGCCGCCGCGCACCTTGCCCGACCCCGTGTCGCGCGGACGGCTGATGCTGTACGTGCAGAAGCCGTCGGGCGTGCAAAGGCCCTGTGCCACCTGACGTGCGAACGTCGTCGGGTCGTTGAGCAGGCCGGAGTTGAACTGCGTTTCCGGTGCCGAATCCACGAACGTGTAGTTCTCGATCTTCTTGTAGAAGCCGGTCAGCGCCAGGTACGACTGCGGCGCGAAGTACCACTCGGCGGAGAGCGAGAAGTTTTTCGACTTGTACGGCTTCAGGTTCGGGTTGCCGCCCGAGCCGGTGAGCACCGAGTCGTTGAGGAACAGGTTGTTCACCTGCATGTTGTACGGCGGACGCGCGATCACCTTGGCGGCGGCGAATCGCAGCACCACATCCTCGCTCACGTCGTAGGCGACGTTGAGGCTGGGCAGCCAGTTCTTCGTCGTCCGCGACGAGGTCTGCCACG
The DNA here is from genome assembly GCF_900119235.1 of Luteibacter sp. UNCMF366Tsu5.1. NCBI lineage: Bacteria > Pseudomonadati > Pseudomonadota > Gammaproteobacteria > Lysobacterales > Rhodanobacteraceae > Luteibacter > Luteibacter sp. UNCMF366Tsu5.1. Next base: position 118,258 of record NZ_FPIS01000003.1, on the reverse strand, counting down.
AACCGGCCGGTGCCGGCAGCACCGGGGCGCCGCTGTACACGAAGCCCGTGCCGTCGGTCTTGGTGTCGACGTAGCGGAAGCCCACGTTGCCGTGGAAGTTGCCACCGGCGAAGTTGCCCTGCACATAGGCCGCATTGGTCTTCTCGACCAGCTTGTAGGTGCCGTTGAGGTAGGTACCTGGATCTTCGTTGCCGCCGTTGGTGTTGCGCACCCAGGCGTACTGCGCGTTGCGGTCCGGCATCACGTGGCTGGACGCGCCGTCGAGCGCGCCGTCGAAGGCGTCGAGCGTATCGGTGTAGCCGCCGAAGCCGAGCGCGGCAAGGTTGGTCGGCGCGTTGCCGCCGTAGACATGCGCCTGCATGCCCTCTTCGTGGCGGTTCCAGCGGTAGCCGAAGGCCAGTTCGTTGAAGAACGAATCGAAGTACTTCGAGAAGTCGAGCTGCGCATAGGTATCGCGCGACTGCGCGGAATAGTCGCCGTAGTTACCCGGCCAGCCGCCCAGGCCGTCCACGTCGCCCATGTGCCAGTTGGCGGGATCGCGCGCCGCAGCCGGGTTGTCGAAAGCGAAACCCTTGTTGATATCCCAGGTGTAGCCGCCGGCATATACCGGTTCCATCACCGCCTGCGAGATGTTGTCGTTGTTGGCCTTGCTGTAACCCGCGGCGCCGCCGAGCTTCCAGCCGTCCCCACGATAGGTGGACTTCAGGTCGAACGCGGAGGTGCGCACGACGGACTTGCGGATGTTGCTGTCGAAGGTGCCCTGCGCGATGGCCGGGCAACCCACCGTATCGTTGCCGCACACGTGGCCGCCCGTGACGATGCCGTTCGGACCCTGGTTGAAGCTCGTGACGTTGCCCGGCGTGGCACCGGTGAACGGGTAGAGCGACTGGTTCCAGTTGTCGAAGTTCTCGCGGACGAACAGGTTGTTGATGTCGATGTCCCAGTTGTCCGTCGGATGGATCTGGAAACCGAGCGTTGCGGTGTCGCGCTTGCGCTTCTGCTGGAACCACGCCGAGTTCACCTCGTCGGGCACCTTGGCGTTGGGATCGAGCGTGCCGTTGGCGATGCCGGCGGCGACGGCAGGGCTGGAAGCCCACTTCGACACCGGGCTATAGCTGAAGATCTCGAAGCCCTGGCGATCGATCTTTTCCTCGTAGTGCTGCACGGAGGCGATGACGCCGAAGGTGCTCGCAGCATTCTTCCAGCTGTACAGCGCAGAGGCATTCGGACGCGTGCCCGGCGTCGCCTGATCGTTGTAGTTGAGACCGAACGAGCCGCGAATCGTGTTCGCCGGCAAATCGAGCGGCTGCAACGTGTGCAGCAGGATCGTGCCGCCGAGGCTGCCTTCCGGCAGGCGCGCTTCCGGCGACTTGTACACTTCCAGGCGTCCGACGATTTCCGGCGCGAGCATGGTGAAGTCGAAGCCGCGGTTCGGCTGCGCACCGTACTGCCACGGCGTCTGCGAGATCGGCTGGCCGTTGAGGAAGGTGAGGTTGAGGCTGGGATCGGTACCGTCGATCGACACGCGATCGCCCTGACCGAACGAGCGATCGATCACGACGCCCGGAATCTGCGTCATCGCTTCGGCGACGTTGGTGTTCGGGAACTTGCCGATGTCCTCGGCGGTAACGGCCTCGACCACGGCATCCGCATTGCGCTTGGTGTCGAGCGACTTCTCGAGACTCGCGCGGATGCCGGTGACGGTGATGCCCTCGAGCTCGGCGGCCTTGGCGGCGTCGGCTTTTTGCTGGGCGGTCTGCGGCTTCTCCGGCGCGGTCGTGTCCTGTGCGGCCACGGTTCCGGTGAAACAGCACAATCCGGCGATGATGCTCGCCGTGAGCAGGTTTCTACGATGCGACATGGTGTCCTCCCCTCAGAGGATGTAGCGCGACGGGTTTCGCGACCGCGTCGTGCTTCGTTGCTATCGAAGGGCCTCGCGGCCCGGTTTTTCGAACTAAGCCTGCGTTCCTTTCCCGCTCTTCAATGAGCGTTCGAACCGTGCAGGTAGAGACCGGCGGCACCGATCACACCCAACTGTCCGTGGTCCATCAGACGTACCGGCACTTGCTTGAGAAAGGCGCGCATGACGCCCTTGTTGAAGAACCTGGTGGCAAAGCTGCTGGCAAGCAGACGTTCGCGTATCTGCGGCAGGATGCCGCCAGCGAGATACACGCCCCCGCGCGCGCCATAGAGCATGGCGAGATCGCCGACGAAGCTGCCGAGCAGACCGCAAAAGACGTCCAGCGCTTCGCTTGCAGTGGCATCGCTGCCGTCGAGCGCGGCAGCGCTGACTGCGGCGGGCTCGTGCAGCGTCGCGGCGGTGCCGCGCAGCGTGGATAAGGCGCGATAGAGATTGACGAGACCGGGGCCCGAAAGCGCCGTTTCGTAGGAGACATAGTCGCGACCGCGCGCGAGTTCGCCGAGGATAGCCACTTCGCGATCGTTGCCCGGCGCAAGCGAAATCTGCCCTGCTTCGGTCGGCAGCACCGTCGCGTGCGGCTTTCCGGGCAGCAACACGGCGGAGCCGAGGCCGGTGCCCGGGCCCATCACGATGATCGGTCCCACGGTCTTTGGCGCGTCGGTCTCGATGATCGGTGTGGTCTCGTGGTCGTGCAGGAACTGGCAGGCGTAGGTGACTGCCTCGAAGTCGTTCACGACAGCGAGACCGGTAAGGCCCAACGCGTGGCGGATGTCGCCGATCGACACCGGCCAGGGCAGGTTGTCGTTGACGACGGCATCGCCAAGCACATACCCGGCGCAGGCGACGGCGCAGTGCTCGATCGCAACCTGGCCGTCCAGACGACTCACGAAATCCTGGAGGGCGGCGGTAAGACTCGGCCATTCGGCGCAGGCATAACGCTCGTAGCGCAGCACCTCGATCGCCGATGTGCCGGGGGAACGACGTACCAGCCCGATACGGGCATGCGTCCCGCCGACGTCGGCGGCGATAAACGCCCCGATCCCCGGCATACGCCGAACGTCCCGTTGGTTGGCCGAATCGCCCACACCTTGCCCCTTGTCGATGCCTTGCGCCCACGTGGTCTCGCCACGGCGCCCCTGTTGCCGCGGAGTCTGTGAGCGCAATGACAACGTTGTCAACTGGACAGATGGCTAGGACAGCGGGCATTCCATAACGCGCCGCAACACCAGCGAGGCGCCCATGCGGTCGCTGCACATCAGCAGGCTCGAAAACACGCGTTATCCCAGGGTATTCCCTATGAATCTGCCGTTTGACGCGGCGCGACATCGATGGCACCGACCCCTGCCACCGGTCATGCCCAGGTGCGCCGAGGCAATTGACAACGTTGTGCATGCAGGTCGATAAAGGGCCCCAAAGGGAGGTGCCCGGTGCTGCCGCTCCGGGTGCGTACATCCATCACGAGGGGAGCCACCATGTCGTCCACCGCGGTCGCCGTCGACGAGAATCGTCATTCCAGCCTGGTCCCGATGATCATCATCGGCGTCCTGTTCTTCATCTTCGGCTTCGTCACCTGGCTCAACGGCCCGCTGATCACCTTCGTCAAGCTGGCCTTCGACCTCGACGACGTGAACGCCTTCCTCGTGCCGATGGCGTTCTATCTGTCGTACTTCTTCCTCGCCCTGCCCTCCTCCTTCATCCTCAAGAAAACGGGCATGAAGAAAGGCATGGGGCTCGGTTTGTTCGTGATGGCGATCGGCGCGGTGATGTTCGGCCAGTTCGTCACGATGCGTGTCTATCCGGGCGCACTCACCGGGCTCTTCGTCATCGGCGCCGGTCTTTCGCTGTTGCAGACCGCGTCCAACCCGTACATTTCCATTCTCGGTCCGATCGAAAGCGGCGCACAGCGCATCGCTTTCATGGGTATCTGCAACAAGGTGGCCGGTGCGCTTGCACCGTTTGTCTTCGGTGCCTTGGTCATGCGCGACATCCAGAACTTCGGCAAGCAGATTGCCGATGCGGCGACGCCCGCAGATAAGGACGCCCTGCTCGCCGCGTTCGCAGCGAAGGTGCACATGCCGTACATGGTCATGGCCGGGCTTCTCGTCCTCCTCGCCATCTGGGTCGTGCGCTCTTCGCTCCCCGAGATCAAGCCGTCCAGCGACAACTCCGAACGCGCCATCGGCCATGACAAGGGCAGCCTTTTCAGCTTCCCGCATCTGTGGCTCGGCGTGCTCTGTTTGTTCGTCTACGTGGGTGTGGAAGTGATGGCGGGTGACGCGATCGGCACCTACGGCCAGGGCTTCGGCATGTCGCCGGCCGACACCAGCCATTTCACCTCGTACACGCTGATCGCCATGCTCGTTGGCTACGTAGCGGGCCTGCTGCTGATTCCGAAGTTCGTTTCACAGCAGCGCTATCTCGCCCTCTCGGCGATCCTCGGTGTGGTGTTCTCCATCGGCACCTACGTGACCAGCGGTTACGTTTCCGTCGGCTTCGTAGCGGCGCTCGGCTTTGCCAACGCCATGATGTGGCCGGCAATCTTTCCCCTGGCGATCAAGGGTCTCGGTCGCCTGACCGAGTTCGGCTCGGCCTTCCTGATCATGGGTATTGCCGGCGGCGCCATCATTCCCGTGCTGTTCGCCCACCTGAAGCAGCATTACGACTTCCAGGCCGTGTTTCTCGGCCTGATGGTGCCCTGCTACCTCTACATCCTGTACTACGGCGCGGCAGGCCACCGGGTCGGTCAGCACGTCAGGGACTGACCCCGGGACCGCCATGATGGGACGACCGCTTGTGTAAACTTGCCGAGGTCGTCCCGTCGGATGGCCGTCCTGCTATCGAGGGTCGCAGATTGCGTAGTCCTACCATCAAGGACGTGGCCGAACGGGCCGGCGTCTCGCTGAAGACCGTTTCACGCGTCATCAATCACGAGCCCTCGGTGCACGCGCGCACCCGCGAGCGGGTCCAGCGCGCCATCGAGGCGCTCGATTACCAGCCCGATCAGGCCGCGCGCAGCCTGCGCAGCGCCCGCACCTACGCTCTGGGCCTGGTCTACGACAATCCCAACGCCCACTACGTCATCGCCATGCAGAACGGCGTGCTCTCGGTGTGCCGGGAACGCGGCTTCGGTTTGCAGATCCACCCTTGCGATTCCTCCGCGCCGAAGCTGGCCGAGCAATTGGGCGACCTCGTCAGGCGCAATCGCCTCGCCGGCCTCGTGCTGTGCCCCCCCATGTCCGAGCAACCGAAGCTGCTGGCGGCGCTGACCGAGCAGAACGTCCCGTTCGTGCGGATCATTTCGGCCAGGCAAGATCCCAAGGATGGCTGGCCCTGCGTCTTCGTGGACGACCGCGATGCGGCTTACGCCATCACCGAACACCTGATCCAGCTGGGCCACCATCGCATCGGCTTCCTGTGGGGCGGCAAGGAGCACCGTTCCAGCCCCGAGCGCTACCAGGGCTACGCCGATGCGCTGCGCGAATACGGTATCGAGGTGGACAAGCGCCTGGTGGTCGAGGGCGACTACTCGTTCGACGACGGTTTCCGTGGCGCGCGCAAGCTGCTTGCGCTGAAGGATCCACCTACGGCGATCTTCGGCTCGAACGACGAAATCGCGGCGGGCGTACTCGCAGCCGCGCGTTCGGGTGGCGTCGATGTGCCGTGGGAGCTGTCCATCGCCGGCTTCGAAGACAGCCCGTTCTCCAAGCAATCCTGGCCGGCGCTGACGACCGCGCGGCAGAACACGGAGGAGATCGGACGCCATGCCGCGCAGCGCCTCATCGCCGAACTGGAGCGCGAGGACGACGAGCCGCACATCGATAACGAGGGCTTCAGCCCCGACCTCGTGGTACGCGGCTCGACGGCGCCGCGCCGGCTCTGATGCTTCCATGCTGTGGGAGCCGCCATGGCGGCGAGGGGATGCACCCCACGGCTACACCGCTTCATAGGCTTCTCGCCGCCATGGCGGCTCCCACCGGCAAGCACTGGCTCCCACCGGCAAGCTCCCATCGCCGCTATAGCGGTTCCTACGGATTCGTCATGATCATGATGGCGGCTATCGCCAGCGCCACGCCCAGCCAGTTGACCGGCGCGAGTCGTTCCTTGAAGCCGATCGCGCCGACCAGGGCACCCAGCACCACCACACCCACGTTCATCGAGGCGAACACGAGCGACGGATTGTTCGGCAGGGCCTGATGCCCGCGCACGTAGAACAGGATGTTCGCGAAGTTCGCGGCACCCAGCACCACACCGAAGCCGAGGCTGCGCAACGCAAGCGGCGCCTGCCTCGTCGCGGCGCGTACGAGCACGGCGATCCAGCACAGCACCATGGCGATGAGGAACGACGCGAACAGCGCGTTGCCGAACGACGCACCCGCCTTTGCGATGAGCTTGAAGCAGATGTCGATGGCGCCGAAGCCGGTGAAGACGGCCAGCGGTGCCAGCCAACCCGCGCGCTCGACGCGCTCGCTGCGCCAGAGCATGCACAGCAGGGCGACCACGGCCAGCGCAATGCCAGCGGCCTTCCACGGGACCAGCGTGTCGCCGAAGAACAGGAACGCGGCCGCGAGCGACAGGAACAGCGAGAGCCGTTGCGCGACATCGGTACGCACGATGCCCGCACTGCGTACGGACGATGCCAGCACGAGGAAGATCGCCGGCAGAAACACGCCGAGCAACAGCAGGGGACCGCGCGTGGCATCCGACTGCAGCGCTGCCTCCGCTGCCTGTGGCGTGGCATTGAGCAGCCACCAGGCGAGCGCAGCGGCGACGACGTAGTTGGTCGCCACCGCCTGCACGATATCGACGTTCGTGCGCCGTGCAAGTTTCAGCAGAACCGAGACCGCGACGCTGAACGCGACCGCGAGAAGGATGTAAGGCATGGGACGTCAGTCGAGCGAAGGTTGGCCTTTATACCCTGGCCTTGAGCTGCGCGGCCTCGCGAGCCAGAGCTTCGATGCCCGCCCAGTCCGACGACGCCAGCTTGTCCGCAGGCGTGAGCCACGATCCGCCGACACAGACGACGTTCGCCAGCCCGAGAAATTCCGGTGCGTTGGCGAGGCTGATGCCGCCCGTGGGGCAGAAGCGAATCTGCGGAAGCGGACTGGCCCATGCGCCCAGCAGCTTCGAACCGCCAGCCGGCACTGCGGGAAAGAATTTCTGGAAGCGATAACCGCGCTCCAGCAGTTCCATCGCTTCGCTCGACGTGGCGGCGCCGGGAAGCAACGGCAGCTCCGAGTCGTCGGCGGCATCGAGCAGGCGGGGGGAACTGCCCGGCGACACGGCGAAGGTCGCACCGGCCTTGAGGGCGTTTTCCAGGTCGCGTGCATTCAACACGGTGCCCACGCCGACCACCGCACCCTCGACTTCCGCCGCAATCGCGCGAACGGCATCCAGCGCAGCGGGCGTGCGCAAGGTGACTTCGATGGCTGGGATACCTCCGGCGACCAGCGCGCGCGCCATCCCTACGGCCTTCGAGGCATCCTCGATGATCACGACGGGGACCACCGGCGCGAGGCGCAGGGTGGATTCGACGCGCTGTTGCTTGGCTTCGTTGCTCATCTGCTACTCCGGTGAATCAAAAGACGCCTGCGCCGAGATCCGCCGTGACGGCGGACTGGCGGAACATGGCGAAGAGTTCGCGACCCATGCCGGTGTGATGCACGGCGAGGTCGACGTGGTCGGGATGACGGTTGTCCCAGTCGTCGGCATCGACGAGCGCATGCAGCGTGCCGGCGATGGCGTCCACGCGGACCAGGTCGCCCGTGCGGATGCGGGCGATGGGACCGCCGGCCTCCGCCTCGGGCGTGACGTGGATCGCGGCGGGAACGCGACCCGAGGCGCCGGACATGCGGCCATCGGTCACCAGCGCCACGCGGTAGCCGCGATCCTGCAGCAGGCTAAGCGTCGGCGTGAGCTTGTGCAGTTCCGGCATGCCGCGCGCACGCGGCCCCTGGAAGCGCACGACGGCCACGAAGTCGCGATTGAGTTCGCCACGATCGAAGGCCGCCTTCACGTCGTCCTGTTCGTCGAAGACGATGGCCGGTGCTTCGACCACCATACGGTCCTCGGGAACCGAGGAGACCTTGATGACGCCGTGGCCGAGATTGCCCTTGAGCATGCGCAGGCCACCGTCGTGACGGAACGGCTCGTGGATTGCACGAAGCACGCCGCGATTGCCGCTTTCCTTGGACACCGGCTTCCACACCAGCACGTCGTTCTCAAGCGACGGTACCTGGCGATAGGCGTGCAGCCCCGGGCCCATGATCGTATTCACGTCGTCGTGAAGCAGACCGCCATCGAGCAACTGATCGATGAGGAAGCTCATGCCGCCGGCTTCGTGGAAGTGATTCACGTCGGCGTAGCCGTTCGGGTAGACACGCGCGAGCAGCGGCACGACGGCCGAGAGCGCATCGAAATCGTCCCAGCGCAATTCGACGCCCGCCGCGCGGGCGATCGCGACGAGATGCAGCAGGTGATTCGTCGATCCGCCGGTCGCATGCAGGCCCACCACGCCGTTGACGATCGCGCGCTCGTCGATGATGCGACCCAGCGGCAAGTAGTGATCGCCCAGCGTGTCGACAGCGAGCACGCGCTGCACCGTGGCCTTGGTCAGCGCGTCGCGCAGCGGCGTATCCGGCGCTTCGAAACTCGCGCCGGGCAGATGCAGACCCATGATCTCCATCAGCATCTGGTTCGAGTTCGCGGTGCCGTAGAACGTGCAGGTGCCCGCGCCGTGGTACGAGCGCGCCTCGGCTTCCAGCAGTTCCGCACGCGTGGCCTTGCCGGCGGCGAAGGCCTGGCGAACCTTGGACTTCTCTTCGTTCGGGATACCGGACGGCATCGGGCCGGATGGCACGAATGCGCCGGCAAGATGCCCGAAGCTCAGTGCGCCAATCAGCATGCCCGGAACGATCTTGTCGCAGATGCCGAGGTACAGCGCGCCTTCGTACATGTCGTGCGAGAGCGACACGGCCGTGGCCATGGCAATGAGGTCGCGCGAGAACAGCGACAGCTCCATGCCGGGGCGGCCTTGCGTCACGCCATCGCACATCGCCGGGACGCCGCCGGCTACCTGAGCGGTGGCACCCAGCGCGCGCGCCGTCTGCCGGATCAACTCGGGATAGCGCTCGTACGGCTGGTGGGCCGAAAGCATGTCGTTGTACGAAGTGACGATGGCGAGGTTGGCCGCGTGGCCGTTGCGCAGCGCGTCCTTGTCGTTTTCCGCACAGGCGGCGAATCCATGGGCGAGATTGCCGCACGACAAGTGGTGACGCTTGGCGCCCTTGCCGCGCGCGGCGTCGATCTTGGCGAGGTAGGCGGCACGCGAGGCGCGGCTGCGCTCGACGATGCGCTCGGTCACTTCGGCGAGGACGGGGTGAAGGGTCATGGCATGTTCCTGAGGCTTTGACCGCGCCGGACCCCACTCGGGGGCACGGCTTTCGGAAGGATCGCCGGCCCTTGCCGGACGATCCGTTGCCGCGCGTTGTCCGCGCGGCGTGTGGCATGGATGCTACGGCGCCCAGTAGACCTCGACGGGCACCTTCGACTGCTTCAGCACGGCGGCGATCGGGAAATCCGCACCGGCCTCGGCCTGGGCGAGCAGGTCTTTCTTGTCCTGCCCTTCGATGTGCAGATAAAGCGTGCGCGTATCGAGCACCTTCGGCAGCGTGAGCGTGATGCGCGGTTCGCCCGCCCCTCCCGCACGCATCGAGATCACGGTCGCCTTGCCGTTCGGATCGAGCGCTGCGGCGAGGTTGTCGCCGCCCGGGAAGAACGATGCCGTATGGCCGTCCGGCCCCATGCCGAGGATCAATGCATCGAACGGAAGGCCGAGCGCATCGATGCGTGCGCCGACGTCGGCAAGCGCGGCGTCCACGTCGTCCTTGTGCGCGCGGTCGAACAGCGGCAGGAACGCGGCGGTGTGCGCCTCGTGATGCAGCAGATGCTCGCCCACCAGCCGCGCGTTGGAGCGGTCGCTGTCGGTATCCACCCAACGCTCGTCCACGAGGGTGATGGTGACCTTCGACCAGTCGATCTCCTGTTCGGCGAGCAGCGCGAACATCATCTTCGGCGTGCTGCCGCCGGATACGGCGAGCGTGGCTTTGCCGCGCGCTGCAATGGCGTCTTCCAGCTTGCTGGCGACATCGCGTGCGAGCTTGTCGGCGAGGGTCGGCTTGTCGGCGAATTCATGGCGTACGAGTTTGGCGTTCATGCAGCGTCCTCGGCCCAGGTGCGGCCATCGCGTTCAATGAGCGCCACGGCGGCGCTCGGGCCCCAGGTGCCGGCGGTGTACGGCTTCGGCGTATCGCCGCTGGCCTCCCAGGCATCCAGGATCGGGCCGGCCCAGTTCCATGCTGCTTCGACTTCGTCGCGGCGCATGAACAGGGTCGGGTTGCCGCGCACGACGTCGAGGATCAGTCGTTCGTAGGCGTCGGGTTGTTGCACGCCGAACGCAGCGGCAAAGCTCATGTCCAGCGGCACGTGGCGCAGGCGCAGACCGCCCGGGCCCGGGTGCTTGATCGTCAGCCACAGCTTCACGCCTTCGTCCGGCTGCAGGCGCAGGGTCAGGCGATTCGGCAGGAGCGGACCGCTGGACAGGTCGAAGATCGAATGCGGGAGTGCGCGGAACGTGACCACGATTTCCGACACGCGGCTCGGCAGACGCTTGCCCGTGCGCAGGTAGAACGGCACGCCGGCCCAGCGCCAGTTACCGATCTCCGCCTTGAGGGCGACGAAGGTTTCGGTACGCGACTGGTCGCTGCCCAGTTCGTCGAGGTAACCGGGCACGCTCTGGCCTTCCGCCGCACCGGCGCGGTACTGGCCGCGCACCGTGAGTTGCGCGGCGTTGGCGCCATCGATCGGGCGCAGCGAGCGCAGCACCTTGAGCTTCTCGTCGCGCACCGCATCCGGCGCGAGCGACGACGGCGGCTCCATGGCGAGCATGCAAAGCAACTGGAGAATGTGGTTCTGGACCATGTCGCGCAGCGCGCCGGCACGGTCGTAATAGCCCGCGCGGTGACCGACGCCGACTGTCTCGGCTACGGTGATCTGCACGTGGTCGATGTGCTGCGCATTCCACAGCGGCTCGAACAACGCGTTGCCGAAGCGCAGCGCAAGCAGGTTCTGCACCGTCTCCTTGCCGAGGTAGTGATCGATACGGTAGGTCTGCGACTCGCCGAAGACCTTCGCCACGGCGTCGTTGATGGCGTTGGCGCTTTCCAGGTCGCGGCCGATGGGCTTTTCCAGCACCACGCGTGAGCGCTCGCCGTTGAGGCCAAGCGAACCGAGCCGCTGACAGATGTCGGTGAAGATGTCCGGCGAGGTCGAGAGATAGAACACGCGGATGTGGGTGGGCTGTTCCGCCATCAGCGCCGCGAACTCGTCCCAGCCGTCGGCCTTGCGCGCGTCCAGCGAGCGGTAACCGATCATGCGGATGAAGGCATCCAATTGGGCCGGCACCACATGCGAGACGCCCTTCTCGACGGCCGCGCGGACCTGTTCGCGATAGGCGGCATCGTCCAGGCCCTCGCGGGCCACGCCGACGATGCGGCTGGACGGCTGGATCTGTCCATCGACAAAGCGGTGGTACATGGCAGGTAGCAGCTTGCGGACGGCGAGGTCGCCGGTGCCGCCAAAAATGACCAGATCGAACGGTTCGATCGGCAGGAGGGGAGCGCTCACGGGAGTGGCCTCTTGAGGGATCGGTGGAGTCCGGTCGATCGTACCAGTGACATACCAGGAGGTACCAGCCCCGTACCACTGGCTGCGGCGTTGCGCCCCGTTTTACGGATCGGTAACCCGCAGAAAACGTTTGTATGACCGTTTTGGATCGTGCAAACGAGCGTTTGAACTCCCCGGTGGTCTGCTTGGCCTTGCACAGGGTTGCCGCAGTGGTCGTGGATTGGTATCTTCGGCGAATGGAAAACGCCCTCGTCGCCGAGTACCAGCGCCTTCAACACGATCCGGCTTCCCGGCAGCCGCTGGCGTACATGCGCCTGCGCCGTGCCATCCGCAACGTGATCGAAAAGGGCGAGGTCCAGGTCGGCCACGCGCTGCCCAGCGAGCGCGATCTCGCCCGGGCGCTCACGCTATCCCGAGTGACGGTGCGCAAGGCGATCGGAGGCCTTGTCGAGGATGGCCTGCTTACCCAGCGCCACGGCGCCGGCACCTTCGTGTCCGAGCGCATCGTGAAACCGCTCTCGCGCATGACCAGTTTTACGGAAGACCTGCGGGCACGCGGACTCAACCCGCGCTCGGAGTTCTTCGAGAAGGCCATCGGGGAGGTCACGCCCGAGGAATCCATGGCGATGAATCTCTCGCCGGGCACCCAGGTGGTCCGCCTGCACCGCCTGCGTTACGCAGGCGACGAGCCGCTCGCCATCGAGCGAAGCGCGGTGCCGCTGGACCTCCTGCCCGATCCGCATCTTGTGGAGGATTCCCTCTACGACGCCTTGGACAAGCTCGGCAACCGCCCGCGACGCGCACTGCAGCGTTTGCGCGCCGTGGTGCTCGGGCCTGCGCAGACGCGTCTGCTTCGTCTCGGGGCCGGCAGTGCCGGCCTGAACATCGAGCGGCGCAGCTTCCTCGACGATGGCCGCATCGTCGAATTCACCTGCTCCTGGTATCGCGGCGACATCTACGACTTCGTCGCCGAACTGCAGAGCGACTGACGAGCCTCATCATCATGACGATCCAGCCGCAAGACACCCTGATGTTCCGCGAAGCGCACGAGACCGCCGCGGTCGTGGAACGGCAGTTGGCCGACAACGAGGCCGTGGTCAGCGCGCTGGCCGGCCGTCTGCGCGCCAACCCGCCGCGCATGATCATCACCTGCGCGCGCGGCAGTTCCGATCACGCCGCGATGTACGCGAAGTATGTTTTCGAGACCCAGCTCGGCGTGGTGACGGCGTCGGCATCACCGTCGGTGACGTCGATCTATCACGCGCAGCAGCGTCTCGATGGCGCGCTGTATATCGCCGTATCGCAGTCGGGCAAGAGTCCCGATCTGGTGCGCAACGCGGAGGCCGCCAAGAAGGCAGGTGCGTATGTCGTCGCGCTGGTCAACGTCGTCGACTCGCCGCTGGCTGCAATCGCGGATGTCGTGGTGCCGCTGCATGCCGGTCCTGAGAAAAGCGTGGCTGCGACGAAGAGTTACCTCGGTGCGCTTGCCGCCATCCTGCATATCGCTGCGCGCTGGAGCGGCAGCGCCGAGATCGGCGACGCCCTCGCTGCCTTGCCTGCGCAGTTGCGCGGCGGGTGGGACGCCGACTGGAGCGCGCTCACCGATGGTCTCGTCGATGCACATAACCTTTTCGTCGTCGGTCGTGGCTTTGGCTTCGCCGGCGCGCTCGAAGCCGCACTCAAGTTCAAGGAAACCTGCGGCCTGCATGCCGAGGCTTTCAGTTCTGCGGAAGTGAAGCACGGCCCGATGGCGCTGGTCGGCCCCGACTTCCCGGTGCTGTTCTTTGCGCAGAACGACGACACGCTCCCGGGTGTGCTCGACGTCGCTGCCGAATTCCGCAAGCGCGGTGCGAAGGTGTGGATCGCCGCCCCGGGGGCCAGCGGTGAAGGCGTATTGCCTCTCGTTGCGACCGCGCCGATCAGCGCACCGCTCGTCACGGTGCAGAGCTTCTATCGCGCCACCGCCGCGCTGGCATTGAAGCGCGGCTTCAATCCCGACGTTCCGCCGCACCTGAACAAGGTGACGGAAACGGTGTGACGCCGCATTCCAAGGACATTCCATGACCATCGCCCTCGTCAACGGCCGCGTACTTACCGACAACGGATTCCAGGGCGGCTTTGCCGTCCTGGTCGATGGCGGCACGATCACCGGCCTCGCCCTGCCTTCCGATCCGCGTGTACGCGCTGCCGAGCGCCACGACCTCGGTGGGCAAACGTTGCTCCCGGGCTTCATCGATTGCCAGGTCAACGGCGGTGGCGGCGTGTTGTTCAACGACGCGCCCACCGTGGACGCGATCCGTACCATCGGCGAAGCCCATGCGCGCTTCGGCACCACGGGGTTCCTGCCTACGCTCATCAGCGACGACCCCGACGTGATGGCGAAAGCCATCGATGCCGTGAACGCGGCGGTGGAGCAGGGCGTGCCGGGCGTGCTCGGCATTCATCTCGAAGGTCCATTCATCGCACCGGAGCGCAAGGGCGTGCACGATGCGGCCAAGTTCCGCGTCGCGGGTGCGGACGACGTCGCCATGATCGCGCGCCGCCACGGCGGCGTGACCTTGCTCACGCTGGCTCCGGAACGCGCTTCGGACGACGTCCTCGCGCAGCTCGTCGCCAACGGCGTGATCGTGGCGGCCGGACATACCGCCGCCGATTACGACACCGCGCGCCATGCGCTCGGCAGCGGCGTTCGTGGGTTCACTCATCTGTTCAACGCCATGACGCCCTTCACCAGCCGCGAACCCGGCGTGGTCGGTGCGGCGCTCGAAGACGCGGCGAGTTGGTGCGGTCTGATCGTGGATGGTCACCACGTGCATCCCGCCTCACTGCGTGTGGCGATCGCGGCGAAGGCACGTGAGAAGATGATGCTGGTCACCGACGCCATGCCGCCGGTTGGCTCGGACAATCCGAACTTCGTGTTGAAGGGCGAGACGATCACGGTACGCGATGGCGTCTGCCAGACGGCTGACGGTACGCTCGCCGGTTCGGCGCTCGACATGGCGACCGCCGTGCGCAACACGGTGCAGATGGTCGGCGTGCCGTATGACGAAGCCGCTCGCATGGCTTCTACCTACCCCGCTGCGTTCCTCGGCCTGGGCAGCACTCACGGCCACGTCGCCGCCGGCTACCGCGCCGACTTCGTGGTGATGGACGACGCCTTCGAGGTCACCGAAACCTGGATCGGCGGCACGAAGGTCTTCGGCTAAGCCACGAAAGCAGCTCAGGCATCCAAGCCAGCTAGGAAAGGAAGTTGTAGGAGCCGCCATGGCGGCGAGGGGAATCTGCCTTGCCGCTTCATCGTGCCATAGGCTTCTCGCCGCTATAGCGGCTCCCACACGCTACTCATCCCGGCGTCTGCGCTTTATCGCCGCAAAAAAAAGCCGGCGCTCCGCGCCGGCCATGATAGGGAGATCGTCGGTGGGAGCCAGCCTGCTGGCGATGGCAACTTGCCTCGCTGCCGCACCGCTTCGTTGGCTTATCGCCAACAGGGTGGCTCCCACCTGTGCTGTTTTGTGTCCTTCGTCTTAGAGCGAGAAGTCGTAACGCACGCCAAGCCGCAGGTAGCGCGGGTTCTGGAACGCGATCGGGCGGCGGTAGTCGTCGCTGACCACCGGCACACCGTTCTGCACCGTACCGGTCTCGCCCACGTCGATCTGACCGACGGGACGCTGGCTGCCGACGACGTTGAACACCGTGGCAGAGAACGCCAGTGGCTGGTTCTGGCCTGCCCACATCGGGCGGTACTCGGCGTTGAGATCGAGGTTCCAGGTGTACGGCAAGCGGCCCTTCGACCCGCGCGGCGACGGTTGGAAGCCGCACTCGAAATACGAGGCGCCGTACTGGATCGCATCGACCGGATCGAGGCCGATGCAGTTCTTCGGACGACCCGTCGCGACGGCCAGGTTGCCGCCGAACAACCATTCCTGCGTGGCCTGCCAGTAACCGTACGCCTTCAACTGGTGCGTGCGGTCGTTCGGCAGCGGGCCGTTTGCGTACTGCATGATTTCCGGCGCGTCCCAGTCCTGCGTCACCGACGGATCGAGCTGGCCGATGTCCGACTTCAACTGGCCTTCCGAGTTGCCGTAGCTGCGCGAGAAGGTGTAGTCGATGCGGCCGTACCAATCATCCGCGAAGTGGTGTTCCAGGTAGAGGTCGAGCGAGTAATAGCTGCGCTTCAGATCCGGGAACGGCACATTGCCCGGCGGCGGGGAAGTGAAGTCGTCCTTGGTCAGCTTGAACGGCACGTACTGGCCGCCGCCTACGTCCACGAGGAAGGTGTTCGACTTGCCCGGGTTGAACAGATAGCAGCCGGGCAGCGACGCGTTGCTGATGTCGATGCCGTTGCGCGCGGCATACGACTCGAACGGGCGCGAATCGCAGAAGTCGTCGATCGAGCTCTTCAGCTTGCGGTATGTGGCCTTGGCGCCGAAGCTCCAGTTCTCGTTGATGGCCTTGTCGAAACCGAGGATGTATTCGTCCTGGTAATACGCGTCGATACCCTTCGCGGCCACGGTCTTCGGGTCGGGCGTGGTGCCGTCCTCGCCGTTGAGGTACGCGCGGCTGCCCAACGGGGTCAGGCCGGTCGGCTCGCCGTTGGCAGCCACGCCGCTATAGGTGTAGTACTCGCTGTAGTACGTGGATGCCGATGCGCCGCGGATCGCGACGTTGGACGGAATGGCGAGGTGATAGCGGCCGGCGTTCGCGTAGATCTTGAAGGTGGAATCGCCGAACACGTCCCAGGTCGCGCCGAGGCGAGGCGCAAGCTGATGACGCTGCTTCACATAGGTCTCGCCGTCGCCATTCAAGTTCTTGAACTGCTCGTTGCGCAGGCCGAGGTATACCATCCAGCGATCGGTGACCTGCCAGTGGTCTTCGATGTACTGCGCTTCCTGTTCGGTCTTCACGCTTGCACCGGTCTCGAAGAGACGCTTTTCCGCGACGTACGTGGTGCCGGGCGGCGGCACGATGTCGGGACGGCCCGTGACCGTGCCCGCGTTGCGATAGACCCAGCGGTAGCCGCCTTCGTAGATGTTGCCGGAGGTCGATTCGAGCGTCTGGTTGTCCACACCGACGCGCAGATCGTGATCGCCCGCGCGGTATTCCACGTCGAGACGCCAGCCGTGCGTCTTGTCCTTGGCACCGGCATTCAGCACCGTGCCGTTGACGAGGCCGCAGCCCGTAATCGGATTGGCGATGCCGCGACGGTTGTCGGTGATCCACGGGCAGTTCGACGAACCGGCGTAGCCAAGATCGCGCTCGTGCTTCGTGGTGGTGTGACCGTACAGCGCGTTGATGGTCAGGTCGTCGGTGATGTAGCCCGTGTACTTGCCGATGTAGACGTCACCGCCCGGTGCCGAGCCCGCGCCCGCATCGAAGTTCTTGAGGTTGTCGGTGCCGAGATACGCACCGCGGCTTCGCGTGTCGTAGTCGTACGCGTAGACGCTGCGTTCGGTGTTGGTCTTGTCGCCGATGCCGGTGACTTCGAGCAGATGGTTGTCGGTGATGTTCCAGTCGATCTTGCCCATCCACTTCGTGGCCTTCTGCGTCTGGTTCGTACGCTGCGGGGCCAGAATGCTGCTGGTGGACTTGGTATCGGTGCGGGTGAAATCGCCCGCAGCGAACAGGAACAGCTTGTCCTTGATCAGCGGACCGCTGATGTAGGCGGTGTACTGGGTGTCGCTGCGCTCGTTGTCGCCGCGGTTCTGGTACAGCTGGCCGTTGGTGCGATAGATATTGCGTGGCGACTGGCGTGCGCCGTTCGGCTGGATGTACATGCCGACGCCACCTTTCCAGGTGTTGCCGCCGCGCTTGGTCACGATGTTGATCACGCCGCCCGTCGAGCGACCGTATTCCGCACCGTAACCACCGGTGAAGATCTGTTGCTGGTCGATCGCGTCGTAGGGCAGGCTGGTGAAGCCCAGGCCGGTGAGCGCGTTGGTCACCGCATAGCCGTTGATGTAGTACTGGTTCTCGGACGCCGACGAACCGCCGAACGAGGCGACGTTACCGTAGCGGCTGTCGCCGGAAATGACGCCCGGCGCGAGCAACGCGGCCGCTGTCACGTCGCGCGCGAGAGGCAGCTTCTGCAGCTGTTCCGAGGTGAGCACGGTGCGCGAGTCGACCTGGGACACGTCGATCGCGGGGAGGACGTTGCCGGTGACCTGCACGCCTTCCAGGTTCTGCGCGGAAGTCGCTGAAGCGGTCGCTGCGCCGCCGAAGGACACGTCCACGCCGCCGCCGAGGTTCACCTGCACGTTGTCGCGGCTTTCCGCGACCTGACCGCCGCGCTGGACCGATACCTTGTAGCGGCCGACCGGCAGCGAGCTGGCGCGGTAGCGCCCATCGGCGTCTACGCCGACGTCGCGGGTCAGACCCGTATCCAGGTTTTCGAGATGGACGACGGCGCCGTCCGGCTGCGCGACGCGGCCGAACACGACACCGGAAGCATTGGACTGGGCGAGCACGGCGCCACTGGCGAAGCAGAAGGCGAGGGCGGTGCACAAGGCGGTGCGCCGCATGGCGCCATTGCGAACGTTGAAGGCCTGCATGTGTATGTCTCCCCGAGGAAAGCAAGAAAGCCGGCTGCGAAGATGCGAGCCGAACTCCGGCGGTGTTGCCGTCTCATCGCCCCGCTCCACCGGTCTCCCCGGACGCGGTTTCGTGGGCCATGCCTCCCGTTGCGCCATACCGCGCGCCCGACAGCAATTCCTTTCGCTTGTAATCGAATTATTTTGCGATGGTCAACCCTGTGTTAAGCAAAAATTAAATTTGTCGTGACAAACAAGCACTTGCCGGCTACTATCCGCGCCGTTCGGGTGTCCGCGCCGACGGTGGTTGGCGCGGATTAAACGGGAAGCCGGTGCGTTCTTTCGTAGGACAAGGCCGGCACTGCCCCCGCAACGGTATGCGTCCAGGCGGGCTTTGCCCGTTCGCGGACTCGGTAAGACGCCACTGCGCGAGCGGGAAGGCACCGGGTCCGGCCATCGTCGATGGCTGACGCGAGTCCGGAGACCGGCCCGATGTCGACCCGCCACCCCGGCGGGCGTCCCTGTTTCGATCGATTCGCGGAGGGCGGATCCGGACAGCCGCCGGGTTCCCTCCCGTTTGCCGTTCGTCGCACGTCCTCCGATTGCCTGCATGAGCCGCCTTGCGGCGAAAGGAAGACGTTCCATGAAGAAGACCCTGCTCGCGGCGGCGCTTTTGTCCACGATGACGATGGCCCATGCCGCCGACGCGCCCGACCGGCTCGATCCGGTGGTGGTGACCGCCAACCGTGCACCCACGCCGCTGGACGAGGTGCTGGCACCGGTCACCCTCATCACCCGCGAGGACATCGAGCGGCTGCAGCCGGTGAGCGTGCAGGATCTTCTCGTTGGCCTGCCCGGCGTGGCGATCGCGAACACCGGCGGCATCGGCCAGCAGACCTCGTTGTTCATGCGCGGCACCAATTCGTCGCACACGCTGGTGCTGGTGGACGGCGTGCGCGTCGGCACGGTGGGTGCCGGTCTGCCAGCCTATGAGCAGCTCCCCGTAGAGCAGATCGACCACATCGAGATCGTGCGCGGCCCGCGTTCGACGCTGTATGGATCGGACGCCATTGGCGGCGTCATCCAGATCTTCACCCGCCACGGCCAGGCCGGTGAGGCGCCGACCCCGACGCTATCCGTCACGGGCGGTAGCCACGGCTATACCGCGGGGCAGGCCGGCATTTCCGGTGGCGGCCAGCACGGCTGGTACAACGCCAGCCTTGGCGGGCAATACACGGCCGGTATCAACGCTTGCCGCGTCGGCGCCGCGGAGGCCATGGCGGGCTGCTTCACCGACGAGCCGGATCACGATGCCTCGCGCATGTACAACGGCGCCTTGTCGGGCGGTTATCGCTGGGACGATGGCACCGAGCTCACCGGTAGCTGGCTGCGCAGCAAGGGCGACATCGAGTACGACGGCGACTTCCAGAACTTCACACGCCGCTCCCAGCAGGTGGCGGGTGGGAAGCTGGCTTTCGACGTGATGCCGGCGTGGCGCATGTCGCTCGCGCTCGGCCAGAACCAGGACCGCGCCGACAATTACCTCAATGGCGCAGACAAGACGCTCGACTTCGTGAACTACGGCGTGGACAAGGCGCGGGTGGGCTATCTCTACTCCAAGCGCAACCAGGCGTCCTGGCAGAACGACGTGACCCTCGCCGCAGGCCAGACCCTGACGGCCGGTGTCGACTACCAGCAGGAAAAGTTGAAGAGCGATACCGACTACCTGGCCGACTCGCGCAACAACACAGGCATCTTCGCCCTGTACCAGGGTCTGTTTGGCGCCCACGAACTCCAGCTTTCGGTCCGTCACGACCACAACACCCAGTTCGGCAACCACACCACCGGTTCGGCGGCCTATGGCTTCCGCTTCGACAACGGCATGAAGCTCACGGCGTCCTACGGCACCGCCTTCCACGCGCCGACCTTCAACGACGAGTTCTATCCGTACGGCGCGCCCGTCAATCTGAATCCGGAAACCTCGCGTACCGCCGAGATCGGGCTGTCTGCGCGTCCCGGGATCTGGAACTGGGCGGTGAACGCCTACCAGACCACCGTAAACGACCTCATCGGCTTCGATGCCAACTTCCTGCCGATCAACGTGAGCAAGGCACGCATCCGTGGCATCGAGGGGCAGGTGGGCGCGGACGTCGATGGCTGGCACGTGCGCGGCTACGTCACGCTCCAGCAGCCGAAGAACCGCGACGGCGGAAGCCAGGACGGCAACCTGCTCGCGCGTCGCCCGGAACGCACCGCCCGCGTGGACCTGGACAAGGACCTGGGCGCATTCACGCTGGGCGGCTCGCTCAACGCGGCCGGCCACAGCTTCGACGACGCCGCCAACACGCGCCGGCTGGGCGGTTACGCCACCGCCGACCTCCGCGCGACATGGCACGTCGATGCCGACTGGAGCGTGCAGGGCCGCGTCGCCAACCTCGCCGACAAGCGCTACGAGACGGCGGCCTATTACAACCAGCTGGGTCGCACCTACTATCTGACCCTGCGCTACGCCCCCGCACACTGAAACCGGGAACCCCTGTCTTCCGGCAGGGGCCCCACTAAAGGCACACGCGACGAAACGCGCGGGACGTCATAAAGTCCGCGGGCGCGGGGTACCTTCCCGCGAACACAGGACGTGCCGTGAATTTTTTTGCTCCCTTCATCCGCCGGCCCATCGGTACCTCGCTGCTTGCCGCGGGGCTGACCCTGGCCGGTGCCATCGCCTATATGTTGCTGGGCGTTGCCGCGTTGCCTTCGATCGAGGTGCCGGCGGTGTTTGTCCAGACGCAGATGCCTGGCGCCAGCGCGCAGACGATGGCGTCCACCGTGATCGCGCCCCTCGAGCGACACCTGGGGCAGATCCCGGGCGTGGACCAGATGTACTCGAACAGTACGGAAGGCGCAGGGTTCGTACGTATCCGCTTCGATATGAACCGATCGACGGACGCTGCTGCGCGCGACGTGCAGGCCGCCATCAACGCCGCCGCCGCGGATTTGCCGGCCGGCATGCCGTCGCCGCCGCAGTACTTCAAGTTCGATACGGGCCAGATCCCCGTCCTGCTCGTCGCGCTCACCTCGAAGACGATGCCGCCCGACAAGCTCTACGACGTGGTCGACACGCTGATCCGGCCGGCGGTCGCGCAGATCGACGGCGTATCGCGCGTGCAGATCTTCGGCGGTACGCCGCACGCGGTCCGTATTGAGTTGGATACCAACGCCCTGTCGTCGAAGGGGCTCACCGCGAACGACGTGTCGAATGCACTGCAGGCCGCCAACGTGAACTCACCGCAAGGTGTGCTCTCCGACGGCGACTCACAGATGACGGTGATCGCCAACGACGGCCTGCGCAGCCCCGAGGACTTCGGCAAGATCCTCATCGCCGTGCGCAACAACGTCCCGGTGCGGCTCTCCGACATCGCCAAGGTGTACAGCGGCCAGCAGGACCAGTACCAGAAGGCGTGGTTCCAGGGCGAGCGCTCGGTCACCATGCAGATCAGCAAGCGGCCGGAAGCCAACTCGATCGCCACGGCGGAGGCCATCCGCCAGGCGTTGCCGCGGTTCCGCTCGCTGCTGCCCGCCGATGCGGAAGTCACGCCCATCTTCGATCTCACCCAGACCACGCAGTCGGCACTGCACGAGGTCAAAGTGGCCTTGATGATCAGTATCGTCATGGTCGTGCTGGTGATGCTGGTGTTTCTGCGCCGGATGGGGCCGACAATGATCGCCACGCTCAGCGTGCCGTTGTCGCTCGCGGGCGCGTTCGTGGTGATGTGGTCGCTGGGGTACACGCTGAACACGCTGTCGCTCATGGCGCTGGTGCTGTGCATCGGCTTCGTCGTGGACGACGCCATCGTGGTCATCGAGAATATCGTTCGCCACATGGAAAATGGCGCGAAGCCTATGGAGGCCGCGCTGGAAGGTGTGCGCGAAATCGGCTTCACGGTGATCTCCATCACACTGTCGCTCGTGGCCGTGTTCGCGCCGTTGCTGTTCGGCAACAACATGATCACCAAGCTGCTGCGCGAGTTCTCCGTAACGCTTGCCGCGGCGGTGCTGATTTCCGCGGTGGTGTCGCTGACGCTGACTCCCGCGTTGTGCGCGCATTACCTGAAACACGACGCCCCGGACCGCAAGCCCTCGCGCTGGGAGCTGGCGCTGGAACGTTTCGACCGCGGTTTCCTCCGCCTGTACCAGCGCGGGCTCGACTGGGCGATGCGGCATCGCCGCCTGATGCGCTGGCAGCCGTTGATTCTGCTCGTAGCGACGGTGGTGCTCGCCATCGCCGTGGTGAAGACGGCCGGCGGCAACTTCATGCCCGACGAAGACACGGGCATGCTGCAGTTGCAGGTCAGCGCGGATGCCAACATCTCTCCCGACGAGATGACCCGGCGCCTGCTCCAGGTGGCCGAGGTCCTGCAGAAGGACAGCACGGTTGCCGATGTGTCCACCATTCTCGGCGGTGACAACGGCGGCGCCGTGGGCAATCAGGGCCTGATGTTCGTGGACCTGAAACCCAAGGGCAGCGGTCCCGGCGAACGCCGGGAATCGCTGAAGGAGATCATGGATCGGCTCGGCAAGGAGTACGAGAAGATCTCCAACGTGCAGGTCTTCATGAACCCCGTGCAGTTCCTCGGCGGCGGAGGCGGCAACAGCAACCGCGGGCAGTACTCGTTCCAGTTGATCAGCACCAGCGGCGAAGATCTCCAACCATGGACGCTGAAGCTCGTACGGCAGATGCGCAAGATGAAGGAGTTCCGTGACGTCGGCAGCGACTTCGACATCGTCGGCAAGCAACAGATGGTGAAGGTAGACCGTGACGCCGCGGGTCGTCTTCAGATCGGCATGGGCATGATCGATTCCGCTTTGTTCAACGCTTTCGGCCAACGCCAGGTGTCGATCATCTATTCCGACATCAATCAGTACTGGGTGGTGCTGACTGCCGCTGCGGCGCAGACGCTGAGCCCTGACGCCTTGCTCAACACCTACGTGAAGAACGAGGTAGGCAAGATGATCCCGCTCTCTGCGGTGGCGAAGATCGCACCCGTGGCAGTACCCAGCGCAGTGACGCACCAGAACCAGTTGGAGTCGGCAGACATCACGTACAACCTCGCGCCGAAGATCACGGCGGACAAGGGCAATACGCTGGTGGAGCAGGCGGTGCGCGCCATTAACCTGCCCGAAGGCATCCGGATGGATTTCACAGGCGCCAACCAGCGCCTGCGCGATGCGCAATCCAACGGCATGGTGCTGCTGATCGGTGCGATTCTCGCGGTGTACATCGTGCTCGGCATTCTCTATGAGAGCCTCGGTCACCCGCTGACGATCATCTCCACGCTGCCGGCGGCGGGTGCGGGCGCGTTCCTGGCGATGCTCATCACGCAGACGCAGCTCACGCTGATGGCGATCATCGCTGTGTTGCTGTTGATCGGCATCGTGAAGAAGAACGCGATCCTCATGGTCGACTTCGCCCTGGTGGCGCAGCGGGAGCAGGGCATGTCGCCGGTGGAGGCGATTCGCCAGGCCGCGCTGGTGCGCTTCCGCCCGATCACGATGACGACGCTCGTGGCGATGGGTGCGGCGTTGCCGCTCGCCATCGGCTTCGGCGTCGGTTCGGAAATGCGTCGCCCGCTCGGTATCGCCATCGTCGGTGGGTTGCTGGTGTCGCAGTTGCTCACGCTGCTGAGCACGCCGGCCATCTATCTGTGGAATCACGACCGCAAGGAACGCAAATACCGCCGCAAGCTCAAGCGCCGGTACAAGCGCTGGTTGAAGATTCGCAAGGCGCGTGCGAAGGCATCGGCGGAGCAGAACACGGACCCACGTGGATCCCTGCGTCCGATGACACGAGTGACGACCCCCGAGAACTGAAGGCGCCTCGTCCTGCCGGCAGCAGGGCGGGGCGCCGTGGGTCATTGACGATCTCTACTGAAAGAGCTCGCCGTTGTTCGCGCTGAACGCGCCGTCGGCGATGGTCTTCGTGCCCAGTTCGCTGTGCGTTGCGAGGAAGCCGAAGATGCCGTCCATTTTGCGCCGCCTGCCGTCGTCGCCCGAGAACACGAACATGACAAATCCGTCGTGACCGTCGTACGTGGTCGAACCCGACTGCGACTTTTCCTTGTACGTGACGATGGCGACACCCGGGCCCGGCGTAGAACCGATCAGGTAACTTCCGGGCGCGACGCAGCGATCGCCGGGAAACGGATAGATCTCGATGGTGATTTCGTGAGTCTTTCCGAGCAGATGCACTGTGTGTGGGCGCTCGCTTTTCAGGGGGTCGGGGTGGGGGTGGCCTTCGCTATAGGCTGGTTCCGACGCGTGAGCCACGCCATCGACAGTCAAGCTCCAGTTGCCGCCGATTTCGGGGAACGTGCCCGGCATGTCCGGGCACTCGAAGGACATGGTGCCGGTGGTAAGCGGGCGGTTGCGTGCGTCGTCATGAGTGCCGGCGAACGCCAGGACTGGCGCGATGGCGAGCAGCGACGTCAGCGCGATAGAACGTGGCAGGGTGCTATGGAGGGACATGGTGTCTCCTTGCGTTGGGGGCCACTCATCCTCATTCGCGGCGCCAACGCCATCCATACGATCAATCTGAAATATCGCGATGGTTTGCGTATCCCAGCGACGAGTTCGACGGATGGATGAGCGAAGCCGCCTGGGCGGGGAGGGCGTCCGCGATCCAGTCCACGAACGCGCGCAGCCGCGCGTTGTTCCGCCGTTCCGGGGGGTAAACGAGATAGACCGGAAGAGGCGGCGGCTGCAGGTCCGACAGCAGGGACACCAGTCGGCCCGCCGCCACGTGAGCGTCGGTGCTGAAAGCGAGCGTCTGCGCCAGGCCGAGGCCTGCGAGCACGGCGGCCGTGTGTGCGTTGCTTTCGTTGACCTGGACCACGGCGGCCGCGTCGATCGCAATGTCCTCACCCGCCCGGCGGAAGCGCAGCGGGAGCATCCGTCCCGTGCGTGCGGAGAAATAGCCGACGACGTCGTGCGCGTCGCGGTGAATGTCCTCGGGCGTCGATGGCGCGCCGCGCCGTGCGAGGTAGTCGGGCGAAGCACATAGCGACCAGCGCAGTTCGGCGATCTGCCGGGTGACGAGGCTCGTGTCGTCATTCGTGCTGCGGATGGCGCAGTCGACGCCTTCGCTCACCAGGTCGATGGTCCGGTCGGTGACCCCGACCTGCAAGCGGATGCCGGGGTAGCGTGCACGAAACTCGGCGAGGCGCGGCAGGATCAGTCCGGCGGCAACGGAGCCACCGGTGTCGATGCGCAGTGTGCCTACGGGGTTGCCCCGGCCCGCGGCCAGCGTCGTCTCGAAATCGTCCAGGTCGGCAAGCCAGTGACGCGTGTGTTCGTAATAGGCCGCGCCCTCGGCGGTGACGGTGACACGCCGCGTCGTCCTGTCTAGGAGGCGGACACCGAGCTCCCGCTCAAGCCCCTGAATCAGTTTCGTCACTGTCGACTTCGGCATATCCAGAGCTTCTGCCGCTCGCCCGAAGCCGCCAGTTTCCACCAGGCGGTCGAACACGCGGATGGCGAGGAGGCGATCCATGATTGTTTCTTCCTATGAATGAAGAAATCGAAATCAGATTATTTATCCACCAGCGGCGAATAACTAGAGTGGCGTCCATCGGCCGCGCCGCGGCCTCCCCGGAGATTCCCATGACTTCCCTCGACACCAGCAAGATCCACGCGACCCGCCACGCCGGCAAGATCGCCCTTGTGACCGGCGGCAGTTCGGGCCTTGGCCTCGCCACCGCCGAACGCCTGATGCGCGAAGGCGCCACCGTGTACATCACGGGACGCCGCCAGGCCGAGCTGGACGCTGTGGCCGCGCGCCTGGGTGTGACCGCGATCCAGGGCGACATTGCCAACGTGCAGGATCTCGATCGCATCTTCTCCACCATCCGCGAAAAGAGTGGTCGCCTGGACATCCTCTTCGCCAATGCGGGCGGCGGCGAGTTCGCGCCGCTCGGCCAGATCACCGAAGCGCAGTTCGACAAGTACTTCGGCATCAACGTCAAAGGCACGCTGTTCACGGTGCAGAAGGCGATCGAATTGATGGGCCCGGGTTCGGCGATCGTGCTGAACGGCTCCATGGTGTCGATCAAGGGTGCGCCGGCCTTTGGCGTGTATGCGGCGACGAAAGCCGCGGTGCGCTCCTTCGCTCGTACCTGGTCCAACGACCTCAAGGGACGCAACATCCGCGTCAACGTGGTCGCGCCGGGCACGGTGGTCACCCCGGGTTACAAGAGCGAGCTGGGCATGAGCGACCAGCAGATCGCCGAGTACTCGGACTATGTGGCGAGCGTCACGCCGCTGGGCCGCACCGGCGAGCCGGACGAAGTCGCGAAGGCGGTGTCGTTCCTGGCCTCCGACGACGCCAGCTACATCACCGGCGTAGAGCTCTTCGTGGACGGCGGTCAGGCGCAGATCTGATGGCGCACTCGGGGCGTCGCTTACGCGACGCCCCAGGCGAAGCAGTCCATCGACAGCACGCCGTAGGTAATACCGCCGTCGATCGCCATGGGCACATCGTCCATCGCGGCGCCGACGGCCACCAGCAACGGCAGGTAGTGTTCCTCGGTGGGATGGGCGCGCAAGGCGCTCGGGGCGTTGGTTCGATAATCCAGCAGCGCATCTACATCGCCCGCCGTCACGGCCTTGCGTACCCAGCCAGCGAAATCACGGGCATAAGCGGCTACGTCGCCATCGCGCCGAACCTCGTGCAGGTTGTGCGTGAGGCTACCCGAGCCCATAACGACGATGCCGCGATCACGCAACCCAGCCAGCACACGCCCCAGGCGCAACGCACCGCGCGTGTCGAGGTTGTGCGGCATGGACACCTGGATGACCGGCGTATCGGCGTCCGGTCGCAGGTAACGCAGCGGCACCCACGCGCCATGGTCGAGACCGCGCTCGGTATCCACCATCGCCACGAAGCCGCCGTCGATCAGCAGCGCTGCCACTTCCGAGGCAAGGCTCGCAGAACCGGGCGCAGGGTAGGTGAGGCTGTACAGCGGCGCGGGAAACCCACCGAAGTCATGCATCGTCGACGGCCACGCCGCGCCGGTCACACGAATGCCGCAGGTCTGCCAATGCGGCGAGACCACCGCGATGGCCGTGGCACTCGCCAATCGCTCGCCAAGCTCGGTCAAGCGCGAGCCGAGCAGGCCCGGCTCAAGGGCGAAGGTGGGGGCTCCGTGGGAAACGAAGATCGCGGGGGCGCGGAACATGGCATCACCGGGTGGGAACGTGGCACGTGCCACTACGGTGAATGTAGGCGCCTGGGGCATTGCGTTAAATCGTCATACGGCGAACGCATTGGCGCTGGTGGTGAACGACGGGGGCATCAGTCCCGCTTTCGCCTCCCCATCGATTACGAAACATCGTACGTGCTTTTCAGAATAATCCCGTATCTACCCGCGACATCGACCTCTACCTTGGCCCGCTCATCGACTGCCGGCCAGGAAGGACATCATGTCGCACCATTGTCTGCTGCGTTCACGGCACCGCTCGCTCACCCTCGCGGTCAGCCTAGCGTTGGTTACCGGTAGCGCCTGGGCCCAAGAGCCGGAGCCGCTGTATTTTCCGTCCTTCGTCGATGGTCACCTTGTTCCCACGCCCGACGGGCCGGAACACCACGAAGGCGACCAGCTCGATACCGACGCACGCACCGCGGCAGCGCAGTGGTGCGCAGGCCAACCGTCGCTTTCCCGCTGTGACTATGTGACCCACGCGCTGCGTGAGATTCCGGGCAAGGCCGAGCGGAAGAGCGCCTATTCGGTGCTGGACATCAGGTTACTGACGGAGGATGTCACTGGCTCCCGCGAACGGATCATCAACGGCGGCATTTCGGTTGTCCGCAGTTGCCCTGCGGAGGCTGTGCTTGTGAGTGATGGGGGCACCTATTTCAGGAACCGCGACCCGGACACGGGTCGATTTGCCGTCGCCTGTGTTTCACCCGACGTGCTGCCCAAGCCAGAAAGCCTGGGCGTTCCCGAAGAGAGCGGCGCGAACCAATGCCCGATCGGCAATAGCCCGGTCGTTGGCAATCCGATCAATCCGCTGACCTTGAGCAAGATCGAACAGGTGGTGGACTACCAGGGCGCGGAGTCTTCGGGTCTGGTCTTCGCCCGTACCTATCACAGTGGCGCATTCCCGATGGGCGGCATGTCACCCACGGCCGGAGCGCGCTACCCCGCAGGTGCTCGCATCGGTGCACGATGGCGACACAGCTTCGACCGCGCGTTCGTGCGGCGCCCTTATTACGACGCGAATGGCCTTGCCTATGGCACGGCGCTGTACCTGCTGCGCGAAGATGGCCGTGAAACGCGTTTCGTCAAACAGGGTGATGGATTCGTACCGACGGAAGGCGAGCGCGGCAAGCTACGCGAGCATCCCGAAGGCGGCTGGGTCTACACCTGGCCCGACCTGACCGAGGAGCGCTACGACGATAAGGGTCGTCTGCAAGCGCGTACTGATGCGAACGGTAACGTGTTGACGCTGCGCTACGACGACATCACCGTCGGTATAGGCCTCAAGGCAACGGTACTCGTCAACGTCATGGATCGGCAGGGTCGCGAGCTACGCCTGAGCTACGACCACCTGGGTCGTGTCGAAACGGTCGATACGCCCGACGGCAGGCTCAACTACAGCTACAGCGGCGACATCCTCGAAGGTCTCGACGCCGACCTGGTGAAAGTCGGCTATCCCGACGGACACAACGTGCAGTACCGCTACGACGAGCCGGCCTTCGGCGGTACGCCGAACCACAAGCTCACCGGCATCATCGGCAAGGACGGCCGACGCTTTGCCACATTCCGATATGACAGCGACAACCGGGCCATCGGCTCGGCACATGGCGACGATACGGAACGTACCGATCTGGATATACGGAGTGATCGTATCCGTGTCATGCGTCCAGACCAACGGGATGCCTATCTGATTCCCGCCTATGCCAGCGGTGTGATCCGCCTTGGTCAGCGTCAGGAGGATGTGCGCAACGAGACGGTAACGCGCGACTTCAATTACCTTGGCGGACTCGTCACCCGCCAGACCGATTACCTCGGTGTGCCAACGACATACCAGTACGACCGCAAGCGTCAGTTGGAAATCGAGCGGACGGAAGCGGAAGGCACCCCTGTGCAGCACACGGTGACCACACGCTGGCATACCGTCTTCGACAAGCCCACGCGCATCGACAACGGCAGCCATTGGACCACCTTCGAGTATGACGAGAAGGGCAATCTCATCGAACAACGGCAAGGCGGCGCGGCCGACGCGGGTCAAGCCGGCGGCGAGCCGTGGCCCGAGGAGCGTATCACTCGGCTCAGCTACGACGCGGCCGGGCGACTCCTGACCATTGACGGACCGCTCGACGGCTCGGCGGACACCACTCGCTATGCCTACCGTGCGACCGACGATGCGGGCTGCGCCACGGGTGTCTCGTGTGCCTGGCGCAAAGGCGACCTGCACACGATCACCGATCCGCTCGGTCACGTCCAAACCGTGCTGGCTTACGACGCCGCCGGTCGGGTACTCGCCAGCACCGACTCCAATGGTGCGCGTACCGAACGCACCTATGACGCCATGGGTCGCCCGCTCACGGTGACCATGCGTGCCCGACGAGACGGCGCACCCTCGGCACAGGACATCGTCGTCCGAACGACGTATACGGCTAACGGCGACGTGCACACGCTCACCGATCCTGACGGAGGTACGCTTACGCATCGCTACAACGCGGCGCGCCGATTGATTGGGCTGGTCGATGCGGTGGGAAGAAAGCGCAACATCGAGCGCGACGCACAAGGCTGGATTTCCCGCGACACCTTCCTTCGTGCGGACAATACCGAAGACCTGGAACGCGAATTCACCTATGACAGCCGTGGTATCCCTGAGCGGATCCAATATTCCGGCTACCCAATCGACTACGATGTGGACGCCAACGGGCGTCTACTGCAGGCGCATGGTTCGGCCAACGGCCCTCTCCTGCGACGTGATGCGCGAGGACGAGTCGATCGCATTACCCAGGACCCTGAGTCGGAGGGCACCGCGATAAGCCTCGACTACGACGGCACGGATAAAGTAAAGACCGTCGTGGACCCGAAGGGTCTGTCCACGGGTTACCTGCGCAACGGGTTGGGCGATCTGCTGTGGCAGGGCAGCCCCGATACCGGTGAAACGGCGTTCGAACATGATGCCGCAGGGCAGCCGGTGCGCGAAACACCCGCCGATGCGCGAACCATCGAACGTACGTACGACGCCGCAGGCCGTTTGACCACCGTGACCTACAGCGATGGCGCAAGCGTCACGTATGCCTACGATCAAGCCGACACGACGTGCGCGGCCGATGCAACGTATGCCGTGGGGCATTTGAGCAAGGCAACAGATCGCGACGGCCACACCAGCTTCTGTTACGACTTTGCAGGACGGGTCGTGCAGAAGACTCAGGTGACCCGCGGGGTTCGGCTCGACTTACGCTATGCCTATACACCGGCCGGACGCTTGGCGGCGATGACCTACCCTGATGGCCGCACAGTCAGCTATACGCGCGATGCTGTAGGACAGGTCGTGGCAGTGACTACGCAACTGCCACTGGTCGCTCCGCAGCCCCTAGTGACCGACGTGCGGTACGACGCCCTCGGGCAAACGTTACGATGGACCGCTGGCGCACGAACGTTGACGCGCAGCTATAACCCCCTGGGTCTCGTCACCGGCGTGCATGACCGCCGTCCAGGTGGACTTAACCTCAACATTGAGTACATAGACAGCGAGATCGAATCCATCAGTGCTGGCCTGACCTCGGGCTTTATGTCCGCCGATGGCGTATCCCGCCTCACCATGGCCACTTGGCTCGGCGTGCCGGCCATCGGACATCAGTACACCTATGACACAACGGGCAATCGCATGAGCTGGAACACCGGCGCATTACAGAAGCGTCGCTTCGACTACGCCGCAGACAGTCACAGACTGCTAATGGCTGCCGACGTACCACGCGAATACGACGCCAACGGCAACACCACGCGCATCGGCGACCGTGAATTCGTCTACGACGCCAGCGGGCGCATGAGCCAGGCCAAGATCAATGGCGTAGTGGAAATGAACTACGTCTACAACCCGTTCGGTCAGCAAATCGCCAAGTACATCGCCGGTCAGACCACTGTTTCACTGCACGACGAAGCGGGCCACTGGCTGGGCGACTACGACGGCGCAGGCCGTCCGATTCGTCAGGTGGCGTGGCTAGGCGACATGCCGATCGTGGCATTCGACGGCGATGCCATCCGCGACATCCAGCCCGATCACCTCGGCACGCCACGTGTGGTCATCGATCGTGCCACCGACAAGCCCATCTGGGCCTGGTCCATCGTCGGCGACGCGTTCGGCAGCGATGCCCCCAACGAAGACCCCGACGGCGACGGCACGCGATACGTCTTCGACATGCGTTTCCCCGGCCAACGCTTCGACGCCGTCACCGGCCTCCACCAGAACGGCTGGCGCGACTACGATCCACTCAGCGGCCGATACGTGCAAAGTGATCCGATTGGTTTGGCGGGCGGCATATCGACGTATGCGTATGTGGGGAGCAATCCGTATTTGCGGGTTGATCCGCTTGGTTTGCACGTAAACGGTATTTATGACAAAAAAACGAATCAACTTACATTAGTAGACGCGGATACTGGTGAAACAATTAGTCAAATGTTCGTATCGGGTGGCAAGCCGTATGGTGATCCAATCCCATCCGGTTGGTACGACATATTGGAGCGAAAAGGTAAAGATGACTTCTATCGCCTTGAGCCGATTGATTCTACCTACGGAGACGATGTTCATGAGGGAACCGGTCGCAACAACTTCAGATTGCACCGCCCCGGCATGACAATCGGCTGCATATCCGCTAATTCGTGGGACGACTGGCGTCCCATTGATCAGGTTCTGCAAAAAACGAGTACGGACCGCGTGACTGTTCGCTCGATGAGTAGATGGCCTGGCGGTCAGGATAGCGAAGAACTGATTCGGTACGGGCGAATTAGGGTGGAGAACTGAGCGTGCCAAGGAGCCTTCTTTACGGCGTCGAAACGTGTTGTGCAAGCCTGGCGGTAGCGACGTGCTGCTTCTCTGCCGAGCGATTGGCGCATGGCGTGCTTTTGGATTGGAAGATGTTGGGCGGTCTCCGCATTCCATCGGCTGTGTCGATTGGCGGTTCGACCGCAGGCGTCTTAATGAGCGTCAACATCGCATGTCTTCTCCTGTCTGTGGCGATCGCAGCCAGGAGTGGTGGGTTACTCAAGGACGTAGGGCTGCTGGTATCCCTGCTTTGCGTTCAAGGAGTCCTTAGTGCCGTCCTAATGGAATGTTTGAGTGGATAAGGCTATGGCGCTAATACGGTGTCTTCCTGCGCAGGTTGCATGCTTCTTTGTCGCGGTGGGACTTCTATCCTTCGACAGAATCATGGTGCTCGCTCTGCGGCCGAATTCTTTGTTGGCTACGCCGAACTCAGGTTATTTTGTTGGCGCATCGGTGGAAAACCTGTGGCTGACGCTGGCCTATGGCTTCGTCGCGACTGTCATCTCGGCCAGTCTTGTGCTGCGAACACGAAAGAGCGGACGATTTTTCGTCAGGTCGCTTGCCGCAACTTTCTCGGTTGCCATATGTGTGTTCGCTTTCGCAATCACGATCGCATTTATGCGTCCCTAAGGCGCCGGCGTGTTCCCGAGATCCATGGCAACACCACACGCATCGGCGTACGCGACTTCGTCTACGACGCCAGGTTCGACGTCCCCCGAGATAACGCGGCGGGGTCGGCCTAGCGACAGGTTTCGGCAATCCGGGCGTCTCGTTTCAGGTTCTCGAGAACAACCATAAGACGATTGATACGGGATTTTCTTGGTGATTGAGATAGCGAACAAGCTAGGCATAGCTCTCTTCCTGGTTATATTTTCCACCGCGCTTTATATGACGACCGCTGACTGGATTCGCGGGAAAAATATGCGGCGCTCGACAGTGGTCGAGCTAAGGGAAGTGCTTAGAAAATTACCTTTTTCGGAGTCTGCAACGATATCGAAGTCGTTCGACAAGGACGTGTCCGTGGCTGTGAGCGCGAAGTTAGCAACGCCATTGCCTCTGGGGGAGGTTGTCGCAACGTTCAAATCCGAGATGCCAGAATCTGGCTGGCTTTTGACTGACGAGAGAGACCATCCATACGTGTCCCTGACGTACTGCCGTGATGGAGTTGCCGCTGTCATTGAGCCCACTCCTGCCGAGCAGGGCACGACGGCATATATGACTGTCAAGTGGACTTATCAAACGGGTAGTCCGGACTATTGCGCTTGATGTTTCTCGGCTGCTGCGTGCATGCAGGCTTCCACGATCAGGGTTGCATTTATGCGCCTTAGGTCGCCGCGGTATTCATGGTCGACATGTGGGGAGCGGGTTCTGTCGTGAGACCTTGGGCACTATTATTCTTGAAGATCACGCTGCTCTTGCTCATCGGGTGTTCGACGCAAGATGACGAAGTTGCGCGAATACCCTCGCCGGATCGCCTATCCGAGGCGGTGGTATTGGAACAGGGCGGCGGTGCCACGACCTCGTTCTTCTACGTCGTATGCCTGGTGGAGAGGAATCATGTGTGCCGACCGTCCGAACGAGTGGCAACGCTGTATGACGCCGCGCGAAACGCTAGCGCTTACGGTGTGAACGTTCGTTGGCAAGACGGGCGGCATCTAGTGATCGAATACGCCAGCGCTAAAAGGGCAGAGCTGGTCGGGGATGAGCCCAGTCGCGGGCCTAAGGTTGCAGTGCAGTTGAGGCTTGGTGTTGTTGATGTAACTGCGCCGCCTGGTTCGATGATGCGGCAGAGGGCCTCGAAGCTCTCCACCGAGCGGCTCAACCACTGATGGTTGCCCTGGTCACTAGCCGGTAGCCCCGGCGCCCGTTTCATGTCCGAACGCGATCTGCATCACGCTTGGAGCGGCTGGCGGCGGTGGACGTCGGCCGCATTGAAGCGATATGCACGGGTTTGATCGGCGAACAATGCAGCAGGTAATGCTCCTGCGCCGTAGCATCAACTCAAAGGCGAACCCAGCGAATCATAAGCCTGCGCTACCACCGCATACCGACCATGCAGCTCCTCGATCGGCACAGGTCGCGAGAAGAAATAGCCCTGCATCGCATTGCAACCCTCGGCTAGCAGCCAGTGGCGTTGCCGGTCGGTTTCGACGCCTTCGGCGACGATTTCGAGGCTGAGGCTGCGGGCTAAGAAGATGATGGAGCGGCAGATCGACGCGTCGACTTCGTCTTGCAAAAGGGTGGAGGTGAAGTGGCGGTCGATCTTGATCTTGTCCAGCGGTAGCCGCGAGAGATAGGTCAGATTGGAGTATCCGGTGCCAAAGTCGTCCAGCGCGATGCTGACGCCCATGGCGCGCAGTTCGTGCAACGTGCGGATGGCGCGTTCCGGTTCGTGCATGAACGCGCTTTCGGTGAGTTCGAGTTCCAGTGCCGACGCGCTGGCGCCGGTTTCTGCGAGCGCCTGACGCACCTCGGCCACGAGATCGGTATGTACCAGTTGCTGCGCCGATACGTTGATCGCGATACGACAATGGGGGCCGATCGTTTCGAGCAGCAGGCGCTGGTGGCGGCATGCTTCGCGCAATACCCATTGCCCGACCTGCACGATCGCGCCGGTTTCTTCCAGCAATGGCACGAGACGATCGTTGCGCACGAGATCCCCAGGTGCCGACGGCCAGCGCAGCAAGGCTTCCACGCCGGTCACTCGCCCGTCGCTCCCCGAGTGCTGCGTCTGCCACGCGAGTGCCAGCTCGTTGTCGAGGTTCGTGCCGGCGAGCCGCGTGAGCACGGTCAGTCGCGCCATGGCTGTCGCATGCATTTCCGCGGAATAGCAGCGCCACGTATGTCGCCCCGAGCGCTTGGCGTCGTACATGGCCGTGTCGGCGTTGCGGATCAACGTATCCGCGTCGGCGCCATCGCGCGTCGCGAAGGCGACGCCGATGCTGCACTTCAAGCGCTGCAGCGTACCGGCCACTTCCAGCGGTTCCTCGATCGCGCGCTGGATGCGCGGCAGGATGTCGATGGCTTTTGCCGGCGAGCCCTCGAAAGGCAGCATGGCGACGAATTCATCGCCGCCAAACCGGCCCACTTGTCCGGCAC
The DNA here is from genome assembly GCF_900119235.1 of Luteibacter sp. UNCMF366Tsu5.1. Classification (NCBI taxonomy): domain Bacteria; kingdom Pseudomonadati; phylum Pseudomonadota; class Gammaproteobacteria; order Lysobacterales; family Rhodanobacteraceae; genus Luteibacter; species Luteibacter sp. UNCMF366Tsu5.1. The sequence goes on along the minus strand of NZ_FPIS01000003.1, from coordinate 82,972 downwards.
CGCCCAGCGCATCGCCCAGGCGCAGCGTCACGTCACGCAGCACCTGATCGCCCAGTGCATGGCCTAGCGCGTCGTTGATGACCTTGAAGTGGTCCAGGTCCACGAACAGCACCATCAGCCCCGAACCGTCGACCGATGCGGCGGCCACCAATTCGTCGAGCCTTTCGCGGAGGGCGCGGCGGTTCGGCAGTCCGGTCAGTTCGTCGTGGGTGGCTTGATGATTGAGGCGCTCTTCGTAGCGGCGCTGGTCGGTCACGTCGCGCACGATGACGAGCGTGCCGAGTCCGCGCGGATCGCGGTATTCCGACAATGCCAGCTCGGCCTCGAAGGGCATGCCGCGCTCGGGGTTCAGCCATGCCATGAGACTGGAGCCTTCCGCGGTACCGCGCCGGACGGCGTTCAACGCATCGGTGTCGAGATAGTCCGCGGCGGCGCGGCCCACGAGCGTGGACTGCCCGTCGCCCAGACGTTCCTCTGCGAGCAGGTTGGCGTACTCGATCAGGTCGTTGCGCACGACCACGAGCGGCAAGGGCATCCGCGCCAGCAACTGTCGATAGGCCGCTTCGCTCGCGGCTAGATCGCGGTCGGTGTCCTGCAGACGCTGCCGCGTTTCGTGCAGGGCGGTGATCTCGCTGATGGTCCCCGCGAGGACCGCGTGGCCTTCTTCGTTGGTGATGCGCGACGCGCGCAGGTTGACGCGTACCTCGCGGCCGTCGGGGCGGCAAAGCCGATGTTCGCACTCGTACGGCCCATCGCCGAGTTTGAACAGGTCGAGCCACGCGACGATGGCGGGCTGATCCTCCGGATGCACCAGCTTGTAATAGGTGCCGTGGCGTCCGCCCATGCGTTCGGGCGGCAGCCCGGTGATCTCATGGACCTGCCCGGACCAACTGATAGTGCCGTCGGCAAGGTCGGCCTCCCACAGGCCGATGTGCCCCGAACGCTGCACGTCGCCCAGGTGCCGCGCGCTGCGCGAAAGGGCGTCCAGCAGCCGACCCTGGCGGCGGTAGGCGCGCTCGAAGACCGCGGCGCATCCGTTGAGCAAGAGCACGAGGGCAAGGGTCGCCAGCATCGACGGCTGCGCCTGACGCAGCCACTCGTCACGGATGCTGGCGCGATCCAGACTCACCAGTGCGGCATAAGGGTGGTGATCCGACGCCGCCCACGAATAGAGTCGCTCGTCGTCATCGTAGCCACCCGAGGTGCCAGCGTCGGGCGGCGCAAGAATCCAGGGCGTGACGATGTCGTCGCGGTTGCTGACGAACAGGCGCCCGTCCAACGAAAACACGCTCATGGCGGCGCTGGCGCCCAGCATGGAGTGCCGCATGCCATCGCGTACGCGCTCCGCGTCCACGAGCGTGCCGAAGGTCGCGGGGACCGGCACGCGAGAATCGACCAGCACGCGGAGCGAAGGGGGCGTCCGGTCCTCGGCGGGCGCCACGCCGACGCGGACGCGTGCGCCCAGCGCCAGGTGCCGAGGTAAAGCGACGGCGTCGCGCCAGTTGAGCAGGGGGCCATTGGTCAAGGCCATGACCCCGCCATCGGCGTCCAGCGCCACGAAGCTCGGCAGCTCGGGGTGCCGTGCCTGTACTTCGGCAAGGCGCGTGTGCAAAAGCCCGGTGTCGGGGCTGTCCACGACGTTGCGCAGGGCCAGCAGCGGCCCCAGGCTCGCGTCGACGTATTGATCGATGAGACGTACCGTTCCCGCGACCGACGCCGCCGTCTGCCGCCGTGCGCTGCCGAGCATGCGCTGGTAGCCGTCGTATTGGAGGATGGCCACAAGCGCCACGACGCCCACGGACAACGCGACCGAAACGGACCAGGTCGCCAGGCGCACGTGGCGGGCGCGGATCTTCGTCGCTCCCTTGAACGTCTCGCCTTTCACGTCTCCTGTCCTCCGCCGCATTGACCCGAATGCCCGCCCGTACGCTGACAGGTCTGTGGGTTCTTAACGGCAGCGACCCGGGCGGCTTGAACGATGCGCCTTCACGGCAGGGGCCGCCAAGCCTTTCCGGCATGACCCATAAAAAAATATGTCGCCGGCCTCTTTATTCACGCTCGCTGGACACTATTTACCGAACGATCCAGTTCATAAACGCCCCACTACAAGGACTACCCCCTCCATGCGATCGTCCCTCGCACTCGGCGCCCTCGCGGCCGCCTTACTTGCCGCTGTCAGTGTCCCCGCCGCCGCCCAAACCCACATCGAAGTGCAGGGCGGCCGCAGCTACATGGACAGCTACGGCACCAACGCTTTCTTCGTCGAGGCCGTATTCGACCCGCGCGCCATGGGCCAGAGCCGGTTCACCTGGTCGCCGGACGTGTCCCTGGGCTACATCGAGGGGCGTGACATTGGTCGGTATCGCGACTCGCATCCGGGTGTGACCAACGACGTCTGGGTCGGCGCCCTCGGTGCGCGACTGCACTACGGTAGCGACGGCGACTGGTACCACCCGTTCTTCTTCAGCTTCCAGGTCGCGGGCACGGCCGGCGGCCGCACCCAGGCCCTGTCCAGTGGCTACGAGTTCGTCAGCACGCTCGGCTGGCAGTACAAGAACGTGAGCTTCCAGGTCCGCCACATCTCCAACGGCAGCTTCAAGGAGCCCAACCGTGGCGAGACGATGGCCCTGGTCGGTATCGGCTTCGACATCTGATCCGGTCCTTGGAAACGAAAAAGCCGGCGCTGTGAGGCGTCGGCTTTTTTGTGGGTTTGAGAAAAGGCTTAAGGTCGCGCTCTTCTATGCGTGTGGGAGCCGCCATGGCGGCGAAGGGGCTTGCTGGTGGGAGCCACCCTGGTGGCGATGGATTTGCCTCACCGCTATACCGCTTCGTTGGCTTTTCGCCAGCAGGCTGGCTCCCACCTTCGCTCCGTTGGCTTCTCGCCGCTATAGCGGTTCCCACAACCTCGCCGCCATGGCGGCTCCCACAACGCTCTCTCTATATCAATGCCCCGAGGCTGCCGGCCCCGCCTTCGCCGCAAACGGTGGCTTCGCCAGCCACACCACGAAGATCAGCGCCATGAAGACGTAGCCGAGCATGTGGAAGACCTCGTTGAAGGAGATCTGGTAGCCCTGCTGCGTGATCATCTGGTTGACCGCCGCCGCCGCGTACTGCGAGTCGCCGTGGCCGATCTGCGTCAGCGTCTGCTGTGCCGTCGGATTGAACGGCGTGATGTTTTCCGCCAGTCGTTCGTGATGCACGATCGCGCGCCGGTCCCACAGGAACGTGGTGAGCGATGCCGCGAAACTGCCGCCCAGCGTACGCAGGAACGTCGCCAGACCCGAGCCCGCTGCGATCTCGCGCGGCTGCAGGTCGGACAGCAGGATGCTCAGCACCGGCATGAAGAACAACGCCACGCCGAGGCCCTGGATCAACTGCACCATTGCCACGCTGAAGAAGTCGATGTCGAGGAAGAACTCCGAGCGCATGAAGCAGGTGGCGCCCATGACGATGAACGCGCCCGACGCCAGTACACGTAGATCGAACTTGTGCGCGTAGCGGCCGACGAACGGCGTGAGGATCACCGGCAGGATGCCGAGCGGCGCGGCCGCAAAACCGGCCCATGTGGACGTATAACCCACGTTGCGCTGCAACCACTGCGGCACGAGCAGACCGATCGCAAAGAACGCCGCGTACGCCAACACCAGACACAGCGTGCCCATGGCGAAGTTTCGGTGGCGGAAAAGCTTGAGATTGACGATCGGATCCTTGTCGGTCAGCTCCCAGATCAGGAACACCAGCAGGCCGATGGCAGCGATGATCGCGGTCACGACGATGAACGTGGATGAGAACCAGTCTTCGTCATTGCCCTTGTCGAGCACGACCTGCAACGCACCCACGCCGATGACCAGGGTGATGAGGCCCACATAGTCGACCTTCGGCCGCTCGGTGGTCTCCGGGCGTCCCTTCATCTGGTTGGCCACGACGAAGCTGGCGAAGATGCCGATGGGCACGTTGATGAAGAAGATCCACGGCCAGGTGTAGTTGTCGGTGATCCAGCCGCCGAGAATCGGGCCGGCGATCGGCGCGACCACGGTCACCATCGCCAGTAGCGCGAGCGCCATGCCGCGTTTGGCCGGTGGATAGATCGAGATCAACAGGCTTTGCGTGATCGGGTACATCGGACCCGCCACCGCGCCCTGGATCGCGCGGAACAGGATCAACATGCTCATGCTCTGCGCAATGCCACACAGGAACGACGCCAGCGAGAACAGCAGGGTCGCCCAGACGAACAGCTTGGTCTCACCGAAGCGGCGGGTCAGGAAGCCCGTGAGCGGCAGTGCGATGGCGTTGCTCACCGCGAACGAGGTGATGACCCAGGTGCTCTGGTTGGAACTGACGCCAAGGTTGCCGGCGATGGTCGGCAGCGACACGTTCGCGATGGTGGTGTCCAGCACCTGCATGAAGGTCGCGAGCGAGAGGCCGACCGTGGACAGCGCCAGATTGGGCGGTCGAAATTCGGTGCTCATGGATAAGCCTGGTCTTTGAGGGAGGGACCGGGACGGGGAGGCGGGCCATCGTCGGTACTACCGTCGATGACCGCCGCCCGCTCCCACGGCGAGGGAGGCCGTTCCCTTACTTCGGAGCTTTCTGTTGGTCGCCGTCACCGACCGACGCGTTCTCGTGAATCACGCGTTCGATGTCCTTGTCGGCATCGGCAAGCTGCTTGTCGTAGACGGTGGTGGAGAATTCCGGCTGCGTCGGTGCCTGCTTCGCCAGCAGCGGGCCGCTCTGGTCGTGCAGCGACACGGTGACCTTGGTCGACAGGCCCAGGCGCAGCGGCTTCTCGTCCAACTGCTTCGGATCGGTGAAGACCACGCGCACCGGCACACGCTGCACGATCTTGATCCAGTTACCCGTGGCGTTCTGCGCCGGCAGCAGCGAGAACGCGCTGCCGCTGCCCACGCCGAGGCTGCGGACCTTCGCCTTGTAGACGACGTCGCTGCCGTAGACGTCGGCGGTCACGTCCACCGGCTGGCCGATGCGCATATGGGTGAGCTGGGTTTCCTTGAAGTTCGCGTCGATCCAGACTTCATGGAGCGGCACCACCGCCATCAACGCGGCGCCCGGCTGCACACGCTGACCCACCTGCACGGTGCGCTTCGCGACGTAACCGTCCACCGGTGCGAGCAGCGTGGTCCGCACGTCATCGAGATATGCGGAGCGCAGCTTGGCGGCCGCGGCGCGCACATCAGGATGCGACGCGACGACGGTGTCGTCGACCAACACCTTGCTGCTGCTGTACGACTGCTTCGCGGACGCGAGGTTGCTTTCGGCGGAGGTGAGGGTGTCCAGCGCATGCGACAGTTCCTCGGCCGAGATGGCACCCGACTTCGCGAGGTCGCGGCGACGGTTGTAGTCGGCACGGGCACGATCCACCGCGGTCTGACGTACTGCCACATCGGCCTGCGCCGAGGTTACGTTGTTGTACAGGCCGCGTACGCGACGCACGGTATTGGCGAGGTTCGCGCGCGCGCTTTCCAGGGCGACTTGCGCGTCGCTCGGATCGAGCTTCACCAGCACGTCGCCCTGGTGGACGAGGTCGCCGTCATCGGCGCCGATCGAGGTCACGGTGCCCGCGATCTGCGGCGTGATCTGCACGACGTTGCCGTTGACGTAGGCATCGTCGGTGTCCTCGTACCAGCGACCGTCGACGAAGTACCAGATGGTCCAGCCGATGCCGGCGAGGATGATGACGAGCAACAGGAGCTTGAGGAAGAAGCCGCGACGGCTCTTCGGTGGCGGCGCCACGACGGCGCCGGCAGGGGCGGTAGTTTCTTGGGACATCGTTAGCTGCCTCGGGACGTGTTCTTAGTTATGGGCCGGCGTGGCGGCGGCGACCGGCTGGTCGTCTGCCTCGGGGCGGAAACCGCCGCCGAGCGCCTGGATCAGTTGGACGGAGGTATCGACCTGCTGCGCCCGGAGCGCGGCCATGCGCTGCTCGGCCTGGAGCAGTTGCTGGCGCACGATGAGCGATTCCAGATAACTGCCGACGCCCGCCTTGTAACGCTGCTGCGAAAGGTCATAGGCCTGCTGCGCGGCGTCCTGCGCGCGCTGCTGCGCCTGGATCTGCGTACCCAGCGAGTCGAGCGCCGAAAGATCGTCGGCCACTTCGTTGACCGCACCCACGAGCACCTTGTTGTATTGCGCCACGGCCAGGTCGTAGTCGGCGTCCTTGCCCGCGAGGTTCGCGCGCAGGCGACCGCCGTCGAAGATCGGAAGGCTGAAGGCCGGCAGCACCTGCCAGAAGCGGGCGCGCGAGGCGAACAGGTTCTCCGAGCCGCCAGCCACCTGCGCCGCGAGGATGCCGAGGCTCACGTTCGGCAGGAATTCCGTCTTCGCGGCCGCGATGTTCTTCGACGCGGCTTCGACCCGCCAGCGCGCGGCGACGAGGTCGGCGCGGTGACCGAGCAGGTCGGCCGGAAGATTCGCCGGCACGCTCACCGCCGACGGCGTCAGCACGGCCGGTCGTTCGATGTCCAAGCCACGGTCGGGGCCCTTGCCGAGCAGCACGCTGAGCGCGCTGCGCGATGAATCGATCGCACGCTGCGCCACGGCCATTTCACGCTCCGCCGTGGCGAGCTCGGAATCGGCCTGCTTGACCTGGATCTGGTTGTCCACGCCGGCAGCCACGCGCTGACGGGTGAGATCACGCGAGGCACGGCTACGATCCAGTTCGGCCTTGGCGACGTCCATCTGCGTGAACGCATAGCCGAGCTGCACGTAGGCACGCGCCACATTGGTGGAGATTTCGATGCGAGCGGCGCGCGCGTCGATTTCGCTGGCGCGCTGCGCGCCGACGGCGGCTTCCCACGCGTCGCGCTTGCCGCCCCACAGGTCGAGATCCCAGCTGAAATTGCCGTAGCCGTACTTCGTCCAGCTGAAGTGGTTACCGAGCGGCGCCGGGAACAGCGTGCCCGGCAGGTGCGCGCCCGCGACGCCACCGCCGACTGCGAAGGTCGGATCGCGGGCGGCATCAGCGGAGCCGGTCTGCGCCTGCGCCTGGCGCACGCGCGCGTCGGCAGCGGCGAGGTCCGGGTTGTCTTTCAGCGCTTCCTCGATCAACGCGCTGAGCTGGCTGTCGCCAAGCCCGGTCCACCAATCGGCCGCGGGCCAGTTGGCCGGCGAGACCTGCGCCTTGGCCAGGCTGCGCTCGGCATGAAGGGTGGACGGATCGGCGAGTCGGCCCTGCGGATCCAGGCCACGGCTGGTCACACAGCCGGAAAGGATCAATGCGGCTCCGACGGCCGCCACAAGAGTGTGCAGACGCATGCGTTTTGCCTCGAGGTCTAGATCAATCTTTGTCGCGGAGCGAGACGAGCACGCGCTCCAGGTAGTCGTGCAGTCGCTCGCGCTCTTCAGCGGACAGGTCGCGCTGGGCGCGTTCGAGCGTCGCCACATTGCTTTCGTACAGGTGCCGCCACAGTGCCTCGCCCGCCTCGGTCAATTCGATACGCAGGGCGCGGCGGTCCTGTTCGTGCGGCTGGCGGCGGAGATAGCCCTTGGCTTCGAGCTGATCGAGCTGCCGGGTCATGGCGCCGCCGTCCAGGTCCACGGACCGGGCCAGTTCGGTGGCGGACATGGGGCCGAGAAGGGCGAGCCGCTTGAGCATGTGGAACTGCGTGAAGCGGAGGTCGGCACCTTGCGCGGCGAGGTCAGACTCGATCGCCCTGACGATCTCGCCACGGACGAGGCCGATCAGGGAGCCGAGGCTGTCCCTGCCGTCGGGTGTGGGGCAGGCGGGATTGTTCATGCCGCATATTCTATTGCCCTAAATATAGTTGTCAAGGCAAATATGCGTCGGGCATATATTCAACTCGGTATAGCTTCTTCGTCAGCTAGCAGGGCGGCCAGTGCGGAGTCGCGCACATCGAAGAGCTCGAAGACGCCGAGCGCGCGCAGTGTGGGCAGTTGCGCCAGGAGACGCGGTTCGAGGTGGCGTACCTGCTCTTCCGGCGTGCTTGGGTCCAGCATGGCGTGGGCGCAGGCCACGAAGGTGACCAGGGCCTCGCCGGCCTCGGTGCCTTCCGAGAGGTCGCTGTAGTCGTAAGTGACGAGACGGATCATGGGGACTTCTCCGGCGTCGAGGTCCGCAGTGCCGAGGTCAATCGCCACTCAGGACATTGTTTGGGACTGCAAATGTTAGCCATGGAAGCTATCGGCCTGATATCGTTATCGGGCCAAGTTATGTCGAGGAACGGCCAAATGCTGGACGAACGCATGCGTGCCCTGCTTGATAGCGAGGACGATCCGCCGCTGATCGCCTACGAGGCGCGGGGCGAGCTGCCGCTGGAAGAAATCGACTGGCACAGCCACCTGCGCGGGCAGTTCTTCTACGTGGAACAGGGGTTGGTGATCACGCGTACCGAGCACGGCTCGTGGTTGCTTCCGCCGCATAGAGCGGGTTGGATGCCACCGGGCGTGCGGCACACGGTGAGCATCGCGGGCCCCAGTCATGCCTGGGGGGTCTTCATCGCACCGTGCGCGGCGGAAGGCTTGCCCGACCGGCCCTGCGTCGTGGGAGTGAACGACCTCTTCCGCGCCATCATCAAGCGCGCAGCCACCTGGCCGGTGGACGCGGCACGCGAGCCGGAGAAGGATCGCCTGTTCGCCGTGCTGCTGGATGAAATGCGGCGCGCGCCGGTGGAGGGGCTGCATCTGCCCATGCCCGTCGATCGCCGCCTGCGGCGCATCGCCATGGCGATGTTCGAGCGTCCGGACGATACGCGCGGTATCGAGGAGTGGGCCAGTTGGGCCGGCATGTCCGTGCGCACCCTCACCCGGTTGTTTCGCCAGGAGACGCAATGCAGCGTCGCGCAGTGGCGGCAACAAGCTCGGCTCGCCTGCGCGCTGGAGCGCCTGGCCCACGGCGAATCGGTATCCGTGGTCGCGGATGCCCTCGGCTATGCCACGCCCAGTGCGTTTGTGGCGATGTTCCGCAAGGCCTTCGGCGATTCGCCGGGCAGGTACCTCGCGCGGCAGGCCGCCGGTGCCTGAGGCGCATGGTCTTGGTCGCGCGCCGCTAGAGCGGCTTGCACATCCATAGCGTCTCGAACGTATAGGCGTCTCCGCTGCGCCGCTCGATCACGTCGAGGGAGATGCGCCCGTATCGCCATTCACCGTGTACGCCCGGAGGACTGGCGTCGTAGCAGGAGCGTTGCAGTTCGTACTCGCCCGTCTTCGGGTGAGTCATGCCGCGTTCTTCCTCCGCGCATTGCGCTATCGCTTCGACGTAGGTGGGTAGCTGGCGCTCTCCAGCGACGAAGTGTTCGTTGGCGCAATTCAGGCTGCCCATGTCCGGGGGAGACACGGTGGCGACCATCCAGGCGATGACGGGAAAACGATGATGCATCGCGGTGCTCCTCTTGATGAAGAGCGGCGAGGCTGCGCGGACGCGGCGCGGAAGGATATCGGACAATTCCGAGAATTGCGGCGAACCGCTCGAGGCGTGACGAGCATCACGTCCGAGCGTTCGAAGATGAAGACGGAGTGAGGAATCAGGTGGCCGGAAAACGGTAGCCGACACCCGGTTCGGTCTTCAGCCATCGCGGCGTCGTGGGATCGTCGCCGAGCTTTTGGCGCAGCTTGCCCATGACGATGCGCAGGTAATGCGTGTCCTGCGTATGCGTGGCACCCCAGACCTCGCGAAGCATCTGCTGTTGCGTGACCACCCGGCCGGGATGCCGCACCAGCAGCGCCAGCACGGCGAACTCCTTGCGGGTGAGCGTGACCGGCCGTCCGTCCACGGTGACGTCGCGGCGGGCGAGGTCGATGGAGAGGCGATCGTCGTCGTAGCGCAGCGATGCATCGGCCTGCCCGCTCTTTGCGCCTTGACGCAACAGAGCGCGCAGGCGCGCCATCAGCTCCTGGATGCCGAATGGCTTGGTCACGTAATCGTTTGCGCCGCTGTCCAGCGCCTTGACCTTCTCGGTTTCCGCATCGCGTACCGAAAGCATCAGAACCGGCACTTCGCTCCACTGGCGAAGTTCACGTAGCACGTCGTGGCCTTCCATGTCCGGGAGGCCCAGATCGAGGATGACGAGGTCGGGCGACTGCGTGGCGGCGAGGCCCAGGCCTTCACCGCCCGTCGCGGCCAACAGCACGTGGTATCCCTCGGCGCGCAGACCGATGTCGAGGAAGCGGCGAATCTGCGCTTCGTCGTCGATCACCAGAACTCGGGGTGTCGCAGGAGTCATCGTTCATCCGGCGTCGCCGGCAGTGGCAACGAAATACGGATGGTGGTGCCTCCGCCGACATGCGGCAAGGCCTCCACGCTTCCGCCATGGGCGCCGATCATGCCGCGGCAGATCGCCAATCCCAGGCCGGTACCCTGGCCACCGCGGTCGCCGCGCGACACGGAATAGAACATGTCGAAGATCCGCGCACGCTCGTCTTCGGGAATGCCCGGGCCCCGATCGGCGACATCGATGAGCAAGCGCTCGGCCTCCGATCGCACCGTGACTCGCACGGCCTCGCCCGGCGGGGAGAAACGCGCCGCGTTCTCCAGGATGTTGAACAGAGCCTGCTCGATCAGGGCCGGGTGCACGTGGAGAAGCAGGGTCTTCGCCGGCGTTTGCACGTCCATGCGCACATCGGGAAACAGCTTGTGCGCCCGGCCGACGGCGGCGGTTACCACTTCGCCTGCATCTACCCAGTCGCGCTTCAGGGTCAACGTGCCGTGGCCCAGTCGGGTCATGTCGAGCAGGTTCTGGATGTAGCGGTCCAGTCGCTGCCCTTCGCCGAGGATCGCGTTCAGCAGCTCGTGGCGCTCGTTCTCGGGCAATTGCGTTTCGTAGCTGAGCAAGGTGCCCGCGGAGCCGATCATCGACGCGAGCGGCGAGCGCAGGTCGTGCGACACCGATGACAGCAACGCGTTGCGCAGCCGCTCGGTTTCGCCTTGCACGCGCGCGCTTTCCAGTTCGGAGGCGAGGCGTGCACGCTCCAGCGCCTGACTGATGTCGAGGACCATCGCCTGCGCAAGACTGCGACGGTCCGCGTCCGGCTCGCGATCCGGGGGGAAGCGCAGCGCCACGACGCCTGCGCGACGCGCTTCGCTACCCAGCGGCAGCATCCAGCACGACGCGCCATGCAACGTGTCCGTGCTGCGACCGGCCGGCTCCGCGTGCGCATCGCTCCAGTCCGCTGCTGCGAGATCCTGTGTGGACAGCGCGAACGTCGCCGGCACCGATGCCGACGTGACGAGCCGTTCGACGGCGTCGCGCGCGAGCACCGCAACCTCGGCGTCGAGTGCGCGCGCCAGTGCATGCGCCGCTACCGTGCGCACGCCATCGGCGTCGGCCGCCGTCGCGAGTTGTTGTCCCAGCGTGACCAGTACGCGACCGCGCACCTGTGCAGCGCGCAACGACGCCACCTGGCCGGCCAGGCGCGTCGCCAGACGGCTGCACACGAGTGCGGCGACGAGAAAAAGCACCACCGCAAGCACATCGTCGGCATTCGCGATCGCGAACGTGTAGCGCGGCGGCGCGAAGAAGAAGTTGTAGCCGAGAAAGCTCAACAGTGCCGCATACACGGCCACCGCCATGCGCGTGCGCACGGCGACGAAGAGCACGGAGGTCAGGAAGATCAGCGACAGGTTCGCCACGGACAGGAAGCGGTCCGCCACGAACGACAGGGCCATGGCGCACGCGGTCGTGAACGTGGCGAAGCCGTAATCCCGCCACGGCATCGGTTGCATGCTGGCGCGCAGTTGGCGGCGGGCCTTTGCACGCTCCGCGGGCGTGGCGATGATCGTCAACTCGAGATGCGCGCCCCGGCGCAACAGTTGCTGGGTCAGCGAGTAACCCAGCCGTCGTGCGATGGGGCGCTCGCGGGTCCGGCCCACCACGATCTGGCCGACGCCTTCGCGGTCTGCCCAGGTCAGCAGCTCATCGGCCACCGCATGGCCGCGTAGCGTGACGGCTTCGCCACCGAGACGTCGTGCCAGGCGCATGGCGCTGTCCACGCGCTCGCGTCGCTCGGGATCGACACCGCCACGATCCACGAAGAGCACGCTCCACGGCGCGCCGCGCCGCTCGGCGATGCGCCGGGTCACGCGCACGAGGTATTCGCTTTGCCCCGCGCCATCGATGGCCGCCATCACGCGGCGACGTACCGGCATGGCATCGCCACGCGCCAGCATGTGCCCGCGCAGATCGTGCTCCACATGCGCGGCCACGGTTTCCACCGCCAGCTCGCGCAGCGCCGCCAGGTTGCTCGGCGAGAAGAAGGCGTCCAACGCGACCGCAGCGGTCTCGGGTACATAGACCTTGCCCTGGCGCAGCCGCGCGATGAGTTCGCGCGGTGGAAGATCGACGAGCACGATGTCGCGCGCACGATCGAGAAACGCATCGGGCACCGTTTCCCGCACCGCGACGCCCGTGATGCGTCGCACCTGATCGTTGAGGCTTTCCAGGTGCTGCACGTTGAGCGCCGTGTAGACCTCGATGCCCGCGGCCAGCAGTTCGGCGATGTCCTGCCAGCGCAGCGCGTGGCGGCCCCCGGGCAGGTTGGTGTGCGCCAGCTCATCGACGAGGATGACGGCCGGCTTGCGCGCCAGCGCCGCTTCCAGGTCGAACTCGCGGAATTCACGCCCGGCATATTGCACGGCGCGCGTCGGCAGCACTTCCATCCCTTCCAGCAGGGCTGCGGTTTCGGAGCGCCCATGTGTCTCGACCAGGCCAACGACCACGTCCACGCCTTGCCGGCGCAGGTCGCGCGCTGCCGAGAGCATGGCGAAGGTCTTGCCGACGCCTGGCGCCGCGCCAAGGAAGACCTTCAGGCGTTGGCCTTCGTCCTGCACCGCGTGGAGCAGGGCGTCTGCGCGGGCTTCGCGGGCATCGTTCATCGGGAAGGCCGGGGTCGGGATGGAGAAAGGGTATCGGAACGCGCGCAAGAGCAGAACGGATTCAGCTCACGCGGATGCGATCCGTCGAGGTAAACGGACCGCATTGTTGGGCACGGCGCATAGCGGCCGCGTATCGTGCCGCGGCCGTGGCGTAACGTTTGCGTAAATTCTGCGGCAGAACCGCCTCGCAAATCAGTGCGAGGCGGGCTTCTCCAGCGTGTCGCGGAACAGTTCGTCGATGCGCCGGTATTCGTCGTACCAGGAATCCGGGTGGACGAAGCCGTGCCGTTCCATCGGGTACAGCGACATCCAGAAGTTCTTCTTGTGCAGCTCGATGAAACGTTGGTACAGGCGGATCGAGTCGCTGGCGAGCACGTTGTCGTCGATGAGCCCGTGCTCGATCAGAAGCGGATCGCTCAGCGCTTCGGCATAACGGATCGGCGAGCTTGTCTTGTAGGCATCAGGGTCGAGCTGCGGGTCGTTGAGGATGTTCGACGTGTATTCGTGGTTGTAGCTGGTCCAATCGGTCACCGGGCGCAGTGCGGCGCCGGCAGCGAACTCACCCGGCGCACGCAGCAGCGCCATCAACGTCATGAAGCCACCGTAGCTGCCGCCGTAGACGCCGACGCGCTTCGGATCGACGCCTTGGTTCGCCACCAGCCAGGCCTTGCCGTCCAGAAGATCCTCCAGTTCCGGATGCCCCATTTGCCGGTAGATGGCCGTGCGCCAGTTGCGGCCGTAACCCTTGGACGCGCGGTAATCCATGTCGAGCACCACGTAGCCACGCTGCACGAGCAGGTTATGGAACATCTGTTCGCGGAAGTACGCGGGATAGGAAAGATGCACGTTCTGCAGATAGCCGGCACCGTGGATGAAGATCACCGCCGGCCGCGACGCCGGTGCGGTCGCCTTGCCCGCACTGTAGAACTTGGCCCAGATCGTGCCGGCACCGTGTTGCGAGGGCACCTCGACAATGGCGGGGGCGATCCATTCGCGCGCGCTGTACGCCGGCTTCCGCGTATCGGTGAGTTCGTGGACCGCATGCGTGCCGATGTCGACCGTGGCGAGTTGCGACGGCACGTAAGGCGACGAATGCAGCACGGCAAGGTGATCGCCGTCCGGCGACAGGGCGAAGTCGTCGAGCCCCTCGAACTGCGTGATGCGGGTCAGTTCGCCACCGCTTACCGGCACGCTGTAGACGTCGTAGCTGTACGGCGCCACCTTGTTGGTGCGCACGAAGAAGCGCGAGCCGTCCGGGCTGAGCACGGGGTGATCGACTTCGAAGTGCCCGGCGGTGAGGGCGGTGGGCTTGCCGCCGAGCGGCCGGGTGTAAAGCTGCGCATAGCCTGACTCTTCGCTCAGGTACCACAGCGTGCGGCCGTCGCGCAGCCAACCGAAATCGTTGCCGTCCCAGTTGATCCAGGCCTTGTCCGTGAGGCGGTGCTGATTGACCAGCGCGTGCCGGTCGAGGTCCACGCTGGCGATCCAGCGGTCCTTGTTGTCGATGGCGCGAAGCTGCACCGCCACCTCGTGGCTGTCGTCGCTCCAGACGATGCCGGGGCTGTACTCGCCGTTGACGATGACCGGGCGCGTCTTCGGCGCGGCGAGCGCATCGGCCTGATCCGTCTTGCCCTCCTTGCGCAACATGGCGACGGTCTTTGCGCGGATATCCGCCAGCGGGTCGTCCGTGATGCCTGGCAAGGTCTTGGTGTCGAGCGGGTAGCTCGCGTGCGTCGTGAGGTCGAGCAGGCGGAGGGATTGCGGTGCGGGATCGTTGCGGCCGACGTAGCTGCGCGTGGCTTCAGTTTCCGCGTAGCCGGAATCCGTCACGTAATGGGTGAGGTCGGCCACCTTGCCCGTATCCGCGTCCTTGGCCTGCGTCACCACGATCAGCCAGCGGCCGTCAGGCGACAGCGAGGTATCGGCGATGGAGACCTTCGCACCGAGCCAGAAGGGCTTTGGCGCGCGACCGGGATCGGCAGCCGCCAGCGCATCGGCGTCGGCGGTCATGGCGTCCTCGTCCGCACGCAGCGTACGCAGCGTCTTGAACAACGCTTGTTGGTCGTCGGCGAGCTCGTCCTTTTTCTTCGCCTTGGGATCGTCCTTTTCCTGCAGATCCGCCGCGCGCGACACGGGGCCGCCCGCCACGGGATAGACGAACCAGTCGTTGTCCGCGTGGAAGGTCAGCAGGCGGCCATCGAGGGAAAAGCGAGGGTCACGTTCTTTGGCAGCAGTACGCGTCACCTGCACGGTGCTGCCACTCGCAAGGTCGCGGAGGAAGATGTCGCCATGGCGAACGAATGCCGCGTGGCGATGCGCGCGGTCGAAGACCGGCTTGCCGCCGTCTGCCGTGGCCGCCGCGGCCGCATCGAGACGCTGGGGCGTGCCGCCGCCTGCCGGTACCCGCCAGAGATCGCGCACCGGACTGCCGTCCTGCTTCAGCGCGTAATAGACCCGGTTGCCATCGACGCTCCAGTAAGCATCTTCCACCGGGGCGCCGATCCAGTCGGGATTGGCCATGATCGTTTCCATGTCCAACGGCGGCGGAGCCGCCAGCGCGGGCAGGCTGGCGAGGGCGGTAAGCAGGGCAGTGACAAGTACGCGCATCGGCATTTCCGGCGGGACAAATCGGTCGAGCATAGCGCTCGGTCACGGCCGAATCTAACCAACCGTCGGCACCGTCGCCGAGTCGCCGCCTTTGCTACCCTCGGGAATCCTCCACGGGAGTTCACCCATGCGCGTCCTCGTTCCCCGCCTTCTCGCTGCGAGCCTGCTCCTCGCCTTTGCCGCCCAAGCTGCCACGACGCCCCCTCCCGCCACACCGAAACGGGTCGTTTCCGAGACGCTGGCCGGCCAGCCGGTGAACGATCCGTACCGCTGGCTGGAAAATCCCGAAGCGGCGGACGTGAAGCAGTGGATCGACGCGCAGAACGCCTATACCGAGGCGACGATCGGTGCGATGCCACTGGGCAAGGCTCTGAGTGCCCGTATTCGCGAGCTGTCCATCACGTCCACCACGCGTTCCTCGCCCACGCTTGCCGGCGGCACCTTGTTCTACTTCGAGAACACGCCCCCGCAGCCGCAACCGGTACTCGTGGCGAAGGCCTGGCCCGATGGCCCGACGCGTACGCTGGTGGACCTCAACAAGGGCGACGGAAACACCGCCGTTACGGCGTACTGGCCTTCGCCGAGCGGCCGTTATCTTGCCTACGGCACGGCCGAAGGCGGCAGCGAACTGACCACCATCCATATTCTCGATACGACCACGGGCAAGCCGCTGGGCGACGAGTTGCCCTTCGCGGGCGGCGGTACCACGCCACAGGCGCTGGCCTGGGACGCCGACGAGAAGGGCGTGACCTATGCGCGCTTCGATGCGCCGACGCAAGGGAAACCGCTGCGCGAGTTCGACGCGTATCTCGCCCACCACGTCATCGGCCAGCCCGCCGCGAAAGACACCGTGGTCTTCGGCAAGGGCTACTCGCATGTGGCCGAATACATCCTCAAGGAAAGCCCGGGCGGCAAGGCCACGGCGTTGCTCGCGAACGAAGGCGATGGCGGTCCGGCGGAGGTCTACCTGCGCGAGGGCACCTCGGCCTTCAAGCGCGTGCTCGGTCACGAAGCCGACGTGCGCGAAGCGAGCTGGGTGGGCGACCGTCTTTACGCGGTGAGCTTTGCAGGCGCGCCGCGCGGCAAGATCGTCGCCTTGGGTGCCGACGGCAAGGCGGTCGACGTGCTACCGCAGGGCGAAGGCGCCATCCAGCACGTGACGGCGCTGGGCGATGGCTTCCTCGTCGTCCGCAGTGCCGGTCCGGACTGGTGGGCGGATCAGTACGACGCCAAGGCCGGCTTCGTGCGCCGCGTGCCGCTGCCCGCCACGGGCATCACGATTGGCGGCGTCGCGGCGGAAAAAGGCCAGGGCAAGGCGTTGATCAGCTATACCGGCTGGACCCAGCCCACGCGCTGGGTGGAATACGACGGCAGCAACGGCTCGATGAAGACGATCTTCGAGGTGAAGCCCGCCGCCGACTATTCGAAGGTGCGCGTGACGCGAGTGGACGGTACCTCGAAGGACGGCAGCAAGATTCCGGTGACGGTGATCTCGATGGATGGCGTGACGCCGAATGGCAAGCGTCCGACCATCCTCTACAGCTACGGCGGTTTCGGCATCCCCGTCACCCCGGGCTTTATCGGTGCCAATCTTGCCTGGCTGGAACGCGGCGGCGTGCTGGCGTACGCCAACATCCGCGGCGGCAACGAGTTCGGCGAGGCGTGGCACGAGCAGGGGCAGAAGACCCGCAAGCAGAACGTGTTCGATGATTTCTATGCCGCGTCGCAGGCATTGATCGACACGCATTGGACCGACACGAAGCACCTCGGCATCCTGGGCGGCAGCAATGGCGGCCTGCTGATGGGCGCCGCGCTGACGCAGCATCCGGAGCAGTACCGCGCCGTGGTCGGTGCCGTGGGCATCTATGACGTCCCGCGCCACGAGACCGCCTTTGCGAACGGTCCTTACAACGTGAGCGAATACGGCAGCGTCACCGATCCCGCCGTGGCGAAGGCGATGCTGGCCTACTCGCCTCTGCACAACGTGAAGAAGGGCACGAAGTATCCCGCTGTGCTGCTGACCACCGGCGCCAACGATCCGCGTGTGGCGCCCTGGCAGTCGCGCAAGTTCGCCGCTGCGCTGCAGGACGCGAGCACGTCGGGACAGCCCGTGCTGCTGCTCACGCGGATGAATGCCGGTCACGGCATCGGTGCGCCCTTCAGTCAGCGCGTCGGCAATGCGGCGTTGTCGATGACCTTCTTCGCCACCGAACTCGGGCTGGGCGAGTGACCGGCGTCGCGTCCGCTGCCAGGCCGCTCAGCGGCTGGCAGCGGACGCGGCCAGCATCGCGGTGATGCGTGCGTCCTTCTCGGCCCAGAGGTCGTTGACCCAGGCCTGGAAGCGCTCGCGGAACGCCGCATCGCCTTCGTAATCGCCACGCAGTGCCGGCAGGATGGGCAGGCGGCGCACATGGACGCGGATCTCGCGGATACGCCCCGCGATCATGTCCATCATGGTGCCCGAGCCGTCAGGGTAGACGATGGTGACGTCGAGCATGTGGCGGATCGCATCGCCCATGGCATCGATCACGAAGGCCACACCACCGGCTTTTGGCCGCAACAGATGTGTGTACGGGGAGCCCTGGGCATCGTGCTTGGCGCGGGTGAACCGCGTGCCCTCGGTGAAGTTCATCACCGACACCGGGAGGTGACGGAACTTCTCGCAGGCGCGCCGCGTCGCTTCGCGGTCCTTGCCACGCAGCTCCGGCCGCGCTTCCAGTTGCTGGCGCGAATGCCGCTTCATGAACGGGAAATCGAGTGCCCACCACGCCGGACCCAGCAGCGGCACCCAGATCAGCTCGCTTTTCAGGAAGAAGCGCATGAACGGGATGCGCCGGTTGAACACCTTCTGCAGGGCCGGGATATCGACCCAGCTCTGGTGGTTGCACACCACCAGATAATTCTCACGCGGGCCGAGGCCTTCGAGACCTTCCACTTGCCAGCGGGTTCGAGTGAAGGCGTCGAACAGCCATCCGTTCACGCTCAACCAGCTTTCGGCGATCCCCACCAGGGCGGCGCCGATGCCGCGCCGAATGGCTGCCACGGGAATCACGAGGCGCAGCAGCGTCAGCGCGAACAGGGGCAACACGTGGAGCAACGTATTGACCAGCAGCACGACGCAGACGAGGGGAACGCGCAGGAAAACGGGAAGGGAGGCGAACATCGGTGGCAACCCGGCGAAATCCGGTGAGTTTACAGGCTGTGCCGGCCGCCGGCCGCCATGGGACGGCGACAGACTGTCACGCGCCGAGCTTTTCACTGACCGAAGCCAGGTCCTGGCGGACCTCGTCGATGCCTTCCCAAGGGTCTTTCTTGAGGCGGGCCAGCCGCTTCGGCAGGCTGCGCAGGTCGAAGGCATTGCCGGATTTCACCTTGCCCAGCTCTTCCCAGCGCAGGGGCACGGCCACCGGGGCGCCCGGCCGCGAGCGGAGCGAATACGACGCCACGGCCGTCGCGCCCCGGCCATTTCGCAGGTAATCGACATAGATCTTGCCGCGCCGGAATCGCTTCGTGGCCGTGGCGACGAATTCCAAGGGGTGAAGCGCCGCCATGGCCTCGGCGAAGCCACGCGCGAAGGTTTTCACCGTGTCCCAGTCGGCGCCGGGGTTGAGTGGTACGACCACGTGCAGGCCCTTGCCGCCGGTGGTGCGCACGAAGGACACGAGGCCCAGTTCGTCGAGTAGACCGCGCACCATGCGCGCTGCGGCCACCACGCGCCGCCAGTCCACGTCTTCCCCGGGATCGAGGTCGAAAACCACGCGGTCGGCGATATCGGGAGAACCTACGTGCGAACCCCAGGGATGGAATTCCACTGCGCCGAACTGCACGAGTTCGATGAGACCGGCTTCGTCGCGCGGATAGAGGTATACCGCCTGCGCGCCGGTTTCCTCCTTGAGCTTGGCAGTGCCGACGTGTTCGAGTCCCGCCATGACGTGCTTCTGGAAAAAGCACGGCGAGCCTATGCCGCCAGGGCAGCGGATGGTGGACGTGGGTCGATCCGCGATCGGTGGCAGCAACCACGGCATCACGGTGCGGTAGTAATTCACCACGTCCTGCTTGGTGATGCCGTCGTCGGGGAAGACGACACGGTCGGGATGCGTGATGACCACCGCGCTCGCATTGGCGGGAGCGGCTTTTGCGGACGCCTTCGTTGCACGCGTCTTCTTTCGGGCCGAGGGGGCGGATGGCGCCCGATCCGAATCGCGAAGGTCGTCGGGCGACTTGTCGGTACGAAGGGCTTTCAGGCTGGGCTGGCGCAGCAAATCCTTGTTGCCGATGCCGCGGTAATAGACCTCCACGACCGCCGTTGGCGCTACCCAAAGCGCACCGCGTAGGGTTGGGTCCACGGCGTCGATACGCACGGTGGGCTTCTTCGAACCATGCTTCGTCAGCGTCTTGCCGAGTTCGCGCAACATCTCGTCGGTGAATCCCGTGCCGACGCGACCCACGTAGATCCAGCCATCCGTGCCATCCGGCTTCGCCAGCAGTAGCGAGCCGAATGCGAGGCGTGAACCTTTCGCGGGCGTATAGCCGACAACAGCGAACTCATCGCTTTCGAGGCGCTTTATCTTCTGCCAGTCGTCACCGCGACCGCTGCGGTAGGCACCATTCGCACGCTTGGCGATGATGCCTTCGAGCTTCTGATCCATTGCCATGGCGAACACGTCGTCACCATGGCCGACGTTGTGCGCGCTGTAGGCAAGGTGCTTCGGCGCGTGTGCCAGCAAGCGTTCCAGTAATGCCTTGCGATCGACGAGCGACGCGCGCGAGAGGTCGTAGCCTTGGAGATAGGGCACATCGAAGAGCATGTATACGAGCGGCGCCTGTGCCTCACCCGATAACGTGCGCTGCAGGGCATTGAAGTCGCTACGGCCGGATGCGTCGAGTGCGATCAGCTCGCCGTCGAGGCGCGCGCTGTCCAGGCCAAGACCCTTGATCGCTTGCACGATCTCAGGAATGCGATCGTTCCAGGGCAGGGCGTTACGCGACCAAAGCAAGACCTCCCTGTCCGCGATGCCCGTGAGAATGCGGTAGCCATCCCATTTCACTTCGTGCACCCACTCGTCGCCTTTGGGCGGCGTCTCGCGGAGGCGGGCGAGTTGCGGCGGGAAAAACGCATTATCGGCTCTCGCCTTGCGCGCCCCTGGCACGGCAGCGGCGGCCTTTGTCAGCGATGCGGCCGACATCCGTCGTGTCTTCGACGCCGGCGGCGCCTTCTTGCGCGACGTGGACTTCTTTGCTGCCGCGCGAAGTCGTGGCGTGGTCGCCGCGCGGCGCGTGCTCTCGCGCATCTTCGCGTCGAGCAAGTCGTCTGCCTCGACGTCGCCGGCATAAGCGTCTTCCGCCTTGATAAGAAACCAGGCGGGTTGGCGCTCTTTCTTCGCGCTTCGCACGAGATGCCAGCTGCCTTTCAGGCGCTCGCCGAACAACTCGAACGTGAGATGACCCTTGCGCAGTTGCGCTTCGGGATCGCCTTGCGTCGCCCACACGCCGCGATCGAAGAGATCGACGTGGCCTTTGCCGTAGCCTTCCTCGATGTCGCCTTCGAAGTTGGCATAAGACACGGGATGGTCTTCGACTTCCACGGCGAGGCGTTTCAACTTCGGGTCGTAGCTAGGCCCCTTGGGCACGGCCCAACTGCGCAACACGTCACCGACCTGAAGGCGGAAGTCGAAGTGTCGACGCGACGCATGGTGCAGTTGCACCACGAAGATCGCCCGGCCTCCCGGCCGCACCGACTTCTCCGGTGCCGGCTCCCGGGTCTTCGCGAAGTTCCGCTTGCGTCGGTAGTCCTGCAGGCTCATGGCGGGATGGTTGGCGAGGCCGGGTGAACGCGCCGTGCAGCGTAGGCGAGCGCTGTCGGGGCACTTTCAGACTGGTCGTATGGGTCGCCGCCATCGCCACGGACAAACTCGGAGCCTCCCTACCGAGAGTCCATCATGAAGCCATGCCCCGCTGCGCGCGTCGTCGCCGCCGTCCTCATGCTCGTGTCGGCATGGGCGTCTCACGGAAAGGGGTGTCTGACGCATCCGGTCATGCCAGCACCGCAGGCCGTGTCGTTCGGCGTGGTGCGAGTGCCGGCATCGGCGGCAGTGGGATCTGTGCTTGCCGAGCGATCCACTACAGGCAGCACCGGGGGGTTCACCTGCAAATACCCGACACGTACGTCCGGTCTCGACATGTTCCAGACGTCCAGCCCCCTCGGTGATCACACCTACGAGACCAATGTGCCCGGTGTGGGGGTGCGCATCCACTTTCGTTACGCCTATTACGGCGACGTTGCCGCGCCTGACAACTTCAACATCGGTTGGGTCATAAAGGACGAACTGCGAGGCGCCAGCGTGCAGTTGATCAAGACCGGCCCCATCGCCCAGGGCGGAACGCTGCGCACTGGCAGACTTGCGCACGCGGGATACGACGGCAAGGTGCAGGCATGGGTGGACCTTGCCGATGCGCGCATCGAGCCCGAACGGCCGACCTGCGTCCTTCAATCGCGCAACGTGCATTTCGATCTCGGCAAGGTCGACAGCGCAGAGCTGGCCGCCCACGGCCACAGCGCATGGGTTACCGCCCCGTTGGTTGTCACGGAGTGCCAGCACGCGACGACGCTGCAGCTCACCTTCGATGGAGAAGCGGACCTGGACGCCCCTGGTCTGTTCAGGCTGAACGGCTTCGGCGCCGCACGTGGCGTCGCCGTAGAGCTGCGAAGCACCTACCTGGACGTACCTCTCGTTCCAAACGATCCCCGCGCTATCGAACTGCGTGCATGGCAGAGCGCTCATCAGCATGAGTTTCGTGCTCGCTACAAGGTCACCAGCGGCACGTTGACCCCCGGGCCCGCGAACGCCCACATCACCGTCAACGTGGGCTATCGGTGATGCATCGCGACGACCACCACGCAACCTTCCATCCATGAGGAACACCATGCATCGAACACGCTATTCGTGCTGCGCCGCCGCGCTTCTTCTATGTGCTACGGGCTCGTCCTTCGCAAAGCAATGTTTGTCGCATCCCAGCCAAGGTGCGACCCAGACCATCTCTTTCGGCGAGGTCACTGTTCCCAAGGACGCCAAGCCGGGCACGGTCCTGGCTGAGCGAACGGGCTCTCCCAAATACACGTTTCTCGTCACGTGTTTCCATCCCACGCGTACTTCGTCCCTGCATCTCTTCACCACGCCAAGCGCGTTCGGCGATGGCGTCTACGATACCAACGTGGAAGGCATCGGCATCCGCACATTCTTCGACTACTACAACTCCGGTCAGGCGGTGGCGCCCGAGCAGCTCTATATGGGGTGGATCATCAAATCGTATGTGGGTGCGGCGAAGGTCCAACTGGTCGTCACCGGCCCCGTGGAACGGGGCGGCGACCTGCGCACCGGCCGGCTCGCGACCGCCGGCTTCGATGGCCATGAGCAGGCCGTCGTCGACCTTGTCGATGCACGCATCGCCGTGCGGCGACCGGTCTGCCCCTTCCTCTCATCCGCGTCGACGACAAGCCGCCGCAACAGCGACGCTGCGCACGCCATGCTCAAGGAGACGCCATGAACACGACGAAACGTACCCTCACCATCGCTACTCTCGCTATCGCCCTGAGCCTGGCGCTCGGTACGCCGTCGGCGACCGCTGGCACTGTGGACTTTCGCGCATCTACGGGAATTTCGTACAACTTCATTGTCGTCAAGGTGAGTGAAGGCCTGTCTTCTCGCGACGCCGTCGGTGTCCAGGACTCGATAAGCGGCAGCCTGTCGCCCGTTGCAAAGCAGCGGCTCGACGTGTTCCCTCTGTTCGGCGTTATGCACGCGGGGCAAGCGCCGACTGGGAAGCGCGATGATCCGCGGGGCCTTGGACGCTACTACCGCGTGGTGCTGCCTACGGATGCAACGTTGGACACGGATCGCATCAACACCTACATGGAAGCGCTGGCCGCGCGCGACGATGTCGATCTCGTCTACCCCGAGCTGCGCCCCGTGCCCGTCGAATCACCTCACGCGGCCGGAAGCCATCAGGCGCGCGTGCGAGACGGTCTGGCTAAGGCCGCACATCCCGCGTCTGATCTGAGCAACCGGCAGTTCTATCTCTACGCACCGGACGCGCCCATGCGGGGCTATAGGCTCGGCGGCGTCGATTTCCACTACGCGAGTCGCCTGCCCGGCGGGCAGGGCGAGAACGTCACCGTCATCACCATGGAGCCGGGTGGCTGGGACGACCGCCACCCGGACCTTCCGGATTCGGCTCGCAATTTCGGTCCCTATATGATCGATAGCGCTGGCACGGCAACGGCAGGCATCCTCGCGGCCGTCGCCGACGGACAGGGCATGATCGGTATCGCCAACAAGGCGAGGCTGGCGCATGCATCGCTGGATATCGAGAACTTTGTCGAACTCGCGCGATACCTGAATCGCGGCGACGTGCTGACCCTTTCTTACGCCGCGGCTGCCGCACCGATTGCAGGGTGTCGTGTCGAATGCAGGTTGCCGATGGAATACATGCCCGCCTGGGCGGATGCCATCAAGCATCTGACCGATCGGGGCGTAGTGGTCGTCGAGAATGTGGGCGACAGTGGTATCGATCTCGATCATGCGGATTTTGCAGGTCGATTCAGTCGCTCTCACAGCGATTCGGGCGCCATCCTCGTCGGTGGTATCTGCGCCAAGGATGGGAGGCGCTCTCCGTCGAGCAACTACGGTTCGCGTGTCGATAGTGCGAGCTGGAGCTGCCAAGACGTACTCACCGCAACGATCGGGCCTGGTGTAATCGAAGGCAAGGAGGTCGAGGGATACACCGACATCCACGGCGGCACCGTGGCGGCGGCTGCCATCGTGGGCGGCGCCGCCGCGAGCGCTTCGAGCTACGCCAAGGCGAAACATCTGCCGTTGAGCGGTACCGAAGTGCGCACCTTGCTCAGCAGCACGGGCACGAGCTTCGACAACAACGACTCGGCCGTGATCGGTACGCACCCGGACTTGAAGAAGGCCTTCGTTGCGATCGATGACTGCGTGGAGAGCATGTCGAACTAGCGCGGGGACCGCATGGAGCCCTGTCGAGAGTTGTCGCGCATCCTGACGGCTCGCTACTCTCGCAGCTCCATGCCACCGATTCCTATAGCAATGCGCGACTTCGACGAGCCGTCTCTTCTGCTACCACGCCGACGATTCGTCCAGGGACTGACGATCGCCGGCATTGGCTTGGGCCTGGGCATCGTTCGTCCCGCGCGGGCAACATCGCCGATGCCCCCGCTACAGGAAGTCGGCGGTCCCGACGCCCATCTCATGATTCGCGAGGCGACGGTCGACTTTACGGGCCGTTCGCGGCAGGCCGTGACGGTCAATGGCGGCGTGCCGGGCCCCACCCTGAGATGGCGGGAAGGCGAAACAGTCGCCCTTCATGTGCACAACCAACTCGGCACCGTTTCGTCCATCCATTGGCACGGATTGGTCGTGCCTGCGGACCAGGACGGCGTGCCAGGTATCAGCTTCGCAGGTATTCCAGCGGGCGAAACCTTCACCTATCGGTTTCCCGTTCGGCAATCGGGTACCTACTGGTATCACGCGCATAGTCGCTTCCAGGAACAGAGCGGACTCTATGGCGCCATCGTGATCGAACCCAAGGGCGGCGAGCGCCACGCCGCAGATCGCGACTACGTGCTGCTTATCAGCGATTGGAGCGACGAAGACCCCGAGCGCATCTATGCGTCGTTGCGATCACGCAGTGACGTCTACAACATGGGCCAGCCCACCCTGGCGGATCTTGTTCGCGACGTGCGTTCGAACGGTGTGACCGCTGCGATGGACAAGCGGCGCATGTGGAACCGCATGCGAATGAACCCGACGGACCTCGCGGACGTCTCGGCGGCGACCTATACCTATTTGATCAACGGCACCTCCCCCGCCGGCAACTGGACGGGACTTTTCCGTCCCGGCGAGCGCGTGCGCCTTCGC
Source organism: Luteibacter sp. UNCMF366Tsu5.1 (assembly GCF_900119235.1). NCBI lineage: Bacteria > Pseudomonadati > Pseudomonadota > Gammaproteobacteria > Lysobacterales > Rhodanobacteraceae > Luteibacter > Luteibacter sp. UNCMF366Tsu5.1. The sequence goes on along the minus strand of NZ_FPIS01000003.1, from coordinate 57,583 downwards.
GTCATCAATGGGTCGGCCAACTCGATCTTCGATCTACGTATTCCCGGCCTTCGCCTGCGCGTTATCGCCGCGGATGGCCAGGACGTCGAACCGGTCGACGTGGACGAACTGCGCCTGTCCGCCGCTGAGACTTACGACGTGCTGGTGGAGCCGCGTGAGGATCGGGCCTATACGATCGTCGCGCAGTCGATCGATCGGTCCGGTTATGCGCGTGCCACGCTCGCGCCGCGTCTCGGCATGACGGCGCCCGTTCCCGCACTCGATCCGCGCCCAAGGTTGTCGATGCGCGACATGATGGGCGCCATGGATGGTGAAGCGGACGCCGGCCCGATGGCCATGGCCCACCACGCACGCACGGAATACGGGCCCGGAGTGGACATGCGCGTGGACATGCCGCGCACGAACCTCGACGATCCCGGCGTAGGACTGCGCGAGCGCACGCACCGCGTGCTCACTTACGCCGATCTGCGAACCCTCGGCGGCCCGCTGGACGATCGCGAACCGGGGCGGACCATCGAGCTGCATCTGACAGGCAACATGGAGCGCTACGCGTGGTCGTTCGACGGCGTGAAGTATTCATCCGCCACGCCCGTGCACTTCCGCCAGGGCGAGCGGCTGCGGATCCGCCTCGTCAACGACACGATGATGAATCACCCCATTCACCTGCACGGCATGTGGAGCGAGGTCGAATCACCCGACGGAAGCTTCCAGGTGCGCAAGCACACGGTCAACGTGCAGCCCGCGCAGCAGGTGAGTTATGCCGTCACCGCCGACAACCCGGGACATTGGGCCTTCCACTGCCACATGCTTTTCCACATGGAAGCCGGCATGTTCCGCGAAGTGGTGGTGTCGTGAACTGGCGCGCAATCATCCTCTCGCTGGCTCTTGCCGCGCCCGGTATTGCTAACGCGCAGTCGATGTCCGTTATGGATCATGCAGCCATGGGTCACGGCGACGTACCGGCTTCGCCCCCGGCGCAAGACGAACACGCTCAACCGGCGCACGCCGATGCCCACGACGACGCCCCGATGTCGATGGGCGCCATGCAGGGCGGTGCGGCGCCATCAAACGCGCGCAGTCCAGACTGGTCCGATGGCGTCGCACCGTCCAGCATGGAAGGTATGACGATGATGGACATGGACGATCGCTCGTCCGTTGCCAATCTGCTGCTCGATAACCTGGAGAGCTTCGCTGGCAAAGGCAGCCACGGTCAGTCGTGGGAGGCCGATGGCTGGTACGGCAACGACACCGACAAACTCTGGCTGCGCAGCGAAGGCGAGCGCACGGGCAGTCGCCCACAGGACGGCGACGTCGAAGCCTTCTGGAACCATGCCGTGGCGGCGTTCTGGGACACGCAGCTCGGTGTGCGCCGCGACTTCGGCGAAGGCCCGGCACGTACCTGGGCTGCCGTTGGCATTCAGGGGCTGGCACCCTACTGGTTCGAAGTCGAGGCGACGCTGTACGCCGGTGCGGACGGCCGCACGGCCGCACGAGCGCGAGTGGAGTACGAACTGCGTTTGACGCAGCGTCTGATCCTGCAGCCGGAGCTTGAGATCAACGCGTACGGCAAGGCCGATCCGTTGCGCGAGATCGGTGCGGGGCTATCCAGTGTGGATGGCGGTTTGCGTCTGCGTTATGAAATCCGTCGATCGTTCGCCCCCTATGTCGGCGTGACTTGGGAACATCTGACAGGCGGCACGGCGGATCTCGCGAGGGACGCGGGCCGACGCATCACGGATCGCCGCTGGGTGGCCGGCATTCGCCTTTGGTTCTGAACACGCAGCATCTGGCCGCAAGATGTGATGCGGCGGACAGGCGACAACGGAAGACACGCGTGCAATAGACAACGTCGCTACCGACTCGCCGCGATCGGTCGATCGGGCCGCAGGGTGGTGGCGGCGATGACGGCCGAGAGCGCGGCCAACGCGGCAGAAACCAGCATCACGACACGAAACCCCGCCACGAACGCTACGCCGATCGCTTCGCGTGCTTGTGGATCGCCGATCTGGATACCTGCCAGTTTCGCTCTCTGTGCGCCGATCTCGCGGACGACGTCGCCGGGTAAGGTGAGTGCCGCCAGTCGCGTATCGAGCGAGTCATTGAAAACCACGGTGAGGATGACGCCGAAGACAGCGATGGCGAGCAGGCCCGCGGTGCGCGAGACCGCATTGTTCACGCCGGACGCCGTGCCAGCATGTTGTGGCGGCAAAGCGTTCATCACCGTCGTCGTGAGCGGCGCGACCACGATGCTCATGCCGAGCCCCAGCACGCAACTCGCGGGGAAGAACGTCGTCCAGTAGTTGCCATCGATGCCCGGCAACGCATACAGCGCGAAGCCTGCACCCGCGACCAGCGGCCCGACCATCAGCGGCAGCCGCGCGCCGACGCGATCCACGAGCCGGCCCGTCCAGCGCGACAGCGCAAACATGATGAGGATCGTCGGAAGCAGTGAGGCGCCTGCCGCTGTGGCGCCATAGCCGTGCACCTGAATGAGATTGAGCGGAATGAAAAAGAGGCTGCCGCCGAGCGCGGCGTAGAGCAGAAGCGTCAGCGCATTGGCCGACGCGAACTCGCGATGGCGAAACAACGACAGCGGCAGCATCGGCGAGATCGACCGCCGTTCAACGACAACGAACGCGAGCAATGCCACGACGCCGCCGACTGCCGCGACCACCACCGACGGCGCCAACCACCCACGCGTCGGTGCTTCGATCAAGGCAAACACGACCCCCGCCAGACAGAGCGTCGCCAGCACCGCGCCCATGATATCGAGCTGCCCTGTCTGCGCTCCGCGGCTCTCCGGCACGCGCCACAGGCAGATGGCTACCAACGCGACGCCCAACGGCACGTTGATCAGGAACGCCCAATGCCACGACACGTGTTCCACCAGATAACCACCGATCACGGGGCCGGCCGCCGCGGTGATGCCACTGAAAGCGGACCACGTACCGATGGCCACTCCGCGGCGCGCCTTCGGGTACGCACTGCTGATAAGAGCGAGACTACCCGGCACGAGCAGCGCGGCACCCAATCCTTGCCATGCGCGAGCACCGATGAGCGCACCTGCGGAGGTTGAGACGGCACAAGCAAGCGAGGCCAGCGTGAAGACGGCCGCACCGATCACGAACACGCGACGCCGGCCGTAGCGATCGCCCAACACACCACCAACGAGCAGCAGCGCAGAGAGCAGCAGCGCATAAGCTTCCATCACCCACTGCGCGTCCGCGGTGGTCGCATCGAGTGCGCGCTGGATCGCTGGCAGCGCCACATTCACGATCGTGCCATCGACGAAGGCCATGCCCGATCCCACGATCGCTGCGACCAGCGTCCACCGCCTCGACGCCTCGCTGCAGGCAACGGCGTCGTCCTCAGCGTTCTCGCCGTGCAGGATAGGGAAGCCGGTCATGGGCCGAGGCTACTCGCTCGGGCGAACCTCTGTCTTGTACATCCGAGGCACGACGATATCGCGTTGACAGGCCAGGACCATCCGGCGACATTCGAGGATCACACGACGTGGGGAGCGGGGCATTGAATCGACGTGAATTCACGAAGGCCTTGGCGGCCGCGGGTGCTCTCGGCAGCAGCTTGTGGCCGGGGGCGCGAGCCTTTGCAGCATCATCGGCCGCACCAGCTACGCCGAAGTCGCACGTCATCGTCGATTCCGAACGGCTGTTGGCGCTACAACAGGCCTTTCTCGACCTGCGCTTCGGCATGTTCATCCACTTGAACATGGCGACTTTCGAGGAGCGCGAATGGGGCGACCCCACGTTGTCGCCGACGCTGTTCGATCCGAAACACCTCGATACCGATCAATGGGCGCGCGCGGCCAAGTCCGCCAACATGGGTTATGCCTGCCTCACCACCAAGCACCACGATGGGTTCTGCCTCTGGCCGACGAAGACGGGCAGCGCCAACGTCATGCAGTCGTCGTTTCCACACGACGTGGTGCGCCGCTATGTGGATTCCTTCCGCAAGGCCGGTCTCAAGGTGTGTCTGTACTTTTCCATTCTCGATCTGCGCCAGGACATTCGCGCGCGCACCGTCACGCCGGAGAAGATCGCCCTCATCAAGGCTCAGCTCACCGAATTGCTGACCCAGTACGGACCGCTGACGGCGCTGATCCTCGATGGCTGGAATGCCTCGTGGTCGCGCATTTCGTATGCGGAGCTTGCGTATCGCGAGATCTACGATCTGGTGAAGTCGTTGCAGCCCGATTGCTTGCTCACCGATCACAACGCGGGCAGCTACCCCGGCACAGCGCTGTACTACACGGACATCAAGCAGTACGAGCAACACGCCGGCCAGAAGATCCCTCCGAACAGCCCCGTGCCGTCGCAGTCGGGAACCACCTTGCAGAGCGACTGGTTCTGGAAGAAGGCTTATCCCACGTCGGAACTGGCATCGGCGAAGACGATCGTCGAGGAGTGGCTGAAGCCGTTCAACGATAACCACTGCAATCTCATCCTCAACGTCGCACCCAACCGCGATGGACGCTTCGACGACAACGCCGTGGCCCGGCTGGCCGAGATCGGCCAGCTCTGGAAGAACCCCGGTCCCGCGCCGAAGATTGGCCGCTCGGTCACCATCACCACGCCGGACCTCGCAGCTGGCCGCCCTGCCTGGGCCAGCGTAAGCGACGAAGCGGTCGGTCCCGACCAGGCCTTCGACGATAACTTCCGCACCTACTGGCTTGCCGATCGCGGCAAGGAAGACGCATGGATCGAGGTGCGCTTCGATGCACCCGTGTCGTTCAACACGGTGTCGATCGTAGAGCCGCTGCATGCCGAAGACTATGGCGACACGAGCCGCATTGCGTCGTACGCGGTGGAGGCGGAGCGCGATGGGCGCTGGGTGGCCCTCGTCTCCGGCGGAAAGCCGGCGCCGTACCAGTTTCATGAGCTGCCGCGCACGACGGCCCAGAGGGTCCGCCTCCGATTGAACGGCAAGCAGCCCGGTATCACGGAATTCGGGCTTTACGACGAACCTCGCGCCTGAAACACGCTGCCATCACGACTTGGGAACCCGGGACTTGCCACCATTTTCAGGTATCGGGGCAACGCCCGGGAGGTGAACCATGGCGACCGGATGGGCGGGCGACACCGCCGTACAGGATCAGATCGACGCCACCATCGAGGACGCGGTCAAGCGCGCGCGCAGCCAACTCGCCAAAGGGCCGAGCCTGGAGCGCTGCGAGGAATGCGACAAGCCGATACCGGAAGCACGGCGCAAGGCCGTGCCCGGGGTCAGGCTTTGCGTGGCCTGCCAGGAAGCGGCAGACCGCGATGCCGCCGCTTTCAGTGGCTACAACCGCCGCGGCAGCAAGGACAGCCAGCTCCGCTGATGTGCCTCGGGGTATGTTCGGCCGTCCGCGAGCGCGATGTCGATAGCGTGCCGCATAGCCGCCAGGCGGCCTCAGCCGTCGAAGCCGTTCTCCCCGATGGCCTCGACCAGATAGGACACGAACGACGCGATCCGGGCCGAGATGGCTGTATTGCGGTAGTACACCGCATTGATCGGTTGGCGGAACGCTACCGTCTGCTCCGGTAGCACCTGGACAAGCCGCTCCGCCTCACGATCGACACGCGTCATGAAGTCGGACAGGCAGACGATGCCATTCCCCTCCAGCGCGAGCTGGCGCAGGGTCTCGCCGCTGGACGAACCGATCGTCGGCTTGATGTGGACCGGTTGGCCCTGCCCATCCAGCAGAGGCCATTCGTTGAGCGAATCCGGTTCGGTGAAGCCGAGCAGGCTGTGCTTGGCCAGATCCGCCACGTGCTTCGGCGCGCCGTGGCGACGCAGGTAAGCCGGGCTGGCGAGGCAACGGATCTGGCTCGTCGCGATCGGACGCGCGTGCAGGGTGGAGTCCTTTAACCGTCCGATCCTCAGGGCCACATCGGTACGGCGCTCCAGCAGGTCGATGTAACCCTCGCTGCTTTGCAACTCCAGCGCCACATCGGGGTAGCGCTCCCGATATCCGGCAATCAACGGCACCACCACGTGCAGCATGAACGGCGATGCGGCATCGACACGAAGCCGCCCGGCAGGCCGGGCGCGTCGCGAGGCCATCTGCTCCTCGGCACTTTCCACCGCGGCCACGATGTCACGGGCGCGCTCGAGGAACACCTCACCCTCGTCGGTGAGTTCGAGGCGCCGCGTGGTGCGCCGCAGCAGCGTGGTGTTGAGCTTCTGCTCCAGCCTGCCCAATGTGCGGCTCGCCGCCGATACCGTCTGGTCGAGTTGCTGGGCAGCGCTGGTGATCGACCCCGTATCGACCACGGCAATGAAGTTCTGGATTTCGTCGAGCGTGATGTTCATCGTTGCGCACAGGCCAAGTATGTGTCGCTTATATCCCGCTTCGGGCGCAAGGATAAAGGCGAGCGCCTATTCCTAGGGTCATCACGAAAATTTCACATACGCTCGGCGTGTCCGTGAGAGGCTGGTCTGAGAGAACGATGCGGGCCAGTCGAGTGCCAGCATCCACGGGGAATTCGCCCTGGCCTCTGGTCAGATGGAGAATTCCCTATGAATACCCTGCCCCATGCACGCCGGTTCCGTGTGTCTTGCACCGACCGAACCGGTCTCGCCTTGATCGCCGAGGTAGCCGCCACTCGTGAGCCGAGCGGTTGGTTCTGGCATGCCGTTTTTCCAGGCACCGGGGTACCTCCGGCGGAGATCCTCGGCGCATCGCGGTCGTTCGAGGAGGTGGCCACCGATATCTGCAAACGCGTGAGTACGCTGCAGGCGGTGGGTGCTGTCATCGAAGAGCGTGGCGAAGCGGATCTCGATGGCGTGAGCGCGAACGGATAACGGCATCGGCGCGGTTTCGCCGCGCGCTGTTCAGCAAGGTGTAATGCCGCTCCTCGCTATCTGTACCACCTCTTGCCGGTGGTCGCGCAACGGTGTGCGCAGGTCCTCTTGGAGCGCACCCATGCGACAACTCATCCCGTCTCTGCTGGTCGTCCTGCTCGCCGCCTGCCGTGGCGGTCATACCGAATCGCCGGTGCAGGCGCCGGGTGCGGACAAGTCGACGAAGACGAAGGCACTCGAAGTCGGCGCTGCGATGTTGCAGCGAGCGCCCCCCATAGGTGCGCTCGACATGTACCTCGACGGCTTCCACTTCTACAACGGCCACCGCGATAGCCAGATGGAAGCGCATCACTATTGCTCGGCGCTCAACGAGGAAGTGAATCAGTGCGTCATCTATGACGGTAACGACAAGAACGCCAAGATCATGGGCGTGGAATACATCATCAGCGCCCGACTTTTCAGGGCGCTTCCCGATGACGAGAAGCCGCTATGGCACAGTCATGCGTACGAGGTAACCTCCGGCGAACTCGTTGCGCCGGGGCTTCCGGAGGTGGCAGAACACGCGCTGATGCAAAAGCTCGCCAGTACCTACGGCAAGACTTTCCACACTTGGCATACGGATCTCGACAAGCAACTGCCGTTGGGCGTGCCGCAACTCATGATGGGATTCACTCAGGACGGGCAGATCGATCCGGCGATGGTGCGCACACGCGATGAGCGATTTGGCGTGAACACGGCGGAGAAACGCAAGGAGCGCGCCGACATCAAACCGCCACCGGTCGAGCCGGGCGCCGATGCGTGGCAAGAAGGCGAGGTGGTGCAGTTCGCTGACCCGACAAGTGGCGCCAAGGGTCACCAGCCCTCGCGAGCCAAGTCGCAGCCCGAGAGCGAGCATTGAACCCCAGCCTCACGCCCGGCCTGCGAGCCAGAAGGCGAGATTCCTGACGTAGCGATGGGTCGAGCGTAGCGCTTCGGGATGGCGACGCATGCCATCGCCCGGCGCCTCGGAGACGAAGGAGGGGCAACCGGCCGCCGTGTCCCAGTTGTAATCGACGAAATGATGAAAGGTCGATTCCGCGATGGCGGGGCCGCCTGCGTCGGAAGGGTCGAACGCGACGGCAAGATTGAAATCCCGCCCGCTGATCTTGCTACGCCCTTTCAGAATCACGCGGCTACTCGCGTCCCCGGCCGGGGCATCGACCGCGCCCTCGTGCGGATGGGATGGCAGGAACGCAATGACGCCGGACGGCGACTCGGGATCGCGCAGCACCGGATGCACGTTGCCGACCGCGTCCACCTGCTGGAAGTCGCCGTTGGCACCGGAGTGATAGTTCGGCCAGGAAATATCGGCGGTCGCCATGTCGTCACGACAATGCCGACTCGCATCGGGATCCAGGTTGTGCGTGTGGAAGTGATGGGCCGCGCCGATGCCGGCCAGTCCGCAGATGGAGCTGCCAAGGTCCATATGGTCGCGCGTCACCATCAGCCCGCCGCCACGACGGCGGAACTCGCTCAACCCGGCGCAGTCTTCGGCGGTCAGACCGTTGCCGGTGTCGACCGCGAACAGCCACACCTGTCGAACATCGCTGTCGGGAAGCGTAGAGAGCACCGGGTCGGGCGCGCCGAGTGATGCGCGGTTTCGCGCTGTGACCCGGAAGGCCGCTGCGCCGTCCTCATCGACAAGGCTCTCCAGGAACGCTTTCAGAAGACTGAAACGACCAATGTGCCAGTCGTCCCTGTCGCCTTCGATGGTGGTTTGCAGGAGGATGTGTTGCATAACGGCCGCCCCGAGTAACGTGATCCGGTCCATCTAAGCAGGCCATCGTTTCGCTGGCTTGTACAGAGGACGCGGCGTCGCTCGGTCCATGACATCGCTCGGCTATCTCACGCTAGTCACGGTCTCCCGCGGTGCCAGGGAGCCTGGATTGCTTCCTGGCATACACCGTGTTGCAGCGCGAGCGAGCGGATCAGCGACCGCCGCCGGAGGTCGGCGTCGACGTTCCACCGGAGGTGCCGCCCGACGTGCCGCCCTGCGTGCCTCCGGACGTGCCACCGCTGGTACCGCCCGACGTCCCCGTCGACGTGCCGCCGCTCGTGTTTCCCGAACCCGACGTGCCGCTGGATGAGCCGGACCGCGTGCGGTGATGACCCGTGCCGGCGTTTCCGGCCGCGTCACTGCTGGACGACGAGCCGCCACTCTGCGTGTCCATGCCGGAGGAATCGCGGCCCTGCGAACCCATCCTCGACGAGTCGTTTTGCGCGCCGCCATTCGACGTTCCATCTTGCTGGCCGCTACCGCTGCGAGTGCGGTCCTGGGTCTGCGCTCCGTGCTTGTCCTGCGGGTCGGTGTTCTGGCCCACGGACGCCGCGGACTGTGCCATGGCGGACGTGCCGACCACGGCAAGCGAAAGGGCCAAGCCGGACATAAGGATCTTTTTCATGACGGTCTCCCGTGTGATTGCGACGCCCAAAAGTGGACGTCGCATCACCTTGCACGGACGGTGATGAAGCCACCGCAAGGCGATACCCCTTTCGGAAACACGTCGCTGAATCGAATGCGATGCGCTTTCACGCGTGTCGCTGCCGCGTCTATGCATCGGAACGTGCGCGTAACGGATCGGTCGCGGAAGCTTTCGGAAGGCCTTCCAGCGGAGCGGCGCGCGGCATGTACGTCTCACCCGCCCATCGGCGAACAGATCTCGACGACGATGCCGTTCAGGTCACGCACGTGACCGACGCGCTGGCCCCAGGGCTTTTCTTCGATGGGACGGATGACCGATGCGCCATGTTTCACTGCGTGAGCGTATGCGGCTTCGGGTGCTTCGGTGACAAAGGCGATTTCCATCGGTGGTGCGGATTTGTTCGGCGTCGCGTGATCGATGATCAGTCCATTGGCCTCGGCCATGGACTCGTGGGCGAAAGCCAGCGCAGTTGTTCCGGTTTCGAGTTCGGCGTACATGCCGGACTCGTGCAGAAAGCGGCAGTGCAGACCAAAGGCCGCTTCGTAGAAGGCGACGGCTGCCGGAACGTCAGGAACGTAAAGAATGGTGTAGCCGAAGCGCATGGCGGACTCCCTGTGAAGATCAGCCCGCATGGTAAGGGCCGCTCGACGGCGACGCTTGAATCAATCGGCCAACGATCCGAGCGGCATCGTAACGAGGGTGACGGGTGTTCGCTGGCCTGGGGTGAAGCCACCGAAGCGTTGGCATTCGCGCGTCAGGTGGGCCTGGTCGCTGTAGCCGCAGGCGGCGGCAACGTCGGCCAACATGGGGGCGGATTCCGCGCTCATGATTCGCATGGCCTTATGGAAACGCAGTATGCCGGCGAATGTCTTCGGCGGCAGGCCGATCGCTTGTCGCACGTGACGGCGCAAGGTGCGCGCCGGCGTGCCCGTTAGCGAAGCCAGTTCGCTGATCGCGACCGTACCGGCACTGTGATGCAGTCGTTCGATAGCGATGCGAGCGGGTTCAGGCAAGGCGGCCGCCATCGCGGCACGTCGCAGCGCAAGGGCACGAAATGCGGCGCGTATCTGCGGCAGGCCGCGAGCCTGCATGAGGGGAGACAAATCATCGCCGAGCGCAACGAGCACGTCATCGCCGCGCAGCGCAGCATCGGCCACCCGTGAGGGCGCGACGCCCAGGCAGGCGCCGAATCCAGGCGAGTAGCGCGCGCCGATAAACCATTGATCCTTTTCCACGGGAAGGCGGTTCGGTCGACTCGATGCACCAATGATCGCGACCGAGACCACGCGCTCCTCGCCAGCCACCGCAACGTCGCAGCGCGCAACAAGGTCCATGCGCCCGTCCGGCAACACCACGTAGGTTCCGGGCGAAATGATCGATGTCTCCCACAGCGCTTCGATGACCGCGTCTGGAGCATCGTCGCAGGCAGGTTGTTCAATGTAGCGATAGCGCATGCGCGGCCTGGGTGGCTGAATGCACGAAGCTTAGCTTTGGACGACTCACCTGTCCCGCATCGATCGTCGCCGATAGCTCCTTTGCTAGCTGCCCAGGCCGCGCATGGCATGGTTCAAACCATCGCGTGGAAGACTCAATGCTTCTGACGATGAATATCCGAGCTGTTCCGGTTGAGCGACTTGTTGAGATTGTGCTGCTCGCGCTTGGTCAGGTGACCATTGTGCGCTGCCTCGTCGCGGCTCTCGCGTTGCGCGATGTTGGCGTCGCGGGTCTCGTCGCGGGCTGCTTGCCGGCCATTCATCGTGCCATTGGCTTCGCCGTTCGCGACCCGATCCTGCTGGTTATCCAAGCGCTGATTGACCTCGTTCACTCGCGGGTGCCCCGGCACCGGCGTGGCGTCCTGCGCGAAAGCCGGGCTCGCAGAGACAAGGGCAGTGCCAAGAATCATGCCAAATACGGCGAATGCAGATCGGGTCGTCATCGGTCGGTGCCTCGTGTGGCGTGGATGGTAGGCGCGTAACGAGGTATATCCCTGCCGGTTGACGAGCGGACCAACTATCCAGCGGCGCGGTTAAGGCTCCGGTTATGACGCGCGGCAGCATCGTAGGCGCCCATGGTCGAGTGGGGTCGGCCCGAAAAGCGGGGAGCTTTTGGACGATCGCGACGTTGCGACCTATCGCCCGCAATCGAAGTGCCGCGGGCGCTCGACGTTAAGTACGACGGCCGGTCATTTGTCCCTTATCAACGGCAGCACGCGCTCGCGAAGCACCTTGTACTCGGCATCCACAACCGCCTGGTTCGGGTCGTGGCCGGACTGTTCCAGCAGCACCCAACCTTTCTGCGGTGCAGTGATCGACTCGTAATAACGGCGGGCCAGTTCCGGGGGCGCCAGCAGATCATGTGCGCCTTCGACGAAGAACACGGGGATGGCGAAGTCCGTACCCAACTTGGGCAGGTTCACTTGTGACAGCATGCCGTCGCCATGCATGCCAACGAAGTTGAGGAACGAATAGTCCTCGCCTGCTTCGTAGTCGGCTTCCGCTTTTTTCGTCGTATAGGCTGGCGCGCGGTGCCAGCTATCGGGCGGCGGCACGGTACCCTTTGCATCGTACTTGCGAATGATCCGGCGGACCTTGCCGAAGCTGCGTGGATCGGTCCACGGCGGTGACCCGACCTGTGTGAGTACCGCGAGGGAATCCTTGTCGTTTGCCCCGGTCGCCAGAACAACGAGCTTCTTGTAGCTCTCCGCCTGGGCTTCCTCCGAATTGACGATCTGGGACGTGCTCACGTAAGCGTAGAAAAGCTCCGGGTGCGACTTCGCCATGTAGACGGCGAGAATCGAACCCCATGAGCTACCCCACAGGATGACCTTGCGCTTTCCGTAGCGCTTGGCGAGGTAAGCGGCCAGTTCGTCGCCGTCCTGGGTCATCCGCTCGATGGTCAGCTTCTCGTCGGGAGCCGGCGGGCTGCGTCCGTAGGTCATGCCGGCGCCACGTTGGTCCCACTGGACAACAATAAAGTCGCGGTATCCATCACCGTAGATGCTGTCGGAAAGGCCGCTGAGCGGATTACCGGGGCCGCCACTGATGAAGAGTAGAACGGGATTGGCGCAGCTATCTCCCTTGGCTGTCACCCATTGCTCGATGCCTCCGATGACGACGTAGCCCGACTCGTCCACCTTCGAGGGTTTGCCCTTGCAAGATGGCGAGAGGCTAACGGCGCTCCCTTTGGGCGCTTCGGCGCAGACCGCAATAGAAGATCCCACCGCCATCGCCAGCCCGAAGGCCAGCGCGATCCACTTCGTCATCCGATGTCCCCTGTGTCGCGGCCGACCGCGCGCTGCCTCAGACAGTGCCTGATCGCCGCGGCGCTGTCATGCGCCTTGTGGCGATCGCATTCCCGTTGCTACCTCCCATGCATCGGCGGGGGACTACCGAGGAAAAAGATGCAGGGCGGCATATTGAAGAAGCATGATGGTCTTGCCGTCGCGGATCGTTCCCGAAGCGATCATGCCAAGCGCCTCGTCGATATCGACTTCCATCACGGCGATGTCCTCACCCTCGTCTTCGTTACCGCCACCTGCGGTGGCGCGGTCGCCGGGTTCGTATTCGCACACGAAGAAGTGCAGGCGTTCGGTGACCGACCCCGGGCTCATGAAGGCATCGAAGACGGGGCGAACGTCGCGCAGCTTGAAACCGGTTTCTTCCATGGCTTCGGCGCGGATGCGGGCTTCCGGTTCCGCGTTGTCGAGCAGGCCGGCGGGTACTTCGATCAGCAGATCGTCATGGCCGTTGACGAAGGCGGGGTATCGAAATTGCCGCGTGAGGATCACGGTGCGCCGTTGGGGATCGTAAAGCAGGATGGCTGCGCCGTTGCCGCGATCGTAGGTCTCCCGAGACTGCCGCTGCCACGCGCCATCGCTGCGCTGAAACGACAGGATCGTCTTTTTCAGGACATACCAATCGTTGGACAGAACGGTGACGTCTTCGACCCGGATACGGTGCGCAATGCTCATGAAGCGGTCCCTGGCGGTGGCTGAGGCTGGCAAATCCGCCTCTGGATGACGCCGGAGTGTCGTGCAATATCGTGCAAGGTCAAGGAAATTCGTGCAGGCGGTAACCGGGCATGCTGACAAGCGAGCGCAAGGCTTTGATCCAGAAGGTGCTTAAGAGAGACGGCCGGGTGGTCGCCAAGACGCTCAGCCAGGAACTCGGCCTCTCCGAAGACACCATCCGGCGAGATCTCCGTGAGCTGGCGAGCGAGGGCGTCCTGCAACGGGTGCATGGCGGCGCGTTGCCGGCGTCGCCGGCCGTCGCTGACTTTGCCCAGCGCGAACAATCCGGATCGCCTGCCAAGGCAAGCCTTGGGCGCGTCGGCGCCGGGCTAATCCGGCCAGGGCAGATCGTCTTTCTCGATGGTGGCACCACCAACGTGCACCTGGCCCGTCAGCTTCCTCCCGATCTGAAAGCCACGGTGGTCACCCACAGCCCAAGCATCGCCGTGGAACTCGCGCGCCATCCATCGGTAGACGTCGAGCTGATCGGCGGGCGACTCTTCAAGCACTCGATCGTCGCCATGGGCTCAGCGAGCGTCGAAGCGATCTCGCGCATCCGCGTCGATACGTACTTCATGGGCGTCACCGGACTGCACCCAGAGACTGGCGCCACCACGGGCGATAACGAAGAAGCCGCCATGAAGCGCACCATCGCACGGCAGGCCGCCGAAACAATTGTGCTGGCCACGCGCGAGAAGCTGGGCGCCGCATCGGCGTTCGGCATCATGCCGCTGTCGGGGATGTCGACGCTGGTGATCGAGGTCGATGAAACCGACGACGTGCTGGCGCCGTACTACGCGGCGGGGCTTTCGATCGTTACTTTGTGAGGTGTGCATTCTTAGTGCGTAAGTAACGACGGAGACGGCGCTGTAGTCGTCGGTGCACCGTCGCCGCGCACGCTACTTAGGCGCGCGCCGCTCGAGCCGCTGCGCATAAAGCACCTCATCTGCGCGAGCAACGACAACGGCTACGGGTTCTCTGGGCTCGGCCTTTGCCCACCCGGTACTCACGCCAATGCCTCGCTGTGCTGCTTCGGCCTGAATGTCGGTGCTCAATGCCGGCAGGCGAAGCGGGTCACTGACCACCAGCAGAAACTCGTCGCCGCCTAAACGCACCACCGCGTCCTCGTCACGGCAACAGTCGCCGAGAAGCGTTGCTGTGGCGATAAGGATTTCGTCGCCACGTGCATGCCCGAAGGAGTCGTTGATGGCCTTGAAGTGGTCCAGATCCAAAACCACGCATCCCCATCGGCGACCGTCCACAACCCACTGCTCCAACTGTTCCAGGTAGCGACGATTGAACGCCTTGGTAAGCGGATCGCGGGTAGACCACTCGACCAACAGGCGTTGATAGCGATGTTCTTCGGTGATGTCCTGGGCACTGCCGAGGACATAGGGGCCCTCGGTGCTGTCCTCTCTCAGGTTTTGGTATCGCCAATAGCGTTGGCCGCCATCTGCCGCTTCCAACTCCATCACACCCGCGTCCATGCCTTGTGTGGCGATTCGTTGCAGATAGTCGGCGAACCCAGCCCGCCGCCGCGCGGGCATAAACTCCGTCAGCGAGCGACCCAGCATCTGGTGGACGGCATAACCGAGCGAGTTCGCAGCGGCCGGGTTGACGGACAGGAGGACGCCCTCCAGGTCATGCGTGCAGATCAGGCTCAAGGAATACTCGAAAAGTTGCCGAAAACGTCGCTCGCTGGCCTGCAGTGCCTCGAGCGCGCGCCGCCGATCGGTGACGTCCTGTATGGCACCGGCCAGGCGCACCGGCCGTCCGGCTTTTGTTTCACGCGCACCGACGGTACGCACCCAGATGCGCCGACCTCGTGCGGTCACGAGCGGCAGTTCAAGATCCCACGGTTCGCCTTCGGCCAGACATCGTTCGACGGCCTTCTGAATGACAAGACGTGCCCCGGGCGGGTAGAACGACAAGGCCTCGTCAAGCGGCGGAACGTAGTCGGCGGGTACCTCATGGATCGCACACGTCTGCTCCGACCAGCGCAACGCATGCGTGACCAGGTCCAGTTCCCACCCGCCGACACGCGACAGTTTCCCGGTGCGTTGGAGGAACTGCTGGCGCTCGCGCAATTCGGCTTCGAGCGCCTGCGAGGTTGTCGCCAGTCGGCGGGCCTCTGCGGCTTCGTGCTCCGCCCGGTCACGCTGCTCCATCAATTCCAGGCGGCTCTCCAGGGCCAATGACGCAGCCTGGGCCAAGCGAGCCAGCGCCTCTCGCTGCCCATCCGTCAGCGTGCCTGGCACTGGGCCAAGCACGCACAGTGAGCCGACGGTCGCGCCGTTACTGGTTCGGATGGGGAAGCCCGCGTACGCGCGGATGCCCGGTTCGCCCGTCACCATCGGGTTGCTGGCGAAGCGTGGGTCCGTCCGGGCGTCATGCACCTCCACGGACCGGCTGTCAGTCACCACGTGATGGCAGAACGCCACCTCGCGCGGGGTCGAGGACACGCCCGGCAAACCGTGGTTGGCCTTGAACCACTGCCGATGCTGGTCCATCAGGCTCAGTAGGGACATCGGCATGCCGGTAATCGCCGCGGCAGCCTGGACCAGGGCGTCGAAGAGCGCTTCCGGCGCCGTGTCCAGCACGCGCAGTTCGTGGAGTCGCCGCAGTCGTTCGTTCTCGTTCAAAGGCCGCGCGCGCTCAGACGACAGGAGTGATGAACCTCGCAGCAGACAGCGCGTCGGTCAAGCGCCGAGTTAAGCATACGTGCGCGCAGCAAATGACACCTCAGTTCGCAGTTCCATCCGACAAGGCCTTTCGCCTGCTTCACGGTGTTGCGGGTGTTACCGGGTTCTATAAGCTTGGCGGTATGAATACCGAATCCACAGACGATTTGCACGGCACCCTCCATCTAGAACCAAGGCAGATACCGCTTCCAGCCTCGATCAGTCCAGCCGCCAGGGCTTGGATGGGCAAACAGATCACCAGTGAAGGTGTCGCTCGTCATGCATTGATGAGCTTGCCCGAAGTGTCGGACCACTCAGGATGGAAGCGTCTGCAAGCCATGTCGGCTGCGCTATATGCAGAAATGCTCGCGGGCAAACACGGCGCAGCAGGTGCCCCGTTGCAAACCATCCGCGAGGGGGCGACGACGATGCACGTTGCGCGGCCTTCCCATCCGAAGAGCGAAGCCGTGTATCTCGACATCCATGGCGGAGCTTTGGTTTTCGGAGAAGGTGAACCCTGCCGCGTAGGTGCTCAGCAGCAATCGGAACTGCATCGCCTGGCTCCGGACCATCCCTATCCGGCTGCTCTCGAAGACTGTCTCACAGCGTATCGATTTCTCCTGGCGCGATACCCCGCAGAGGCCATCGTCGTAGGTGGTCGATCTGCAGGCGGGAACCTGGCGGTAGCCATGTTGCATAGAGCGCGCGATGAAGGCTTGCCGATGCCATCCGGACTGGTGTTGCTGTCGCCGGAAGTCGACTTGACCGAGTCGGGTGACAGTTTCCAAACGAACCGCGACCTGGACGTCGTACTGCCCCGCTCACTGATGAAGCAGAATCTCCTTTACGCGGCGGGTCACGATCTAGCGCATCCTTCTCTGTCGCGCCTCTGTTTGGCACGTTCGAAGACTTTCCTCCAACGTTCATTCAGTCGGGGACAAGAGACTTGCTGCTGTCCAACGCAGTGCGGCTCCATCGTGCATTACGACAAGCCAAGGTCGCCGCGGAGTTGCACGTATTCGAAGGTATGCCGCATGGAGGGTTCGGGGGCGGCACGCCTGAAGACGACGACTTGGCGGGCGAGCTTACGGGTTTTGTTGATGGCTGCCTTACGACGAAAAAAGCCTAAAGTCGGTATAGAAATATAGCCTGACGGTACGGCCGCTAGTCACGGCCTTCGCGCATGGGGTTGCCGACTCTGCTAAGCCAATAAGTTATTTGTGCAGACACCATGCCAAGCCAGTGACGACCATCCGGTTAACATGGTCCTGAAGGTGATTGTAGTTATCGTGTGGGCCTTACTAAACATTAGTGCGTCATCGGGCCATTGATACCGTCCTATGTCAGGGAGGGGGCTTGGCCACGGGTTGATCCGGCTTCTTGAAAGATTTGACATTCCTGTATCTAGGCGAGCGCGTGAGGAATCGCTAGGAGTGATTGGTGGGGCGTACGGTCGGGCTCCGTCGTCGCGGGTGATATGCCCAGGTTCCAATTTTGAGCTAGCGATAGTTTGCCTGTCGGAAGTCTCCTCCTATGTATTTTCACTGCGGAGTAATCTGTGACCTTAGGCCACTCAAAGTAGGGATGGAACTATGGCAGCGACAGGGGGCACGACGGCAGCGCCGACCATTGAGAGCTGGCTCAATGAGCGTAGAGACTGGTTGCGGCGAGCGGCTTCTGAATTTCTCACTAGGCGTCGTCATCCCACACAGGAAGAGATCGCGGCGTTAGCCGACCACTGCCTGGCAGAAGCCAAGCAAGAGCTGAAGGAGAAGTCCGCGCCACTGGAAGGTGGTTCCATTGAGGCCGTCCCCACCGGGCCAGAGATTCGATTGAAGTCCGTGAGCCAGATCAAAGGGGTGAATGCGTTGCGTCCGGATGCAGTTCTCAACCTGGATCAAGGCAACCTCACCGTTGTCTACGGCACAAATGGCAGTGGCAAAACAGGGTATGCACGATTGATCAAGGAGGTCTGCGGAGCTAAGGCAAAGGACGACCGCCTCTACGGAAACGTGTTCGACGGGGACAACACCCCACCCGAAGCGATGGTTGTGGTGACGATCGACTCGAAAGATCAACCCGCTCATCCGTGGAAGCTAGCCACGGGTGCCATTCGGAACCTAGTGTCGACTGTGCAGGTGTTCGACACGACGGCAGCCACACTTTTCACAGACAAATCAAATGCGGCGACCCACGAACCCCGCGCCATGCGTTTCTTGTCCGGGCTGATTACGATTTCTGAAGGGGTGGCGGCGGAACTTCGTCGGCGGAGGGATTTCTCTGTCTCGAAGTTGCCCTCCGCACCTGCCGAACATGCAAACACGCCGGCAGCGCAGTTCTTTGCTCAGATAGCAAAGGCTAAACCTCATGAAATCAAAGAGGCTTGTGCCTTGCCGAAGAATATCGACGAAGAGATTGCAGAATTGGAAGAGGCGCTTGCCGCAGAGGATCCCGCTGGAAAAATTGCCGCCCTAACCGCTAGCCTCCAGCGCAACACGGATATCCGCTCGACCTGTGAGGATCTGGCGAACGGGCTAGCCGATGCCACCATCAGCATAGTGGTGACCGCGCGGAAGGAAGCGACCACGAAGCGTGCGGCAGCCACCGCTTTCGCCAAGGAACTCTTCGAGGGTATTCCGCTGGCCGGTGTGGGTGAGGCGGTGTGGCGTGAACTCTGGGCGCACGCAAAGGATTATTCGGAAAAAGTTGCCTACGTTGGCAGTGACTATCCCGTGCTGGGCGACCAAGCCCGGTGTGTGTTGTGTCAGCAAGAACTTGGCGACGAAGCGAAGGGTCGCATGCGCAGCTTCTCCGAGTATCTGGAAGGGGCGTTGGAGACCACAGCCAAGGCCGCCGAGCAAGTGCTGAGTGACGCCGTGGCGGATTTTATAAAAGCCCCTGAAGCGACCTTTTGGCCCCTGGTCGAGGCGGCAACCGGTCTCACAGAAGATGCACTTAGGCCCCTTCAAACGGCCCTCTCGGCCCGTTTCGAGGCCGCCGATAAATCCGGCGAACCAGTTGGGCTGCCGCCTCTCGACTTCAGTCGCCTGCTTGATGCCTTAAATAACGAGGATTTACGACTTCAGCGTGAACGGGCGGCACTGATTGCGGTGGCCGGGGCGCAGGGGCGGGCAGAGAAAACAGTTCGCCTAGGGGTGCTGAAGGCACAGAAGTGGCTGGCGAGTATCGAGCCTTCCTTGCTTGAAGAATGCGAGCGGCAGTCAACGCTTAAGTCGCTCGATGATGCAGTGGCGCTTACCGCGACTAATGCACTGACGAAGAAAGTCGGCGAGATCGCTAATGATTATCTCGTCGGGGGTTACGTCGAGCGTTTCAATAGAGAACTTGCAGTGCTGGGTGGGAGCCAGGTTCGTGTGAAGTTGAACACGAAATCTGAGGGCAAGGGACGCTTCAGCTTCAGCCTCGATCTGAGGGATTCGAAGACGAAGGTCGCTCCGCGACTTATCTTGAGCGAAGGCGAGCAACGAGCTGTCGCGCTTGCGTCTTTCCTTGCAGATGTTACCGGCGCCGTGCGCGCAGCACCGGTGATCTTTGACGATCCGATCTCATCACTCGATCAAGACTTTGAAGAGGCGGTAGCCACTCGGCTGGTCGAATTGAGCCAGACCCGACAGGTCATTGTATTCACGCATCGCTTGTCGATGATGACGTTGCTTCAAGTCGCCTCAAACAAGATGGTCGAATTTGGTCAGCAAGTGTCCGTAGCAGTCCAGGTGATCGCCCGAACGGCTGATGGTGTGGGCATGCCGTCAGAGTTCGACATCTTTTCCCAGAAACCGAAGGCGGGTCTCAATAACCTGATCCAGGGGATAAGCAGCCTGGGCAATGTGCCTGCGAACGTCGAGCCATTCGCGCGAGCTGGCCTTTGCAGTACGTTTCGCCTGTTCCTGGAAAAGATCGTGGAATACCACTTGTGCGCGGATGTCATTGCTCGGTATCGGAGGGACGTTCAGACGAAAAATAAAATCGCAAAGCTTTCACTGGTGACTATCGAGGACTGTCAAATCATCGATGAGATGATGTCGAAATATTCCGGTTTCGTGCATTCGCAGGCTCAAGAAGCGCCTGCAAAAATCCCGTCCGCTGAGGTGCTCAAGGACGATGTGACGCAGGTGAAGAATTGGCTGGATGAATTCGACCAGAGAGTCAAGGCCGCCTTCCCGGGAAAGTGATACTGCGGGGCGAGGGGGTGTCCACCGCTTCCCGCAATACTGGTTCGCACTGTTCGTGGTCGAATGGCTAGCGAAAGTACCGCGCAAGGGGGGACCCTCGTTCATCATTTCCCGCTACCACCTCCCGCACGGCAGGCTGGCTCCTGCCGCAGCCCCCTTTTTTTGTCGCTCACCGGGGCGTGCAGCGCAGTCCTGTGATGTGGGTGAAGGGCTTGAGCCCGACCCTCGAAGTTGCCACTGAAAGTCACGACCGTGCTCGTGCTCCGCCACCCAATTGCACCCCGTCCCCCAACTCCCTACATTGGTGCAATGCATGCACCCGAACAGATCGATCTGCTGACGTTGCTGGGCACGGGTTTGGCCGTGCTTGGGTCGGATGGCCGTGTGCTTTGGCTCAATCCGGCATTGGGGGAGATGCTGGATGTGGGGCCGCGGACGGCGGTGGGGCAGGACTTTTCGGTGTTGTTGCGGGCGCCGGGTTTCGCCGCGCAGCTGGCGCGGACCGTGGCGGAGCGGCACGCCTTCAACCTCCGTGGCGCGACGTTTGGTGTGGCGCGCGGGCGGGAATTGTTGGCGGATATTACGCTGCAACCGATCGATGGCGATCGGGTGTTGGTCGAGGTGCATCCGTTGGCGTCCGATCTTGCCGCTGCCGGCACGCCGTTGTCGGCCACCTTGCGCGGTTTTGCGCATGAGGTGAAGAACCCGTTGGCCGGCTTGCGTGGGGCGGCGCAGTTGCTTGAGCGTCGCGTCGCGGATGACGATCTCCGGCAATTGGCGGGGATGGTGATCGCCGAGGCGGATCGGTTGGCGGCGCTGGCGGATGGCCTGCTGCGTCACGGCGGCGTAGCTCGCCTCGCACCCGTCAACGTGCACGAATTGCTGGAACGGCTGGAGAGCATCGTCGCTGCGGAAGCGGAGGCGCCGGTTGTTCGACACGATTACGATCCGAGTCTCCCCGACACGATCGGCGACGCCGACCGGTTGCTGCAGGTGTTGCTCAACCTCACGCGCAATGCCATCGAAGCCGGAGCTGGCACGCTGATTCTCCGCACGCGCGTCGAACATGGCACGCGACTTGGCGACCGCACCGTTCGCGCCGCATTGCGTGTGGATGTGATGGACGACGGCCCCGGCGTGCCGGACGACTTGCGCGACACCTTGTTCCAGCCATTGGTCTCGGGGCGCGCGGACGGCACGGGCCTCGGTCTTGCGCTGTCGCGCGAGATCGCCATCGAGCATGGCGGCGACCTGCGCTGCACGAGCCGGCCTGGCGAAACGATCTTTTCGCTTTACCTTCCCATGGAGCGGTCATGACCGAGATATGGATTGCCGACGACGATCGCGGCGTTCGCTTCGTGCTCGCGGAAGCCCTGCGTGATGCGGGGCATACCGTGCGCGAGTTCAGCGCGGGCGACGCGGTGCGTGCCGCGTTGACCGAAGGTCGCCCTGGGCTGCTCGTCACCGACGTTCGCATGCCGGGAGAGGATGGTCTGCGTTTGCTCGAAGACCTGACCCGGCGAAACATCGGTCCGGTCATCGTCATGAGTGCGTTTACCGACGTCGCGACGACTGCGGCTGCGTATCGTGCCGGCGCGGCGGATTACCTGGCGAAGCCCTTCGATCTCGATCACGCGGTGGAGACCGTGGAGCGTGCGCTGGCCGCAGCGCGCGAAGAGGTCGTAGTTCCGCCGCAACGCCCGGAGGCGCATGCGCTGCTCGGTGAAAGCGTGGCGATGCGCGAAGTGTTTCGTCTTATCGGTCGCGTGGCCGCGAGCGATCTCAACGTGTTGATCACCGGCGAGACGGGCACCGGCAAGGAATTGGTGGCGCGCGCCCTGCACGACGAGAGCGCGCGGCGCGGTAAACCGTATGTCGCGTTGAATACCGCAGCCATTCCGTCGGAATTGCTGGAGAGCGAGCTGTTCGGCCACGAAGCGGGCGCCTTCACCGGCGCCACGCGCAGGCACGCCGGACGTTTCGAGCAGGCCGACGGCGGCACCCTGTTTCTGGACGAAATCGGCGACATGCCTTTGGCTTTGCAGACGCGCTTGCTGCGCGTACTCGCGGGCGGCGAGTTCTATCGCGTGGGTGGTCGTGAGTTGATGCACGGCAACGTACGCATCATCGCCGCCACGCATCAGGATCTCGATGAGCGCGTCGCTGCCGGGCAGTTCCGTGCGGACCTCAAGCATCGATTGGATGTGGTGCGAATTGCCTTGCCGCCATTGCGCGAACGGCGCGGCGACGTGCCGCTGCTGGCGAAGCACTTCCTGGCGCAAGCCGCGGCGGAATTGCATCTGCCGCCGAAGCGCTTCTCCCGTGGTGCGATGAAGCTGATCGAGCAGCGCGACTACCCGGGCAACGTACGCGAGCTGGAAAACCTTTGCCGCCGCCTCGCGGTCATCGCGCCCGGTCCGGAGATTCAACCCGGCGATCTCGGTGCCTTGCCATCCCGTACTTCGCGTGGCAGCGATTGGACGGATGCATTGCGCCTTTGGGCGCAGGATGCCCTGGCGCAGGGCGAGGAAGATATTCACGCACGCGCCCGCGATGCACTCGACAAGACCTTGCTGCAGGCCGCGCTGCTCGCCAACGAGGGCCACCGCCAACACGCCGCCGCGGCGCTCGGCGTCGGCCGCAACACACTTACTCGCAAACTGGGTGCGTCGCGCAAGCGTCGCCCCTCCAACGGATAACGCCATGTCTCTTGAGATTCGCCGCGCGGCACCCGACGACGCCGACGCCATCGCCCGCTGGAACATCGCCATGGCCTGGGAGACCGAGCAAAAGCATCTCGATCCGGATGCCATCGGACGCGGCGTACGTGCGGTGTTCGACGAACCGCGGCGTGGGTTCTATCTCGTGGCGGAGTGGGAGGGCGTAGCCGTGGGCTGCCTGCTCGTCACTTACGAGTGGAGCGATTGGCGTTGCGGCGATTTCTGGTGGGTGCAGAGCGTCTACGTTGCGCCGGAAGCGCGGCGCCACGGTGTGTTCCGCGGTATGTACGCGCACGTCAAGGCGATGGCTGAGGGCGCGGGTGCGGTGGGCCTACGCCTGTACGTGGAGCTTGAGAACGCGCGGGCCCAGGCGACTTATGCGGGCCTTGGCATGGAACGCTGCCACTACTACATGTATGAAGCGCCGCTCGGCGGTTGAACCGCCATCGCGCTTCAGTCGAGCGCGACGCGTGGATCGCCCATGTCCACCACGGAGATGCGTTCCTCGAATTCGCGGGCGGGCATGGCCTTGCCGAACAGGAAGCCTTGCATCTGCGAGCAGCCGACGGAGCCGAGGAAGGTGGCCTGGTCCATGCTCTCCACGCCTTCCGCAAGTACCTGCTTGTTCATGCCCTTGCCCATGGTGACGACGGCGCTGACGATGGCCGCGCTGTCGTTGTCCCAGGCCACGTCGCGAATGAACGCGCGATCGATCTTCAACGTATCGACAGGGAAGTGCTTGAGGTACGACAGACTGCAGTAACCGGTGCCGAAGTCGTCGAGGCTGAGTGTGACACCCAACGCCTTGATCTTGTGCAGCAGCTCGACGATGTGGTCGCCGCCCTCCATGACCGTGCGCTCGGTCACTTCCAGTTCGAGCAAGGTGGGGTGGAGTTTCGTCTCGGCGAGAATCGCCTGCAGCGAATCGAGAAAGCGCGTGTGCTGAAACTGCAGGGCCGACACGTTCACCGAGACCGACAGTGGGCGGTACAGGCGTGTCCATATCTCCGCCTGGCGGCAGGCTTCTCGCAGCGCCCATTCGCCGATCGTTACGATGAGGCCGCAGTCTTCCGCCACGGGCACGAACTCCTCGGGCGTGTAGACGTCCTCGCCATTCACCTGCCAGCGGAGCAAGGCCTCGGCGCCGACGATGGTGCCCAACTCCACATCGACCTTGGGCTGGTAGTAGAGGGTCAGCTCGTTGCGTGCCAGCGCTTTGCGTAGCGCCACTTCGGTGCGCACGCGTGCGGTGCTGCGCTCGTTCATGCTGGGGTTGAAGAAGCGGTAGCCATTGCGGCCCTGCATCTTCGCTTCGTACATCGCGGTATCGGCGTTGCGCAGCAGCGATTCGGCATCGTCGGCGTCATCCGGATACACGCTGATGCCGATGCTGAAGCTGATCGTCATCGGTGACTTGTCGGGGCCGAGGCCTACGGCCTGACTGCAGGCGGCCAGCACCTTTTCAGCCACGTCGCGCGCATCGCCCGCGCTGTCGATGTGTGGCAGAAGCACGACGAATTCATCGCCGCCCAGGCGGCTCACGGTATCGTCGCTGCGCACGGCGCCGCGAACGCGTCGCGCCACTTCCTGCAGCAGCGTATCGCCGGTGGCGTGACCGAGCGAATCGTTGATTTGTTTGAAATGATCGATGTCGACGAACAGCAGCGCGGCACGTTGGTTGCGCCGTGCGGCCACCGATACGGCGAACTCCATGCGCGACGTGAGGAGTGCACGGTTGGGCAGGCCGGTCAGCGTGTCGTGATGCGCCAGATGCGCCATCTTGAGCGCCAGCGCGCGCGTCTCGCTTACATCGTGGAACACCACCACGCCGCCGACCACGTTGCCGGCATGATCGTGGATCGGCGCGGCGGAATCCTCGATCGGGCTGTCGAAACCGTTGCGGTGCACGAGGATGGCATCGGTGGTAAGGCCGACGATGCTGTTCTTGCTGACCGCCATGATGAGCGGGTTGGGAATCGGTTGGCGGGTGAGCGGATCGCGCAGGTGAAAGATGTCGTCCATCGGGCGGCCCACGGCCTCGTGACTCGACCAGCCGGTCATCGCTTCGGCGATGGGGTTGAGCGAGGTCACGATGAGCTTGGTATCGGTAGTGATGACCGCGTCGCCGATCGACTTGAGCGTGACTTCCGCCAGCTCGCGTTCGCGGAACAGGGCATCCTCGAAGGCCTTGCGTTCGCTGATGTCCTGCATCTGCGAAATGAAATAGAGCGGCTCACCGTGTTCGTCGCGCACCAGGGATGCACTCAACTCGGCGTGCACGATATGCCCGTCGCGATGCAGGTAACGTTTTTCCATGTGGTACGAGAGCTGCTCGCCGGTGAGCAGTTTCTCCACCAAGGCAAGGTCCGCGGCGAGATCGTCGGGATGTGTGATGTCCTGGAAGGTGACGGACATCAGCTCCCTTTCCGGATAGCCGAGCATCGCGCACAGCGCGTCGTTCACTTGCAACCAGCGGCCGTCCGGCAGGACCAGCGCCATGCCGATCGCGGCATAGCGAAACGCCTGGGCGAAGCGTCGCTCGCTCTCGCGAAGGCGCGCTTCGAGCTGGCGTCGGCCGGAGATGTCGGCGAGAAGAATCGCGACCCCGCGCACGGCGTCGTGCTGGTCGAGATCCGGGGAGAATGTGGCTTGCGCATAGTGAATGCCCTCGCTGTCGCGGAGGGCGCGGTCGGCCACCTTGGCGGTGCCGGCGAGCGCGGCCGTAAGCGCAGGCTCGATCTGCGCATAGAGGTCGGCGCCGATCACTTCGTCCACCCGCTGGCCCACGATGTCCGTGTCGGCCATGTTCATCCACGCGAGGTAGGCGGGGCTGGCGTAGCGGTAGCGCATCGTCGTATCGACGTAGGCGATCATCGCCGGTGCGCGTTCAAGCAGATAAGCGGACCAGTCGGAGGGAGAACCGTTGGTGGGTGGAGGAGATGAGCGCATGCGGCCGCCGGAATGACCTGGGGCCACTGTAATCGCTCACCTCGTCCGCGTATATCGAACGATTCGTGAAAGTAGTGGGCTCAGTGCAGTGCGGGCGCGGGGGCGGACAGGGCGCCGTCGGCGTCGAGGAGCAGGCGTCCCAGCGCGTGCAACTCGCTCGCCGTGCCGTATCGCCCCGCCAGTGCGTCGAGCAGCGGAGCCAGCGCGTCCGGTGCCAGCGGGTAACCGTGCGCCAGGACCCGGGCCTTGCCGGGCGCCGGCTGCGCGACGGTGATGGCGGCCATGCCAAGGCCCGCCGCTTCATGGGCGTAGAGCATTGGCGTGGGCAGGGTCGGATCGGCGTCGGCCACGGCTTCGACCAGATACCCGGCCGTGCTGGCGGGTTGCCCTTCCAGGTGCAGCGGCACGTGGTGCGCCGCCAGCAGGGCGGCGTACTGGCGCAGCTCGAAAAGCGTGCCGGCGAATTCATGCACGGGGTTGTCGCGCTGGGTGCCCGCACGAGCGAACCACGCGGACGGGCCCGGAATGCCGACGCGGCCTTCGGCGTAGTGAAGGGGCAGGCCGCGCGATCCGAGGGCAGTCTCTTCCTGGTACGGCGTCAGCAGCGCGGCTTCGAGCATCGTCCACAGCGGCGCCAGGTTCACATGCTCGTACTGCACGCAGGTGAGGGCGAGCAGATCGTCGCGGCTGAGGTAGCGCGCGTGCTCGAGGCGCATGCCGAGGGTTCGCATGAGGAAGTCGGCCGTGGCCGTGCCGGCCTCGCCGCGGCCCACCAGCTCCACTTCCATGCGGGCGGTCAGTTCCTCGGCCAGGTCGGCAGGCGCCAGCACCATCCACGGCAGCAGCCGCATCGGGCCGCCGACGTAGGCCGGGTCGGGCACCAGCGGCTGGGCGGGCATGTGCCCTTCGTGGGTGCCGAAAGCCACCACGCCACCGGCCGTGGTCACCCGCGGCACGCGCCGGGCCAGTTCTTCCAGCGTGGCAAACACGGGAAAACCGGGGCGAAGGAGTTCCACGCCGTCGAACAGCGCACCGGCGACGGCCAGGCGGGAGGCTTCGACCCCGGGCAACAACGCGCGGAGATCGTCGGCCATAAGGCCGGCCAGGATCTGCGCTTCGTCCCGGGTGAGTTCCAGCCTTTCAGGCGGTTCGCCCCCGGCCAGTTCCAGCGCCAGGACGGCGGGGCAGGCGATCAGCGACTCATTCACGCAGGTTTTTCCGAACGGCAAAGGAACGCAATTCTACCATCCGGGCAGTTCGGGCTTTCGCCGGGCCGGGATGCGGGTTAGCCTTGCCGACACGCGTTCGTCGGCGATCGTCGGCGTCCGCGACCCCTTCGTCTTCGCATTTGGCTGCCTGCGGGCATCCCTTCGGTCTGGATCTTTTGTCAAAGCATGGATAAGACGCAAAAGCGCGTGGGTGTGGTCGGCGGTGTCCGCATTCCCTTCTGCCGCAATAACACGGCCTACGCCGACGTCGGCAACTTCGGCATGTCGGTCAAGGTGCTGGGTTCCCTGGTCGAGAAATTCGGTCTGCACGGGGTGGAACTGGGCGAGGTCGCCATGGGCGCCGTCATCCGCCATTCGTCGGACTGGAATCTCGCCCGCGAGGCGCTGCTCTCGTCGGGCCTGGCCCCGACCACGCCGGGCATCACGACCGCGCGGGCCTGCGGCACCTCGCTCGACAACGCCATCCTCATCGCGAACAAGATCGCCACGGGGCAGATCGACGCCGGCATTGCCGGCGGTTCGGACACCACCAGCGACGTGCCCATCGTCTACGGACAGAAGTTCCGCAAGCGTCTGCTGGCGCTGAACCGTGCGAAGACGCTGAAGGAGAAGCTGCAGGTCGCTACCCGCGGTTTCTCGCTCAAGGAACTCAAGCCGTCCTTCCCGGGCGTGGCCGAGCCGCGCACCGGCAAGTCCATGGGCGATCACTGCGAGCTGATGGCCAAGGAGTGGAAGGTCGGGCGCGTGGCGCAGGACGAACTCGCGCTGGCCAGCCATCATAAGCTCGCCGCAGCCTACGACGCCGGCTTCTTCGACGACCTGATCGTGCCGTTCCGTGGCTTGAAGCGCGACGGCTTCCTGCGCCCGGATACCACGCTCGAGAAGCTGGCGTCGCTCAAGCCGGCGTTCGACCGCACGTCCGGCCAGGGCACCCTCACCGCGGGCAATTCCACCGGTCTTTCCGATGGCGCCGCAGCCGTGCTGCTCGCCAGCGATGAGTGGGCGGCCGCGCGCGGCCTGTCCATCCAGGCGTATCTCACTCATGCGCAGGTTTCGGCGGTGGACTTCGTGCACGGCGAAGGCCTGCTGATGGCGCCGACGGTGGCCGTCCCCCGCATGCTGGCGCAGGCCGGGCTCACCCTCGGCGATTTCGACTTCTACGAGATCCACGAGGCGTTCGCGGCCCAGGTGCTCTGCACGCTGCGTGCATGGGAGAGCGAAGACTATTGCCGCAACCGGCTGGGCCTTTCCGCCCCGCTGGGATCGATCGATCCGGCGAAGCTCAACGTCAACGGCTCCAGCCTCGCAACCGGCCATCCGTTTGCGGCGACTGGCGCGCGCATCGTTGCCACCCTGGCGAAGATGCTCGAGCAGAAGGGATCGGGCCGCGGCCTGATCTCCATCTGTACGGCGGGCGGCATGGGCGTCACGGCGATCCTCGAACGTCCCTGATCGGAAGGAGACGGCGCTCCGGCGCCGTCCGCGCTACGTCATGCTTGCACTACGCACCAGTACATCCCTCAGTGCCCTTGCCCTCGTGCTCGGCATCGCCAGCACGAGCTGGCTCACCGCGCTCACCTACGAACGCGCGCCCATGACGCGGCGCCTGGCCGAGGTCACGTTGCCCACGGCGGCACCGGCGCTGGTCTCGAAGACGGTGTCGCAGATCGCGCCGTCGCCGAAATCTGCCACCAACACATCGCATGCCGTGGCGTCATCGCGCACGCGGGCATCCGCTGCGCCGACGCGTACCTCGATCTCGCAAGCGCCGCAGCCCGCGGCGCCGTCCCTGGTGCCGGTCTTCATGCCGTCGCCGCGTTACCCGATGTCGGCCCTGCGCGCCCGGCGCGAGGGTCAGGTGGTGCTGAGCGTGACGGTCACGCCCGAGGGCGAGGTGGCGGGCGTCAGCGTCGGTCGGTCCAGCGGCGACGATGCGCTCGACCGGGCGGCCGAGGAAGCGGTTCGTGGTTGGCGCTTCGCCGCGGCCAACGACCGCCCGGCGCATTACACCGCCGACCTGCCGGTCAACTTCGAACTTACCGGTCGCTGATCGCTACAGGATGCCTGAGGCCGACGAGCCGAAGGCCGTGATCATCCGCGTGTAGATCAGCTTCAGCGACACGTCCACCTCGGGGAAGTCGCCCACGGCCTCGTAGCATTCGAAGAAGCGTGGATCGCTCCAGCGCATGGGGATGCAGCCCGGCTTGATTTCGTAGCTGGTGGCGTAGCGGAACGGCCAGAGATCGAAGAATGGCAGGCGCTCGGAAACGTCGCCTATGAACTCGTTGACCGACGAAAGCACCGGAATCGACTTCTGCCGCGGTGCGATGGTCCATGCATTGGCCGGCTGGGTGTCCTGCATGATCGAATCGCGCAGCCGGTCGGCGAAGCGCTTGTCGTACACGATCACGCCGGACTCCGTGTTGTAGTGGTCCGAGCGCGGATCGAAGTTGTGCGTGCCGACCATGGCGAACGTGTCGTCGACCACGATGGACTTCGCATGGAGACCGAAACGCACACCCGCGGTGAGCAACGGCGCCGGTCGGTTACGCGGGCCGCGGCTGGCGCGGCTGCCGATGAAGCCGATCGTATCCGACGGCGGCCACATGCCGCTGACCTCGGCGTGGCTGCCTGGGCGCCGTTCGCGGCCTCGGCGGCGCGCCGTGGCCGGTTCGCTGAGTGGCGGCGTCGCCACGTCGCTCGAATGACCTTCCAGCGCATCCGCATCGCCGTTGGCGGGATGCGGCTTCATTTCATAGATCTCGAAGCCGTAGTCGGTGAGATAGCGCTTGCGGTGCTTGTAGGACATCGCATAGACGGCGAACGCATCCGTCGAGGCGAGCGAATTGGTGGATACCACGACGCGCGGCGGGTCCGGTTGCTGGCGCAAGGCGCTGAAGATCTTCTTGGCCGGTTTGCTCATCACCAGGTAGGGCGTCTGCAACACGATTTCGCTCTTGGCGTTGCGCACCAGCCCCATG
This sequence comes from Luteibacter sp. UNCMF366Tsu5.1, assembly GCF_900119235.1. NCBI lineage: Bacteria > Pseudomonadati > Pseudomonadota > Gammaproteobacteria > Lysobacterales > Rhodanobacteraceae > Luteibacter > Luteibacter sp. UNCMF366Tsu5.1. Next base: position 27,552 of record NZ_FPIS01000003.1, on the reverse strand, counting down.
ATGTGTCGCGTGAGCGCCCGCACTTCGCGACGCTTCGGCTCGTCCGTCTTGCCGGGCAGGTCGGACAGGTATTCCACGCGATTCAGGCGCAGGGTAGCCCGGCCAAGATGCTCGTCGATCCAGGCTGGGTCGGTGGCGTTGGCGATCGTCTGCGCCACGCGCTCCGGATGCGCGTACTGGGGCGGATTCCAGTGCCTGGGATCGTCGGTGTCGGCGAGCAGCTCGCGGTTCACGTCGCGCAGATGGGTCAGCGGCGCGGAGCGCTTGTGGTTCCAGAACTGGTCGAAGCTGGCGCCCATCGCCTTCGCGGCGGGGCCGCCCACCATCACGTCGCGGTCGACGTAGTCGAAGCTGTCGTCCCAGTCGAAGTAGCGGTCCTCGTAGTTGCGCCCGCCCGTGATGCCGATCAGGTCGTCCACCACGATCAGCTTGTTATGCATGCGCTGGTTGAACTTGTAGAAGCAGCAGACGATACCGGCCGCGAATTCCAGTGGCGGGGTGCGCGCGGCATGGAAGGTCGGGTTGTACAGCCGGATTTCCATGTGATCGCTGGCGCGGGCGAGGGCAGCCAGCAGGCCGGGATCGCGGAACGAGAACAGCTGGTCGGCGAGAATCCTCACATGGACGCCGCGGCGCGCGGCCTGGATCAGCTCGTCGAGCATGAGTTTGCCCGCGTCGTCCTGCTCCCAGATGTAGGTCTGCACGTCGATGGACTGGCGCGCCGCGCGAATCAGATTGATGCGCGCGGCCATGGCGCTCTCGCCATCCTCCAGCAACGTGGCGACGTGCACGGGCCGCGCGGCAGTGGAGGCGGCATCGGCTTCCAGGGCGGCGTCGATCAGCGGCGAGGGCGTGGCGCAGTGGGACGCATCGTTGGCGTCGCAGGTGGCCTGCCGATCGATCGTCAGAGTCACCACGGCATCGGCTTTGTGGATGCGTGCCGGCGACACCGAGCAGCCGGCTGCGGCGAGCGTGGCGATGAGAACGAGAGGGGCAAGGAGGCGGCGCATGCCGCGGATCATAGGGGACGGCCGCCAACGCCACGTGAGTCCGTACCCACGGGGCGGTGGATCAAGGCGGGATAAGCACGATCGCCATGCCCAGGTTCACGCGGTCGGAGAGGGCGCCGCGGCGGCCCCGCATCTCGAAATCCGTACGGTCGATCATGCCCTGCAATTGCAGCACGCAGCCTGCCAGGGCCTGCGGAGGGCAACGGTTCGCCTGCAGATGGAAAGTGACCGGCTGGGTCACACCCCGCAGCGTGAGCTTGCCCTTCACGTCGCCGCCCTCGCTCAGCAGATGGAGCGGGGTCGGCGACGATTCGAAGTGGATGCTTGGAAAGCGCTTGGCATCGAAGAACTCCGGCGCCAGCACCCAACGGCGCAGGCGGGCGGATTCCATCTTGATGCTTTCGGTATCGATGTCGGCGCGAACGATCGCCGACTGGGTGGAGGAATCGATGGCGATCTCGCCGCGAATGCCCTCGAAGCTGCCCGTGACCGTACTGACCCAGAGCAGCCGCACGCTGAACTGAGCGCGCGAACGCTGGGGATCGATGCGCAGGTCGGCGGCGGAGACAGGCGCCGCCGCCAGAAGCACGACGATCGCCGACAGCAGGTGGCGCATCCGCGGGGCTCAGTTAGGAGGGGACCAGAAGATGTCCAGCTTGGCCTTGCCTGGCTCAAGCGGCCCGTCGAAGTGAAGGCGGGCCATACCGGCAGGCGGCATGCCGCGGTAGTCCTCGGAGCGGCCTTCGACGAGAAACGCGACCAGTTGCTCGATGCCGGGGTTGTGGCCGACAAGCACGACGCGTTCCGCATCGGCATGCTTGTCGAGCAGGTCGTAGAGCATGCCGACGGTGGCGTCGTAGATCTCGTCGATATAAAGCGGTTCGATCTGGCCCAGTGCGAGGGCGGCGGTTTCCTTGGTGCGCTCGGCGGGCGAGCAAAGGACGCGGTCGTAGGAGACGTGGTGAGAGGCAAGCCATTCGCCAGCGGCGCGGGCTTCGTTGCGACCGTGTTCGGTCAGCCGTCGCTCGCGGTCGTCCTTGCCGTCCTTGCCGTGCGGGGTCGCTTCGGCATGGCGTAACAGGATGAGTTCGTGCATGGGTACGGTCTCTCCGCTGGGCCACCTTCGTGGCGTGATCGCTGACGCGTTGCCACCTGGCTCAGGTACTGCGCTTGATCCAGCGCAGCAGCTTGGCCCAGTCCTCCTGGTGACCGCGCACGTTTTCCGAGTGGTAGTCGAAGATGCCTTTACCGAGCGCCGTGAGCAAGACGTACGCTTGCGAGTCGCGAAGTTCCGCGACGACAGGAAACGGCGCGCGTTCGGCCAGCTCGGCGAGCGCCGATTGGCTGGCGTTGGTCCAGGGCTTGAGTCGGTTACCCACCAGGCCGACCGGCAGCTTGCCGCGCTTGATCCGGTTGATGCCCTTGAGCACGGTAAGAAAGTCGAGCGTGGCGTCGAGGTCGAAGTGCGACGGCAGCACCGGCACGAGGATCACGTCGGCGTGTTCCAGGTAGGGCTCGAGGTCTTTCTCGTCCACGCCCGCGGGCGTGTCCACGATCACGCGCTGCACGTCGCCTGGCAGCCGGTCGAAAGCGCGCCGACTGCCTTCGATGGCCGTAACGGCCGGGACGTTTTCCGGACGTCGCGCCACCCAGCGTAGGCTGGAATGTTGTCGGTCGGCGTCGATGACGGCGGTCTGCTTGCCCGACTGGGCCCAATGGGTTGCCAGCTGGGTCACCAGCGTCGTCTTGCCGCAACCACCCTTGCTGCTTGCCACGAGCGTCGTAAGCATCCGCGCGCACCTGCCTGGGGAGGGCTCCTAGCCTACACATCCGGCGAGCGGCGGTCCAAGCCTGCGACGTTAGAACAGTTTCGCTCTGACCTTGGGCAGGATGACGAGGATCAGCGTCGCCAGGGGGCCGAGGAAGAGCGACAGCAACCACCAGAGCAGGCCGCTGCGGTTCTTGCCCTGGGCAAGCCCGGCGTTGATCAGCGTGAGCGTGCCCCAGCCGACGAAGAAGCCGGCGCGCTCGCTGGCGATGAGGGCGAATTGGTCCACGATAAGCTCCCGTTCTGCCGCAGGATTTGGATAGGTACGACCATCGTCGATGGCGGCCCCCGGTCCTCGATAGTAACCGAGTTGGCAAACGAGTGACCTTGGACCATCATCCGCGCCCTCGCGATGTCCGCGAGGGCGCGACCATGCAATGTGGTTCGCGCTTGGATGACACGTCGTCGAAGGTCTATGACCTCGACGTCTTCTCAGGAGAGAAACGCATGCCCCCTGCTTATCCTCGTATCTCGGTGCTCACGCGCCGCGCGATCGCTTGCGCGGTCCTGGCGACGGCTTTTACGTCCTATGGTTCGGTAGCCAGCCCGGTTCAAGAAGAGCCTGCCGCCAGTCCTTGGCAAGACCGACTGGAGACCTTGCGCTACTGGACCCCGAAGCGTATGCGCGAGGCCGCGGTCCTTTCCAGCAGTTCGACGGGCAAGCCCGTCGAACCGCCGGTGACGCCCGGTGGTGACGAAATCGGCTACGCGCCTGTGCCCTTGCCGTATGCGAGGTCCATGCCGACCCGTGTGACGGGTCAGTTGTTCTTTCACGACCCGCTGCGTAAGGAGGATGGGCACTGCTCAGCGTCCGTCGTTCAATCGGCGAGTCGGCGGTTGATCCTGACCGCAGCGCACTGCGTGGTTTCCGCGACGATCGAGCCGCCTATCACGTGGAACGAGCACCTGATGTTCGTGCCGGCCTACGACGGGACACGCCCGCCCAGCGACAGCGCCTACGCACCGTACGGGCTCTGGCCGATTACCCGCGTTTATGTGTCGGCGGTCGGGAAGCAGAACCCTATCACCCTCTTCCGGACAGACTACGACGTGGCAGTCGCCGGTGTATTCGACGACGCCGGCCCGATCGAAGATGTCGTTTGCGGCGGATTGATGCCTCGCCTGTCGAATCCGGACGATCCGATCACGTTCCCCAAGGTCAGGGTTGTCGGTTATCCCAGTGCCGCGGCTTATTCCGGGGCGGAGCAGTTCCATTGCGAAAGCTCCACGATGCTTTCCCTCACGCCGAGCGGTATCAGGCTGCTGCAGTGCGGATTGGCAAGCGGTAACAGCGGCGGACCCGTGATGGTCGTGGACGACAACGACGACAACTTTGTTCAGGTGGCGGCCGTGGTGCACAACCCGTTCGAGCAATCCCGGTTGCTGCCTTACGTCTATCCTGCGCTCGAAGCCATGGCCAACAGCGAGCACCGCCGAGGTTTGTCCGCCGCGCCGACCTCGCCCTGCCCCTGAGCCAAGCGGCTGCGCCTGCTGTCCGCAGGCGGTGGGCGCAGCTTCCGTTCATGGTCGAGCCGTATCCTTGTCGTTTTATTTCACGGAGATGGTCCATGCGGGGATGTCGCCTCTTGACCCTGGCCCTCGCGGGCTTGCTGTCGGTACCCGCCATGGCCGCCACGCCGTGGCCGGGTCCCACGAAGGCCCCGGCCAAAGCGCCTTTGGCGCAGAAGGACCAGACCAAGGCTCTGCTTCAGTTTCAGAAGGATCTCGCCAGCGTGCTGGCCCTGCGTACGGAGTCCGAGCCGCTTCTGGGTGCTGCGTTGCTTGCCCGTCCGCTGACCAATCCTCCCGAAGTGCTCAGCTACCACGCACTCCTCGAGCGCGCGTCGCGTAATGCCGACGCGGGTCCGCAGGTGACCTGGGCCCGCTTGGCCGACTGCGAGGCCAAAGCCGGCAACTGTCCGAACACCGAGGCTCTCGACGCCCTGGAAAAGCAGGCGCCTGACAACGCCGCCGTCTGGCTGCTCAAGCTCGGTGTCGACGAACACAACGGCGCGAGCGATGCCGTGCGGGCCGACCTGGCCCGCGCGGCTGGCGCCAAGCTGTACGACGATTACCTCGGCGCCAGCCTCAAGGCGCTTGCCAACTCGGTGAGCCAGCTCCCGCCGCCGGCAGACACCTTTAATCCCCTGCAGGGCGCCGGCGCGGCGGGTGTGCAGATGGTGATCGTGTTCGGTCTGGCCAGCGGGCAACCACTGCCCGGATTCCAGGCGACGGCGAAGTACTGCGAGGAAAACAAGACCGACGCGGGTGTCACCGCGGACTGTCTCAAGCTGGCGAAGGTGCTCGAGTGGGGTAGCAGCCCGCTGGGCCGCTCGCTCGGCCTGCACCTGCGCGAGACGCTGTCGCCCGATAGCTCGGATCAGCAGTCGGCGAAGAACGCCCGCCTCAACCTGATCTGGCAGATGCAGCGTTTCGCTCAGCTCAATGTGCAGGCACAGGGCGACAAAGCCACCGCACAGAAGCTGCTGGCGCTCGCCCGCAGCGGCGGCACGGAAATGAGCGTTATCCTCGCCTCGCTGCGTGCCTACGGCATTCCGCCGGAAGCGCCTGCGGGTTGGGAGCCGGCGAAGGTCGAGAAGTAAAAGAGACGCTCGTGTTTTTCCGTGCGACTTGATGAGCAGAAACAAGAAAGCCCGGCCTCGACGGAAACCGGGCTTTCTTTGTTGGGACCTCGCGCTACCTCTCGTGCGTGGGCGCCGGATCGACATTCAGTTCGATGTCACTACACGAGAGCGCGCCTTGGAGTCTGATTACGACGAAGCTCTCTTCGAACGATTTTTCGAAGAGATAGGGACCGTTCTCATTCGAGACCCAGCCATACTCCCAGACAACCTGTCCATCAGCTCCCGTGAGCAACACGTTGGCCTCGTAGGCAGCGATGCGAAACTTGAGTGAGCGCGCGGGCGCTGCCAAGTAGATGATGGCATAGCGCTCGTCGGGTGGAGGAACGATAGTGCTTGCATTGGTCAGTACATTCTTGCGGTAGGGCATTCCCGTTACTGGATTCCAATAGACACCCCAGCCGTATCCACTTGCCGCGATCATTCCGACTCCCTCTGGGAGATCTACGGGCATGGAAATGGATTGGTGATCCTCCATCAGACTGAAGCGGACAGCGGTCGGTGACGTTTGGCTATGGTGGGGTGTTTTGTGGTCCATGGCGGGCCTTCTCCGTGGCACATTTGATGGCTTGGCGCCGCACAAGGCGACATGACGCCAAGATGCAATGACCTGGCCGCCGTGGCGACCAAGCCTGCAGCGATTATCGACGTCGATCCCGGTCGCTTATATCCGCCATGCGTTGTAAGTGTCCGATGCGCGGAAACAGCACGGAAACATGGCGCTCTGCGGTGGTCAGCGATGACGGTCCGTCGCGTCACGAGTGGAGTTCCCGGCGCTTTGCATTCGACCCATGTCAAATCTCTCGTCGCCAGACGCCATACAAAAAAATGCCCTCGGCATAGCCGAGGGCATGGTGTGCGGCGCTTCAGGTTTGAATGTGTCGGGCGGGGTCTGACACGGTTGCCTATGCGCTCAGTTCATCAGCAAGCAGAATCGTTTCAATCGCCCAACTGCTCGCGCATGAATTCCGGCTGCGCCAGCGCGCCCTTGTGCACGTCGGCGTTGTAGTACTTGGTGGCGAAGTTCTTGCTGATCGCGCCGCGCTCGCGGAAGCCCGACAGGTCGCCGTCCTTGCGCGCCATGGTGCAGCTCCACCAGCCGGTGGGGTAGCACGGCTGCGGGAACGGCAGGGTGCGCACCGCCTTGAAGCCCGAGGTGCGCATGGCCGAGCGCATGGCCTTGATGAGCTCGATGTGCGCCAGCGGCGATTCGGACTGCTGCACCAGAATGCCGCCATGGCGAAGCGCCTTGTAGCAGCTGCCGTAGAACGCGGCGTTGAACAGACCCTCAGCCGGGCCCACCGGGTCGGTGGAGTCCACGATGATGAGGTCGATCGATTCCGGCTCGGCCTCGGCCATGTACTTGATGCCGTCGATGAACAGGAGTTCGGCACGCGGGTCGTTGTTGGCGTCGCACAGCTCGGGGAAGTACTGCTCGGCAAGGCGGGTCACGCGCTCGTCGATCTCGACCTGCGTGGCCTTTTCCACTTCCTCGTGCTTGAGCACTTCGCGCAGCGTGCCGCAGTCGCCGCCACCGATGATGACGACGCGCTTGGCGCGGGCGTGGGTGAACAGCGCCGGGTGAGTCATCATCTCGTGGTAGAGGAAGTTGTCGCGGCTGGTGAGCATCACGCAGCCGTCGATCACCATGAGGTTGCCCCAGTCGGTGGTCTGGTAGATCTCGATGGTCTGGAACGGGGTCTTCTCGGCGTGCAACAGGCGCTCGACGCGGAAACCGATGGAAGAGCCCGAGGCCTGGTGGGCTTCGGTAAACCAGCTGAGCTGCTGCTGCGACATGACGCTTTCCTGAAGACGAGTAGGGGACTAAACCGGGGATTGTACCGGCTCTGGGCCGGGATGCGGCCCAGCCCCGGCCGGAGCTGGCTGTAGGGCTTTCCCGACGGGGAGACGGCGATACCCGGATGTCACATCGCGCCGCTACAATAGGCGGCCTGCCGCCGGCCCTCCCGGCCGCGCAGCCAAAGTCTGGTCGGCCCCGCGGCGTGCGAGGCTCCCGGCCGCCAGGCCCGCTTCAGGTCAAGGTTCGCCGCTGCGACTGTTCCGCGCCCCCTGACGGGGACACGACACAATCACTTGGAGATCGTCACCCCCATGACGAACTGGACCACCGATCGCGCGAAGCTGACCTACGCGATCCCGCATTGGAGCAACGGCTACGTCGACGTGGCCGACAACGGCCACCTGCTGATCCGCCCCCGGGGCGACGGCGGCCCGGCGCTCGACCTGCCGGCGATCGTCGACCGCGCGCGGGCCGAAGGCCTTCGCCTGCCGCTGCTCGTGCGCTTCCCCGACATCCTGGCCGACCGCCTTGCGCGGCTCCAGCAGGCCTTCGCCAAAGCGATCGACGACGCCGACTACGCCGGTTCCTACACCGCGATCTACCCGATCAAGGTGAACCAGCAGCGCGGCGTCGTCAGCGAACTGGTCGCCGCGGGCGAGCAGGGCTTCGGGCTCGAAGCCGGCTCGAAGCCGGAACTGATGGCGGTGCTGGCGCATGCCCGCCCGGGCAGCATGGTCGTTTGCAATGGGTACAAGGACCGCGAATATGTCCGCCTTGCCCTCATTGGCCTCAAGCTCGGTCTGCGCGTGCACATCGTGATCGAGAAGCTGTCCGAGCTCGATCAGGTGTTCGCCGAGGCGAAGGCGCTGGACGTGGAGCCCTTGCTGGGCGTGCGCGTGCGCCTGGCCTCGATCGGCGCGGGCAAGTGGCAGAACACTGGTGGCGACAAGGGCAAGTTCGGCCTGAGCCCCGGCCAGGTGCTCGAGCTGATCGAGCGGCTGGACGCCGCGGGTCTGAAGCACACGCTGAAGTTGCAGCATTTCCACATGGGTTCGCAGATCTCGAACGTGCGCGACATCGCGGCGGGCATGCGCGAGGCCGTGCGTTACTTCGTGGAGCTGCATCGTTTGGGCGTGCCGATCGACGTCGTGGACGTCGGCGGTGGCCTCGGCGTGGACTACGAGGGTACGCGCTCGCGCAGCTACAACTCGATCAATTACAGCCTGGGCCAGTACGCAGCGAGCATCGTGCAGCCGCTGGCCGAGGCCGTGGCCGAGCACGGGATGAAGGCGCCGACGATCTTCACCGAATCCGGCCGCGCCATGACCGCTCACCACGCGGTCATGGTGGTCAACGTGAGCGAAGTGGAGCCGGTGCCGCAGGGCGCCATTCCGCCGGAGCGTTTGGGCGAGCCCGCCGTGCTTCGCCACCTGCGCGACACCCACGCGGAACTTGACCACCGTCCGGCGTTGGAGCTTTTCCACGAGGCGCAGCATCACTTCGCCGAGGGCCAGGCCCTGTATGCATTGGGGCAGCTCGACCTGCGCGACCGCGCGCGTCTCGATGAACTGTTCTATGCCATCGCCAATGCGGTGCGGTCGCGCCTGCTTCCGGCCGAGCGCGCGCACCGTCAGGCGCTGGACGACCTGGACGAGAAGCTCGTCGACAAGTACTTCGTGAATTTCTCGGTCTTCGAGTCGGTGCCGGACATCTGGGCGATCGATCAGATCTTCCCGATCGTGCCGATCGCACGTCTCGACGAGGAACCGCTGCGACGCGGCGTGATCGCCGACCTCACCTGCGACTCGGACGGCCGGATCGACCATTACGTAGACGCGGAAGGCGTGGACGTGAGCCTGCCGTTGCATGCGCTCAAAGAAGACGAGTCCTATCGGCTCGGCATCTTCATGGTCGGCGCGTACCAGGAAACCCTGGGCGACATCCACAACCTGTTCGGTGATACCGACGCGGTCAACGTACGCGCCACGGCCGACGGTTACGAATTCGCGCACATCCGTCGCGGCGATACGACGGACCTGATGCTCGACTACGTGGGCTACGACCTCAAGGCGTTGCGGAAGTCGTATGCGGATCGCCTCGCCGCCGCCGGTATCGTCGGTGCAGAAGCGGACACGCTTTACACGACGCTGGACAACGGCCTCACCGGCTACACCTACCTCGCCGAGAACGCGGGGCGCTGAGAAGGGGCGCGGTGCACCTTGTGCACCGCGCCGTCTCGTATGTTTCCACGCAGCATTCATCAGGCACGCCCATGACCCTCAAGACTGCATTCATCGGACTCGGCGCGATGGGCGCGCCCATGGCCGGTCATCTCCACGCCAAGGGCCTGCTCCAGGCCGTGGGCAATCGCTCGCAGGCGAAAGCCGATGCATTGGCGGCAGAGCTGGGTGTCGCGGCACCGTCTCTCGCCGAGATCGCGGCGTCCTGCGACGTCATCGTGCTTTGTGTGAGCGCCGATGCGGACGTCATCGGCGTGGTCCATGCGCTGGCGCCGTCGCTGAAGCAAGGCGCCACGGTTATCGATCACTCGACCGTCGCCCCGGCCACCGCGAAGAAAGCGGCAAGTCTGCTGGCGGACGTCGGCGCTGCGTTTCTGGATGCGCCGGTGTCGGGCGGTGTCGAGGGCGCGAAGAACGGCAAGCTCTCGATCATGGTCGGTGGCGACGCCGGCGTGCTCGAACATGTGCGACCGGTACTGGAAGCCTATGGCGCGCGCATCACGCCCATGGGGGACGTCGGTAGCGGCCAGGCCACCAAGGCTGTGAATCAGGTATTGGTCGCGGGCATCGCGCAGGCGGTGACCGAAGGCCTTGCCCTGGGCGAAGCGCTCGGACTCGATCCGGAACGGCTGATTCCCACCTTGTCTGCCGGCGCGGCCGGCAACTGGTTTCTCGACAAGCGTGGCGCCACGATGCTGCGCGACGAGTTCGCCGTCGGCTTCAAGCTCGCCCTGCTGCACAAGGATCTCGGCATCGTGCGCGGCATGGCCGACGAGGCCGGTACCGATCGCACCATCATCGAACGTTCACTGGCCGACTTCGCCGAACTGATGGCACGCGGCTATGGCGACGACGACATCTCGGCCTTGATTCGGCTCAAGCGAAAGAGCTGATCGCGGCTCGTGTAGGAGCCGCCATGGCGGCGAGGGGGTGGGGTCTCACCGCTACCGCTACACCGCTCCGTCGGCTTCTCGCCGCCATGGCGGCTCCCACAGTCAGAATTCAGCACGAGGGGCGGCTGTTGGTGGGAGCCAGCCTGCTGGCGATGGGGACTTGCCTCGCCGCTACACCGCTTCGTTGGCTTCTCGCCGCTATAGCGGCTCCCACAGGTGTCCGACTAGCTGCCTTCTTTCAGTGCGATCGCGCTGATGCCGGCCGACTGCAGGCGCTGCTTCGTGCTTTCCAGTTCCGTGGCCGATTTGAACGGCCCCAGACGCACGCGGTTGTAGGTCTGCGCTCCCACCTTCACCGACTGCACGTTGGCGACAAAGCCTTGGAGTGCCAGCTTCGCCTTGAGTGCCTCGGCGTCGCTCGCACTCGGGAACGCGCCCACCTGAAGCAGGTAACCCGAGCCGGCGGAAGCGGCTGCCGGTGCCGGTTGCGCTGGCACGGCGGTCACCGTCTGCGTGGTGGCCTTCGGCAGATTGGCCGCTGCGGCGTTGGCCTGGGCCTGCTGCTGAGCCACCGCTGCCTGCTGGGCCTGAGCCTGCTGTTGGGCCGCCTGCTGCTGTTGCTGCTTCTGCTGTGCCTCGGCGCTGGCCTGCGCGCGAATCTCCGCATCCGGAATGCGTACTTCCTTCTCCGAAAGCACAGAGTAGAAATCGTACGAGGGCTTCTTCGGCTTTTCCGGCTCGGCCTGGTCTACGACGCCCGGATCGCTGCTCTTCTGCGCCGTGGCGTTGGGATTCGGTTCGGGGCCGTCGTGCTGGCGCATCATCGGCATCCAGGCACCGCGCATGGCGAAAGCCATGAGCAGGGCGCCCGCAAGAATACCGATCAACGCCCAGCTCCAGCCCGGCATACCGCTGGAGCCGTTGCGGACGGCCTGGCGACCTTTGCCCTTCTTGCGTGTTGCCATTACATGCTCTCCGGGGCGGAAATGCCCAGCAGATCAAGACCGTTCTTGAGCACCTGCTGCGTTGCGGCCACGAGGGCCAGGCGTGCATCGCGCAGCTCGGCGTCGTCGACGATCCACTTGTGCTCGTGATAGTAGCTGTGAAGCGCGCCAGCAAGCTCGCGCAGGTATTGCGCGATCAGGTGCGGTTCGAGGTTGGCGGCTGCCGATTCGACGATCTCGGGGTAGCGCGAGAGTTCCACCATCAGGATCGATTCGTGCTCGGTATCGAGGCGGTCGAGCTTCGACAGGCCGTGGCCTCGATCGGTGGTGAGGCCGCGATCGGCGAGCTCACGGAAGACACGACACGCGCGGGCATGGGCGTACTGGATGTAGTACACCGGGTTGTCGTTGCTCTGCGAGCGAGCGAGGTCGATGTCGAAGACCAGCTGCGAATCGGCCTTCCGCGCGATGAGGAAATAACGCGTCGCGTCGCGCCCGGCTTCGTCGATGAGATCGCGCAACGTGACGTAGGAGCCGGCGCGCTTGGAGATCTTCACTTCCTCGCCGCCGCGCATCACCGTCACCATCTGGTGCAGCACGTACTCCGGCCAGTTCTTCGGAATGCCGGCATCGAGGGCCTGCAGGCCGGCCTTCACGCGAGCGAGCGAGCCATGGTGGTCCGAGCCCAGCTCGGTGATGGCGCGCTCGTAGCCGCGCTGCCACTTCGTGCGGTGATAGGCCACGTCCGGGAGGAAATAGGTGTAGGTGCCGTCGGACTTGCGCATGACGCGGTCCTTGTCGTCACCGAAATCGGTCGAACGCAGCCAGAGTGCGCCGCCCTCTTCATAAGTGTGACCATGGGCGACCAGTTCGCGCACGGTCTCCTCGACCTTGCCCTCGGTGTAGAGGGAGGACTCCAGGTAATAGACGTCGAAGTCGACGCCAAACGCCTTGAGGTCGAGATCCTGCTCGTGACGCAGGTAGGCCACGGCGAAGCGGCGGACGTCGTCCAGGTTGTCCGCATCGCCCGTGGCGGTGACGGTCTCACCGTCGGCCTCCACGGATTCCTTGGCAAGGAAGGCGCGCGCGACCTCGGCGATGTAATCGCCCCGGTAGCCCGATTCCGGCCAGCCCGGCTCGTCCGGCGCGATGCCCTTGGCCCGCGCCTGGGTGGACAGGGCGAGGTTGGCGATCTGGACGCCTGCGTCGTTGTAGTAGAACTCGCGGAACACCTTCCAGCCGGCGGCGCCGAGAAGCCGGGCGAGGCTGTCGCCGATCGCCGCGGCACGGCCATGGCCTACGTGCAACGGACCGGTGGGGTTGGCCGAGACGAACTCAACGCCCGCCGTGCGGCCCGCGCCATCCTTGTTGTGGCCGTAGCGGTCACCCTCGCCGAGCGCACGCACGATCTCGGCGTGGAACGCGGCAGGGGCGAGGAAGAAGTTGATGAAGCCCGGTCCGGCGATCTCCACCTTGCCGACCATCGGCGACGCCGGCAGCGCCTCGACCAGATCGGTCGCGATGTCGCGCGGCTTACGGCCCGCGGCTTTCGACATCATCATGGCGACGTTGGTGGCGAAGTCCCCGTGCTCGCGGCTGCGGGTGCGCTCGATGACGAACACAGGCGCGACGAAGTCGGACGGCAGTTTGCCTGACTCCCGCAACGCTCCGATGGCCTGCAGGACGAGTTGTTTCAGCTCTTGTTTCACGGGATGGGCGGCGCGGATATGGAACCGGCAATCGTAGCAGAAGGGGTGGATCGACCGTCTCCACGTATCCACAGCCTGTGGATAACTCTGTGGGCAATAAGAGGGACTCAGGCGATTCCCCGGCGGTCGTCGTTGATGAAACCACCCCGTAACAGAGGGATTTCAATTAAATCATGTACTTGGATGAGTGACCTGCGCGCGGACAGCAACTGTGACGCCCAAGTGGCAAAAAGGCCCGGTGTGCATAAGTCGGGACAGCCGCGCCGTCACCGGGCTTGCGGATGCGCGTCACGGCCCTGTCATCGCCCCGCGTCACACTTCCCTTCGTGCCAGGTGTCTCCCCGGCCCGGCGGCACAACGGGTTACCTGCCCCCTCCCTCGAAGGTGACCCAGACGGCGCGAGCGGCACTCGCGCCGTTTTTTTTGCGTGGCCGCCTTTGGGGGCTACGCCGCCAGCATCCCCCGCTCCGCCATGGAGAACGGGTCGCCCTGCCCGATGATCAGGTGGTCGAGCACCCGGATGTCCATCAGAGCGAGCGCATTGACCAGGGTGAGAGTGATGTCGCGGTCGGCGCGGCTAGGCTCGGCGATGCCCGAAGGGTGATTGTGGGCAAGGATCACCGCGCTCGCGTGGTGGCGCAGGCAAGCGCGGACCACTTCGCGCGGATAGACGCTGGCCCCGTCGATCGTGCCCCTGAACAACTCTTCGTAGGCAAGCACGCGGTGCCGCGTGTCGAGAAACAGGCAGGCAAAGACTTCGGTACGCAGGTGACGCATCCGTGCGCGGAGGTATTCGGCGCTGTCGCGAGGGTTCTGGATGCACGGAAGCTGGACCAGCCCCTCGCCGAGGGCTCGCCGCGCCAACTCCAGGGTGGCAATCAGGCGAGCGCGCTTGACCGGCCCCACGCCGCTGACCCGGGGAAGATCGTCTGGTTCGGCGAGCAGCCGTCCAAGGCTGCCGGCCCCGGCGAGGAGTGCGCGGCCTGTCGCGACGGCATCGCATCCCATGCTTCCGTTGCCGAGCAGCACGGCCAGTAGTTCAGCGTCGGACAAGGCGGCGGCACCGTGGGCGTAGAGGCGTTCGCGCGGGCGCTCGTGAGCGGCCCATGTTCGGATCGGCTGCGGGTGATACATCGCGGGGGATGCCGGTGCTTCGCGGACGGCAGCGGATTCGTCGGACGCGCGCTTCATGTGCTCACCTCACGTGGATGCCCGCATGGGAAGCGCGGCGCGACCTACAATTTAGGGTTGCGGTGGGTGGCGTGACGATAGAACGATTCTGAAAAATCGCGCGCGCGGTGGGTCGCGGGTTTTCCGTTAAGCTTATGACCCTTCCGAACAGCGCCGTGTCGTCATGAGCCTTCGCCAGCGTCGCATCCTGATTGGCGTTACCGGAGGTATCGCTGCCTACAAGACCTGCGAACTGGTGCGCCGTCTGCGTGACCTCGACGCCGAGGTGCGCGTGGTGATGACCGAGGGCGCCACGCATTTCGTCACGCCCACCACGTTCCAGGCGCTTTCCGGCCAGCCGGTGCGCGTCAGCCTGTGGGACGAACACGGCGAAGCTGCGATGGGTCATATCGAGCTCGCTCGCTGGGCCGAACGCGTGCTCATTGCCCCGGCCAGTGCCGATACGATCGCGCGGCTGGCGCACGGCTTGGCGGACGATCTGCTCTCGACGGTCGTGCTGGCGACCGCGGCACCGGTTTACGTGGCGCCTGCGATGAATCAGCAGATGTGGGCGAACCTCGCCGTGCAGGCGAACGTGGGCACGCTGCGGGTGCGCGGCATCGGCGTGCTTGGCCCGGCGGACGGCGACCAGGCCTGTGGCGACATCGGTTCCGGCCGCATGCTGGAGCCGCACGAACTGCGCGACATCCTTGTGGCCTCGTTTGGCGAGCAGCCGCTGCGCGGGCGAACGGTGGTGGTCAGTGCCGGCCCGACCTACGAGGATATCGATCCGGTGCGCTTTATCGGCAATCGCAGCTCCGGTCGCATGGGGTTCGCCGTGGCTGCCGCGGCGCGCGATGCCGGCGCCGACGTCACGCTGATTGCCGGACCGGTGAGCCTTCCCACGCCGCCGGGTATTCGGCGGGTGGACGTGCGCAGCGCTCGGCAGATGCACGACGCCGTGCTGGCTGCCGCAGAGCATGCCGACATCTACGTCGGTGCCGCGGCGGTGGGCGACTATCGACCGGATGTCGAGGCGGCGCACAAGTTGAAGAAGGCGGATGGCGCGCCGCTGCGCATCGAACTCATCGAGAACCCCGACATCATCGCCACGCTGTCGACCCGGCCGTCGCGTCCGTTCCTGGTCGGCTTCGCGGCGGAAACGCGCGAACTGGCCGGTTACGCGCAGGACAAGCTGCGTCGCAAGCGTATAGACATGATCGCGGCCAACGAGGTCGGCGAAGGCAAGGGATTCGAAGTGGCGAACAACGCGCTGCACCTGTATTGGCCCGATGGCGACGCCACCCTCCCGGAGATGCCGAAGACGGAGCTGGCCCGCCGGCTCGTCGCATGCATCGCCGAACGATTCCTTTCCGGCACCGGACGCACCTCTTGATCGATATCGAACTGAAGATTCTCGACCCGCGCCTGGGCGACAGCATTCCGTTGCCTGAGCCTGCGACGGCGGGTAGCGCGGGCATGGACCTGCGCGCCGCCGTGAACGAACCGACGACGCTCACCCCGGGACAGAGTCTGCTGGTGCCGACCGGCATGGCCATTCACATCGGCGACCCGGCATGGTGTGCGCTTATCGTCCCGCGGTCGGGGCTCGGCCATAAGCAAGGCCTCGTGATGGGCAACCTGGTCGGCGTGATCGACGCCGATTACCAGGGCCCGTTGATGATTTCGTGCTGGAATCGCGGTAACGCCGACGTGACCATCGCGCCGGGCGACCGGATTGCGCAATTATTGCTGGTACCTGTAGGACGGGCGCGTTTGCGCGTGGTCGACGGATTCACCCCCTCGCAGCGGGGCGAGGGAGGATTCGGCTCCACGGGTGTTGGCTGATTCTCCGAGGGAAAAAGGGGCACCATGGCTCGGAAAGAGGGAGGGGCGGGACGCATGTCCCGGGTCGATCTGCGACGTCTGCTGCCCCTCGCCGGGGCGACGTTGCTGCTCGTGGCGGGCGCGTTCTGCGCGTGGCAGGCATGGCTGATCGCCGACGAGGGCAGCGCGGCCGAGCGTACGCGTGAAGCCCAGCGCCAGGCGGTGCGCGAGCTGAGCGACCTCGTGGCGACGAAGCGCCAGGGCCTGCATCGTGTGCTCGGCGACGCCGGCATGGCGGCCGGCATTGAGGACCGCACGGCCGCCGCGGAACGCCTGCGCGCGGCCTTGCCCGGCGCGCGCAACGTCGAGGTCTACAGCGGCGGGCTCGATGAAGTGGTGCGCGCCAACTACCGGGACTTCGGCTATGCGAAGGCCGCGCAGTTGATGGCGGCACTGGGCTCGGAAGGTCCCCCGCCCGCATCCACGTCGCTGCACGGCGGCGAGCGTCGGTTGACCATCGTCGAGCCGGTGAACGTCGATGGCTCGGTGCACGACTGGATCTGGGTCGAGTATCCCTTTGACGAGGTTGCCGCTCGTTTCGACGGTCTCTCTCCCGGCGCGGGTCGTATCGAGCTGCGTCAGGGCGACGGTCGCGACAGCCTGTCACTGCTTTCGAAGGGATCGCGGTCGGCCGACCTGGAGCCCGAAGGCCAGCGCGTGACGGGCACCACGTTGTTCGTCTTCGCGGCGATGCCGCAGGCCTTCATCGTCATTCCTCACTCGGAGGCATTGGCGGTGCTGCTGACGCTCGTCGGTCTTGGCGGCGGCGCGCTCTTGCTTTGGGCGTCGCAACGGCGCACGGCGGTCGAGCCGGAGGCCGGGCCCGACGAAGACGTGCTGCTGGCAGACGTCGTTCGCGCACCCAAGCTTCCACCCCCGCCGGCCGCGCTTGCCGCGCCACTGCCCACGCCCGCGCCGCGTGCGCCGACCGTCGTGGATCGGGCCATCTTTCGTGCTTACGACATCCGCGGCGTGGTGGGAACGGCGCTCACGGCCGACGTGGCTCATCGCATCGGCCAGGCGGTGGGTGCACGCATGCTCGAAAGCGGCCTGCGCGAGATCGTGGTCGGTCGCGACGGGCGGCTGTCGGGTCCCGAACTGGCGAATGCGTTGTCCGACGGCCTGCGTGCGGCGGGCATCGACGTGATCGACCTCGGCATGGTGCCGACGCCGCTGGTCTACTTCGCGGCGTATCACTTCGGTACGGGATGCGGCATCGCAGTCACCGGTAGTCACAATCCGCCGGACCATAACGGCTTCAAGATCGTCATCGGTGGCGAGACCCTCGCGGAGGAGGCCATCGCCGATCTCTATCGGCGCATCGCCGAAGATCGGTTGCCCTCCGACGGCGGTGGCACGTGGCGTGAGCAGTCGATCGTGGAGGCCTACGTGTCGCGCGTGGCCGGCGACGTCGCTGCGGAGCGCCGCCTGAAGGTGGTGGTCGACGCTGGCAACGGCGCTGCGGGTGCTGTGGCGCCACGCGTGCTGGAGGACATCGGTTGCGAGGTGATCCCTCTCTACTGCGATGTGGACGGTCATTTTCCCAATCACCACCCGGACCCTTCCGATCCACGCAACCTTGCGGACCTCATCGCGGCGGTGCACACGATCGGTGCGGACATCGGCGTGGCATTCGACGGCGATGGCGACCGGCTCGGTGTCGTGACCCAGGCCGGCGAGATCATCTACCCCGACCGCCTGCTGATGCTGTTCGCCCAGGACGTGCTGGCGCGCAATCCGGGCGCTACGGTCATCTACGACGTGAAGTGCACGGGCCATCTGCGCCCGGTGATCCAACAAGCGGCGGGTGTGCCGTTGATGTGGCGTACCGGGCATTCGCTGATCAAGGCGAAGATGCGCGAGACCGGCGCGGCGCTGGCGGGTGAAATGAGCGGCCACTTTTTCTTTGCCGACAACAACCGTTGGTATGGCTTCGACGACGGTATCTACGCCGCCGCTCGACTGCTCGAAATCGTGGCGGGCGACGTGGAAGAGCGCTCCGTCACCGAATTGTTCGACAGTCTGCCCAAGAGCGTGTCCACCCCGGAGCTTCGTCTACCCATGGCCGAAGGTGCCCACCTGCGCTTCATGGATGCGTTCCGTGCTTCGGCCACGTTCGACGATGCGCGGGTGACGACGATCGACGGCATCCGCGCGGATTGGCCGGATGGATGGGGGCTCGTGCGGGCGTCGAATACGTCGCCTGCGCTGATCTTCCGTTTCGATGCCGACAATGGGCGCTCGCTCGAGCGGGTCAAGCAGGCGTTTCGCGAACGCCTGCTGGCCGTGGACGGCCACCTGGTGCTGCCCTTCTAGGGCAGCACTCAGTTTCCCGGGTTCGCCGCGGCCGCCTTGAGTTCGCGGTAGTGGCGCAGTTGCGCGTCCGTGTTGGCCCGTGCGGCTTCCTTGGCCGCCTGCTGGCGCTGCAGCGTCGCGCGCAGGGACGCCACCGTATTGCGCTGCTCCGCGATGCGATCGTTCAGGTACTTGGGCACCGGCTGCTTGGCGCGTTCCATGTCGCCCGCGCGCGTGAGCAGATCCGCCAGGGCCTTCTCCTGACCTTGCAGATTCAGCCGCGTGGTACGAGCCGCCTGCTCGAAGTTGTCCAGTTCCGCGTTCTTGGCGGCGGCGAAGGAGGCTTCATCGGGGTAGGCATTCAACATCTGCGCGTCCTCGCGCTGACGCTGCTGTCGCGCCTGTTCCTCTGCCGCACGCTGGTCGGCCAGCGCTTTGGCGGCGGCGCGTTCTTCGGGCGTCAGCTGCCGATCCACATGGCGCACCACGACCCCCGCCGGATTGACGACGTCGTAGCCGACCTTCATCGCATCGGACGTGAGGCTATCGCTGAAATAGGACTGACCGGAGGCGTCCTTCCAGCGGTAACGGTAGCCATTGCTGTTGGTGTTCTGGGCCAGCGCGGTCGTGCCTATGCACAAGGCCGCCCCCGCCAGGATCAATCGCGCTGCTCGCATGCTTTCCCCTCCTGTGGGCGGAGTATAGCCAGCGGACGAGGAACCATCGCGCATGGCCGGGAGGTTCGCCCGGCCACGTGACGCAGTCGCGGTTTCGCTCAGGTCGCCACGCCGTATTCCTCGCGGTAGGCGAGCAGGCGGCGATGCTCGGCCGCCAAGGCAGGGTTTTCGCCGGCATAGGCGAGCACGTCGGCCAGGCTCGCGATCGCGATGACGGGAATGCCGAACTGCGCGGATACCTCCTGTGCGGCCGACAGCTCGCCCTGGCCGCGCTCCTGGCGATCCAGTGCAATCAGCACGCCCGCCGGCTCGGCGCCCTGCGCCCGGATGAGTTCGAGCGACTCGCGCACGGCCGTGCCGGCGGTCATCACGTCGTCCACGATCAGCACGCGGCCATGCAACGGGGCGCCGACGAGGGTGCCGCCCTCGCCATGGCTTTTCGCTTCCTTGCGGTTATAGGCCCAGGGCACGTCGCGGCCCTGCGTATCGGCGAGCGCGATGGCGGTGGCCGCGGCGAGGGCGATGCCCTTGTAGGCGGGGCCGAACAGCATGTCGAACGGCACGCCGGAGCGCGTGGCGGCTTCGGCATAGGCGCGACCGAGCCGGCCCAGGGCCGCACCGGAGTCGATCCGGCCCATGTTGAAGAAGTAAGGACTGCTGCGGCCGGACTTCAGCGTGAATTCGCCGAAGCGGAGAACGTCGCGGGCGAGGGTGAGTTCAATGAATTCGCGCTGGTAATCGTGCACGGGCCGTCTCGTCTAAGGATGGGAAGAAGGCAGCGGATACCAGAGCATGTGCTGCGGTCCCGCACTGCCGCCATGGTACAACTCGCCGCTGTCGCGGTATCCGGCGCGCTGGTACGCGCGCACCGCGGCGGCATTGCGCACGTTGACCGTGAGCAGGATGCGCGTGCGATCGGGGTGGCGGCGCGCCACCTGGTCATGGATCGCGGCGAGCGCGGCCGCGCCCAGCCCCTGGCCTTGCCGGGTGGCGTCGATCAGAAAACTGCGCAGCGCCACGGCGCCTGTTGCCACGGGGTGGTCGCCCAGCGCATAGGCATGGCGATCGATCCGTACGTAACCGACGGGATCGTCTCCGTGCAGCAAGGCAAACGCTTCGCTGCCCGGGCACACGGCCACGTCGGCCAGGGAATCGGCGACATGGCCGACGAAGGCGACCTGGTCGGGATGAACGGCAAGGGCCAGCACGGCAGGAAGCAGCGCGTCGTCGACCGGCAGCACGCGAATCGTGGGAGGCATGCGCCCATTGTAGAGGACTCACGGTTGAGGGGCCGCGGCGAGAGCCCGCAGCGTCTGGGAGGCATCGGCTGCGGGTTATGATGGCGGATCGTCGAACGTCAACTGCAAGGTCCCATGCGCATTATTTCGCTGAATGCCAACGGCATCCGCTCCGCCGCCACCAAGGGCTTCTTCGAGTGGCTGCGCAAGCAGGACGCCGACGTCGTCTGCCTGCAGGAAACCAAGGCCCAGGAGGCGCAGCTCACCGATCCCATGTTCCGCCCCGATGGGCATCACTGCTTCTATCACGACGCCCGCAGCAAGAAGGGCTACAGCGGTGTGGCCATCTATTCGAAGCGTGAGCCGGACGAAGTGCGCGTGTCGCTGGGTCGGGAGGACTTCGACTGCGAGGGCCGCTACATCGAGGCCCGCTACGGCAACCTCAGCGTCGTGTCCTTCTACATCCCGTCCGGGTCGTCGGGCGACGAACGTCAGCAGTACAAGTTCCGGATCATGGAATGGCTGACGCCGATCCTGCGCGAGTGGGCGACGAGCGGCCGCGATTACGTGCTGTGCGGCGACTGGAACATCGTGCACACGAAGAACGACATCAAGAACTGGACGTCGAATCAGAAGAACTCGGGTTGCCTGCCCGAGGAACGCGCCTGGCTTGACCTCCTCTTCAAGGAGATCGGCTGGGTCGACAGTTTCCGTGCGATCAAGCCCGATGCGGTGGAATACACCTGGTGGTCGAACCGCGGCCAGGCGCGGGCGAACAACGTCGGTTGGCGCATCGACTACCAGATCGTGACCCCGGGCCTTCGCGATCGCCTGCGCGGCTGCTCGATCTATCGCGACGAGCGTTTCTCGGACCACGCCCCGTTCACCGTGGACTACGCCGAGTGAGCGAGCCGACAGGCGCGGTTCGCTACAAGGGCTTGCGCGGCGTCGTGGCGGCGTTCGCCCAGCCTGGCGCCGTCATCATGCTGTTCTTCGGCCTGGCTTCGGGCCTGCCGTTCCTGCTGGTCGGCAACACGCTCTCGGCATGGCTTCGGGAGTCCGGCGTGGACTACGGGGCGATCGGCATCGCCAGCTACGTGACCTTTGCCTATAACTTCAAGTTTCTCTGGTCGCCCGCCGTCGATCGGTTCAAGTTGCCGCTGTTCGGTCGGCTTGGCCTGCGTCGGGGTTGGATGATGTTCGCCCTGGTGCTGCTGGCGGCCGGCCTGCTCGGCATGGCCGCCATGCCGCCGACAGCCTCACTGCTGCGCTTCATGGCGATGACGCTGGTGGCCGCACTGGCCGGTGCCACCATCGACATCGTGGTGGACGCCTACCGCGTGGAGATCGCGCCGCAGGAAGCGCAGGGTGCGCTGGCCGCGACCTATACGCTGGGTTACCGCCTCGGATTGATCGCCGGTGGCGCAGGCATCCTTCTCCTCGCCGATGCGCTGGGCTGGCAGGCAGGTTACCTCGCCATCTGCGGGTTGCTCATCATTCCCATCGTTGCCGTGCTGGTCGCCCGCGAGCCCGAGCACCGCGTACGCGAGCGCGTGCCGCTTCGGGTTGCCGTGCAGGAAGGCTTCGTCGAGCCCTTCCGCGACTTTCTTTCGCGCTATGGCCTTGGCCTTGCGCTGGGACTGTTGCTGTTTGTGGCGCTGTTCCGTCTGCCCGACCAGATGCTTGGCGTCATGGCGTATCCGTTCTATCAGGACGCCGGGTTCAGCAAGACCCAGATCGCCGAGGTGTCGAAGGTCTATGGCGTCATCATCGGCATTGTTGGGGCGCTGCTCGGCGGCTGGGCCGTTACCCGCTTCGAGATGCGCCGATTGCTGGCGATCTCGGCGGTCGGGGTCGCGCTGTCGAACATGCTCTACCTGATCATGGCGAACCACCCCGGTCAGACCTGGGCATTCGTTGCCACGCTGTCCGGCGACAACTTCGCCCAGGGGTTCGCGGGGCCGGTTCTTGTCGCCTTCATGTCAGGTCTGGTCAACCGCAGCTTTACGGCCACGCAGTACGCCTTGCTGAGTGCGCTGGCAAACCTGCCAGGCAAGTTGCTCGGCGGGTTCTCCGGCTTCCTCGTCAAGAGCGACGGGTACCCCTCGCTGTTCGTTGTCAGCACGATATCCATCGTGCCGACGCTGATCGTGCTGGCAGTGCTGTGGCGACGGATGCCGGTGCCGGCACATAGCCGGACGGACTAATGACCTCGGCCGGACGGACGAGCTTCGTCGCTTGCCAAAACTGTGTAAGATCGCCGCCACAGGGGGCATGCGCGAGGAGGTTACGCACGTGCCGGATATAGTGGTGAGACATATCGACGAACAGATGGCGGAGCGCATCAAGACGCTTGCGCGCGAACGCCGCTGGTCGATCAACGAGGTGATCCTGCACGCGTTGCGCTACGGGCTCGGCTTGAGCCCGGGTGACGTGTTCAACGAGCTTTTGCTCGAACCAGGCGATATCGCGCGCCTCACCGGCGCATGGGACGCGGAAGAGCAGGCCGCGTTTCAGGATGCGCTGTCCGCCCTGGCGCAGGCCTCGCCTTCTGCGCTGGCCGATGTCGTCCCGCGCCCTGCGAAGACTTCCGAGACTTTCTGACGCGTTTCTCCGGGGCGTGTCCGTGGTTTCGATGCAGCGCCGCGAAACCGCCGGGGTACCCTTGTGGGAGCCGCCATGGCGGCGACGGGCGACCTTGCGGCTAGGCTACACCGCTTCGTTGGCTTCTCGCCGCCATGGCGGCTCCCACAAGGGTTGGCAAAGACAGCGGTCCTACAGGCCGTCGGCCCGCCTAGAAGGCGCCGCGTAGAGGGCGCCAAGCAACCGCAGGCCACGGGCACCAGTCACCGCGGGTAGATTCCCAGGCTCACCGCGCAGGCGGCGGTACGCGAGCCACGCGAATGCCATGGCCTCCATGGCGTCGGGATCGATGCCGAAGGCCGAGCTGATGTGCAGCGGCCGGCCTTCCAATCGGCTGGCGATCGCCTGCATCAATGCGGTGTTATGCACCCCGCCACCGCAGGCGACGACGTCGATGGCGTCACCTGCATGAAGTGCAATGGCGTCGGCCACCGAGTGGGCGCTGACGGCCAGTAGCGTCGCCTGCACGTCTTCCGGCGAAAGCTCGGTCACGCGCGAATGCATGTCGAGCCATGCCAGGTGGAAATGCTCGCGCCCGGTGCTCTTCGGCGGCGGCAGTGCGAAATAGGCGTCGTCCAGGAGTTCGGCAAGCAACGCGTCGTCGATACGGCCGGATGCCGCGAAGTGGCCGTCGCGGTCGAAGGCTTCGCCGCGATGGCGCAGGCACCAGGCATCCATGAGGCCATTGGCCGGTCCCGTATCGAAGCCGGTGACCGCACCTGACGCGTCCAGGCGCGTGACGTTGGCAATGCCACCCAGGTTCAACACCACGCGGGCGCCATGCTCCGGGCGGAGCACGGTGGCGTGGAAGGCCGGCACGAGGGGAGCGCCTTGTCCGCCCGCCGCGACGTCGGCGCGACGGAAGTCGGCGACCGTGTCGATGCCCGTGCATTCCGCGATGACGGAGGGATCGCCCACTTGCAGGGTGAAAGGGTAGTCGCCGCTAGGGCGATGGCGGATCGTCTGTCCGTGCGAGCCGATGGCGATCACATCGCGCGAAGACACGGCAGCCGACGCGAGCAGTGCGCTGGCCGCATCCGCAAAGGCACGACCAATGGCAACGTCCAGTCGACCGTAGGCGTCGAGGTCGAGGCGGACTTCGTCCTGTGCCACCGCCAGGACCTGGCGACGGAGGTGATCGTCCCAAGGATGCGTCGCGGCCGCGCGCAGCGCGGGGCGGCCGTTGTCGAAGTGGACCAGCGCAGCGTCGATGCCGTCTGCGCTGGTGCCCGAAATAAGGCCGAGGTAGAGGCCGTCCATGCCCTGGGTCATGGGTCAGTCGTTGTCTTGCTTGCCGGTGTCCGTGCGGGCCAGCTTGACGTTGCTGTCGACCTGGTTGAGTCGCGCCAGTTGCGGCCCGACCACTTCCTTCTTGAACTTCGCGAGTTGCGCCGCCGGCAACGGTTCGGGCTTGGGCAGGGTGACCGTCTGCGGATCGCGCTGCACGTTGTTGACGCGGAATTCGTAATGCAGATGCGGGCCGGTGGCGAGGCCGGTCATGCCGACGTAGCCGATGGTGCTGCCCTGGCTCACGCGCTGGCCGACGCGCAAGTTCGCGAAGCGCGACATGTGGCCGTAGGCCGTGCTGATGGTGGCGTTGTGCTGGATGACCACGAAGTTGCCGTAGCCGTTCATCCAGCCGCGGAACTTGACCACACCGTCGCCCGCCGCGTGAATAGGCGTGCCGGTGGGCGCGGCATAATCGACGCCCTTGTGCGCGCGCATCTTGCCGAGGATGGGATGCATGCGACCGGCGCTGAACTGCGACGAGATACGGGTGAAGTCGACGGGGATGCGCAGGAACGAGCCGGTGAGCGGACGGCCTTCCTCGCTGAAGTAGCTGACTTTGCCGTCGCTGTTCTTGAAGCGATACGCGGTATAGCGCTTGCCCTGGTTCACGAACTCGGCGGCAACGATGTCGCCTTCGCGCAGGAACGCGCCATCGCTGTAGACGTCGTCATAGATGACGGTGAAGTTGTCGCCGACGCGCAGGTCCTGCACGAAGTCGATATCGAACTTGAACACTTCCGCGAGCTTCAACACCATCGCGTTGCTCATGCCGGCCTTGGATGCGGCACCGAACAACGAACTGTCGATTTCGCCGTGTGCGATGTGCTCGCGACGCTGCACGTCGCGCTTCTGCGTGGTGAGCTGCGGCGACGCACCGTCGAGACGCAACGTGGCGATGCTGGCTTCGTCCTGATCGAAGCGCACGCCCTTGAGGACGTGGTCGCCGCTGATAAGGAATTGGAATTCCTGGCCCGGCTTGATCTGGTGGAAGGCCTTCGAACCGCCCGCGCCGTCGATGACGTGCTGCAGGTCCGTCATGCTGAGACCCTGGGCAAGGAAAATGTCGGCGAGGGTCTGTCCAGGCTGCACCTGGACCGTCTGCCACGTTTCCACAGGGGCAAGCGGCTTGATGCTGGCGGGATCGATCTTCGGTACGGCCAGCGGGACAACGGCGTGGATCGGCGGCGTGGCGCTGGTGACCGTCTGCTTCTTCATCGCGCCGGCCCAGGCCGGAATCACGAGCGCCGACAGAATGACGAGAAGGAACGCGGTGCCGGCGAGGATCCAACGCTCGCGTGTCCAGCTCAGCGGTTCCGCGGACGCATTGCGACTGAAGGACCAGTGAGCGGCGCGACTATCATAGAAGTGCGAATGACGGCGCTGCGCCTTGCGCCGGATGGCCTGCTTGCGTGCGTCATGCGCTCCGCGGTTCACATCACCCATTGTCTTTCTTGTATCCGCTCGCCCCGACTTGTCGCGTACCATAACGGCCCTGTGCAAAGTCCGTCAACGCCTTTCCCATCAAGGCTTTGCATCGCTTCTTGCGGTTAACGCACAATTAACCCCACGACGTCTTCACATACGAATGTGAAGGCCGAAGACCATTCGAATGAGAGAACGCATGAACGAGCTGGACCAGGCCCTGGCGCTGATCGCCCGCGGCGCCGACGAGATCATCAAGAAGGACGACCTCGAGGCGCGTCTCAAGCTGGGGCGCCCGCTGCGCATCAAGGCGGGCTTCGACCCGACGGCGCCGGATCTGCATCTGGGCCATACGGTGTTGCTCAACAAGATGCGCCAATTCCAGGATCTGGGTCACCAGGTCATCTTCCTGATCGGCGACTTCACGGGAATGATCGGCGATCCGACCGGCAAGAACGTGACGCGCAAGCCGCTGACCCGCGAGGATGTGCTGGCCAACGCGGAAACCTACGCCGAGCAGGTCTACAAGGTGCTCGACCGCGACAGGACGGAGCTCCGCTTCAATTCCGAGTGGTTCGGCAAGATGGGCGCGGCGGACATGATCCGCCTCGCCGCGCAGCACACGGTGGCGCGCATGCTCGAGCGCGACGATTTCGCCAAGCGCTACAAATCGGAGCAGCCGATCGCGATCCACGAGTTCCTCTACCCGCTGGTGCAGGGGTACGACTCGGTGGCCCTTGAATGTGACGTTGAGCTCGGCGGCACGGACCAGAAGTTCAACCTGCTTATGGGACGCGCCCTGCAGGAACACCACGGCCAGCCACCGCAGATCGTTCTGACCATGCCTCTGCTCGAGGGACTGGACGGCGTCAACAAGATGTCCAAGTCCCTGGGCAACTACATAGGCATCAACGAGCCGGCCATCGATATCGTCACCAAGACGATGAAGATCGGCGACGAGCTCATGTGGCGCTGGTACGAGCTGTTGAGCTTCGAGGTGTCGCTGGACGAATTGGCCACCATGAAGGCCGATATCGCTTCGGGTGCGCTGAATCCACGCGATGCCAAGCTGCGCCTCGCGCGCGAACTCGCTACGCGCTTCCACGACGCGGCGAGCGCCGAACAGGCGATTGCCGGCTGGCATGCGGTGGTGAGGGGCGAGGGCGATACGTCCCTGCTTCCCATGGTGGACATCGTTGCGCCGCCTGAGGGCTTTCGACTGGCGGCTCTATTGACGGCTGCCGGCGTCACGCCGAGCAACTCGGAAGCGAATCGGAAGCTCAAGGAGCGTGCAGTGAAGATCGACGGCGACGTGGTGGAGGACGCTGCGCGCGTCTTCACGGCCGGTTTCGAGGGTGTGCTCCAAGTGGGCAAGCGAAACTTCGCCCGCATCCGTCTGATTTAACGGCACTTTCAAAAAAGATTCACAAAAGGGGTTGCGGCATTCTTAGGAATCCGTATTATTCGCCTCCCCGCAGCGGCCCACGCCGAAAGACGAACGCTACGGTAGCTGTATCGCCTCGTCGGCGACCTCGAAAAAAAGCATCACGAGGGTGTTGACGGAAAGGAAAAACGATATAGAATGGGCGGCTCACCTCGGGACGAAATGTTCAGAGGGCGACAGCGAAAGATGTCGCAAGTGATTGATCTTTGACAGTGTGCGCAGGTGAATTGTGTGGACGCCTTGCGGTGGACTGAAAGCAGTCAACCAAATGCAAGTGTCCCACTAGAAAGAAGTCAGCAATGAGTTTTTTCTTGTTGGGGTTAAGCACTTCAGAAAGATAGATCATCTTCGGATGGTCGAAAACTTAAGTGAAGAGTTTGATCCTGGCTCAGATTGAACGCTGGCGGCATGCTTAACAC